>NZ_JABDWI010000005.1:0-408613 GCF_019685235.1 Rhizobium sp. NLR8a
ATGGCGCGTCGCCCGCGGGAAATTGCCGCGGTGACGCTCGAGATCGGCAAAAACGCGGTAGCGGCCCTCGGCATGAAGCCCGTCCAGCTCGTTTTTGAAAAATGCTTCGAAATCCATCATATGCTCCAGTATCACGCGGCCGTTCTTGCCGATCGGACGTCCGCGCGTCAATGCTTACCCTTTGCTTTAACATCAACTGCGGCAAAAGGCCCAGATTTTTGAATGATTCCAGATAAAAAATATGGGCGCAATCATCCGCCAGTTTGATAGGGCGCAGCGCGATGGAAATCGCAAAACCACAGGCCCCGCGACGACACTCGTCCTGCAAAAAAATCGCGGCACTGGTGGACAACCCTTTCTTCCGACATAGTTTTCGGGCTAGCGTGCCAAAAAAACAATAGGGACGGCCTATGCCCATTGGGCGATAACCCAGGAGAAAGAGATGAAAAAAGCTGTCATACTCGCATTGATCGGCCTGTCAGTCGCAAGCTGCACGCCGACCCAGCAGGGTGCCGGTATTGGTGCTGCATCCGGCGCCGTCATTGGCGGCGCAGTGACCGGGAATGTCCGAGGTGCTGCGGTCGGAGCCGCCATCGGCGGCGTGTCGGGCGCCCTGATCGGCAGCGTCGCGGAACAGCCCGGCCAGTGCTACTATCGCGACCGCTACGGCCGCCGTTACATCGATGCTTGCCCGCGCTGAGGGCGCTGACAAACGGCAACACAGGAAATCCCGGCCACACATCCGGGATTTTTTGTACCGAATTAGCGCGTGGGCAATTTAAAATGGTACACCCTGCGCGATTTTGCCGCTAAGCTGTTCACGGCTGGGCAACGAAGCTTCATGTAGGCGTAACCAAAAGCAGCGGATGCGGATTAGAGGGACAAGTCCGAAAATAGGTTTTGCGTATCGGCGAACAGGCACCATGATGGTGGTCGCAGCGGCAGCTGCTTTCTCACCGGTCCTGATCGGCGATGCTTACGCCTTCAAGCTTTTCGGCATCACCATCTTCGGCAAGGAGGAGGATGAGAGCGAACAGGTGCCTGATCCGGTGCGCTATCACGTCGACCTCAAGGCCGACACCGCCGATCCGGATCTCAGGGAAGCGCTCGAAAACAGCTCCCGCCTTGTCAGCGACCAGAAACAGCCCGTCTCCGGCGATCTCGGCATCGTCGTCAAGGCGCGTGACGACCGCGAGCGACTGGTCGCTGCGCTCTATGAAAAGGCCCGGTATGGCGGAGTGGTGACGATCACCATCGACGGCAAAAATATCGACGACCTGCCGCCCAATCCGACATTCGACCGCTCCGGGCCGGTCCCCGTCACAGTCGATATAACACCAGGCCCTGTTTTCAAGGTCAGAGAGGTGCAGTTCGGCGGCGACGCCGCGGATCGCAATCCCGCCGACTACGACCTTGCCCCCGGCGCCGAGGCCGGCTCGCTCGCCATCATCAAGGCCGGCGACAGAATAGTCGAGCAGTTGAAAAGCGAAGGCCGGCCCTTCGCCAAATTGACCGAACGCAAGGTCGTAGCCGATCACAGGAGCGACACGGTCGACATCGTGCTTGCTGCCGAAGGCGGGCCTGTCGCCCCGATCGGCGATGTCGGGGTCACCGGCGAAAAAACCGTGCGGCCTGCGTTCATCCAGCGTTATTCCCGGCTGAACAAAGGGGACCCCTATTCGCCGGAAACGCTGAAGAAGGCCGGCGAGCGGCTGCGCGCCCTCGGCGTCTTTTCGAGCGTCACCATTCATGAGGGCGATGCGCTGGCGCCGGACGGCACGCTGCCGATGACGATCGAGGTGTCCGAAGGCAAGAGGCGCTATTTCGGCGTCGGCGCGCAATATTCCACCACCGACGGCCTCGGCATCCAGGGTTATTGGGGTCACCGCAACCTGTTCGGCGAAGCCGAGACGCTGAGGATCGAAGGCTCGGTCTCGCGGCTCGGTGAAACCACCGATGTCGGCAGCCTCGACTATTCGGCCGGCATCCTCTTCACCAAGCCCGGCGCCTTCTTCCCGGCCGCCACGCTGAAGGCCGGCATCATCGCCAAGACCCAGAATCCGGACGCTTATGATGCGACGCTCGTCACCGCCTCGCTCGGCCTTTCCTATGAACTGACCGAGAAGGACACGGTGTCGGCGAGCGGCGAAGTCAGCTGGGAGCGTGATGACGACGCATTCGGCACCAACGATTATCTGACCATCGCTCTGCCGCTTCAATATGATCGTGACGCACGCGACGATAAGTTCAATCCGACCGAAGGTTATCGCGCGACGGTGTCGGCAAAGCCCGGCTACGAGATCTTCAATGCCATCCCCTATGCGGCGTTCGAGGGTTCGATCTCCGGCTATCTTCCGTTCGGCGCCGAAGATCGCCTCGTGCTTGCAGGCAAGGTCGCCGCCGGCGTGCTGATCGGCGGCGGCGGGATCGAGGATATCCCTGCCACGCAACGCTTTTTCGCCGGCGGCGGCGGCTCGGTGCGCGGATACAGCTTTCAGGAAATCTCGCCTTACAACGACAACGGCGATGCCACCGGCGGCCGCTCCTATGTGACCGGGTCGCTGGAGGCCCGCTTCAGGATCACCGATACGATCGGCCTCGTGCCCTTCATCGATGTCGGCACCGTATCGGACAGCACCTTTCCGGGTTTTTCCGATATCCGCGCCGGCGCCGGCGCGGGAATACGATATGCCACACCTTTCGGGCCGCTGCGGCTTGATTTTGCCGTGCCGCTGAACAAGTACGAAGATGGCACAGATTATGGAATTTATGCCGGCATCGGCCAATCCTTCTAGGATTGCCGATTCGGGTTCCTTCCGATCTGTGGGCCGCATGAAAACGGGGTAGTCCGCGCCGATGCAAACGCTGGCAAAAATCATCAACTGGATCGTGCGGGTCACAGGCTTTGCTGTCGGCGCCATTTTGATTCTCGCTGTCGCGGCACTTGCGATCTTCGGCTTCACTTCCTTTGGCGCCCGCATCGTCACCGAAAGGATCGCCTCCACCCTTTCCAACCGCGACATGACGATCGAGGTGCGCGAACCGGAGGGGCTTTTGACCGGCGGGCTTCGCGCCGCCGAAATCTCCCTATCCGACACAAGGGGCGTTTTTGCGGAAATTCACGGCGTGGCGATTGACTGGAACCCGCTGGCGCTGCTGACGGGAACATTCCACGCCAAGCGTTTCCAGATCGAGACGATCAGCGTGCTGCGCAAGCCGGTGCGCACCCTGCCCTCCCGGCCCAACGCAGAAAATTCCGGCGGCTTCGCACTTCCGGTTAAGGTCGATGTCGACCATGTGGCCCTGCCCGATATCAAACTCGCCGAAGCTTTTGCGGGACGCGCCTTCGCGCTCGCCGCCGTAGGCAGCCTTACGGCGGATGGCGACGGCGGCGAAGCGATGGTCAATGTCAGCCGCCACGCAGTTCCGGATGCGCGGCTTAGCGCCGATATCGCCTACGCTCCGGCCGAAAACCGGCTGCGGCTGAAGGCGCAGCTTGCCGAGCCGAAGGGTGGGCTTTTGGCGGGCTTCCTCGGCCTGCCTGGCAATCCTGCCGTCAACATCAACCTCGACGGCCAGGGACCGATATCCGACTGGACAGGCAAAATGCAGGCTGCGCTCGACGGGCAACAGCGCGCTGCAATCGAGGGCCGACATGCGATTGGCGCAGACGGGCTGCACCATCTCGATCTCAAGGGTGGCGGTGACCTGAGCTCGCTTCTTCCCGCGGCATTCCGGCCTCTTTTCGCCGGCCAGACCAATATCGACCTTGCCGCCACCTTCGACGACCATGGCAAGATCGATATCCAGACAGGCAATATCGCCACCGGCAGCGTTGTCATCGCCGCATCGGGCGCGCTTGACCCGACCGGCAACAACAGCCTGAACGCCAATCTGCTCGGCACATCCGGCCCTGTCGATTTCCGCTGGCCGCTCGCCGAAGGCGAAGCGCGCTTCCTGATATCGGGTCTGAACCTTGCTCTAACAGGCGACGCGCAGACCGCCCGATTGAGCCTCAGCGGCTCGCTCGACAGCGCAACCCTGCCGCAGGCCGATATCGGCAACGTCAAGCTGACGGCAAAGAGCGACGCCTTCAATCTTGCCGCTCGTTCCGGCAGCGTTCAGCTGCGCCTCGTGGCCGGCGACGCAACCTTTGCCGAACCGAACCTCAACCGCGCAGTTCAAGGCCCTATCACGATCGCCGCGCCGCTCCAGATTTCGCCGGGAGACATCGGCTTCAATGGCACCACCGTCGAAAGCGCCAATATCAACGGCAGCCTCAACGGTTCCTATCGGCTGGGGGACCGAGCGCTGACCGGCAATGTCAAGCTGAGCGTCGAGCCGGCGGCCCTGCCGGCCGCGGCGGCGAGCAGGTTTGATCAGCCGATCACGCTCGAAAGCCAGGTGACCGGCACTATCCCGTCGAAATTCGCGCTGTCCAACCTCGTCCTGAAATCCGGCACGCTTGAAGCCGCCGGCAACGTCGCGCTCGACGGCTCGATGTTGAACGCCGATCTCTCAGGTCGGCTGCCCGATATCGGCAAGCTGATTGCGGGTGCGAGTGGCGGAGCAGGTTACGCGCTGAGAGTCGGAGGCGAACTGCCGGCGATCTCCATGACGGCCAATCTCAAGGCTCCCAGCCTTGAGATGGCCGATCGCATGCTCGCCAACCTCAATGTCGATCTGTCGGGTATCGCCGATCCCAAGGCGCCGCAGGGGAAATTTGCGGCCACCGGCACGATCGACGGACAGCCGATCGGCATCAGCGGCAACGTCCGTTCTGAAAACGGCAGGACGAGCATTCCCGCACTGACCGCCGATATCGGCGGCAACCGGCTAACCGGCAATCTGGAGCTCTCGCCCTCCTTTGCACCCTCGGGCGCGTTGACCTTCGATTTCCCCAAGATCGGCTTGCTGGCAGCGCTTGGCGGACAGAAAGCCGAAGGAGATCTCAAAGGGTCGCTCGGCATCGAGAGCGACGGCGGCAAGATCGCGCTCAAGCTTGTTGCGTCAGGCGCCTCGATCCGCCGCGATACGCTGGCGATCGTCAAGCCGGATATCGACCTCACGGTCAGCGATCTCAGCGCCCTTGCCGCAAACGGCACGGTCAGGGCCGAGGAACTGGCTGCCGGAGCGAACAAACTTGGCGGACTTTCTCTCAGCTTTACCAAACAGCAAGACCGCACCAAATTCGACCTCGATGCTGCCTATGGCGGCAATCCCGTGATGGCGGACGGTACGATTGAGATGGCCGCCGGCAATATCGGCTTCAACCTCGATCGACTCTCGGCAAGCCCCCGCAACATTCCGATCGAACTCGCTGCGCCGACGCGGGTCACGGTCACCGGCGGTGTCGCCAATCTGGACGGGCTGACGTTGAAGACCGGCGCCGGCTCGGTATCGGTTACCGGTTCGGCCGGCGAGACGCTGAAGCTCGATGCCGTCATCAAGGAGCTGCCGGCGTCACTCGTCGACGGTTTCGTGCCGAATCTTTCGACTGGCGGCACAATCTCGGGAACGATTGCCGTGACGGGAACGCCGGCAGCACCCATCGCCGATTTCAAACTCGACTGGAAGGATGCGACGACAGGGCAGCTTAAGGGCGCGGGCCTGACACCGCTCGGCATCACTGCCAGCGGTAAATTCGTCGACAAGAAGCTCGATTTCGACGCCACAATCGCCGGTGCCGACAGCCTGTTGCTCAAGGCCCGCGGCGACGTCGCGCTCGCTGATCCGACGGCGCCGGCGTTCGATATCAACGCCGATATCCTCAACCTGCCTGCGCAGGTCGCCAATGGTTTCGTTTCCGATCTCGCCGCCGAAGGCGCGATCACGGGAAAGGTGACCGCCTCCGGTTCCCTTAAGGCTCCAACCGCCAATTTCGACATCGCCTGGAAAAGCGCCGCGACGCGCCACACGAAGCGCGCCGGCCTCGCGGCTCTTGATGTGACCGCATCTGGCAAATTCGTGGACAACAAGCTCGATTTCGGCGCCGCAGCCATCGGCGCCGACAGGCTCTCGCTCAAGGCAAACGGCAACGTGGATATCGCCGGGACGACGATCGGTGACGTCAAGGTCGACGCAACACTGGACAATATCCCGGCAGCTATTGCCAACGGCTTCGTTCCCGATCTCGCAGCAGAAGGCACGCTCTCCGGAACGGTCGCGGCCAGCGGGCTGCTTGCAGCCCCGACCGCCGATTTCGATCTCCATTGGCTAAACGCCGCGACGAGCCACACGAAACGGGCCGGCCTCGCCGGTCTTGGCGTCACCGCGTCCGGAAAATTCACCGACAACAAGCTTGATTTCGACGCCGCGATTGCCGGCGCCAACAACCTCTCGCTGAAGGCGAACGGCAATGCCGCCGTTACCGGCACGACGATCAGCGCGGTCGCGGCCGATGCGACACTGTCAAATGTCCCGGCAAGCCTGGCAAACAGCTTCGTCGCCGATCTCGCTGCCGAAGGCACGGTCTCGGGGAGGCTCTCGGCTGCGGGCTCGCTTTCCGCCCCGACCGCCAATTTCGACCTCGATTGGAAAGACGCCGCGACGAGCCACACGAAGCGTGCCGGCCTTGCCGCTCTCGACATTACCGCATCGGGGAAATTTGCCGATAACAAGCTGGATTTCAACGCGGCCGCCGGTGGCGATCAAGGTCTCGCATTGAAGGCCATGGGCAACGTCGCTCTTGCTGGTACGACGATCGACAGTATGAAAGTCGATGCCGAAATCGTCAAACTCCCCGCCGCTCTCGCCAATGCCTTCGTCCCCGATCTTGCGGCCGGCGGCATGATATCCGGCACGCTCTCGGCAGCAGGAACACCCGCTGCACCCAAGGCCGATTTCAAGCTCGACTGGGCGGATGCCGCAACCAGCCACACCAGAAGCGCGCATCTTTCCGGCCTGGCGCTTGCCGCATCGGGACACCTCGTCGACAACAAGCTCGCCTTTAACGCCAATCTTGGCGGCAAGGACGGCCTCTCGCTGAATGCCGCGGGCAATGTGGCGATATCGGGCGCCTCGGTCCGCAACCTCGACGTCAAGGCCGATCTCGTCAATCTGCCAGCAGCCCTTGCCAACGGCTTTGTTCCGGGTCTTGCCGCGGAGGGCATGGTGTCGGGAACGGCATCCGCCTCAGGCGCGCTGCCAAGACCCGCCGTCGATTTCAAGCTCGACTGGAAGAACGCCGCCACCGCGCAGACCAGGAGCAGCGGCTTGTCGGGTTTGAGCGCCGTGGCCTCCGGCAAGTTCGCCAATGACAGGGTCGATTTCGATGCCAGCCTTGCCGGCAAGGAGGGCATGTTGGCCAAGGCGGCGGGTGGCTTGACGATCGCGGGAACGGCCATCCGCGACCTTTCGATCAATGCCGACATTCCGGCGCTGCCGGCAAATATCGCCAATGCCTTTGTTCCCGGCCTTGGTGCTGAAGGCACACTGTCGGCGAGCGCCCAGACATCGGGAACGCCGGCAGACCCGATCGTCGATTTCAAGCTCAACTGGAAAGATGCCGCGACCAGCCACACCAAGGCCGCCGGCCTCTCCCGGCTTGCCTTGGCGGCGACGGGAAAATATGCCGGCGACCGACTGGATTTCGATGCCGACCTCAGCGGCGGCGGCGGCATTTCGCTGAAGGCCGCCGGTAATTTGTCCATTGCAGGCACAACGATCCGATCGATCGACGTCACCGCGAACGCTGCCAATGTTCCGGCCGCCATCGCCAACGGCTTTGTTCCGGGCATCGGAGCCGAGGGTACCATCTCGGCGACGGCCAAAGCGACGGGCACGCTGTCCTCACCCGCCGTCGATTTCAAGGTCGACTGGAAGAATGCCGCGACGAGCCAGACGAAAGGCGCCGGTCTTTCGCCGTTCAGCATCGGGGCATCCGGCAAGCTTGCCGACAACAGGCTGACGGTCGACACCAGCCTGGCCGGCGACGCCGGCATGTCGCTGAAGGGCGGCGGCAGCGTGGTGATATCGGGCAACCGCGCCATCGACATGCGCTTCAACGGCAATGTTCCTTTCGCCGTGCTTGGCGCGCCGCTCGCACAGCAGGGCTTTGTCGCCGACGGCGTCGCCAACGTCGATCTTAAGATTGGCGGAACGGCCGCAGCACCCATCATCAACGGCACTGTCTCGACATCAGGGGCCAAGCTCGTCGACGTCAGGCGCAATCTTGCCATCAACAATGTCGCAGCCATCGTCACCTTCAATGGCAACCAGGCCGTCATCTCGCGCCTCAGCGGCAATCTTGGCGGCGGCGGCACGATTTCGGCAAGCGGCACCATCGGCATCCAGCCCGCCGGCGGCTTTCCCGCCGACATTTCGATCAAGCTCGACAAGGCCGTCTATGTCGACGGAACGCTCGTCGTCTCCACCGTCAACGGGGCAGTCGGCCTGCGCGGGCCGATCATGAGCGCGACGCTGAGCGGTAAGCTGCGGCTGGACAAGACCTCGATCACCGTCCCGGAGAGATTGCCGACCTCGCTGCGTGAAATCGACATCCGGCATAAGAATGCACCGCGAGCAGTGCTGGCGCAGCTGCGCGATGAAGGCAAGCAAAAGCCGGGCGAAAAGTCCTCCGTTATCACGCTCGACCTCGAAATCGATGCGCCCTCGCAGATCTTCGTGCGCGGCCGCGGCATCGATGCCGAGCTTGGAGGCCGCGTGACGATCCGCGGAACGGCGGCAGCACCCATCGTCACCGGCGGCTTTACGATGCGCCGCGGACGGCTGACCATTCTCAATCGCCGCCTCAATTTCTCCGACAAGAGCAAAATCACCTTTGCCGGCGACCTGACGCCAGCGCTCGACATGGAAGCGACCTCCACCTCCGGCACGACGACCCTGACGGTCGATGTCTCAGGCCTTGCCACCGATCCTTCGATCACCTTTTCCTCTTCGCCCCAGCTGCCGCAGGACGAGGTGCTGGCGCAGCTGATCTTCGGCCAGTCGATGTCGAAGCTGTCGCCGGTGCAGATCGCCCAGCTCGCCGACGCGGTCAGCCAGCTGGCCGGCAACCGCTCCACTTCGCTTTTCGAGGGTCTGCGCAACCAGCTCGGCGTTGACGATTTCGACGTCAGCACCGACGAGAAGGGCCAGACGAGTGTCAGCGTCGGCCGCTATCTCAACGACCGTACCTATTTCGAATTGCAGCAGGGCGGCTCGGCCGGCGCCAAGGCCATCATCAATCTCGATGTCGGCCGCGGTGTCAAATTGCGGGGAGCCGCCGGCGGCAATGGCGCCGGCGAAGCAGGCATCGTCTATGAACGGGAATATTGAAGCGGCTTAGAAACCCGTCTTGCTCGTTTTGAGAAGAATGTTGGTCTCGGTCGAATTGATGCCGTTGATCAACCTGATTCGACGCAGCGTCTCGTCAAAGGCGGCAAGATCGCGGTCCTCCAGCTCGGCGACGAAATCCCATTTGCCGTTGGTGCTGTGAAGCGCGCGCACCTGCGGCAGGCCCCTGAGCTGATCGGCCACCCTGTCGGCGAGCTTGCCGAGCACCTCGATCATGACGATAGCGCGCACGCCGGCGGATCGCGTCTCGTGACTGGTGCGGATGGTGAAGCCGACGATGGTGCCGCTGACGACCAGCCGGTCGATACGGGCGGCGACCGTTGCCCGCGATGCACCGGTCATCGCCGCCAGCGACGAGACGGACATGCGGGCATTGTGGCGAAGGGCACTCAGAAGTTCGGTATCGAGATCGTCCACGTCGAACACTTTGTCAAAATAGCTTTACCAATCTGCGCAATCATAATCCATTTCTGGCACTTTTCCATCTTTTTGCCGCCAGCCCTTTATCCCACTATCGGCCGAAACAGGCCTCAACACGGAGCCATCGAATGAATGCGCAATCGCGATCTGTCACCCTCATCGGCGCACCCTTGGAAGAAGGTTCGGGTCGCAGAGGCGCCGCCATGGGGCCGGCGGCGCTGCGGATTGCCGGCGTCGACCAGACCCTAATTGATCTCGGCCACGACGTCGCCGATATCGGCGATCTCTCCATCGTGCCCGCGATGGATCTGCCGAATCATCCGAAAGCCCACAATCTGAGGATCGTCGGTGCCTTCACCCGCGCATTGGAAAGCAGCGTCTATGACGTCGCCGCCGCCGGCCGCTTTCCGCTGATTCTCGGCGGCGATCACAGCCTGTCGATGGGCAGCGTCTCCGGCATGGCGCGTTATGCCGCCAGCAAGGAGCGCCCGCTCTTCGTGCTCTGGCTCGATGCCCATGCCGATTTCAACTCTCCGGCCACGTCGCCCTCCGGCAATATGCACGGCATGCCCGTTGCCTTCTTCTGCGGCGAGGCGGAGTTCGCCGAAATCCTCCCGAAGAACCGGCCCTTCGTCGACCCGAAGAATGTCTTCCAGGTCGGTATCCGTTCGGTCGATGCGCGCGAGCGCGAGGAAATCCATGAACACGGCGTCAACGTTTTCGATATGCGCGCCATCGACGAGCAGGGCATCGGCGCTATCATGCGGGAGATTCTCGCTGTTGTCGCCAAGGCCAACGGCCTGCTGCATGTCAGCCTCGATCTCGATTTCCTCGATCCCGACATCGCCCCCGGCGTCGGTACGACGGTGCCCGGCGGTGCGACCTTCCGCGAGGCGCATCTTGTCATGGAAATGCTTTCGGACAGCGGCCTCGTCTCGTCGCTCGATCTCGTCGAGCTCAATCCGTTTCTCGATGATCGCGGCAAAAGCGCCCGCATCCTGGTGGAACTGACGGCAAGCCTATTCGGCCGCCGCATCTTCGATCGTCCGACACGTGCCGCATAGACAAGGCTGAGGGAGAAGCGCCATGAACACTTCGGAAAAACTGATCGCCACGGAACAGCGGCTCGGCGCTCACAACTATAAGCCGCTCGACGTGGTGCTCACGCGCGGCGAAGGCGTGTATGTCTGGGATACCGACGGCAACCGTTATCTCGATTGCCTCTCGGCCTATTCTGCCGTCAATCAGGGCCATTGCCACCCGAAAATCCTAGCCGCCATGATCGAGCAGGCCGGCAGATTGACGCTCACCTCCCGCGCCTTCCGCAACGACCAACTCGCCCATCTCTACGAGGAGCTTGCCGCACTTACGGGCTCGCACAAGATCCTGCCGATGAATTCAGGCGCTGAAGCGGTGGAGACCGCCATCAAGGCGGTGCGCAAGTGGGGTTATGAGGTCAAGGGCGTACCTGAAGGCAAGGCGGAGATCATCGTCTGCGCCGACAATTTCCATGGTCGCACGCTGAGCATCATCAGTTTCTCCACAGATCCCGACGCCCGCACTGGCTTCGGCCCCTACACGCCTGGCTTCCGCATCATTCCCTTCGGCGATGCCGAGGCATTCAAGGCCGCGATCAACGGCAATACCGTGGCAGCCCTGATCGAGCCGATTCAGGGCGAAGCCGGCGTTATCATCCCGCCGGCCGGTTACTTTACCCGTATCCGGGAACTCTGCACTGATAACAACGTGACTCTGATCCTCGATGAGATCCAGACCGGTCTCGGCCGCACCGGCAAGCTGCTGGCCGAGGAGCACGAAAGCATAGAGGCCGATGTCACGCTGATCGGCAAGGCGCTTTCCGGCGGCTTCTATCCCGTATCCGCCGTCCTTTCCAATTCCGAGGTGCTGGGCGTGCTGAAGCCCGGCCAGCACGGCTCGACCTTCGGCGGCAATCCGCTCGCCTGCGCGGTGGCGCGCACGGCCCTCAAGGTGCTCGTGGAGGAAGGCATGATCGACAATGCCGCCGCGATGGGTGATTATTTCATCGAAGGCTTGAGGTCGATCCGCTCCAACATTGTCAGGGAGGTGCGCGGTCGTGGCCTGATGATGGCGATCGAGCTGGAGCCCGAAGCCGGCGGCGCGCGGCAATATTGCCATGCGCTGAAGGAGCGCGGCCTTCTCGCCAAGGACACCCATGACCACACGATCCGCCTCGCTCCGCCACTTGTTATAACGAGGGAGCAGGTCGATTGGGCCGTCTCGCGGATCGAAAAAACGATCGGCTGAAATAGATCGGGGCGGAAAAGCTTCACGCTTCCATTCCCGATTTAGATTTGGGCAACACTCTTCCGTTAATGTCGTTGCTAACCGTAACGATGCTTTGCCAAGTGCAAAGTCATCGCGTGGTGTGAAGGCAAAGCTCGTTGGCGCCAATGGTGGCGCACCCGCTTCTGCTTTGGCTTACGACAGTTGGGAAGAATTCTAATGGCCACGATCAATTCCACTAGCTTCAGCGGCGATACGCTCGAGATCATTGCCTTCCGCCTGCATGATCAGGAATTTTGCGTCAAGACTACGACCATTCGCGAAATCCGCGGCTGGGCGCCTTCGACGCCGATCCCGCATTCGCCGGCCGATGTCATCGGAGTCATGAACCTGCGCGGTTCGGTGATCCCGATCATTGATCTCGCCTATAAGCTCGGCATGAAGAGCACCGTTGCCAACGAACGCAGCGCCATCGTGGTCGCGGAAGTTCACAGCATGGTCATCGGCATGCTCGTCGACCGCGTCTCGGACATTCTCACCATCTCGTCGAGCCAGGTCCAGCCGGTGCCCGAGGTGACCGCCTCCTTCGACCGCGCTTTCTGCGAAGGCATCATCGCTTCGGAAAACGGCATGATCTGCTTCCTGAACCTCGCGAAGATGTTCAAGGAAAACGAGACGGATGAACTGGCCGCCTGATCTGCCAGAACAATGGGATATCGGAAAACCGCCGCTCTTGGCGGTTTTTTATTGCTTGCCATCGGAAATCTAGACTTGCTTGTCTGGTCGTGATCATCGTGCTCTTGGCGGCGGGCGGCGTTATTTTCCGGCGCGCAAAGGACGCTGTAACACTTCGAACTTCGTATATTTTAAATCGATTAGATTTCATGACGTATGCAGTGGCGCATGACCAGGCAGCTTGCTGCTGCCTCCCCTCCGGCAGATGCCACTTTGGATTACCGGACCTGGTTTGCCTCCGCCTCCGGCTTGCGGATCATGGGAGCGGCCTGAAGCACGAGTGCATCCAGACCGTTCTCCTCTTTCTCGAGAATTTCAAACAATTGCCGCCGCATGCGCGGCTCCCAGAATTTGTTGATGTGCGTGGCGACCCCTTGCGCGGCCTCGTTTTGCGGCTGGCTCTTGAAAAAGGTGGCGATCTGATTTGCCATATAGACAAGCTTGGTTTTGGTATCATGCGACATCGGCGATGCTTCCGGGCAAGATGCGGTGCGGGTGTGTGAAAATCTCGAAATCCTCGCCGCGCACCAGCGCGACCAGCGTCATGCCGGCCTCTTCGGCCGTGCGGATGGCAAGGGCTGTCGGCGCTGAAATGGCGATGAGCGCGGGGCTGCCGAGGATCGCCGCCTTCTGCACCATCTCGACCGACAGCCGGCTGGTGACGACGACCGCGCCGTTTCCGCCGCTTTCGTCGGCGCGGATGACGGCGCCGCAGAGTTTGTCCAGCGCGTTGTGGCGGCCAACATCTTCACGGACCGCAATGAGCCCGCCGCCGGGAAGATAGAATCCAGCGCCATGTACGGCCCGCGTCTGCCGATGCAGCGGCTGCGCCTCGTTCAGAAGCGAAACGGCCCGAACGATATCCGCGTGAGACAGCGTCAACGGCGATGTTGAGACGTTGGGCACCGGCCGCACTGCCTGTTCGATCGATTCGATGCCGCAGAGCCCGCAGCCGACCGGGCCGGCCATGCTGCGGCGGCGCGCCCGCAGCCGATCGGCGACGTCGTCGGCAAGGCTGACCTGCACGTCAACGCCCTGCTCGCCCTCGACGATCTCGATGGCGGATATCTCCGCCGGCTTGGCGATAATTCCTTCCGTCAGGCTGAAACCGACGGCGAAATCCTCAAGATCCGCGGGTGTCGCCATCATCACCGCATGCGAACTGCCGCCATAGGAAAAGGCGATCGGCACTTCCTCGGGCACCATGCGCGAACCGCTGTGCATGACGCCGTTGCGGCGGGCGGTTTCGGGAGCACGGGCGGTGGTGGCGAAAGTCATCACGGACGCCTCCTCTTCTCCCCTAGGAGAGGAAGGAGGATCTTGCCGACAACACCAAATCGCCCCTGCATCGTCACTCCGCCGCTTCGAGCTTGCCGGCGATGCGGCGCGATTGCCGCGCCTGCTCGTCATATTCGAGCTGCCAGTCGCTCGGCCCGTTCGACGGCGAGACCTGCACCGCCGTCACCTTGTATTCCGGGCAGTTGGTCGCCCAGTCGGAAAAGTCGGTGGTGACGACGTTGGCCTGCGTATTGGGGTGATGGAAGGTCGTATAGACGACGCCCGGCGCGACACGATCGGTGATCAGCGCCCGGAGCGTGGTGTCGCCGGAGCGGCTGGCGAGCTTCACCCAGTCGCCATCGCGGACGCCGCGCTGTTCGGCATCGTGCGGGTGGATCTCCAGCCGGTCTTCCGCGTGCCAGACGACATTCTCCGTCCGCCGGGTCTGCGCTCCCACATTATACTGGCTGAGAATGCGGCCAGTGGTGAGCAGCAGCGGGAAGCGCGGGCCGGTGCGTTCGTCGGTCGCCACATATTCAGTGCGGATGAACTTGCCCTTGCCGCGCACGAAACCGTTGACATGCATGATCGGCGACCCGAGCGGGTTCTTCTCGTCGCAGGGCCACTGCACCGAACCCATCTTGTCGAGGTAATCGTAGGAAACAAGCGCGAAACTCGGCGTCGTCGCGGCAATTTCATCCATGATCTCCGACGGATGGGCATAATTCCAGTCGAGTCCCATGGTATGGGCAAGCTTCTGCGTCACCTCCCAGTCGCCATAGCCATTGCGCGGCGTCATCACTTTGCGAACGCGGTTGATGCGCCGCTCGGCATTGGTGAAGGTGCCGTCTTTCTCGAGGAAGGTCGAGCCCGGCAGGAAGACATGGGCGTAGTTGGCAGTCTCGTTGAGGAACAGGTCCTGCACGACGACGCATTCCATCGCCGCCAGCCCGGCGGCGACATGTTTCGTATCGGGATCGGACTGGAGAATGTCCTCGCCCTGGACGTACAGGCCCTTGAACGAGCCGTCGACCGCCGCATCCAGCATGTTCGGAATGCGCAGACCCGGCTCGTCGCTGAGCTTCACACCCCATAGCTTCTCGAAGATATCGCGCGTCGCATCGTCGGAAATATGCCGGTAGCCGGGCAACTCGTGCGGGAAAGAGCCCATGTCGCAGGAGCCCTGCACATTGTTCTGGCCGCGCAGCGGATTTACGCCCACGCCCGGGCGGCCGATATTGCCGGTCGCCATCGCCAGGTTGGCGATCGCAATCACCGTGGTCGAACCCTGGCTGTGTTCGGTGACACCGAGGCCGTAATAGATCGCACCATTGCCGCCCTTGGCATAGAGCCTTGCCGCACCGCGCAGGTCCGCCGCCGGAACGCCGGTGAAAGCCTCCGTCTGTTCGGGACTATGCTGCGGCTCAGCGACGAAAGCCGCCCAGTCCTCGAATTCCGACCAGTCGCAGCGCTCGCGGATGAATGCCTCGTCGTAGAGCCCTTCGGTGACGATCACATGTGCCAGCGCCGTCATCACTGCGACATTGGTGCCCGGCTTCAGCGGCAGGTGGTAGGAAGCCTCGACATGTGGCGACCGGACGATATCGGTGCGGCGCGGATCGATGACGATGAGCTTCGCCCCCTGGCGCAGCCGCTTCTTCAGCCGCGACCCGAACACCGGATGGCCGTCCGTCGGGTTGGCGCCGATGATGACGACGACATCGGATTGTTCGACACTGTCGAAATTCTGCGTGCCGGCCGAGGTCCCGAATGTCTGGCCGAGACCGTAGCCGGTCGGCGAGTGGCAGACGCGGGCGCAGGTATCGACATTGTTGTTGCCGAAACCGGCGCGGACCAGCTTCTGCACCAGATAGGTTTCCTCATTGGTGCAGCGCGAGGAGGTGATGCCGCCGATCGCGTCGCGGCCATACTGATATTGGATGCGGCGGAACTCCGACGCCACATGCGCGAAGGCCTCGTCCCAGCTCACCTCCCGCCAGGGATCGCTGACCTTTTCGCGGATCATCGGGTTGAGGATGCGGTCTTTGTGAGTGGAATAACCGTAGGCGAAGCGGCCCTTGACGCACGAATGCCCGCGATTGGCCTGTCCGTCCTTCCACGGCACCATCCGCACCAGTTCCTCGCCGCGCATCTCCGCCTTGAAGGAGCAGCCGACGCCGCAATAGGCGCAGGTGGTGACGGCCGAATGCTCCGGCTGGCCGATCTCTATCACCGATTTCTCCGTCAGCGTCGCCGTCGGACAGGCCTGGACGCAGGCGCCGCAGGAAACGCATTCGGAATCCATGAAATTCTCATGCATGCCGGGTGACACGCGGGAACCGAAACCGCGCCCCTCGATCGTCAGCGCGAAAGTGCCCTGCACTTCCTCGCAGGCGCGTACGCAGAGCGAACAGACGATGCATTTCGAGGGATCATAGGTGAAATAGGGATTGGACTCGTCCTTCGGCATCCATTTCAGATTGATGTCGCCGTTGCTGCGCGCCTTGACGTGATTGTCGCCCTCATAGCCGTAGCGCACGTCGCGCAGGCCGACAGCGCCGGCCATATCCTGCAACTGGCAATCGCCATTGGCAGCGCAGGTGAGACAGTCGAGCGGATGATCGGAAATATAAAGCTCCATCACGCCGCGGCGGATATCCTTCAATCGTCCCGTCTGCGTGTGCACCACCATGTTTGCCGCCACCGGCGTCGTGCAGGAGGCTGGCGTGCCGGCGCGGCCCTCGATCTCGACGAGACAGAGCCGGCAGGAGCCGAAGGCATCGACCATGTCAGTAGCGCAGAGCTTCGGCACCTCGATACCGGCTTCCATCGATGCGCGCATGATGGAGGTGCCCTCCGGCACGCTGATCTGCTGCCCATCAATGGTGAGCCTCACCATGGTTTCGGATTTCGAAGCGGGAGTGCCGTAGTCGATTTCATGGATGAGAGACATGGTCGGCCTCCTGTACGGAAATGGAATTGAGCAAGTCACGGCATGCGACTGTAGCTTGGAAGATCATCACTCAGCCGCCTCCACGACCGGCGCCGGCGCGAAATCTTCCGGGAAATGCGTCATGGCGCTCACCACGGGATAGGGCGTGAAACCGCCGAGCGCACAGAGCGACCCGAATTTCATGGTATTGCAGAGATCGCCAAGCAGCACCCGGTTCTTCTCCGGCTCGATGCCGCGCGCGATTTTGTCGACCGTCTCGACGCCGCGGGTCGAACCGATGCGGCAGGGCGTGCATTTGCCGCAGCTTTCGACGGCACAGAATTCCATGGCGAAACGCGCCTGCTTCAGCATATCGGCCGTGTCGTCGAAGACAACGACGCCGGCGTGGCCGATGAGCCCGTCCTTGGCGGCGAAGGTTTCGTAGTCGAAAGGCGTATCGAACAGAGCCCGCGGGAAATAGGCGCCCAATGGTCCGCCGACCTGCACGGCCTTGACCGGTCGGCCGGTCCTCGTGCCGCCGCCGATCCTGTCGACGATCTCGCCGAGCGAAAGACCGAAGGCGGTCTCATAGAGGCCGCCATATCTGACATTGCCGGCGATCTGCAGCGGAATGGTGCCGCGCGAGCGGCCCATACCGAAATCGCGGTAGAAGGCGGCCCCCTTCTCCAGGATGACAGGCACCGAGGCAAGTGAGATCACATTGTTGATGACGGTCGGACAGTCGAACAAGCCCTTATGCGCCGGCAGCGGCGGCTTGGCGCGCACGATGCCGCGCTTGCCTTCCAGACTGTTCAAGAGAGCCGTTTCCTCACCGCAGACATAGGCGCCGGCGCCGGTGCGCACCTCGATATCGAAGGCGCGACCCGAACCAAGCACTGACGGCCCGAGAATGCCGGCCTGCCGGGCAATGCCGATGGCCTCGCTCATCACGGCGATCGCATGCGGATATTCCGAACGGGTATAGACGAACCCCTTCGTGGCGCCGGTCGCAAGCCCTGCAATCGCCATGCCCTCGATCAGCACGAAGGGATCGCCCTCCATGATCATCCTGTCGGCGAAGGTGCCGCTATCACCTTCGTCGGCGTTGCAGACGATATATTTGCGTTCGCCGCTGGCATCGAGAACCGTCTTCCACTTGATGCCCGTGGGAAAACCGGCACCGCCGCGTCCGCGCAGGCCGGAATCCGTGACTTCCTTGACGATTTCGACAGGCGTCATCAAAACGGCGCGGCGAAGGCCGGCAAGGCCGCCATGCGCCTCATAATCGCCAAGCGAAAGCGGGTCGGTGATGCCACAGCGGGCGAAGGTCAGGCGGGTCTGTTCCTTCAGGAAGGGGAGGTCTTCAACCCCCCCGAGACAGAGCGGGTGGCCGCCGCCGTTCATCATTCCGGCGTCAAACAGAGCAGGCACATCCCTTGCCTTCACCGGCCCGTAGCCGATGCGCCTGCCGGCGGCCTCGACCTCGACCAGCGGTTCCAGCCAGAACATTCCGCGCGAGCCGTTGCGCACGATCTCTGCATCGAAGCCGCGGGCGGCGATCTCCTGGGCAATCGCCTTTGCCACCTTTTCGGCCCCGAGCGCCAGCGCAGCGGCATCGCGCGGAACATAGATCTTGACTGTCATCGACGTGCCTCCGCAACGAGTTCCGCCACCAGCTGATCGTCGAGCCGGCCATAAACCTCGCCGTCGAGCATCGCCGACGGGGCGCAGGCACAAAGGCCGAGACAGTAGACCGGCTCCAGCGTCACGGCGCCGTCGAGCGTCGTCTGATGAAAATCGATGCCCAGCAGCGCCTTGACGCGTTCAGCCAACGCATCGCCGCCCGTCGACTGACAGGCCTCGGCGCGACAGAGCTTCAGCACGTGGCGGCCGGCGGGATGGTCGCGATAATCGTGATAGAATGTCATCACCCCGTGCACTTCGGCGCGCGAGAGGTTCAATTCCTCCGCAATCACAGGCAGGGCTTCCTGCGGCACATAACCGAATTCTCGCTGAACCTCGTGCAGAATGGGAAGCAGCGGTCCCTCAAGGAAGCGCAGGTCGGCGACGATGGTCCGTGTACGCGCTGCGATATCGCCTCCGGCGATATGAATGGTCATCAGGCAGCCCTCCCGGCGGCTTGCTCGTTTCGGGATGGCAGGCCTCCCCAGCCGAGCGCCATCGTGCAGACAACATCTCAGGGAAGCCGATGACGATCAATAAAGCTATCTCGTGGAATGATAGGTTTTTTCTATCAAAGCTCCTCATCCCGCACGAGCACTCTCGCTTCGTGCAATAGGGCCGAAACGAGCGGGGTGAAGGGCTCGCGATAAGGCGCGACAAGACCGACCAGATGATGCGCCTCAGGCTCGACGATCGGAATCATCCGGATTTCCACGGGAAAACCAAAGGATTTCGCGACGTTGCGCGGCATGATGCTCGCCCAGCGACCGGTCCTGACATGCGAGAACAGCACGATCATCGAATTGGATTCGAGCGTCGGATGCACCGTGGCGCCGGCTTCCGTCAGATGCCGGTTGATGATGCGGCGGTTCTGCATGTCAGCTGTCAATAGACAAAGCCGAAGATCGCCGACTTCCCGCCAAGTCACGTTGTCGCGATCGGAAAGCGGGCTGCCTGCGGCCGTGATCAGATTGTAGCGCTCGGCATAGAGGGGCACGGTCGTAACGCGGCCAAGCGGTTCATTTTCGAGGTAGGTGATGCCGGCCTCGATTTCGAGATTTTCCAGCATGCTCAGCACCTGCAGCGAGTTCCGCGAGACGATCGAGAAGGTCACTCCGGGATGTCGTTCCTGAAAGGGCGTAGTGATGCGCGAAAGCATGGCGAGCGCGGTCGGAATGGCAGCGAGGCGGATGTGGCCGGAAAGACCACGGCGGGCGGCGCGCATTTCCTCGCGCATGGTGCGGGCGTCGCCGACGATGCGCCGCGCCCATTCAAGCACCCGCTGCCCCTCCGGCGTCAGCCCTTGAAAACGCGAGCCGCGCTGCACCAGCATGACACCAAGCTGGTCTTCAAGCTGCCGGATGGCGGCCGAAAGTGTCGGTTGCGAGATCCCGCACTCCTCGGCGGCGCGGCCGAAATGCTTTTCGTTGGCAAGGGCGATGAAAAATTCCAGCTTGTCGATCATCCGGTCTCCCGATCCGGCGCGAAATCATCCGGATCAGCCTATCTTCGACGCAGCAACCGTGCTCCGCAAGGGCGGGTGCTAATTGTTTTCTGCAGGAAAAAGATCGAACAGCGATTCGAGGAAGGCAAGCACGCTCGTATTGCCGATACGGTAATAGACGAGCCTGCCCTGACGGCGCGTATTGACAAGGCCTTCGAGCCTCAAACGCGCGAGCTGCTGCGAGACCATCGCCTGCTGAATGCCGAGGATATTTTCGATTTCACCCACCGTCCGCTCCTCGGTCGCGAGTATGCAAAGAATTAGAAGTCGGGTCTGGTGCGCCAGCGCCTTCAGCAGATCGCTCGCCTCACGAGCGTTTCCAGCGAGTTTGTGCAATTCCTGACCGGACATTCCCGGCTCGGGCTTGGGCAATGGCATTCGACATCTCGGAAGGGAAGCGAAAAGGCAGATCAGCCCAATAGCATATTCGCACACGCGAATTTGCCAAAAGTGATCAAATGTCAAAAAAGGTCTAACTAAATCAGCAGATAAGCTGGCCGCCATTGATCTCGAGGACCTGGCCGGTAATGTATCCGGAGAGGGAGGGTGCCGCCAGGAACAGATAGGCCGGAGCGCAATCCTCCGCTGTGCCCAGCCGCTGCAAGGGAATAGACTTTCTCGTCTGCTCCAGCTTTTCGCGGGAAGAATAGCGCTCATGGAAATCCGTCTCGATCGTTCCGGGCGAGACACAATTGACGCGGATGCCATCCGGCGCAAGCTCGCGGGCAAGCGCCTTGGAATAGGTTGAAATGAAGGCTTTCGAGGCGGAATAGATCGAAGAACCGGGGCTGCCGCCGGTCAGCGCGGAAATTGAAACGGTGTTGACGATGGCAGCGCCTTCCGCCGCCTTCAATGCCGGTAGCAACGCACGCGTCAGCGCCACCACCGACGTCTGGTTCAAACGCACGATCGCCTCATAATCTGCGTCGGTCAGTGTGGCAGCCGGAAAACGGCCGAGCATGGTGCCGGCGTTATTGACGAGCACATGCACCTTGTCGAAGAAGGCGAGCGCATTTTCGGCAAATTGCGCAGCGCCGCCAACGGCGGTGAAATCGGCGTGCAGCAACAGCGCCCGTCTTTCGGATTCAGCCGTCAGCAGAAAATCCGGCAGCTCGCGTCCCGGTTTGCGCCCGATATGGACGATCACCTTTGCGCCGCAGTCCAAGAACTGCCGGGCCACTTCGAGGCCGATGCCCCGCCCGGCGCCGGTCACGATGACATTGCGATTCTCGAATAGTCTCGGATGGAACACGAAGCCGTCCTCCTCGCGGACAATGCCGCCTGTTGCGCCATTCGCCCTTAACATATGAGCGCGCCGGCCGAAAGAAAGGCGGCATCATCTTTCCGCCAGAGGCTAGAGCTTTTCCCTGAAAGCTCATATGTCGATTTCGGTCTCCAGCAGCCGTGCGCCTGGCCCCTCCTCGCCGAGCCGATCGAAGGGATTGCGCAACGGACAGCTTTCGATCGACAGGCAGCCGCAGCCGATGCAGCCGGTCAGGCGGTCTCGCAGCAGGCTCAGCCGCCTGATTCGCGCGTCGAGTTCATCCTTCCAGCGCGCCGACAGCGTCTGCCAGTCGGCAACCGTCGGCGTGCGTCCCTGCGGCAGGGAGGCAAATGCCGTCTGGATTTCCGAAAGCGGTATGCCAACACGTTGCGCCACCTTGATGATGCCGAGCCGGCGAAGCACATCGCGTCCGTATCGCCGCTGATTGCCGCGCGTGCGGATACTCGAAATCAGCCCCTTGGCTTCGTAGAAATGCAGTGCCGAGACGGCAAGACCACTGCGTTGCGCCACTTCGCCGACTGTCAGAAGCCTGCCGAGCGGCGTCGCAGAAATCCTATTCATCGCCCATTGACCTCAATATTAGTTGAGGTTTTATAACCCCTGCTCCCCCGGCCGTAAAGCGCGAGGGCGCAGGAAGGAGCGACAGCGAGATCATCCGGTCGATACGAAGCTGAAATGATGGCATCGGCGCTTGTCCGCCCTGGTACCGATCGCCCCTGCCGATATAGCCGCCCGAGAGGCGAGCGCTCGGGTTCCGTTCCCGGCAGGTACGGAACCTCGGAAAACACCCGGACAGGACCTCGTCCGGGTGTTTTTTCATCTGCGCCCCGTCCCGGCCGGCCGGACGGGTTTGTAATTTTGCGGTTGCGGCAACAAAACCCCGATGATAGTTTTCGCCGAATGACAGGGGAGCTCTGTATCGCCGGGGCTGAGATGCGAGGCGCAAGCCTCCGGACCCTTCTAAGCTGATCTGGGTAATGCCAGCGGAGCGAGGTCCAAATGTGTTCCGGCGCGCAAGTGTCACTCTACCCGACGTCCGGCAATTCCGCCGGCATCCCTCTCGATGCCGTCAAGGCAACCGCCCCCAATCGCGGTAGGCTGCGCATCGAGACCGATGTCCTCGACAGGTTTGCGCTAACGGCCAGACGAAAGCCTGAAATCGAACGCCGATGACATCGCCACGACCATCGGATTCGCGCCTTGCGACGCTCTGTCTCGCCGTGTACCGGGCAATGCCCGCCTTGCTCGCAGGCTTTGCCTTTCTGGCGGCATGGGAACTCTATGTGGATCTTTCCGGCATCAAACCGTCCATTCTGCCGGCGCCTTCGCGTATTCTTATCCAGGGCTGGCTGAACCGAGAGGGGCTGATATCAAACACCTGGCCGACGCTCGGCGCGACACTCGGCGGCTTCGCCCTGTCGCTCGCCTTCGCCTTCGCCTCTTCGATCCTGATGGATTTCATGCCCTTCATGCGTCGGGCACTGCTGCCGATCTTCATCGCCAGCCAGACTCTGCCGCTGGTGGCGATCGCACCCCTCGTCGTTCTCTGGTTCGGTTTCGGCCTTTTGCCGAAGATATTGCTGGTGGCGCTCGTCACTTTCTTTCCGCTGCTCGTTGCCCTGCTTCAGGGTTATGAGGCGACCGATCGCGACATCGCCGAGCTCTTGAATTCGATGAAGGCGAGTCGCTGGCGCATTTTCCGCCTGGCGCGGCTTCCCTCGTCGCTGCCCTATTTCTTCGCCGGCCTTCGAATTTCGATCACCTATGCCGTCGTCGGCGCGATCTTTGCCGAATATGCCGGCGCTGCAAGCGGCCTCGGCATTTATATCCTCAACGCCAAGAACAATTTCCGTCCCGATCTCGTGCTCGCCGCCGTGATCGTCAGCGCTGTGTTGACGCTCTGCCTCTTCGCGCTGACGGTGGTTATCCAGCGTTTCGTCATGCCCTGGCAGCCATCCAAGGAACGGCGCCGATGACCGGTCAGATGCTTGAGCTGCGCAACATCTCGAAGTCCTTCGACGGCATGAAGGTCCTGGACGACATTTCGCTCGCGGTCGCAAACGGCGAGTTCGTCTCGATCGTTGGCCCATCCGGCTCGGGAAAATCGACCGTGCTGAGACTGCTGACTCAGGCGCTGCGGCCGGATTCCGGCAACATGCTTTTCAACGGTGCGGCGCTGGAACAGACGCCGCATTCCTTTGCCTTCATGCCGCAACGCGATGCGCTGATGCCCTGGCGCCGGATCATCGACAATGCCGTGCTCGGCCTGGAAGTGAGGGGCATGAATCGGCGGGCCGCCCGCGCCGCTGTCGCGCCCCTCTTCGAGCGGTTTGGCCTGGCCGGCTTCGAGCATCACTACCCCGCCTCTCTTTCCGGCGGCATGCGCCAGCGTGCTGCACTGCTGCGCACCGTCATCCAGAAGCAGGACATGCTGCTGCTCGACGAGCCCTTCGGCGCGCTCGATGCGCTGACTCGCATCCAGATCCAGGAGTGGCTGCAAGACATGTGGACCGAACATCGCTGGACGGCGCTGCTGATCACCCACGATGTTCGCGAGGCCGTTTTCCTCTCCGACCGGATCTACGTGCTGTCTGCCCGCCCGGCCCGCGTCATCCGCGAATTCCGCGTTTCCCTGCCCCGCCCGAGAAGCATCGCTGATCTCGGTTCGCCCGCGGCCCAGGCAATCGAGACTGAAATCCTGCAAACCCTGCTTCATCCGCAAGAACAGGATGATTTCAGGCCGGTCGGCCTGCAATCTGAATCCTGTTCCAATTTAAAGAGTTAGAGCACGATGTCGTCCGAAAACCGCTCACACTTTTCGGGATCCTGCTCTAATAGACCTGAGGAGGTCACCATGCTGCTTCTCACCCGTCGACAGACGATCCTCGCCGCTATCGCAACAAGCCTCGCCGGCCGCGCCGCCTTCGCTCAATCGGCGCCCGCAAAGGTTCGTATCGCGCTCGACTGGACGCCCAACACCAACCACATCGGCATCTATGTCGCCAAGGCGAAAGGCTTCTACACGGCCGCCGGCCTCGATGTTGAGATTCTGCCCTTTACCGACACCAGCGCCGGCACGCTGGTGTCGAACGGGGTCGCCGACTTCGGCATCAGCAGCGAGATCGAGGCTCTCACGCAGCGCGCTGGCGGCGGTGACGTGAAGATGGTCTACGGCGTCGTCCAGACGGAAACCGCACGCCTGATCTTCAAGGGCGGGCGCGACGACATCAAGAGTCCCAGAGATCTCGACGGCAAGACCTATGGCGGCTTCGGCGGCACCTGGGAAAGCGCGCTGGTCTCAGCGATGATCCGCAATGACGGCGGCAAGGGCGACGTCAAGACCGTCACCCTTGGCACCTCCGCCTATGAGGCGCTGGACAATGGCTCGATTGACTTCACGCTGGAGATCTACACCTGGGAAGGCATCGCCGCCGAGCTGGAGAAGCGGAAGATCAGCCGCTTCCACTATTCCGATTACGGCATTCCCGACGAGCAGACGACGGTCATCGTTTCCAGCGACGCCTATCTCTCGGCCAGTCGAGAACACGCCCGCGCCTTCATCCAGGCCACACGTCAAGGCTATGTCTACTCCATCGACCATCCCGACGAAGCCTGCGAACTGCTGATATCGGGAAGCAACGGCGCACTGATGAACACGGAACTGGTAAAGGCTTCCCAGAAGGCATTGATCGAAGGCCATTTCCTGAGATCCGAGGCCGGCGTGATCGGCACCCTTGACCCGGCAAAGGCCGATGCCATCGGCGGCTTCCTGCTTGAGAACGGCATCCTGGTTGATGCGAATGGCGTCGTGCTCAGGGAGAAGCCGGACTTTTCCACCTATTACACCAACGAACTCCTCGGCTGATCCCGACCCGCCCTTGCCGACGCGGCCTTCCGCGGCAATGCTTTGAGCTTGGGCGGTTTGAGCCGAATCGAGCGGGGCGGGAACGACATGCGAGCACAGGACAGACTGGTCGGAGCCGACTTTCTGCGCGCGATGGCGTGCTTGTTGGTGCTCGCGCATCATCTCGCGCTCCGGCTGGATATGCGCAGAATTCCGGATGAATTGGCGCCGACGGCCAACGTCCTCCGCTTCGGCAATTTCGGCGTCGCCATCTTCTTCGTGCTCAGCGGCTTTCTGCTTGCCCGCCCTTTCTGGCACGCTCTCGACGCCGGCGGCGCCATGCCGAGCCTCGGGCACTACGCCATCCGCAGGTTGGCGCGCATCACTCCGGGCTTCTGGTTCGCCGCCAGCGTCGGCTTTATCCTCAGCCTGACGCTGCTTGCCCTGCCGCTGACGCCGGAGCTCGTCGTCCGCTATGTCTCGGGACTGCTGTTCATGAGCCAGTGGCATTGGCGCACGTTCTTTCCCGTCGAAGCCGATGGGCCGCTCTGGTCCATTCCCTTCGAGGTCACCAGCTATGTGCTCCTGCCGGCCGCCTTTTTCCTGCTGTTTCGCTTGCCCCTGCTGCGGCGACGTCCGTTCTTCGCCCGCGCCGTATGGCTCTGCGTCATTGCCGTCGTCCTTCTTGCCCATCTGGTAATCCTGAGGCTCTTTGCGCTCGACGATATTGGGCGCGGCTGGGCATATGGCCTGCAGGGCGGGGCGAAGGAATGGATGCCCAACTATAATCCGATCGGTTTCTTTGCCGTCTTCGCGCTCGGTGCCTTTGCCGCCGGCATCGAAGTGATGTTGTCCGCAAGGCGCTCTTCCTGGTTCGACGCCGCGGCACTCCTGGCCCTTTCGGTTGCCGCTTACCGCCTCCTCATATCACCTGGCGGCTCGGCCGAAGGTTACGGCTGGCTTGACATCCCCTATGGATTTCCAGTCTTTCCACTGGCGGTCGCAACAGCGCTCGTTTCGCTCAGCCGTGCCCAGGGCCTGGGCAGGCTGCTTGATAACGCTCCTGTCCGCTACGTCGCCAATATCTCCTTCGGCATTTACATCTGGCAGGAGATCATCCTGACATTGATCCAGAGACTCGACCCCGGCTCGTTCGGGGCCTCCTCGGAGAACGTGGTCACCGGTTGGCTGCAATCCTGCACACTGACGGCGGCGCTCGTTTTTCTGGTGGCAAGCCTCAGTTATTATCTGTTGGAACGACCGGTAATCGATTTCGGCAATCACCTCACATCGCGCCGCCTGATCGGGCTACTCCTTTAGAAGTATAATTTCGAACGCCACTCAACTAGAGGCATTAAGGTTAACGCGAAATACTCCCATTTTTGGCGTCTTTATGCTTACCGATTTCTTCTTTATAACGATGACAAACCATACGTAAGCATGTATCTGTCTCCCCGCAGTTCAGTATCGCATCTAAACTTCTGGGCTTTGAGTAATGAATGCTTTTACTTCGAAGATAAGTTCACGCTTCGATTCGTCTCAGCGTCAGAACAAAATCCGGACTCTGGTTGTAGCGAACTCCAACATTCGCCAGCCGGACAGCTTTTCTGGTGTCGAAGGCAAGGCGGCTCTGCGATTGGCCGTAAAGCGGCTGATCGACATCGTCATCGCGGCCAGCGCTCTCCTCGTGCTGGCGCCGCTTTTCCTGGCAATCGCTATTTTCATCAAACTCGACGATGGCGGCCCCGTATTCTTCCGTCAGATCCGTTGGGGCCTGAACGGCCGAAAGATCACCGTCTTCAAGTTCCGCTCGATGCACACCGACGCTTGCGATCCCAGCGGCATCCAGCAGACCGTCAAGGGCGACAGGCGGGTGACCGGCATCGGCGCTCTGCTCCGCAGGACAAACATTGACGAGCTGCCGCAACTTCTGAACGTCCTCAGGGGCGACATGTCCCTGGTCGGTCCGCGCTGCCATGCCATCAACATGCGCGCAGCCGGCAGGCTTTACGAAGAATTGGTGCCGAACTACCACCATCGCCACGTCATGCGCCCCGGCATCACCGGCCTCGCGCAGACACGGGGCTGGCGCGGACCGACGGCACGGCCGCTGCAAGCCCGGGCCCGGATCGCCTGCGATATCTATTACGTCAGGAATTTCAGCCTGCTGCTCGACCTGAAAATCCTGTTCAAGACGCTGGTCATCGAGCTACGCGGCGGTACCGGCTTCTAATGAGAGTCTGCCCGGTTCCAAGCCTCGCGCGCACAATGTGCGGCCACGAAGATGCAGTCGTAAAACAAGGAAAGCACGATAGGCGTATCAAGGGCCGCAGCGCTTTTGCGCGCGCTTTGAAGTCGCGCGGCACTGCAAGTGTCGCCTCACCGTCGTAAACCGGCAAAAGCGGCTTTGATCGCCTGCTCTCTCTTCACTTTCGTTGATGCGCTTCCATCGTCGCGCTCAAAGACGGCAGAAACAAGAAAAGCGGCCTCGCGGCCGCCTTTCATTGATGCTGTCGCTGTGATCAATCCTGCTGGACGATGCCGCTAAGATGCGTCAGTTCCAGGATGAAGTGCTCAAGCTTGGACTTGTGCTCATGATGCACGGCATCCTCGAGTTCCTTCTTGGCAGCTTCGATGCGGCGGGTCAGCTCATCCTTGTTGAGCTCTTCAACCGGAACGGCGGACTCGGCAAGCAATGTGCAGCCTGTCGGCAGGATATCGGCAAAACCACCGAACACCACATAGTCCTGCTTTCTGCCGGAGCCGGAGCGGACGCTCACGATACCCGGCTTGATCGTTGTCATGGTCGGCGCATGATGCGCCATAACCGTCATCTCGCCTTCGGTTGCGGGAATGACGACTTCGGTCACCATCTCCGACAGCAGCAGGCGCTCCGGCGAAACGAGCTCAAAGTTGAAATTGTCAGCCATCAGTGACTTACCTTCTCGGCTATGGCTTTTGCAGCTTGCAATTTGGTCCCGCAGAACGGGCAGTGCAGTATCGCCTGATCGAGATATCCGAGGCCTTCCTCGGTCTGAACCAGCCCGACAACCATCATCGTCACGCCGTTATCGGCGCGGTAGACGGTCGGCGCGGCCGGCTCTGGCAGCTCCGCCACGACTCGCTTGAGGGAGTCGCAGCAGAATATCTCGTCCTGAGCGTCGCTCATCAAGCGGCGGCGAGCTTCTTGGCCTTCTCGACGGCTTCATCGATCGAGCCGACCATATAGAAGGCGGCTTCCGGCAGATTGTCGTATTCGCCGTTAACGAGGCCCTTGAAGCCCTTGATCGTGTCTTCGAGAGCAACGAGCTTGCCCGGCGAGCCGGTGAAGACTTCGGCAACAAAGAACGGCTGCGACAGGAAGCGCTCGATCTTGCGGGCACGGGCGACGGCAACCTTGTCCTCTTCGGACAGTTCATCCATGCCCAGAATGGCGATGATGTCCTGCAGGGCCTTGTATCGCTGCAGCGTCGACTGGACCTTACGGGCGACTTCGTAATGCTCTTCGCCGACGACCAACGGGTCGAGCATGCGCGAGGTGGAGTCGAGCGGGTCGACGGCCGGGTAGATGCCCTTTTCAGCAATCGAACGCGACAGAACCGTCGTTGCGTCAAGGTGGGCGAACGAGGTCGCCGGCGCCGGGTCGGTCAAGTCGTCGGCCGGAACGTAGATGGCCTGGACCGAGGTGATCGAGCCCGTGGTCGTGGTGGTGATGCGTTCCTGCATCTGACCCATGTCGGTTGCGAGCGTCGGCTGATAACCCACGGCCGAAGGAATACGGCCGAGCAGAGCCGACACTTCGGAACCCGCCTGCGTGAAACGGAAGATGTTGTCGACGAAGAACAGAACGTCCTGGCCCTGGTCGCGGAAATGTTCTGCGACGGTCAGACCGGTCAGAGCGACGCGAGCACGCGCGCCCGGCGGTTCGTTCATCTGGCCGTAAACGAGCGCAGCCTTCGAGCCCTCGCCACCGCCATGCTTGTTGACGCCTGATTCGATCATTTCGTGGTAGAGGTCGTTGCCTTCGCGGGTACGCTCACCCACGCCTGCGAAGACCGAGTAACCACCGTGCGCCTTGGCGACGTTGTTGATCAGTTCCATGATGAGAACCGTCTTGCCGACGCCGGCGCCGCCGAACAGGCCGATCTTGCCGCCCTTTGCGTAAGGGGCGAGAAGGTCGACGACCTTGATGCCGGTAACGAGGATCTGCGCTTCCGTCGACTGCTCGACGTAAGCCGGCGCGTCCTGGTGGATGGCGCGCTTGTGGGCGGTGTTGAGCGGGCCTGCTTCGTCGACCGGTTCGCCGATGACGTTCATAATGCGGCCAAGCGTCTCATCGCCGACAGGAACCGAGATCGGGGCACCGGTATCGACGACCTGCTGGCCGCGGACGAGACCCTCGCTCGAGTCCATGGCGATGGTACGGACTTCGTTTTCGCCCAGATGCTGAGCGACTTCGAGAACAAGGCGGTTGCCGTTGTTATCGGTTTCGAGCGCGTTCAGGATCGCCGGCAGTTCGCCTTCGAAAGCGACGTCGACGACGGCGCCGATAACCTGGGTGACTTTGCCGACAGAACGGGTAGCTGCCTCAGCCATTTTCTTACCCTCTTTTCCTAACTCAGAGCGCTTCCGCGCCCGAAATGATTTCAATCAGTTCCTTGGTGATCTGCGCCTGACGCTGGCGGTTGTAGCTCAGCGTCAGCTTGTTGATCATCTCACCAGCATTGCGCGTCGCATTGTCCATGGCGCTCATCTTGGCGCCCATTTCGCCCGCGACATTCTCGAGGAGAGCGCGGAAGATCTGGACCGAGATGTTGCGCGGGATCAGATCGTCGAGGATCGACGCCGGATCCGGCTCGTATTCGTAGACGGCGCCAGCATGCTCCTCATCCTCGACGACGGCTTCCGGGGCCTTGGCGGGGATGAGCTGCTGCGCGGTCGGAACCTGGCTTATCACCGACTTGAACTCGGAATAGAACAGCGTGCAGACGTCGAATTCGCCGGCCTCGAACATCTCGATGATGCGCTTGCCGATCTGGTCGGCATTCTCGAAACCGATCTTCTTGACCTCGCGCAATTCCTTGCGCTCGACAATCAGTGACGCGAATTCGCGGCGCAGAATGTCATAACCCTTCTTGCCGATCGTGAAGATCTTCACCGTCTTGCCTTCGGCGACCAATTTGCGGACATGGTCGCGGGCGAAGCGGGCAATCTGCGAGTTGAAACCGCCGCACAGGCCGCGTTCGGCCGTGCAGACCACGAGCAGGTGCACCTGGTCCTCGCCGGTGCCGGTCATCAAGACCGGCGCCCCGTCCGCATCGGTAACGGCCTTGGCGATATTCGCAAGGACCGCGTTCATACGCTGCGAGTAAGGCCGGGCGGCCTCGGCCGCCTCCTGCGCACGCCGAAGCTTCGCCGCGGCGACCATCTTCATCGCCTTGGTGATCTTCTGCGTCGCCTTGACGGAGGCGATCCGATTTTTCAGATCCTTAAGTGAAGGCATCCGTTATCCGTCCTAACCTGGCCCGATTACTGGAAAGACTTGGCGAAGCTGTCGAGAGCAGCGGTGAGCTTGCCCCTGGTGTCGTCGCTGATAGCCTTTTCCGTGCGGATTGCGTCGAGGATGGCGGAGCCTTCCGAACGCAGATAGGACAACAGGCCCTGTTCGAACTTGCCGACCGATGCGACCGGCAGCTTGTCGAGGTAACCATTGACGCCTGCGAAGATCACGGCGACCTGCTCTTCCGTCTTCAGCGGCGAGAACTGCGGCTGCTTCAGGAGCTCGGTCAGGCGAGCGCCACGGTTCAGCAGGCGCTGCGTCGCAGCGTCAAGATCCGAACCGAACTGGGCGAAGGCGGCCATTTCGCGGTACTGGGCGAGCTCGCCCTTGATCGAGCCTGCGACCTGCTTCATCGCCTTGATCTGAGCCGAGGAACCGACGCGGGAAACCGACAGGCCGACGTTCACGGCAGGACGGATACCCTGGTAGAACAGGTCGGTTTCAAGGAAGATCTGGCCGTCGGTGATCGAGATCACGTTGGTCGGAATGAAGGCCGAAACGTCGTTGCCCTGCGTTTCGATGACCGGAAGAGCGGTCAGCGAACCGGCACCCATGTCGTCGTTCATCTTCGCAGCGCGCTCGAGCAGGCGAGAGTGCAGATAGAAAACATCGCCCGGATAGGCTTCGCGGCCCGGCGGGCGACGCAGCAACAGCGACATCTGGCGGTAGGACACGGCCTGCTTCGACAGGTCGTCGTAACCAATCAGCGCATGCATGCCGTTGTCGCGGAAATATTCGCCCATGGCGCAGCCGGCAAACGGGGCCAGGTACTGCATCGGCGCCGGGTCGGAAGCGGTGGCGGCGACGATGATCGAGTATTTCAGCGCGCCGCGCTCTTCGAGCACCTTGACGAACTGGGCGACGGTCGAACGCTTCTGGCCGATAGCGACGTAAACGCAGTAAAGCTTTTCGCCCTCCGGACCATTGTCGTGAATGGCCTTCTGGTTGAGGAAGGCATCGAGAAGGATGGCGGTCTTGCCGGTCTGGCGGTCGCCGATGACGAGTTCGCGCTGGCCGCGGCCGACCGGAATCAGCGCATCGATGGCCTTGAGGCCGGTCGACATCGGCTCATGGACCGACTTGCGCGGGATGATGCCGGGAGCCTTGATGTCGACGCGCGAACGGCGCGTCGCATTGATCGGGCCTTTACCGTCGATCGGGTTGCCGAGCGCGTCGACGACACGGCCGAGCAGTTCGGGACCAACGGGAACGTCGACGATGGCACCGGTCCGCTTGACAGTGTCGCCTTCCTTGATGTCGCGGTCGTTACCGAAAATAACGACGCCGACATTGTCGGATTCAAGGTTCAGGGCCATGCCGCGGATGCCGCCGGGGAACTCGACCATTTCACCAGCCTGGACATTGTCCAGCCCGTAAACGCGAGCGATACCGTCACCGACGGAGAGAACCTGGCCGACTTCCGAGACTTCCGCCTCTTTGCCGAAATTTTTGATCTGGTCTTTGAGAATTGCGGAAATTTCCGCGGCGCGGATATCCATCAGCCAACCTCTTTCAATGCGAGCTTAAGGGTAGAGAGTTTGGTACGAAGAGACGTATCAATCTGACGGGACCCGACCTTCACGATCAGACCACCAAGAATTGACGGATCAACCGTGACGGCCATCGTCACGTCTTTGCCGGTGACGCTCTTGAGTGCCGCCTTCAATTCGGTTTCCTGCGCTTGGGAGAGCGCATGCGCCGAGGTGACCTCGGCGGAGATTTCACCGCGATTATTCGCCGCGATGAGGCGGAAGGCCCTGATCATCCCCGGCAGGGCAAACAGGCGGCGGTTGCGCGCCACGACCTTCAGAAAATTGGCGAAGAAGCCGCTGATGCCGGCTCTCTCGCTGATGGCGACAATCGCCTTCAGCTGATCTTCAGCGGAGAAAACCGGGCTTGCGACGAAGCGCTTCAGTTCGGCGCTCTCATCCAGCATCGCCTGGAAACGGTCAAGATCGGCGGCTACGCTGTCGACGGCGCCGTGTTCGAGCGCCAGCTCGAAAAGCGACGAGGCATAGCGCTCGGCAACACCAGAAGTAAGCTGGGACGTGTCTGCCACTGGCACAAATTTCCCTGATTTCAATCCAAAATCCGGCTCTCGGCGGGCGCCGAACCTATGATCTTGAATTCGTTTTGATTTCCCCCAGAAATCACAAGAGAAGCCTCTTGCTTCTTCCGAAATTCGGGGTCCGTCTAACATAGGATGTTCGGACTCGCAACACGCGTAATGCCCGAATACGCCTTTCGCATGAATTTCTGTTCGCAAAATTGCGCAATGGCCTGAAAGCGGGCCGCGCAAGCCGCCGCCGGCGGCGAAAATCATGTTTGGAAGAAGCCGAAAACATACAGCAGCGGCAGTGCCGCGATAACTGTTTGCACAACCAGAAGTAAATAGTTGAGATAAGTACTCCCCTTATCTGACAGGATGGAGACGATGCGGGCGAACGCGGCCATGGCGAACGCTGCGCCGAATGCCGTATAAATCAGCGGCTGCGCCAGCACGACGGAACCGAGACCAAAACCGAGATAGAAGCCGCCTGTCGATCGGACCTCGCTGAAACCTTCACGCCGCTCGCCGCGCGGCGCCAGGCCGAAGATCCTCATCGCAAGACCGGGCGCAAACATGATGACGAAGCCGGCGATGGCCGTGAAGGCGGCTGCGCCGAAGGCAAGCTGCTCGCCAAATTCCGTGGGAAACTCAAATTCCATGCCTCGACCCCAAATCATCCGCTGATTCTGCGTTTATGCCATGATCGGCCGCATCCGGAAACGCAGCGTGCGGAACGATCTACAGAAAGCTCTGGGGATCGATGTCGAGCTGCACCTGCACTGATCCGCGCTCCTTCGGCGACTGCGACAGCATCGCCCGCAAAAACGCCTGGATGTCGGAGTTGCGCCGTCCGTGGACCAAAAGGCGGAAGCGGTGGCGGCCGCGCACCAAGGCGAGGGGCGCTTCCGCCGGGCCGAGCACTGAGATGCCGGAGACCTGGGGCGCTGCGTTGCGCATGCCGCGCGCATGGTTCTCGGCGTCGTGGCGCGTTTCTGCCGATACGATGATCGAAGCCAGCCGGCCGAAAGGCGGTAGTGCGGCGCGTTCGCGCTCGGTGATCTCGCGCTCGTAAAAGGCATCGGAATCGCCTGATACAATCGCCTGCATCACGGGATGCTGCGGCTGGTAGGTCTGCAGCAACCCGTGGCTTTTGAGACCGGTGCGTCCGGCGCGGCCCGTCACCTGCGACAGAAGTTGAAACGTGCGCTCGGCCGCGCGCGGGTCGCCATTGGCAAGGCCGAGATCGGCATCGACGATGCCGACCAGCGTCATCAGCGGAAAATTATGCCCCTTGGCGACGAGCTGTGTGCCGATGACGATATCGGCCTCGCCCTTGGCGATTGCATCAAGCTCCAGCCGCAGCCGCTTCACACCGCCCATGATATCCGAGGACAGAACGATTGTCCGCGCCTCTGGGAAATGTCGCTCCACCTCTTCGGCGATGCGTTCGACGCCAGGCCCGCAGGCGACGAGATGGTCGAGCGTGCCGCACTCCGGACAGGCCTCCGGGGTGCGCTCGGCATGGCCGCATTGATGGCACTGCAGCTGCTTGCGGAAGCGATGCTCGACCAGCCAGCTCGAACATTGCGGGCATTGGAAGCGGTGACCGCAGACCCGGCAGAGCGTCAGCGGTGCATAACCGCGCCGATTGAGAAAAAGCAGCGCCTGTTCGCGCCTCTCCACGGTCTTGCCGATCGCCCGGATCAGCACCGGCGACAGGAAGCCACCGCGCTCCGGCGCGTGCCTGCGCATATCGATGAGATGCAGATCGGGCAGCGCCGCGTCGCCGAAACGCGTGGGCAGGTGGACGGTGCTGTAGCGGCCGTTCTGCCCGTTGACCTGGCTTTCGACCGACGGCGTCGCCGACACCAGGATGACGGGAAAATCACCGATGCGGCCGCGCACCACGGCCATGTCGCGGGCATTATAGAAGACCCGATCTTCCTGCTTGTAGGCAGGATCATGCTCCTCGTCGACGATGATGAGACCAAGGTCTTCGAAAGGCAGGAAGAGCGCCGATCGGGCGCCGGCCACGACCCGCACTTCCCCGGTCACCGCCTGGCGCCAGACCTTTTCGCGCATGCGCGGGGCGAGGTCGGAATGCCATTCGGCCGGCTTTGCCCCGAAGCGATCCTGAAAACGCTCGAGGAAACTCGCCGTCAGCGCGATCTCCGGCAGCAAGATCAGCACTTGCCTGCCGCGCTTCAGCGTCTCGGCGATCGCCTCGAAATAGACTTCGGTCTTGCCGGAGCCGGTCACCCCGTCGATCAGCGACACCGAAAATTCGCCCCTGCGGACGTCGGAGACGATCTCCGCCGCCGCCTCTTTCTGCGGCCCTTCGAGGCGTGCGGCGGCAAAGCCGGGATCCGGCATCGCCACAACGGGCGGCGGCGGCAGGAACACCGTCTCGAAAATGCCGAGCGTGATCAGCCCATCGACGACGCTCGTCGAAACGCCGGCCGCATGCGCCAGACCGCTGCGCGTCCATGACAGGCCGTCGAAAGCGGCCGCAAGCACGCGAGCACGCGCCGGTGTCATCCGCTCAGGTTCGCCGCCGACGAATTTCAGCCCCTCCACCATCGGCTCAGGCTCGAAGGCATTCGGCGCCCTGAGCGCCATGCGTGCCACGAGGCCGGGCGGGGAGAGCGTGTAGCTCGCCACCCAATCGATGAAATCCCGCATCTCCTTGGAAAGCGGCGGGCAATCGAAGACATGGCTGATCGGCCGCAGCTTCTTCGGATCGACGCCATCTTCGCCGCCGTCCCAGACGACGCCGATCACCTGCCGCGGCCCGAGCGGTACCTGCACGACCGAGCCGGGCTCGACCGCCATGCCCTCCGGCACCGAGTAGGAATAGGGTTTCGGCGCCGGCATCGGCACCAGCACCGGAACCGTTCGGTTCACGGGCGGTGCTTCGAAAAGCGTGCCAAAGAGATCGGACGAATCTATGCTCATCGCGCGAGACCATGCCCGCAAATCGATGGAATTGGAACCGCAAAGAAGAGATGGCTCGACTGGCGACAATGTGGATAACGAAGGCTCGCCAAGATGAACCGCGCCTTGACGAAAAGGTTGCCGGGCAAGCAATTGGCCGCCTAGTTTGCCGGAAGATTGTTCGACAGCTGAATCGGAGAGCATGAATGGCCAGACTGAGCGAGAATGCCAAAGGCGTCTACGTTATCGCTGTAACTCCCTTTGCCGACGACGGCACGCTTGATCTCCAAAGCATCGACAGCATGGTCGAGTTTTATGAAGGCGCCGGCGTCACCGGCCTGACGGTGCTCGGCCAGCTCGGCGAGGCTCCGAAGCTGACCGCCGAGGAATCGCGGATCGTGGTCGAGCGTGTACTGAAGCGCCTTGACGGACGCCTGCCGGTGGTCGTCGGCGTGTCGGCGCCCGGGCTTGCCCCGATGAGCGAGCTCGCCAAGGTCGTCATGGGCGAAGGTGCCGCCGGCGTCATGGTTGCGCCGCCCTGGACCATCAGGACCGACGATCAGGTCTTCGCCTTCTACCAGTCGGTTGGTGAAACCCTGGGTGATACGCCTTTCGCGCTGCAGGACTATCCGCTTACCACCAATGTGACGATCGCACCCGCGGTCATCGAGCGCATCGTCAGAGAGGTGCCGAATTGCGTCATGCTTAAACACGAGGATTGGCCGGGCCTGTCGAAAATCACCGCGCTTCGCGCAGCCAGCGACAAGGGCGGCATGCGGCGCATCTCCATCCTCTGCGGCAATGGCGGGCTTTTCCTGCCGGAGGAGATGGGCCGCGGCGCCGACGGCGCCATGACCGGCTTCTGTTATCCCGAGATGATGGTCGGCGTCGTCGAAGCCTATAGCGCCGGCAATCCCGAGCGCGCCCACGAAATCTTCGATGCCTATCTGCCGCTCGCTCGCTATGAACAGCAGCAGGGCGTCGGTCTTGCCTGCCGCAAATACGTGCTTGCCAAGCGCGGCGTGATCAAATCCGCCGCCTTGCGCAAGCCGGGGCCCAGGCTTTCGGCGCTCGACATTGCCGATGTCGAGCGGCTCTTGGCCCGCCAGGCCGTCCGCCTCCAGGAGATCGGCGCATAATGGTGTGCGGTCTCGCCTCAACCGCGCAGGTCTAGGACAAGGGTATAGCCATCCTGGTCAAGGGGACGAAACTCGAGCGACTCCCAAAACCTCATCGCACCATCATTTCCCGCATGGACAGTGACACAGCGGCAGAAGCGCCGCGCGTGATCCAGAAGCGCCAGAGCAAGCATCCGCCCGACGCCGCGACCGCGCATTGCGGGGCGAACGTAGAAACGCCGCATCCGCAGCGGTTCCGGCCGGGCGGGTTCGATGGTCACGCCTCCGACAGCAACGAGTGTTTCGCCCTCAAAAGCGCCGAGCAGCCTTTCGCCGTCACGCGTGAAGCGGATGTCGCCAGCTGCCCAGTCATCGATAAGCCGGCCGATATGGAGATGGCCTTCCTGTTGGGCTTGGTGCGCAAGCCCCGCCATTGCCTCCGGCAACCCATCATGGAAGATGCGAATATCGATCGTCACGATTCTAGACGGCCAGAACCGACATCTCGCACGGCATCGCCGCAGCCGGCCCGCCGACCGGCACGAAGGTCGCGTCCCCATCGCGGGCCATGTCGTGGACCGTATGTTTCTCCAGCGCCTTCGTCACCTCGTTGACATCGCCGTCGAGATGTTCGGCGGGAATGAGATTGCCGATCACGAAATCGAAACGGTCGCCGCGTTTGTTCAAGAGTTCGTGGAAAACCGTCATGTCGCGAAGCTCCGTCGACCACTTTGCCAGCCAGTAGAACAGGCCGGAATTGCGCGCCGTCATGTGGACGGGGAGAATCGGCAGATTGTATTTGCGCGCCAGCCCGACCGCCGACGTCTTCCAGGGGCGTTCATTGAGCCGGCCATTGGCCCAATAGGCGATGCGGCCCGATGGAAAGAGCACCGTCGCCTTGCCTTCCCGTACTGCGTGGTTCGTCAATTGTAGCGTCTCGCGCGCCTTGAGCTTGCTCTTGTGCTCCTCCCGCCATTCGACGGGGATGACCATCTCGGCAAAACGCGGGTTGACGCGGATCGCATCGCGATTGGCAAAGAACATCATATCGGGCCGGCGCGTTTTCAGGAGGTCGAAAACGGCTACGCCGTCGGCAATGCCTGTGGGGTGATTGCTGACGAGGATGAAGCCGCCGCTATCAGGAATGCGTTCGCCATTGGCGACGCCGATGTCGAGCTTCAGCACGTCGCTCAGATATTCGAACGACTGGAACCCCGGCATCTTGGCCACCGCGTTGGCGAATTCGATCGCCTTGTTGTAGCGCAGAAGCGTGTATACGAACGGTCGCATGACCGGCCAGAGCGGATGTTTCACGATCCTCTGGCCGCGTTCGGCAATCAGCGTGTCGACGATGTGACCGGGCTTTCCCTGTGAAACGAGAGCGATCGCTTCCGCGAGTTGTCCGAAAGCCGTCATGGAATCGCGCCGTGCCATGAAAGATCCTGTCTATGGGCTGTAAGCTATCGCAGTACAATATGATCGAAGGATGACAAAGGCTTGGCCGGCATTAGCAATTCCATAACCGTTCCTGCTTCAAATTGGCGGACTTGAAGGCAAATTCAAGGCCAGCGACGTGAATGAACTGCTTGTAATCGCCGACCCGCGCCTGATGGCGGAACGTGCTGCGTGGCTCGAAAACCTCGCTCGCGAACGCCGTCTTTCCGAGCATACGCTCGACGCCTACGAGCGCGACACCCGCCAGTTTCTGACCTTCCTGACCGGTCATCTTGCCGGCCCGGCGACCCTCGCCGACATCAGGGAATTGCGTCCCGCCGATTTCCGCGCCTTCCTGGCTGCCCGGCGCAGGCAAGGCTCTGGCGCCCGTTCGCTCGGCCGCAATCTCGCCGGCCTACGTTCGCTGTTGCGCCACCTCGAAAAGAAGGGCCTGGTCAATGCCGCCGGCGCCGGCGCGATCCGTTCGCCGAAACAGCCGAAGTCGCTGCCCAAACCCCTGTCGGACACGCAGGCGATCGCCATCGTCAGCGATGAAGCCCAACTGCATGACGAACCGTGGATCGCCGCGCGCGATGCGGCTGTCATGACCCTGCTCTACGGCTGCGGCCTGCGCATCTCCGAGGCACTGAATCTCGTTCCCGCCGACCTGCCGAAGGGCGCCACAGCGTTGCGCATTACCGGCAAAGGCAACAAGACACGGCTGGTGCCGCTTCTGCCCGTCGTTTTCGACGCGGTCGAGAAATATCGCGCGCTCTGCCCATATGATCTCGACAGCGGAGAGCCGCTGTTTCGCGGCGCCCGCGGCGGCAAGCTGCAGGCGGCGATCATCCAGCGGGCCATGCAGAAGCTGCGCGGCGCCTTCGGCCTGCCGGAGACGGCAACGCCGCATGCGCTCCGCCACTCCTTCGCCACCCATCTGCTTGCTGGCGGCGGCGACCTGCGCACCATCCAGGAACTGCTCGGCCACGCCAGCCTTTCGACAACGCAGGTCTACACCGGCGTGGATGCATCGCGGCTGCTTGAGGTGTATGATCGAGCCCATCCGCGCGCTTGATGCATCTCGTCCAGAATGCGCAGCGCTTCTGACGACAGCATCCCATATTGTCGACAAGCTCAGCGCCCATGAATCCGGCCTGAATCGACGCGCTAATTTTTCGTTAACGCATTCTCTTAAAGGATTATGCGCAAGCCGAGCGTAGAGCAGAAGCGATAGGGCATGTGGGGAATACCATGATGACGACTTCAATCAGCCGCCGGGCTTTTTTCCTCTTAGCACCCGGCAATCTGCTGCTCTGGCTGATTGCGGGCTTCCACATGCTGCTTGTTGCGGCTCTGTTCGTCGCCCTCCTCGCCGCAAGGCCGGCGGCGGCCGAAGACACTGCCTGCACCGGCCGCAATCTGATGGTCGACTTGCAGCAGAGCGACCCCGCCCGATACGCCGAGGCGGTCAAGGAAGCCGAAGCAACGCCGAACGGCAAGGGCATCTTCTGGAAGATCGAAAAGCCCGGACTTGCCCCTTCATGGCTGCTCGGCAGCATGCATGTGACCGATCCCCGTGTGCTTGCCCTGCCGCCGCGCGCCCAGGCGGCCCACGACGCAGCCAACACGATCATCATCGAATCCGACGAGATCCTCGATGAACGAAAGGCAACCGCCGCCCTGCTCGCGCGGCCGGAACTGACGATGTTCACCGACGGCACGACGATCGACAAGCTGCTCTCTGCCGAGGACTACAAGCGCCTGGAGGCCGGCCTCAAGCAGCGCGGCATCCCGCTCAGCGCCGTCTCCCGCATGCGGCCATGGATGATCTCCAGCGCCGTTGCCCTTCCGGCCTGCGAACTCGCCCGCAAGGCCAGGGGCGTGCAGTTTCTCGACCAGAAAATCGCCACCGACGCCGTTGCCGAGGGCAAGGAGGTCAAGGGGCTGGAAACCCTTGCCGAGCAGATCCAGGCCATGGCTGATCTGCCGGTCGAATTCCATATGAAGTCGCTGATCGAGACGCTGGAACTCGGAGCCAAGATGAATGATGTGGTCGAAACGATGACCGATCTCTACCTCTCCGGCGATATCGGCCTGACCATGCCGATGCTGAAGACCGTGACACCGGAGACCGAAGGCGAAAGCAGCGACTATGCCGCCTTCGAACAGCGGGTCATCCTCGATCGAAACAAGGTCATGGCAGAACGCGCCGCACCCATTCTCGACGACGGAAACGTCTTCATGGCCGTCGGTGCCCTGCATCTGCCCGGCGAGGGCGGCGTCATCGAATTGCTGCGCAAGCAAGGCTTCACCGTTACCGCCGTGAACTGAACTCGTTGTCGGTCATCCGAGCGTCATGCGGCACAGCACATTGCTTTTATAATAGAACTGATGGACGAGCCCGCCTGCGACGTGGGCCGCGATCAGCCCCCAAAGAATGACCTTCAAGACATCCGCGTGAACGAAGCCGGCGGGATTGATGCCGAAATAGTAAGCGGCGATGCCCGAAAGCGGCATCGCGAAGAGCAGGATATAAAGCCCGGCATGGGCGAGTTTTGCCCCGAGACGAACGATCGCCGGCTCCTGCGAAGCCTCAGGCGGCGCACCCTGCATAAAGCGCAGACAGAGCCTGAGGACGGCAAGCAGCAGAATGGCGATGCCGACATAGGCATGGATATTGGCCGAGGCAATCTGCTCGGGCGTCGGCACCTCGCCCCTGCGAACGAGCCGGTGCCATATATTCATCCCGTCGGGAAACAGCAGATTGAAGAAGATCAGCAGCGCCACCGCCCAGTGGAGGAAACGCTGGCTGAGACTGTAACTCGGGATGGACGGCTGCTGCATTGCTGATCTCCCCCGGATGGTCGAACTCTGCGATCAACTAAAACAGCCGCTTGCCTCTCGGCAAGCGGCTGCGCGCTTCATTACGAAGATGTAAGATTACATATGGATCGGCTTGAAGAAGGTCGCGAGTGCAGCCTCCTTGACGGCTTCAGACATCGTCGGATGTGCATGGCAGCTGCGGCCGAGATCTTCCGACGAGCCGCCGAATTCCATCAGCACGGCGATCTCGTGGATCATCTCGCCGGCGCCGAAGCCGACGATATGACCGCCGAGCACGCGGTCGGTCTCCTTGTCGGCGAGGATCTTGACGAAGCCGTCGGTCGCCAGCATCGCACGGGCGCGGCCGTTTGCGGTGAACGGGAACTTGCCGACCTTGTAGGCGATGCCTGCCGCCTTCAGTTCCTCCTCAGTCTTGCCGACCGAAGCGATCTCCGGCTGGGTATAAACGACGCTCGGGATGACCTCATAATTGACGTGGCCATGCTGACCGGCAAGGATTTCGGCAAGCGCCACGCCCTCGTCTTCGGCCTTGTGCGCCAGCATCGGCCCCTTCACCACGTCGCCGATCGCATAGATGCCGGCAACATTGGTCTTGAAGTGGCCGTCGATCTCGACGCGGCCGCGATTGTCGAGCACAACACCTGCCTCTTCCAGGCCGAGACCTGCGGTATAGGGCTTGCGGCCGGTGGCGATCAGCACGACTTCAGCGTCGAGCGTCACCGTGTCGCCGCCCTTGACCGGCTCGAACGTGACCTTGGCGCCCTTATCGCCCTTTTCGACGCCGGTGACCTTGGCGCTGAGGTTGAAATCGATGCCCTGCTTGGCGAGCATGCGCTGGAACTGCTTGGAGACCTCGCCGTCCATGCCGCCGAGAATGGTGTCGAGATATTCGACGACGGTGACCTTGGCGCCGAGACGCGACCAGACCGAGCCGAGTTCGAGGCCGATGACGCCACCGCCGACGACGATCAACGTTTCCGGCACCTTTTCCAACGCAATGCCGCCTGTCGACGAGATGATGGTCTTTTCATCGATTTCGACCTGCACGCCCGGAATGCCGGCGACATCCGAACCGGTCGCGATGACGATGTTCTTGCCTTCGATTTCCTGCGCGGTCCCGTCCTCGGCGGTGATGGAAACCTTGCCGGCCGAAACGATCTTGCCGGTACCCTTGAAAGCGTCGATCTTGTTCTTTTTGAACAGGAAGGCGACGCCGTCGACATTCGACTTCACCGTCGCATCCTTGTGCGCCATCATATTGGCGAGGTTGAGCGTCGGCGCCGACACGTCGATGCCAAGCGCGGTTAATCCATGGCCGGCCTGATGGAACATTTCGGAAGCATGCAGCAGCGCCTTCGACGGAATGCAGCCGACGTTCAGACAGGTGCCGCCATAGGTCGCGCGCTTTTCGATGACGGCGACCTTGAGGCCGAGCTGGGCTGCCTTGACGGCGCAGACATAGCCGCCCGGACCGGTTCCGATAATGATCACATCGTAGGACATTGCTTCTTTCCCTTTGGATTTTTCGTTTAGTCGGCTGCGCGCGACAGCGCGAGGCGGAAGCCGAAGGCGACGAGTGCCGCTCCGGTGATGCGGTTGAACCATTTGCCGCTGGCGATGAAGCGGTCTCGGATCGTCTTGACCGTGAAGAAATAGGAGACGCCGGCAAACCAGGCGACCAGCGCCGTCGCCATGCCGATACCATAGGAGAACTGGATCAGTGCTGGCGTGTCGTGGTGGACGAGCGTCGAAAACAAGGACAGGAAGAACAGCACCGGCTTCGGGTTCAGCGCATTGGTGATGAACCCCATGCCGAGGCATGACAGCATCGAGGCCGACTTGCGCTCGTCGGCCGTGACGGCGATCTCCTGCACATTGAATCCCGGTTCGCGGAACGACTTGATGCCGAGATAGACGAGATAGCCGACACCCGCCCATTTAATCATCGCAAACAGCATCAGCGACTTGGAGACGATCAGGCCGAGGCCAAGGATCGTGTAGCTGATATGAAAGAGCAGCGAGAAGCCCATGCCGAGCCCGGTCATGATGGCGGCGCGGCGCCCATGCATGATGCTTTGGCGCAGGATGACAGCGAAATCGGCGCCCGGCACGACGATGAAAATAGAGAAGACGGCCATCAGGCCGAGGAATTCGAAGATGTAGCTCATATTGATTCCGCCCTGTCTTTCTAACGGCCGCCGCTCACATTGAGGATCGATCCGGTGACATAGGACGCTGAAGGTGAAAGCAGATAGAGAATTGCATCCGCCACCTCCTCCGGCAGGCCGGCCCGCTGCATCGGGACCGATGGCGCCATTTCGCGCGCCCGGTCCGGCAAGCCACCCGATGCATGGAGATCGGTTTCGATGATGCCGGGCCTGACGGCATTGACGCGAATCCCTTCCCCGGCAACTTCGCGCGCAAGCCCGATGGTGAAGGTGTCGATCGCCGCTTTCGATGCCGCATAATCGACATACTGCGTCGCCGAACCGAGGACTGCCGCCATCGAGGAGACGTTGACGATCGCCCCACCCTGCCCACCATGTCGGCGCGACATGCGGCGCACGGCCTCGGCGGCGCAGAGGATCGAGCCGGTCACATTGACGCGGAGCATGCGCTCGATCCGCTCGACCGACATCTCGTCGACTCGTTGCGGATAATCGACGATGCCGGCATTGTTGACCAGCCCGTCGAGCCGCCCGAACTGACGATCAACCGCCGAAAACATCGCGGCGATATCCGCGGCCTTGCCGACATCGCCCTTAATTGCCACAGCCTCGCCGCCGCTTTCGATGATCGCGGTAACGACGGCATCCGCCGCTTCATGGCTCGTGGCGTAATTCACCGCGACGCGCCAACCCCCGCGCGCAGCAAGCCGGCAGACCGCCGCGCCGATGCCCCGGCTTCCGCCGGTGACGAGAACAACAGGTGTATCGCTCATGTCGCACACTCCTTGAATGTCAGCACGTCCCAAGGCGCCACCGAGGCCTTGCCCTCGCCCCAGGCGCTGGATTCGCGAATGGCGGGACCAAGACCGGGAAGCACCAGCTTTTCGGCGGCAGCAGCGCCCTCCGGCAGCAGGTTGTCGATCTCGCCCTTGGCGTCCATGCCATAGACGGCGCCCTGCCAGACCGTGCAGGCATCGAGATCGGCGCCGGTCACATCGCCTTCCGGACAGTTGAACATCAGGATGCCGATGGCGCGCACCGGATCCTCCGACGGCATGATATAGCCTTCCATCACCACGGCCGTCTTGAGGGCGCTGACCTTGAACTGGTTGCTGGCGGCCGCCGACGCCGAGTTCAGCGGCGCGAAGCGCAGTTCATAGGCGCCGTCACGGTCGACGTAGACGGCCTGCTCCTGTTTGCAGTCGACGGCGAACCCGGCAACCGGGACGGCGAAAACCGCCACGGCCGCAATTGCAGCCGCACCTCGCCGCCCTGCCATGATCCCGATCGTCCCGCTCATTGCACCTTCGGCTCTCTCCGCCCGTCGGCATTCTGGATTATGCCAAAATCCGTCAACAGCACCAGCGGGCAACCGTCCTTGTCGAGGCCCCAGAAGACAGGATAGACACCATCACCCCAGCCGCTCCAAAACACCGCAACATTGCCCTTCTTGCCGGCAACCGGCCGGTGCAATGCATAGTGGCGCTTGTTGGCGTCAAGCTCCGACGCCAGCACGTCATCGTAATAATTGATATCGGCGTCCGGCTTCTGCGCCTGGACCTGCGTTTCCCGCTCATCGATCAGCGCCAGCGTATCGGCGTCCATATAACAGCCGACGCCGGCATCGACGGGATAGCCGAAGATCTCGTCGTCCTTCAGTGTCGCCGGGTCTTGGCCGGGCACGACGGCCAGTTCCCAGTGATCGGGCCTGCCCTCGGCAAACCGCATGCTGGCCGCCGCGATGCGCCCGAAGGCATGGTAGAGCGTCACCGGATAGTCGCCCGGCGCCACCGTTCTTGCAAGCGCCGCACGATCCGGCTGGGCAAGCGGATCAGCGGCGACGATGCGACCCGAGGTCAGCTCGACATCGCCCATATGGACCACATCGATCGACCGGCTGGAGAGTTCGGCAGCATCAAGCGCCACGAGTCCGAAATTGCTGCTGGCCTTGCTGACATCCCAGCCGGCGGCCGATGCGGGGACCGGGGCATGCGCGGCGGCAGCGCAAAGAAGAAGCCGCGCCGCTCGCAATATCCGGTTCCGCATCGAAAGCGCTCCTTAGAGATCGAGAACCAGGCGTTCCGGATCTTCGAGGCTCTCCTTGACGCGGACGAGGAAGGTGACAGCCTCCTTGCCGTCGACGATGCGATGATCGTAGGACAGCGCCAGATACATCATCGGACGGATGACCACCTGGCCGCCGATCGCAACCGGCCGCTCCTGGATCTTGTGCATGCCGAGAATGCCGGACTGCGGCGCGTTGAGGATCGGTGAAGACATCAGCGAGCCGTAGACGCCGCCGTTGGTGATGGTGAAGGTGCCTCCCTGCATGTCGGCCATAGCAAGCGATCCGTCACGGGCTGCCTTGGCAAGACGGCCGAGTTCCTTCTCGACTTCGGCGATCGACATCTGGTCGGCGTCGCGGATAACAGGAACCACGAGGCCCTTGTCGGTGCCGACCGCCATGCCGACATGGCAGTAGTTCTTGTAGATGACGTCGGTCCCGTCGATTTCGGCATTGACTGCCGGCAGCTCCTTCAGCGCATGCGTCACCGCCTTGGTGAAGAAGCCCATGAAGCCGAGCTTGACGCCGTGTTTCTTCTCGAAAATGTCCTTGTACTTGTTGCGCAGGTCCATGACTGCCTTCATGTCCACCTCGTTATAGGTGGTCAGCATGGCGGCAGTGTTCTGGGCGTCCTTGAGGCGCTTGGCGATCGTCTGGCGCAGGCGCGTCATCTTCACGCGCTCTTCGCGCGAGGCATCCTCGACCGTCGACGGGCCACGTGCAGCCGCAGGCGCTGCAGCCGGTGCCGCGGCGGGAGCGGAAATGCCCTTGGCAACGGCGGCAATGACGTCGCCCTTCAGCACCTGACCACGTTTGCCGCTGCCGTCGACCTGATCGGCGGAAAGATTGCTTTCGGCAAGCATCTTCGCAGCTGCCGGTGCCGGCGGCATGGTGGAGACGGAAGCGCTCGACGAGGATGCGGCGGTGGCAACCGGTGCGGCAGCAGCAGCAGGGGCCGGCTGAGCGGGAGCGGCGACCGGTGCGGCGGCAGCCTGCGCGGCGGCGGCAGCACCGGCGCCTTCGGCGATCTGGCCGAGCAGTGCACCGAGACCGACGGTCTCGCCGGCGGCGGCGACGATTTCCGACAGCGTACCGGAGGCGGGCGCGGGAACTTCGATGGTCACCTTGTCGGTTTCAAGCTCCAGAATCGGCTCGTCGGCCTTGATGGCGTCGCCGACCTTCTTGAACCAGGTGCCGACGGTTGCCTCGCTGACGGATTCACCGAGAGTTGGAACGCGGATTTCTGTGGCCATTGTTCAAATCCTGATTTCGTGTGTTTTCGTTTATGCGTTTCAGACGGCGGGCGGCCGCAAAATGATCGAGGGCATCGGCAAGACATCGAAACGGAAACCGAAACCGGAAGCGATGATCGGATCGCCGTCGACAAGAGCTTGCGCCGCCGGCTGATCCTCCACTTCGACGACTGCCATGCCGAAGGCGCCTTGACCCTCGAACACCGGACCGACGACAATTGCCGATCCCGCAAGGGCCTGCCGATGCCAATATTCGACATGGCGTTTCATCGCCGCCATTTCTTCCCCCGTCCCGTCATGCGGAAAAGTGGGGCGCGGCGGCAGCAGTCTCAAAAAGAAGTAAGCCATTGCGCCCCCCTTGATTTAGCCGCCCAATGCATCCTCGAGGAATGCGGCAAGCTGCGATAGATGCTTGGACATCAGGCCCGTCGCCGGCGAGGCGGCGGCCGGACGGCCGGTATAGCGGACGCGCTGATATTTGGCGTCGATATGGGCAAGCACCCACTCGAGGAACGGGTCGATGAACGACCATGCGCCCATGTTCTTCGGCTCTTCCTGGCACCAGACCATCTCGGCATTGCGGAAGCGCGACAGCTCGTTGATCAGCGCCTTTGCCGGGAACGGATAGAGCTGCTCGACGCGCAGCAGATAGATGTCGTCGATACCGCGCTTTTCACGCTCTTCCAGAAGGTCGTAATAGACCTTGCCGGAGCACATGACGACACGGCGGATCTTGTTGTCCTTCTGCAGCTTGATCGGGCCGTCCTTGATAACCTCGGCATCATCCCACAGCAGGCGGTGGAAGGCGGATTCGCCGGCCAGTTCGGCAAGCGTCGAAACGGCCCGCTTGTGACGCAGCAGCGACTTCGGCGTCATCAGGATCAGCGGCTTACGGAAGTCGCGCTTCAGCTGCCGGCGCAGGATATGGAAGTAGTTCGCCGGCGTCGTGACGTTGGCGACCTGCATGTTGTCTTCCGCGCAGAGCTGCAGGAAGCGCTCCAGGCGAGCCGAGGAGTGCTCCGGACCCTGGCCTTCATAGCCGTGCGGCAGCAGGCAGACGAGTCCGGACATGCGCAGCCACTTGCGTTCGCCCGACGAGATGAACTGGTCGAAGACGACCTGCGCGCCGTTGGCGAAATCGCCGAACTGCGCTTCCCAGAGCGTCAGCGCATTCGGGCGGGCGAGCGAGTAGCCATATTCGAAACCGAGCACGGCCTCTTCCGAAAGCATCGAGTTGATGACTTCGTAGCGGGCCTGTGTCGGCGAAAGATTGGCGAGCGGAATGTAGCGTTCCTCGGTCTCCTGATCGTAGAGAACCGAATGACGCTGCGAGAAGGTGCCGCGTTCGCAATCCTGGCCCGACAGGCGGATCTTGTGGCCTTCCAAGCAGAGCGCGCCAAAGGCGAGCGCTTCGGCCATCGCCCAGTCGAGGCCTTCGCCGGTGGCGATCATGTTGGCCCGGTTTTCCATGAAACGCTGGATCGTGCGGTGCGCATTGAAGCCCGCCGGGATTTCCGAGAGCTTGCGGCCGATCTCCTTCAGCGTCTTCATCGGCACCGCGGTCTTGCCGCGGCGCTGTTCGTCGGCGTTGTCGGCCGTGCGCAGGCCCGACCACTCCCCATCCAGCCAGTCGGCCTTATTAGGCTTGTAGTGCTGGCCGGCGTCGAACTCCTGCTCGAGATGCGCGCGCCAGTCGGCCTTCATCTTCTCGACTTCGCCTTCGGTGAGCAGGCCCTCGGCGACAAGGCGCGCCGCATAGAGCTGCAGCACGGTCTTATGGGCGCGAATGACCTTGTACATCTTCGGCTGCGTGAAGGACGGCTCGTCGCCTTCATTGTGGCCGTAGCGGCGATAGCAGAACATGTCGAGCACCACAGGCTTGTGGAACTTCATGCGGAATTCGGTCGCGATCTTGGCTGCGTAGACGACCGCTTCCGGATCGTCGCCGTTGACGTGCAGGATCGGTGCTTCGATCATCTTGGCGACGTCGGACGGATAGGGCGACGAGCGCGAAAAGGCCGGGTTCGTCGTGAAACCGATCTGATTGTTGATGATCACGTGCATGGTGCCGGCAACACGGTGGCCGCGCAGACCGGAAAGACCGAGGATTTCGGCAATGACGCCCTGGCCGGCGAAGGCCGCATCGCCGTGGATCAGCAGCGGCAGAACCTTGGAGCGTTCGGAAAGCGGAATGATGTCGCCTTCCCACACCGTGGCGCTCATGTCCTGCTTGGCGCGAGCCTTGCCCATGACGACGGGATCGACGATTTCGAGATGCGACGGGTTTGCCGTCAGCGACACGTGTACCTTGTTGCCGTCGAATTCGCGGTCCGAGGATGCACCGAGATGGTACTTGACGTCGCCGGAGCCTTCGACTTCATCGGGTGCGTAGGAACCGCCTTTGAATTCGTGGAAGATGGCGCGGTGCGGCTTGCCCATGACCTGGGAGAGCACGTTGAGGCGGCCGCGATGGGCCATGCCGAACACGGCTTCCTTGAGGCCGAGATGACCGCCGCGCTTCAGGATCTGTTCCAGCGCCGGGATCAGCGATTCGCCGCCGTCGAGGCCGAAGCGCTTGGTGCCCTTGAACTTGACGTCGAGGAACTGTTCGTAGCCTTCGGCTTCGACGAGTTTGGAAAGGATCGCCTTCTTGCCCTCAGGCGTGAAGGCCACACCCTTGTCGGGGCCTTCGATGCGTTCCTGGATCCAGGCCTTCTCTTCCGGGTTGGAGATATGCATGAATTCGACGCCGAGCGTCGAGCAGTAGGTGCGCTCGAGGATCTCGATCATCTCGCGGATGGTGGCGTACTCCAGGCCGAGCACGTTGTCGATGAAGATCTTGCGATCGTAATCGGCTGATGTGAAGCCGTAATTTTCCGGCGACAGCTCGCGAAAATCGTCGACGGCGGCGGCGATTCCGAGCGGGTCGAGCTTGGCATGCAGGTGGCCGCGCATGCGGTAGGCGCGGATCATCATGATGGCGCGGACGGAATCGCGCGTCGCCTGCAACACGTCGGTGCCGTCGGCGGGCTTGCCCTCGGCTACGGCCTTGGCCTTCACCTTCGTCTCGATCACCTTCTCGACGATGCCCCAGTCGCCGTCGAGCGCCGATACCAGATCGCCGCCGGCTGCCAGAGGCCAGTTCTTCCTGCGCCAGGAGGCTCCCTTGGCCGCCTTTTTCACATCGGCAGGATCGTCTTCCAGCGCCTTGAAGAAAGCGCGCCATTGATCGTCGACCGACGCCGGATCCTCTTCGTAGCGCGCATAGAGCTGCTCGATATAGGCCGCGTTGGCGCCATCCAGAAACGAGGTGATCTGAAATTGCTCGTTGGCTTCTTGCCGTGCCATGGTGATATGCGGACGCTTCGGTCCGCCTCCTGACTTGATGAATTTGCCGGATCGATCGCCGGCTGCCGCATTCCGATCGCCGCCTGTCCGCGGCGCATCTGCTGCTCTCGCATGCGAGCCGGGCGGAAGGCGCAGATGCCGTTCCTCCGCCCGGTCTACAGGTGGCTTCAGCCCTTCAGGACTTCCACCAGCGTCTTGCCGAGGCGGGCCGGAGACGGAGACACCTTGATGCCAGCCGATTCCATCGCCGCGATCTTCGATTCAGCGTCGCCCTTGCCGCCGGATACCACGGCGCCGGCATGGCCCATGGTGCGGCCCTTCGGTGCCGTACGGCCTGCGATGAAGCCGGCCATCGGTTTCTTGCGGCCCTTCTTGGCCTCATCCTTCAGGAACTGGGCTGCGTCTTCTTCGGCGGAGCCGCCGATTTCGCCGATCATGATGATCGAAGTCGTGGCTTCGTCGGCGAGGAACATCTCCAGCACATCGATGAACTCGGTGCCCTTGACCGGGTCGCCGCCGATGCCGACGGCCGTCGTCTGGCCGAGGCCTTCATTGGAGGTCTGGAAGACGGCCTCATAGGTCAGCGTGCCCGAGCGGGACACGATGCCGACCGAACCCTTGCGGAAGATCGAGCCCGGCATGATGCCGATCTTGCATTCTTCCGGCGTCAGGATGCCCGGGCAGTTCGGCCCAAGCAGGCGCGACTTGGAGCGGTCGAGGCGAGCCTTCACGCGCACCATGTCCATGACCGGAATGCCTTCGGTGATGCAGGTGATGAACGGGATCTCGGCGTCGATCGCTTCGATGATCGCATCGGCAGCGCCCGCCGGCGGAACGTAGATGACGGTGGCGTCGGCGCCGGTCTTTTCCTTGCCCTCGGCAACGGTTGCAAAGATCGGCAGGCTTTCGCCCTTCGCGCCGGTCCAGGTTTCGCCGCCCTTCTTCGGGTGGATGCCGCCGACCATCTGGGTGCCGTAATAAGCGAGCGCCTGTTCGGTGTGGAACGTGCCGGTCTTGCCGGTCAGACCCTGAACGAGGACCTTGGTGTCTTTATTGACGAGAATAGACATTCTTTCCGATCCCTCAAAATTAGCCGTTGATCGCCGCGACGATCTTCTTGGCCGCATCGTCCAAGTCGTCAGCCGCCGTGATCGCGAGACCCGACTCGTTCAGGATCTTCTTGCCGAGCTCGACATTGGTGCCTTCAAGGCGCACGACGAGCGGAACCTTGAGACCGACTTCCTTGACCGCGGCAATGACGCCTTCAGCGATGACGTCGCACTTCATGATGCCGCCGAAGATGTTGACGAGAATGCCCTCGACCTTCGGGTCTGCGGTGATGATCTTGAACGCCGCAGCGACCTTCTCCTTGCCGGCGCCGCCGCCGACGTCGCAGAAGTTGGCCGGCTCCTTGCCGTATAGCTTGATGATGTCCATCGTCGCCATGGCGAGGCCCGCGCCGTTGACCATGCAGCCGATATTGCCGTCGAGCGCGACGTAAGCGAGGTCCCACTTGGAGGCCTCGATTTCCTTGGCATCTTCTTCGGTCTCGTCGCGCAGCGCCCGGACGTCGTCGTGACGGAAGAGCGCATTGCCGTCGAAGGACATCTTGGCGTCGAGAACGCGCAGATGGCCATTCTTCATGACGATCAGCGGATTGATTTCGAGAAGCGACATGTCCTTCTCGTTGAAGGCCTTGTAGAGCAGCGGGAAGAGCGACTTGGCGTCTTCTGCGGCAGCACCTTCGAGCTTGAGAGCGGCGGAGATCTTGGCGACGTCGGCAGCCGTCACGCCGGCTTCCGGATCGATGGCGATCGTCTGGATCTTCTCGGGCGTATCGTGGGCGACGGCCTCGATGTCCATGCCGCCTTCAGTGGAGACGACGAAGGCGACCTTGCCGACCGAGCGGTCGACCAGCAGCGAGCAGTAGAGTTCGCGCTCGATGTCGGCGCCGTCCTCGATATAGAGGCGATTGACCTGCTTGCCGGCTTCGCCGGTCTGCGCGGTCACCAGCGTGTTGCCGAGCATCTCCTTGACGTTGGCAACGACGTCTTCGATCGACTTGGCGAGACGTACGCCGCCCTTGGCTTCCGGCGACAGTTCCTTGAACTTGCCCTTGCCGCGGCCGCCCGCATGGATCTGGCTCTTGACCACGTAAAGCGGGCCGGGAAGCGACTTGGCAGCCGCCTCGGCTTCTTCAACCTTGAGAATTGCCACACCCTCGGCAACCGGCGCGCCATAGCCCTTCAGCAGAGCCTTGGCCTGATATTCATGAATGTTCATGGGTCTATCCCTGTTTCGATTACTTCAGCGCCGATTACTTCAGGGCAGGCGCGATGTTGATGCAGGCCTCGCAAAGACCGGCGACGGCGCCGACAGACTTGTCGAAGGCTTCCTTCTCGGTCTTGTTGAGGTCGATCTCGATGACGCGCTCGACGCCGCCGGCGCCGATGACGGTGGGTACACCGACATACATGTCCTTGACACCGTACTGGCCGGTCAGATGGGCGGCGCAAGGCAGGACGCGCTTCTTGTCCTTGAGGTAGGATTCGGCCATTTCGATTGCCGAGGCAGCCGGCGCATAATAAGCGGAACCTGTCTTCAGCAGGCCGACGATCTCGGCGCCGCCATCACGGGTGCGCTGGATGATCTCTTCGAGGCGCTCCTTGGTGACCCAGCCCATGGTGACGAGGTCGGTGAGCGGAATGCCGCCGACCGTGGAGTAGCGGGCGAGCGGCACCATCGTATCGCCGTGGCCGCCGAGAACGAAGGCGGTCACATCCTGAACGGAGACGTTGAATTCTCTGGCGAGGAAGAGACGGAAGCGCGAGGAGTCGAGAACACCGGCCATGCCGACGACCTTGTTGGCGGGAAGACCCGAAAACTTCTGCAGCGCCCAGACCATGGCGTCGAGCGGGTTGGTGATGCAGATGACGAAGGCGTTCGGCGCGTATTTCTTGATGCCGGCGCCGACCTGCTCCATGACCTTGAGGTTGATGCCGAGAAGATCGTCGCGGCTCATGCCCGGCTTGCGCGGAACGCCGGCAGTGACGATGCAGACGTCGGCACCCTCGATCGCCGAATAATCGCTGCCGCCGGTCAGATTGGCGTCGAAGCCTTCGACCGGAGAGGACTGTGCGATGTCGAGACCCTTGCCCTGGGGAATGCCATCGGCAATGTCGAAGAGGACGATATCGCCCAGTTCCTTCAGGCCGGCCAGATGCGCCAACGTGCCACCAATCATGCCAGAACCAATGAGTGCGATCTTATTACGCGCCATTTCGCTGTTTCCTTTGCGATCAAATTCGTCGAACGACGCTGCAAGGCCGCTCAATGACGCAATCGCATAGACCTAAAGGCTAAAAATGGCAATCCATTAATTTTGATGCAGCGTTTTCAATCGTTTAGATACAAAAATTCTTACGTAAACGTAAGATGTTTTGTCACTGGATTGTTACTCCGCGGCCCGCTTTTCATGGTGCAGCGCAAGATATTCGGCGCTCCGCATCTCGAACAGTCGCGACGCCGTGCGATCGAATTCAAAGCCTTCGGTGCCCCGGCGATGGACGAGCAGGTTCTCCGGCAACGCCGCCGCGGATATGTAAAGCCGCACGGCATGATCATAGAGCGTATCGACCAGAATGATGAAACGCTTGATCTGGTTCCGCTTCTCCGGCCCGAGCAAGGGAACGTGATCGAGAAAGATCGTATCGAAGTGTTCGGCGATGGCCAGGAAGTCGGCGGCCCCGAACGGCTTGTCGCAGAGATCCGCGAAAGAGAAGCGCGCCATGCGGTCGGCGGCAAGCGGCACATGGATGGAGCGGCCCTTCATCGGAATATCGAGCGGCTTCGCCTTGCGCCCATGCAGCGCCTGCGTCCAGGACGCCTCCATCGCCATGTCGTTATGTTCGCTGATCGGCACGAGATAGACCGGTTGGCTATTCTGCTTCTCCATCCGGTAGTCGGTCGGCGAATCCAGCGTGACGACATCGACATGCTGCTTGAGCAGAGCGACGAAGGGCAGGAACAGGCCGCGATTGAGCCCATCCTTGTAGAGATTGTCCGGCTCGACATTCGAGGTCGCGACCAGCACGCATCCCCGCGCGAAGAGTTCGGAAAACAACCGCGACAGGATCATCGCGTCGGCAATGTCGGTGACGGTGAATTCATCGAAGCAGAGCAGTTCCGCTTCCTCGTAGAGGGCTGCGGCGACCGGCGGCATCGGATCGGCCTGCTTCGTCTCGCCGTTCTTGAGCTTCAGCCGGTGTGCCGCGATACGGTTGTGCACATCCGCCATGAATTCGTGGAAATGCGCCCTGCGCTTCTTCCTGCACGGCGCCATGGCAAAGAACATGTCCATCAGCATGGTCTTGCCGCGTCCGACGCTGCCGTGAATGTAAAGCCCCTTGATGCCGTCGGCGGCTTTCTTCTTCTTGGCAAACAGCCAGCCGAGCGCGCTCGCTTTGGCCGCCGGCCGCAACTGCTTCAGCCCGGCAAGCACCCGATCCAGGCTTTTGGCCACGTCCATCTGGGCGGAATCGACCTGCAACGCACCGGCAAGCGTCAGCGATTTAAGCTGTTCGCAAACGCTGAGCGTATAATCTGGCATTGGCTGCATGAGGGCACGTCCGCCTGTCAGTCATCAGCGGCGCGCCGCCGGATCGTTTACCGCGCGGTTGGTTTACCGGCTGAGGCTGATCTGCTGACCGGTATTTGTCTGGCCCTGGAAGCGATTGTCGGCTGTCTTGTAGACGCTGCCGATCTGGTTGCCCGAACGATCCTTGAGCAGCACCTGCTTGCCCGCGACCTCCCAGGAGCCCATCGCCGTCAGCTCGCCGACGCAACCGCGCGTGCCGCCACGCGACCCGCTGCCGAGATTGGTGAGCGTCAGGAACATATCGCAGCTGCCATTGACGCGCCAGCTTCCGACCATTGATTCCTTGGTGACGTCGAGCGCATTCGCAGCCATGGCGCCGGACTGTGCCCCAGGCATCGGTGCCGTCGCCGTCGGCGCGGCCGGGAACTGCGAGCTGCCGGTCGGCGGCGGAAGCTGACCGCCCTGGACGGACGGGACAGGCTGTGCCGTCAACGGCGCCGGTCCGGCGTTCGAGTTGGAGCTGTAATCATATGCCGTACGCTGACAACCGGCTAGCGCGAGAGCCACCACCAGACCTGTCATCGCATATCGCAACTGCATCATCATACTCCTGAATTCGGCTATCGCCGCAAAGAACGGGCGTGAGACAAGTTCGATTATCGTAATTCGCTTTGGTTAATCAAGTCGGGTTGCAGAAATTGCCCGTGACAACACCTAACCGAAAAACGATACAGTTCAACTGCCCTGCTGCAAAACTTCCTGCACATAGAATTTGTCAGCAAGGTGTTGCGCACGCTCATCTCTGTCAGGATTTCTGCCAAACTCCCGCAATGTCTCGGAATAGTGCTCGAACGAGCTGCGCACGAATAACCGCACCGGCTCCGGCGGCAGACCTTCACCCATCTCACGGGTCCGCTTCTTAACATGCACGAGATCGAGAATCGCCGCCCGAAATATAGATAAAGCGGCAATCATAATCGCTGTCGGGAGACGGAAAGCCCCAGGCGCGGCTGCCGCTTTCGATCGCCAGACCGATGCGGATGCCCTGCTCGCGAACCGAGGCGAGCCGCGACTTGATCTCCGCGACGGCTGCGGGATCGAAGCCGTCCAATCCGCCGGTGGCATGCATGCCGATCAGACCCGGCGCTCGACCATCATCTTCTTGATTTCGGCGATCGCCTTGGCCGGGTTGAGGCCCTTCGGGCAGGTCTGCGCGCAGTTCATGATCGTATGGCAGCGGTAGAGGCGGAACGGGTCCTCGAGATTGTCGAGACGTTCGCCGGTCGCCTCGTCTCTGGAGTCGATCAGCCAGCGATAGGCCTGCAGCAGAACGGCCGGACCGAGATAACGGTCGCCGTTCCACCAATAGCTCGGACAGGAGGTCGAGCAACAGGCGCAGAGGATGCATTCATAAAGGCCGTCGAGCTTCTGCCGGTCCTCATGGCTCTGCTTCCATTCCTTGGCCGGAGACGGCGACACCGTCTTCAGCCAGGGCTCGATTGAGCGATGCTGGGCGTAGAAGTTACTGAGATCGGGCACCAGATCCTTGACGACGGGCAGATGCGGTAGCGGATAGATCTTCACCGCGCCGGTAATATCGTCGAGGCCCTTGGTGCAGGCAAGCGTGTTGGTGCCGTCGATGTTCATCGCGCAGGAACCGCAGATGCCCTCGCGACAGGAGCGGCGCAAGGTCAGCGTCGGGTCGATCTTGTTCTTGATGTAGAGCAGACCGTCGAGCACCATCGGGCCGCAATCGTCGACATCGATGTAGAAGGTGTCGATCGACGGGTTCTGGCCATCGTCCGGGCTCCAGCGGTAGACGCGGAACTCGCGGGTGTTGGTCGCACCCGCCGGCTTCGGCCAGACCTTGCCTTCGCGCATCTGAGAATTCTTGGGGAGAGCGAGTTCAACCATATCCGGTTCCTCTTGAAATCAGTACACGCGAGCTTTTGGCTCGATCTTATGCGGATCGATGCCTTCGGCGATGAGCTCGGTGTGAACAGGGCGATAGTCGAGCTTGACGTCGCCTGCCTCGTTCACCCAGGCAAGCGTATGCTTACGCCAGTTGACGTCGTCGCGGCCGGCGAATGCACCCTCGGTATAATCCTCGCGAGCGTGCGAACCGCGGCTCTCCTTGCGGGCCTCGGCGCCGTAGATCGTCGTGATGGCGTTGGCCATCAGGTTCTGCAGTTCGAGCGTTTCCACCAGGTCGGAGTTCCAGACCATCGAACGGTCGGTGACCTTGATGTCCTGCATCTCGCCCCAGATCGCCGAAATGCGCCGGCAACCGGATTCCAGCGATTCCTGCGTGCGGAACACGGCCGCATCTTCCTGCATGGCGCGCTGCATCTTCTCGCGCAGCACAGCCGTCGGCGTGCCGCCGCTGGCGTGACGCAGGCCGTCGAAGCGGTCCATGATCTTGTCGCAGGCCGCGACGTTGAGATGCGGGATGGGCGCCGCGCGGTCGATGACTTCGCCGGCGCGGATCGCGGCGGCGCGGCCGAAGACCACGAGGTCGATCAGCGAGTTGGAGCCGAGGCGGTTGGCGCCGTGCACCGAGGCGCAGCCGGCTTCACCGACCGCCATCAGGCCGGGAATGATCCGCTCCGGATTGGCGCCATCGGCGTTCAGCACTTCGCCCCAGTAATTGGTGGGAATGCCGCCCATATTGTAGTGAACGGTCGGCAGAACCGGGATGGGCTCGCGCGTGACGTCGACGCCGGCGAAGATCTTGGCGCTCTCGGAAATCCCCGGCAGGCGCTCATGCAGAACGGCCGGATCGAGGTGGTCGAGATGCAGGAAGATGTGATCCTTGTTCTTGCCGACGCCGCGGCCTTCGCGGATCTCCAGCGTCATGCAGCGCGAAACGACATCGCGCGAGGCAAGATCCTTGGCCGAAGGCGCATAACGCTCCATGAAGCGTTCACCCTCGGAGTTGACGAGGTAACCACCTTCGCCGCGCGCGCCTTCCGTGATCAGACAGCCCGAACCGTAGATTCCGGTCGGGTGGAACTGCACGAATTCCATGTCCTGCAGCGGCAGGCCGGCGCGTGCCACCATGCCGCCGCCGTCGCCGGTGCAGGTGTGGGCCGAGGTTGCCGAGAAATAGGCGCGGCCGTAGCCGCCGGTCGCCAGCACCACCATCTTGGCGGCGAAGCGATGGATCGTACCGTCATCGAGGCACCAGGCGACGACACCGGTGCAGCGGCTGCCGTCCTCAGACATGATCAGGTCGAGCGCGAAATATTCGATAAAGAATTCGGCATTGTTGCGCAGCGACTGACCGTAGAGCGTATGCAGGATGGCGTGGCCGGTGCGGTCGGCAACGGCGCAGGTGCGCTGGACTGGCGGGCCTTCGCCGTAATTCTGCATGTGGCCGCCGAAGGGGCGCTGGTAGATCTTGCCTTCCTCGTTGCGCGAGAACGGCACGCCGTAATGCTCGAGCTCATAGACCGCCTTCGGCGCTTCCATGGTGAGATACTGCATGGCGTCGACGTCGCCGAGCCAGTCGGAACCCTTGACCGTATCATAGAGATGCCACTGCCAGCTATCCGGTGTGATGTTGCGCAGCGAGGCGGCGATGCCGCCCTGGGCCGCAACCGTGTGCGAGCGGGTCGGGAACACCTTGGTGATGCAGGCGGTGCGGAAACCCTGCTCGGCCATGCCGAGGGTGGCGCGCAGACCCGCGCCGCCGGCGCCGACGACGATCACGTCATAGGAGTGGTCGACATATTTGTAGGCTTTGCCATTCTGGGCGGGTGAGGTCGGTGCCATATCGAGCTTATCCTACGAATGCGATTTTCAGAATGGCGAAGAGACAGAGGCTGGCGATCACGATCGCAAAGAAGGTGTTCAGCATCAGCAGAGCGATCTTGCCGAATTCGCCATGCACGTAGTCTTCGATGATGACCTGCATGCCGAGCTTCATATGGATGACGCCCGATATCACCATCAATCCCATGACAACGGCGACAAAGGGGTTCGACAGGGCGCGAACCACGTCCGCATAGGGCGCGCCGGCATAGGTGATCATGAAGATTACGAAGAAGAGGATCAACGGAATATTGGAGACCGCGGTCAGCCGCTGACGCCAGAAATGGCTCGTGCCTTCCTTGGCGGAGCCGAGCCCGCGAACCTTGCCGAGGGGGGTGCGCATATCCATGAGAGGACCTTCAGAAGCGAATGAGGAAGCCGATCACCCAGACCAGCACGGTCAGACAGAGCGACCCGATGATGTTGGCGATGGCGAGTTTGGTCGAGACTTCCTTCTCGAAGCCGTAGCCAAGATCCCACATGAGATGGCGCAAACCGCCGAGCATGTGGTGCAGCAGCGCCCAGGTATAACCGAGCAGCACCAGCTTGCCGAGAAGGCTTCCGAGCACCCAATTGGCCCAGTCATACGACGCTTGGCCGCTTGCCGCCGCGATCAGCCACCAGGCGACCAGCAGCGTGCCGACATAGAGCGCACCGCCGGTGATGCGGTGGACGATGGACATGACCATGGTGGGAATAAGTTTGTAGACTTGCAAATGCGGCGACAGGGGCCGGTTATTTGTCACGTTCGCCATCAGAACCTCGCGGCGGCTTCTCTGCGCTCCCGGATTTCGGAGCATGCTCAGTCAACCACACGAATGACAAAATTCTCTGTGTGCGTTGCATCAATTGCGACGTTTACTCACCGGAAAGCCCGACGACAAGCACAATCGCTGTGCGCTATTAATTTAATCGATTCGGGTTGCCGCGAAGTTTGCGGGCGGGAGAAGCTCCAGAAAGGTGCGAAGCGGCCTTCCACCCGGAATTCCGTAAGAACAAAAGGTTAAGGGCGGTTCTGCGCCTCGGCGAAGAGGCTGAACCGCCCCAACGAAACTCGGCTTAATATTTATGCCGTTCCTTCCAGGCGCATGGACAAGCAGCGGCTTTTGGCGCAATCTGGCATTAACGATTTGTTAACGATCGGGAATTCCGGAGGCCGACATCCATGTTTCGCAGTCTGTCTGCAGTCGCCCTGCTTGGGCTCTCCGCGCTTGTCGCCTTGCCTGCCGCCGCCGGCGAGCGCCGTTTCGATCATCGCTTTGCCGATCATCGCTTCCTTGGCCACCGCCACGTCTTGCACAATGGCTTGCTTCTCGGCCAACGCCTCGGCTGGCGCGATCGCGGCATCCGTTTCGACAGCGCCTATATTCGCCGACCCGGCAGGGAGCGTATGCCGTTCCTGAAGCAGTTTTCGTCCCCGGCGACAAATCGCGTTGCCCGCAGCAGCCTGGTTATCTTCGCGCCCCAGCCGCCGGGTGGCGGCAGCGGCGACACCTATGCCGGCTCCTATGCCTATCAGATCGATGGCGGGACTTATGTCGGCGGCAATGGCTATGGGTATTATCCGGGCGCACGGCTCGCGCCCCAGGCGCCGAATGCGAAGGTCATCGACGTCGGCGTCCAGGACGATCCCTGCAGCTACGAGGCCAATGTCTGCGTGATCCGGCCTTAAGATCTTGAGCCGAAGCGCCAGACCGTCGTCTTCTTGATTTCGCTGTCCTCCAGCGCCCGCGTCACCGGCACCTGATAGGCCGCACAGAATTCCAGCTGTTCCCGTGGCAGATAGCTTCTCCCGGGATCGCCGACCAGAACCAATATGCCTTCCCCCGTCAGCCTCGTCAGCCAGGGAACGAGCGCATCGGCGAAGACACGGTCGTAGAAGACGTCGCCGGCAAGCACGACATCGGCGGCGATATCCTGTCCGATCAGATCGGCGCCGGTAAATCCGAGAAAAACGCCGTTGGCCCTGGCGTTCAGCCGGATCGCCGTCTCCGCCCAGGGATCGATATCGGCGGCCGTCACCTCACGCGCACCGGCCATCATCGCCGCAATCCCGACGAGGCCGGAGCCGCTGGCAAAATCCAGCACGCGCTTGCCGCGCACCATTTCCGGATAATCGAGAATGTAGCGCGCCAGTCCCTGCCCGCCCGCCCAGGCGAAAGCCCAGAAAGGCGGCGGCAGACCGATCGCTTCCAGCTCTTCCTCCGTCTTCAGCCAGAGCTCATGCGCCTCGCTGGCCAGATGGAGCGAAATTTCCGGCACATGCGGCGGCGCCATCAGACTGGTATTGGCGCGGATGAAGGCTTCCGGATCGGTTTTCAACGCGGGGGATTGTCGAGCCCGCCCATGCGGCAGACTTCGGCCCACTCATCGTCGGTGACCGGCTGCACGGAAAGGCGCATGGAGGTGACGAGCGACATCTTGGTGAGCTTCTCGTTCGCCTTGATATCCTTCAACGTCACCGGCTTCGGCATGTCCATGACGGCGCGGATATCGACGCAATCCCACTTCGGATCGCCTTTTGCGGTGGGGTCGGGATGCGACAGCGCTGCGACTTCGACGATGCCGACGATCTCCAGCCCGTCATTGGAATGGTAGAAGAACCCTTTGTCGCCGATCTGCATCGCCCGCATGTTGTTGCGCGCCAGATAGTTGCGCACGCCGGTCCATTCCGTGCCCTTTTCGCCGGCGGCCTTTTGCTGCTCCCAGGACCAGGAGGCAGGTTCGGATTTATAGAGCCAATGCGCCATGCTCACGCCTCCGGCTTGTTGAAGACCCAGTTGAAGGGCTTGATATCGACGCTTTCGAACAAACCGGCCATGGCGTAAGGGTCGGCGTCGGCCAGCGCCTTTGCCTCTTGCGCCGTCTCCGCCTTGACAAGCACCAGGCTGCCGCAGGCTTTGCCCTCGTCGTCAAGGAAAGGCCCGGCCATGGAAAGCTTGCCTTCGGCATTGAGCTTGTCGAGATAGGCAAGATGCGTCGGCCGCGTCTCCAAACGAACGTTCAGATGTCCCGGCTTGTCCGTGCAGAGCAGGGCGAAAAGCATGTCTATTCTCCTATTCGGTGGTGATTGGACGCGTCATCAACTGCTCGATGGCGTCCGATATATCGAGCCTGCCGTCGATGATGGCGGAAACGGCGTCGGTGATCGGCATGCTGATCGAAAGCTCCGCGGCAAGCCGCGAGGCGACCGAGGCGGCAAGCGCGCCTTCCACCAGCGCGCCCTGCAGCGGATCGGCCTTTTCCCCGCGCCCGAGCGCAATGCCGAAGCGCAGGTTGCGCGATTGATGGCTCGTTCCCGTCAGCACCAGATCGCCGAGACCGGATAGCCCGCGCACCGTATCCGCCTTCCCGCCTTTGGCGACGACGAAGCGTGACATTTCCGCGAGCCCGCGGGCAATCAGCGCCGCACGGGCGGATTCGCCGATGCCGCGGCCTTCGACGATGCCGCAGGCGATCGCCAGCACATTCTTGAGCGCACCGCCGAGCTGCACGCCGATGCGGTCGCTGGAGGCATAGAGCCGGAAGGTCCGACCTGATATCGCCTGGGCGAGCCGCTCGGCAGTCTCCATATCCGCCGCCGCGATTGCCATCGCCGTCGGCAGGCCCTTGGCGATATCGGCAGCAAAGCCCGGACCCGAGAGCACCGCGATCGGATGGTCCGGCAGTTCCCGCTCCAGCATGTCGGTCAACAGCTTGCCGGTCGCCCGCTCGATGCCCTTGGCACAGGTGACGACAATGGCGTCTTTCGACAGATATGGGCCATAATGCCGCGCCGCATCCGCCTGCGCCTGCGAGGGCATCGCAAAAAGCACGATGGAGGCGCCGGCGATCGCCTCCGCCTCGGCGGCAAATTCGAGCGATTCCGGCAGAACAATGCCGGGCAGCACGGCATCATGCAGACGTTCGCTCTTCAGATCGGCCATCAGCGGTGGATTGCGCCCGACGAGCGTCACTGTGCTGCGACCGGCAAGGGCGATGACGGCTGCAAGCGCCGTGCCGAAAGCGCCCGATCCGACGACGGCGATCCTTTCGCTCATGCCTTGGCTCCTCTCTTTCCAAAGCCGATCAGCCTTTCCGCATTGGCATCGAGCGGCCAGCGCGAGCGCGGCTGGACGTCGAGTGCATCCGGGACCGCACCCGTCGCCATCCGCTCCAGCCCTGCCCAGGCAATCATCACGGCATTGTCGGTGCAGAGGCTCAGCGGCGGCGCGATGAAGCGGAAGCCGTTCTTGTCGCAAAGACCCTGCAGCGTCGCCCGCAGTTCGAGATTGGCGGCGACACCGCCGGCAACGACGAGCGCCGGTTTTTCCTGGTTGACCGGAAACTCGGCCTTGAAACGCTGCAGGCCGCGGCCGATGCGGTCCTTCAGCGTGCGTGAAATCGCCCGCTGGAACGAAGCGCAGATATCCGCCACGTCCTGATCGCTGAGCGGCGCGATCTCCTGCGCCGCCTGCCGCACCGCCGTCTTCAGACCGGAGAAGGAGAAATCCAGCCGCGCGTCGCCGACCAGTGGCCGCGGAAAATCGAAGCGATCGGCGTTGCCGTCCCGCGCCATGCGTTCCACTGCCGGGCCGCCGGGATAGGGCAGGCCGAGCAGTTTTGCCGTCTTGTCGAAGGCTTCGCCGAGCGCGTCGTCGATCGTCGTGCCCCAGCGCTCATAATCTCCGACGCCGCGCACCAGGATGAGCTGGGTATGGCCGCCGGAGACGAGCAGCATCAGATAGGGAAAGGAAAGCCCGTCGGTCAGCCGCGCCGTCAGCGCATGGCCTTCGAGATGGTTGACCGCATAGAGCGGCTTGCCGGCCGCCCTTGCAATCGCCTTGCCGGTCATCAATCCCACAAGCAGCCCGCCGATCAGCCCCGGGCCTGACGTGGCGGCGATGGCGTCGACATCAGCCAGCGACACATTGGCGCGCTTCAGCGCCTCCTCGATCAACTCGTCCAGCGCCTCGACATGGGCGCGCGCGGCGATCTCCGGCACGACGCCGCCATAGGCGCTGTGCTCGTCGAGCTGGGAAAGCACGACGTCGGAGAGTATCCTGGAATGGCCCTCCGCATCGCGCTCGACGATCGCCGCGGCGGTCTCGTCGCAGCTCGTCTCGATGCCAAGGATGCGCAGAAAGGGAACCATAAGGCCTGTTCGTTCATTGCGATGGGGCCGAAACCCGTTTACGAGAACTCCGGTAACAACGGAACAGAGCGGATGCAAACAAAACCTTTCCGGATCGGCACGCGGGGCAGCCCGCTGGCGCTTGCCCAGGCGCATGAGGCCCGCGACAGGCTGATGGCGGCGCATCACCTGCCTGAAGAGATGTTCGAGATCGTCGTGCTGTCGACCAAGGGCGATCGCATCACCGACCGGTCGCTGGCTGAAATCGGCGGCAAAGGCCTCTTCACCGAGGAGCTCGAACAGAAGCTTGTCTCAGGCGAGCTGGATTTCGCCGTGCACTCCGCCAAGGACATGCCGACGCACCTGCCGGACGGCCTGCATCTGTCCGCCTTTCTGCCGCGCGAGGATATCCGCGACGCCGTCATCGGCCGCACCGCACCCAAACTGATCGACCTGCCGCATGGCGCCACCGTCGGCTCCTCGTCACTGCGCCGCCAGGCGCTGATCCGCCGCATGCGACCCGACATCAACGTCATAGTCTTCCGCGGTTCGGTCGAAACCCGGCTGCGCAAGCTCGAAGAAGGTCAGGTGGACGCGACGCTGCTGGCGCTTGCCGGCCTCAAGCGCCTCGGCAAGGTCGAAGCGCTGACCGATATCCTCGACCCCGACGCCTTCCCGCCGGCGCCCGCCCAAGGGGCAATCTGCATCGAGAGCCGGATCGGCGATACGAGGATCGACGAGCTGCTGGCATCGGTCAACGATGCCGCGACCTTCGACACCGTCTCCTGCGAGCGCGCCTTCCTCGCTGCTCTCGACGGCTCCTGCCGCACGCCGATCGCCGGCTATGCCGTCTGCGAGGGCGACCTGATCCGCTTCTCCGGCCTGATCCTCACGCCAGACGGCCGCAGCCAGCATGCGGTGACGACGGACGGCCACCGCCGCGATGCGGCCGCACTCGGCACCCGCGCCGGCCAGGATGTGCGCGCAAGAGCCGGCAGCACCTTCTTCGACGACTGGCACTGAAGCAGCCATGCGTGTGCTTGTCACCCGCCCCGCGCATTCAGCGACAAGAACAGCACAACGTCTGCGCGATATGGGCCACGAGCCTCTGCTGCTGCCCCTGCGCCGGCCACAGCACGACAGTGCCGCAGCCGCGGCCGCGCTCGAAGCCACCAGCGGCGCGATCGCGGTGACCAGCGCCGAAGCCGTCAGGGTCGCATCCGCGCTCGGCGAGAAACTTCGTCCGCATCTTGTCCGCCCGCTTTTTGCGGTCGGCGAGATGACGGCGCAAGAGGCGCGCGGACTCGGCTTCCGTTCGGTCGCCGCGTCCGCAGGCAACGGCCGCGATCTCGCCGATCTCATCGCCACGCAGGGAGCGGAGGAGTTGCTCTACCTCGCCGGACTGCCGCGCGCCGAAACCTTCGAAACAAGATTGCGCCAACTCGGCATCCGCTTTTCGGTCGCCGAATGCTATCGCATGACGCCGGTTGCTCCGAGCCCGGCCGAGATCGAAGCTGTCTTTTCCGGCGGCCGCCCTAACGCCGTTCTCTTCTATTCCCGGCAGACGGTGGAAGATTTTTTTCGCCTGGCGGAGCTGCGATCAGCCCTGTCGGGACACCGCGAAATCCGCCTTCTCTGCCTGAGCGAAACGGTGGCGCAGGCCATTCCGATGTCCCTGAAAAAAACTGTGGCGATTTCATCCATGCCGGATGAGCAAAGTCTTTTGTCGCTGCTTTGAAGGCTTTTGAGCCTTTCCTGGTCAGATTGAAGCATTCTGCCGGAGCAGGTTTTCGTCAGGGCAGAGGCGATTGGCGACGGGCATACCCCAAGGTACGTCCGAGCCGATCGCCTCTGATCCTGGCGGAAACATGCCCGGCCCACCGGCCGCACCGCTTCGCCGTGGCGAAGCGACAAGTGCGTCCGGCGATTCCAAAGTCTTGCAGATTTGCCAGGCAAATCTGCGGGAGGGTTGGCTGAAACGGGCCGGCTGATCGACCGGCCGGCTTGGCCGTGGAGCTTGGCTACGACGCGCGCCAGCCGGTCGACCCTCCGACTCCGTTTGAGCCAACAGAAAGCTTCAATCTGACCAGGAAAGGCTCAAACCGCCCAAATTTGATCTAACCTCTTCCCTTAATTGGCATCACTGTCTAGTTTCGTTGCAATGCAGGATAAAGAGGACCTCATGGTATCGGGAAACCCGCCACGCCATTCGAAGAGCGCCGATGAGCCGGTCACGATCGACCTCGATGCACAGGACTTCGCCTCCGAAGCCGATACCACAAAGCCGGTGAACAACGATGCCGGCGACGCCGACAGCCCCCCTGCGGATCTTGGCCCGGCGCCGGAAACCGAAGCGGCGTCGCAGCCTCAACCTGAAAGCAAGCCCGAATCGGAGCCGGAGGAGGAGACGCCGGCAGTCGCCGAACCTTCCTTCACGCCCCCTGCCGAACAGCCCGCGCCGCGGGGCGCCGGCACCTCCGGTCTTATCGCCGCCGGCATTTTCGGCGGCCTCGTGGCGCTGCTTGGCGCAGGCGTCATTCAATATGCCGGTTACCTCCCGGGTTCCTCCGCGCCTGAGACCACCTCGCCCGAGGTGGCCGATCTCTCCGGCGAGATCGACGGCTTGAAACAGACCGTCGCCAACCTTGCCGCCAATCCCGCAAACACGGGCGACGGCGCGCTTGAGACGCGGATCGCCGCGCTGGAAACGGCTGCGAAGAACTCCGCGGCGGGGCCATCGGCGGATCCGGCAAATGTCGAGGCTCTCAACCAGAAGGTTGCGGAGCTCAGCAGTCAGGTCGATCAGCTGCGCTCGATGCTTGCCCAGTCCTCCGACCAGCAGACGAGCAGCGATGCCGATATCGCCAAGCGCCTGGCCGAGGCCGAAAAGAAGCTCAACGAGCCGCGCGAGGATGTTGCCGTCGCGCGGGCGATCGCGGCAGCCGCCCTGAAGGCAGCGATCGATCGCGGCGGGCCGTTCCTGGCCGAGCTGGATACCTTCGCTGGCGTCGCACCCGACGATCCTGCCGTTACGGATCTGCGCGCTTTTGCCGAGACCGGCGTTCCCTCACGCGCCGAGCTGATGCGTCAGGTTCCCGACGTTGCCAACGCCATCATCGAATCGATCAATCAGCCGGATCCAAACCAGAGCTGGTCGGATCGGCTGATGGCGAGCGCAAAATCACTGGTGACGGTCCGACCCGTCGGCAATATCGAAGGCGAAAGCGTTGAGGCGATCGCCGCCCGCCTGGAGGACAAGGTGAAGAACGGCGATCTGCCCGGCGCTTCCGCCGAATGGAACAATCTGCCGGCTGCCGGCAAGCAGGCCTCCGCTGCCTTCAAGCAGTCTCTGGAGGCGCGCATCCGTGTCGAGGAGCTGGTTGGCGGGGCGCTGTCGAAGGCGGTCGCCGGCGCCGGCAAGGAAGGGTGAGACCATGACCAGGCTTGTCATCTTCGCCCTGCTCGTCCTGCTTCTCGCCTATGGCTTTTCCTGGTTCGCCGATCGTCCCGGCGACATCTCGCTGATCTGGGAAGGCCAGATCTACCAGACGAAACTGATCGTCGCCGTCAGCGCGATCATCGCCCTCATCGCCGCCGTGATGATCGCGTGGTGGTTCGTCCGGTTGATTTGGACTTCGCCGCATTCGGTGACCCGCTATTTCCGCGCCCGCAAGCGCGACCGCGGCTATCAGGCGCTGTCGACCGGCCTAATCGCTGCCGGCGCCGGCAATGCATTGCTCGCCCGCAAGATGGCGGCTCGTTCGCGTGGCCTCATCCGCGCCGATCAGGAGCCGCTGATCAATCTGCTCGAGGCCCAGGCCGCACTGATCGAAGGCCGCCATGATGAGGCGCGCGCCAAGTTCGAAGCCATGGCCAACGACCCGGAAACGCGGGAGCTTGGCCTGCGCGGCCTCTATCTCGAAGCCCGCCGCCTCGGAGCCAACGAGGCCGCCCGCCAATACGCCGAAAAGGCCGCCGACAATGCACCTTATCTGCCTTGGGCCGCCCAGGCGACCCTCGAATATCGCAGCCAGGCTGGCCGCTGGGACGATGCGATCCGACTGCTCGAACAGCAGAAGGCCGCCCGCGTCGTCGAAAAACCCGAGGCCAACCGCCTGCACGCCGTGCTCCTGACGGCACGCGCCGCCGAGAAGCTGGAAGGCAACCCGGCCGGCGCCCGCGACGACGCCCTGCAGGCGCTGAAGTTCGCCGCCGATTTCGTTCCGGCCGCTCTCATTGCCGCAAAGGCACTGTTCCGCGAAGGCGGTCTGCGCAAGGCCGCTTCGATCCTCGAACAGGTGTGGAAATCGGCGCCTCATCCCGAGATCGGCCAGACCTATGTCAGAGCCCGCAGCGGCGATTCCACGCTCGACCGGCTGAAGCGCGCCGAACGCCTGGAAGCGATGCGCCCGAACAATGTCGAATCTCTTCTCGTCGTCGCCCAGGCGGCGCTCGACGCGCAGGAATTCGCCAAGGCGCGCGCCAAGGCGGAAGCGGCGGCGCGTATTGAACCGCGAGAAGCCGCCTTTCTGCTGCTCGCCGACATAGAGGAAGCCGAGACCGGCGACCAGGGCCGCGTGCGCCACTGGCTGGCCCAGGCACTGAAAGCCCCGCGCGATCCCGCCTGGGTGGCGGATGGTTTCGTCTCCGACAAATGGCTGCCGGTGTCGCCGGTCACGGGTCGTCTCGACGCCTTCGAATGGAAGGCGCCCTTCGGTCAGATCGAGGGGCCGCTCGAAGAAGGGTCGGCGCCCGCCTCGATCGAAACGGCTCTGAAGACCCTGCCGCCGCTGCGTGACGTCAGGCCAGAGAGCCCGGTCAACGATCATCGCATCATCGAACTCGAACGCGCCGCGACGATCGCCGAGGCCGTGCGCCCGGCGCCGGCACAGTCACCGGCACCGGCAAAGCCGAAACCGGCCGAATCCACCGCCAGCGACAAAGCGCCAGCACCGAACGAAGCAAAGCCCTTTTTCGGCGGATTGCCGGATGATCCCGGCGTTCGCGATCCCAGGACGGAACCGGAACCCAAGACACGGCTTCGCCTTTTCTGACACGGAACGAAACCCGCATGTTCGAACGCTTTCAGGCATTCTTCCAGAAGCTCACCGCCGATCGTCCAAAGAAAGGTTTTGCCCCCGATGACCCGCGCATCGCAGTGGCAGCACTCTGCATGCAGGTGATGGAAGCCGACGGTCAGATCAAGGCTAGTGAAAAGAAGCGGCTGCGCAAGCTCTTGAAGGAGCAGTATTCGCTCGACAGCAAGCAGCTCGATGCTTTGATGGCCGCCGGCCTCGAAGCCGAAAGCTCCGCCGTCGACTATTATCGCTTCACCGCCGACCTGAAACGCCATCTCGATACCGAGCAACGGCTGGAGCTGATCGGCATTCTCTGGGACATCGTTTACGCCGATGGCGAGCGCAGCGAGATGGAAGACCATGTCATCTGGCGTATCGCCGATCTGCTCGGCGTCTCCTCACGCGAACGCATTCAGAAGCGGCAGGAGGCGGCCGCCAGGGTCACGGATATCCAGGTTGCGCAAGATGATGCCGACTGAGCAAAATCCGGGCCGCGACCGGCGCCCGATCCTTATCGTCCTGCATCAGGAGCGGTCCAGTGCCGGCCGTGTCGGGCAATTGCTGGTCGAAAAAGGCTACTGCCTCGATGTCCGTCGCCCGGTCCTCGGTGATCCGCTTCCGACGACGCTCGCAGACCATGCCGGCGCCGTCGTCTTCGGCGGACCGATGAGCGCAAACGATCCGGATGACTTCGTCAAGAAGGAGATCGACTGGATCGAGGTTCCGCTACGGGAAAAACGCCCTTTTCTCGGTATCTGCCTCGGGGCCCAGATGCTGGTGCGTCATCTCGGCGGCAAGGTACAGCCGAATGCCGACGGCTCGACGGAGATCGGCTGGTACCCGCTGCACCCGACCGAGAAAGGCCGCCTGCTGATGCACTGGCCGAAGATGGTCTATCATTTTCACCGCGAAGGTTTCGAGCTGCCACACGGCGCCGATCTGCTCGCCGAAGGCGATGCCTACCCGAACCAGGCCTTCCATTACGACGGCAACGCCTGGGGCCTGCAGTTCCATGCCGAACTCACCCGAGTGATGATGCATCGCTGGGTCGTGCACGGCGCGCATCGCTTCATTCTGCCGAACGCCCAGCAGGGCCGCGAACACCTCGAAGGCCGCATGCTGTTCGACGCGCCGCTGAGAGCCTGGCTGACAGAATTCCTCGATCTCGTCTTCGAGGGAAAGTCGGCGAAGGCGACACCGTCTATCGCTCTGCGAGCATAATCCCGTTTTAGTGGTCAGGCGGGCGCGTCGAGCGTGTCGATCCTGCGCAGCTTCGGGAAACTTGAAGCCCAGATCGCCGCGACCGCCAGTGTTCCGAGCCCGCCGATGACGACTGCCGGCACCGCGCCGAAGACCGATGCCATCGTGCCCGCCCTGAACTCTCCAAGTTCGTTGGAAGCGCCGACGAAGACCATGTTGACCGCATTGACCCGCCCGCGCAGCTGATCCGGCGTCCAGAGCGCGATCAAGCTCTCGCGCACATAGACCGACACCATGTCGGCCGCGCCCATCAGCGCCAGCGCTGCGATCGAAATTTCTGTATTGGACGAGGCGCCGAAGATGATGGTGCCGACACCGAACAGAGCGACGCCGATGAACATATAGAGGCCGGCGCGGTGTTTCAGCGGATAGGCGGCGAGGAAGATCGCCATGACGATGGCGCCGAGCCCCGGTGCTGCCCGTAGCAGTCCAAGGCCCCAAGGGCCAAGCGTCAGAATATCGCGGGCGAAAATCGGCATCAGCGCCGTGGCGCCGCCGAGCAGAACGGCGAAGAGATCGAGCGAGATCGCGCCGAGCACGACTTTTTCGGCGCGGATGAAACTGAAGCCGCCGAGGATCATCGCCCAGCTCTTCGCCTCACCCGTCGTCTTCTGTTCCGGCTTCGGGATCATGAAGAGGAGAGCCGCCCCGAGGACGGAAAAGATGACCGCCACCGTATAGGCGGTCGTCGCACTGACCCCATAGAGCAGGCCGCCGATTACAGGCCCGGTGATCGCCGCAAGCTGCCAGGACGATGAATTCCAGGCGATCGCATTGGAAAGGGCGCGCTCGGGCACGAGGTTGGGTGCGAGAGACTGCACCGCCGGCGACATGAAGGCGCGCTCGATCCCGAAAATCAGAAGCACCGCAAAGACCGGCCAGGGCGCGAAGGTTCCCGTCGCCGTCATGACGAGCAGCGCCAGCGTGCAGAGCGCGCTCACCAGAGAGCAAAGAGCGGCGATGGCCCGGCGATTGTGCCGATCGGCGATCGAACCGGTCACGAGAATGAGCAGCAGCGACGGCAGGAACTGTACGAGCCCGATCAGGCCGAGATAGATCGCCTTGCCGGTCTGGTCGTACATCTGCCAGCCGACGGCAACGCTGACGATCTGTTGCGAGAAGGAAAGCAGAAAGCGCGCGAAGAAGAAACGCGTGTAGGACGAATGCCGAAACGCGGCGAAACGGTCTCCGGTAGGCGAAAACGACATGGGGCCCTGTCCGAGGAAGCGGGCGCGCCGGAATGGCTGCGAGGCCGCCCGTTAAACATGATCTGCCATGCGTTTCGACACGGCACTTGCCCGTTTAGTCGCCAATGTCTACATGTCTGTCAACAACCAATTGGAGACGACGATGTTTGCCTTGTTTCAAACCATTGATTTGGTTTTGAATATTTACACCTGGATCCTGATTGCCAGTGCCGTTTTCTCCTGGCTCTATGCGTTTAACGTCATCAATTCCAGCAACCAGTTCGTCAATTCGGTCGGCATGTTCCTCTACAATGTCACCGAACCCGCGCTGAAGCCGATCCGCCGTCTGCTTCCGAATCTCGGCGGCATCGATATTTCTCCGATCATCCTGCTGGTGATCATCTTCTTCCTGCGTACCTTCCTTTGGACTACGCTATACCCGCTGGTCGCTTGAGCCCTCCCTGGAGATTTTCCGGCGATCAGCTGCGCCTGGCCGTTCGGTTGACGCCGAATGGCGGGCGTGACGCGATCGATGGCGTCGAAGCGGATGGCGACGGCGAGACCCTGTTGAAGGCGCGCGTCACATCAGTGCCCGAGAAGGGCAAGGCCAACAAGGCGCTGATCCTTCTGATCGCCCGGTCGCTGCGCATTCCGAAATCCAGCATCAGCCTCGTCTCCGGCGAGACGGCGCGTAAAAAAATCCTCCGGATTGAGGGCGACCCGGAGGATTTGGTAAAAAAGCTCGAAGCGTTATTGGGCTGAGGGTTCAGCCCTTCGCCTTCTTGGCCCGCTCGACGGCCTCGATGATGAGCTGGCCGGCTTCCTTGGAATCGCCCCAGCCGAAGATCTTCACCCACTTGCCGGGCTCCAGGTCCTTGTAGTGCTCGAAGAAATGCTCGATCTGCTTCAGCGTGATCTCCGGAAGATCGGTAAAGTCCTTCACCTTCTCGTAGCGCAGCGTCAGCTTCGGCGACGGCACGGCAATGATCTTCTCGTCCTTGCCGGAATTGTCTTCCATCTTCAGGACGCCGATCGGACGCACGTTGATGACGCAGCCCGGAACCAGCGGTCGGGTGCTGGCGATCAGCACGTCGATCGGGTCGCCATCTTCAGACAGCGTGTGTGGTACGAAACCGTAATTGCCCGGATAGGTCATCGGCGTGTAGAGGAAACGATCAACGACCAGCGTGCCGGCATCCTTGTCCATTTCATACTTGATCGGATGACCGCCAACAGGAACCTCGACGATAACGTTGACGTCTTCAGGTGGATTATTACCGATTGAAATGGCGTCGATGCGCATAGGATACTCCCGCGGGGTTGAATTGCTCGAAGCCAGATAATCAGTTTCATCTCGCAACGCAACACGGCAGATCACCGATGCGTGATGACACAGGCGTGATGCCGCAAAAACTTTAGAGGAGAGGTGTGCGACGCTCGAGCAGGCCGATCAGTTCCAGATGAAACCGATCTTCTTCAACTGCTTGTGATCGAAATTTTCCATGCCTTCGCAGAAATCGGTCCCGCCATGATGGCGGTAGAAGCGGCTGGCGGCCTCGTTTTCTTCAAGGCACCAGACGACCAGCCCGTTGCAGCCGAGCGACTTCAACAGCCGGCGCGCCTCGCCGAACAGCATGTGGCCGAGACCGATTCCCTGATATTCGGGGCGAAGATAAAGCTCATAGATTTCACCTTCCTGCGGCAGGGCGCGGGCACGGTTGAGACCGAGCGTCGCATAACCGGCGACTGTCCCTGCCACATCGAGAACCAGCAACGTCGCGGGTCCGCGTGTTGCCTTGCGCCACCAATTTTCGCCGCGTCGCTCGATCATCTGCGTCAGCGCGCGATGCGGAATGATGCCCGCATAGGTGTGTTGCCAGGCGAGCCTGTGCGTTTCCGAAATGGCTCGGGCATCGTGCGGTTCGGCCCGCCGGACATCGATCGACAACGTCTTCATAACGTTTACTCTGGTCCTGCCGCAGGCAATTAACCATATGCGGCGAGCGCATCGTGATCGATTGCCCACAGACTTGATATGTGGACGACGGATAAAATTTAACGCTTTTTTAACGATTGTCACAAGTCGGAATCAGCGCAGCGCACAATAAAAAACCCCGGCTCGAAGGCCGGGGTTTGAAAGGGGGAACGACTGGGCTCTTAGAGAGCCGCCTTGGTCTTTTCGAACCGTTTGCGGTCGTTGGCGTCGAGATACATCTTCCGCAGGCGAATGGACTTCGGCGTGACCTCGACGAGTTCGTCTTCCTGGATCCATGAGAGCGCGCGCTCCAGCGTCATGCGGATCGGCGGGGTCAGCTTGACGGCTTCGTCCTTGCCGGCGGCGCGGATGTTGGTCAGCTTCTTGCCCTTCAGCACGTTGACTTCGAGGTCGTTGTCACGCGTGTGAATGCCGATGATCATGCCCATATAGACCTTTTCGCCGGCGTCGATGATCATCGGGCCGCGGTCTTCCAGGTTGAACAGGGCGTAAGCAACGGCTTCACCGGCTTCGTTGGCGAGCAGCACGCCGTTGACGCGGCCGCCGATCTCACCCTTGTAGGGCTGGTAGCTGTGGAACAGGCGGTTCATGATCGCCGTACCACGCGTATCCGTCAGCAGTTCCGACTGATAGCCGATCAGGCCGCGGGTCGGCGCGTAAAACACCAGACGGACGCGGTTGCCGCCCGACGGGCGAAGCTCGACCATCTCTGCCTTGCGCTCGGACATCTTCTGCACGACGACGCCGGAATGTTCTTCATCGACGTCGATCAGAACTTCCTCGATCGGCTCCAGGAGCTGGCCGCTCTCGTCCTTGTGCATGACGACGCGCGGACGCGAAACGGCAAGCTCGAAGCCTTCGCGGCGCATGTTTTCGATCAGAACGGCGAGCTGGAGTTCGCCACGGCCGGAGACGAAGAACGAATCTTTATCGGCGCTTTCCTCGATCTTGAGGGCGACGTTGCCTTCGGCTTCCTTGAACAGGCGGTCGCGGATGACACGGCTCGTCACCTTGTCGCCTTCGGTGCCGGCAAGCGGCGAGTCATTGACGATGAAGGACATGGTGACGGTCGGCGGGTCGATCGGCTGCGCCTTCAGGGCTTCCGTCACCGACGGATCGCAGAAGGTGTCGGCGACCGTACCCTTGGAAAGGCCGGCAATGGCGACGATGTCGCCCGCATGCGCTTCCTCGATCGGCTGGCGCTCGATGCCGCGGAAGGCGAGGATCTTGGAAATACGGCCCTGTTCGATCAGCTTGCCGTCCTGGCCGAGAACCTTGACGGCCTGGTTCGGCTTGATCGAACCGGACGCGATGCGGCCGGTGATGATGCGGCCGAGGAAGTTGTTGGCTTCGAGGATCGTGCCGATCATCCGGAACGGACCTTCCTCAACCTTCGGCTCGGGCACGTGCTTGACGACGAGGTCGAGCAGCGGTGCGAGGCCTTCGTCGCTCGGGCCTGCCGGATCGTAGTTCATCCAGCCGGCGCGGCCGGAACCGTAAAGGATCGGGAAGTCGAGCTGCTCGTCGGTCGCATCGAGGGCGGCGAAAAGGTCGAAGACTTCGTTGACGACTTCGTCGGCGCGGGCGTCGGGACGGTCGATCTTGTTGATGGCAACGATCGGACGCAGGCCGACCTTCAGGGCCTTGCCGACAACGAACTTGGTCTGCGGCATCGGGCCCTCGGCAGCGTCCACGAGAACGATCGCGCCGTCCACCATCGAGAGAATGCGCTCGACTTCACCACCGAAGTCGGCGTGGCCGGGCGTGTCGACGATGTTGATGCGCGTGTCCTTCCATTCGATGGAGGTCGCCTTGGCGAGAATGGTGATGCCGCGCTCTTTTTCGATGTCGTTGGAATCCATCACGCGTTCCATGACGCGCTGGTTCTCGCGGAAGGAGCCGGACTGTTTCAGAAGCTCGTCAACGAGAGTGGTCTTGCCATGGTCAACGTGCGCGATGATCGCGATGTTGCGAAGTGCCATATGTCATAATCTCTGAGGCTGGGGCGCTACGCCAAGTGGACGCGCCATTTACGTTTGGCGCGCTCTTACCGGTTTTTTCGCGATTGCGAAAGGGGGTCGCGCGCGAAAGCTGCGGCATGGCTGCCGCCATGCCGCTCGCTTCTCTGTCATCAAACTGTCTTAAGCGTCGCTGCCTGTCAATTCCTCGAAGGTGGCGAGTCCCTTTTTGACCAGCATAGCATCCGGCCTCGGCAGCTTGCCGCGGAAGCCCTTATAGGCATCCTCGGGATCAACCGAACCGCCGGTGGAATAGATATTTTCCTTGAGCTTGCGCGCCATCTCGCCGTTGAAAGCGTCGCCCGTCTCCTCGAAGGCGGCGAAGGCATCGGCGTCGAGAACTTCCGACCACATGTAGGAATAATAGCCGGCCGAATAACCGCCGGAGAAGATGTGCTGAAAGTGCGGTGTGGCATGGCGCATGACGATCGACTTCGGCATGCCGATCTCGGCCAGCACCTCCGCCTGCACCGCCATCGGATCGTCGACGGCCTGTCGCGTGTGAAACGCCATATCGACGAGCGCCGACGAGGTGAATTCGACGGTGTTGAAACCGGCATTGAAGGTGCGGGCCGCCAGCACCTTGTCGAGGAGCGCCTGCGGCATCGGCTCGCCTGTCTCGAAATGCACGGCATATTCCTTGAGGATGGCGGGAACCGTCAGCCAATGCTCGTAGAGCTGCGAGGGCAACTCCACGAAATCCCGCGAGACGCCGGTGCCGGAAACCGAGGGATAGGTGACGTTTGAAAGCATGCCGTGCAGCGCATGGCCGAATTCATGAAACAGCGTGCGGGCGTCGTCGAGCGACAGCAGCGCCGGCTTGCCCTCGGCGGGTTTGGCGAAATTGCAGACATTGTAGATGATCGGCAACTCGCCGCGGCGGCCGTTCTTCAGTTGCAGCTTGTGCTGCGATTGCAGTGAGCTCATCCAGGCGCCTGAGCGTTTCGAACTACGAGCGAAATAGTCGCCGAGGAAGAGGGCGACCAGCCTGTCGTCCCGATCCCTGATTTCGAACACCCTGACGTCGGGGTGATAGGCCGCGACACCCTTCTTCTCGACCGCGCGAATGCCGAACAGCCGGCCGGCCACATCGAAGCAGGCGTCGATGATCTTTTCGAGCTGCAGATAGGGCTTGAGCTCGGCCTCGGAAAAATCGAACTTCCGGGCTCGGATCTTTTCGGCGTAGTGGCGCCAGTCCCAGGGCATCACCTCGTGGTTCCGGCCCTCCTCGGCGATCAGCGCCGCGATGTCGATCTCTTCCTCGCCGGCGCGTTTGACCGCCCGCGCCCAGACGGCTTTCAAAAGGCCGTTCACCGCATCTGCCGTCTTCGCCATCGTGTTGTCGAGTTTCAGCTCGGCGAAATTGCCGTAGCCGAGCAGCTTCGCCACCTGATGGCGCAGCGCCAGCGTTTCCTTGATGACGGCGCGGTTGTCGGTTTCCCCGCCGTTTGCGCCGCGCGCCACCCACGCATTAAAAGCCTGTTCGCGCAGATCTCGGCGCTCCGAAAAGGTCAGGAACGGCTCGATGATCGAGCGCGACAGCGTCACAGCATATTTGCCCTCCTCGCCGCGTTCGCGCGCCGCCGCCGCCATCGCGTCGCGCAGGAATTCCGGCAGCCCGGCAAGCTCGGCGCCGTCGGAAAGCATGAGCGCCCAGGCCTTTTCGTCGGCCAGCACGTTCTGGCCGAATCGGGTGCCGAGGCCGGCAAGCCTTTCGTTGATCGCGGCAAGTTTCTCCTGCTCGGCCTTTTCGAGCTTGGCGCCCGACTTGACGAAGCCCTTCCAATGGCGTTCGAGCACGCGTGTCTGTTCGAGCGTCAGGCCGAGGCTTTCGCGCTTCTCCCAGAGCGTGTCGATGCGGGCAAAAAGCGGGGCATTCATGCCGATCTTCGAATAGTGGCGCGACAGCTTCGGCGAGATCTCCCGCTCCAGCGCCTGGATTACATCGTTGGTATGGGCGCCGGCCTTGTTCCAGAACAACGCCGAGACGCGCGAGAGCGCATCGCCGGCAATCTCCAGCGCCACCACCGTATTGTCGAATGTCGGCGCATCACTGTTTCCGGCAATCTCGTCGATCTCCTGCTCGTGCGCGGCGAGTGCGGCGTCGAAAGCGGCGGAAAAATCGCCGTCATCGATGGCATCGAACCGTGGCAGGCCGTGGAGAGCGTCCCAGTTGATGAGCGCCGGATTGAAATCGTGGGGAGAAGCCATCGGAGAATTCCTTTTGGTATGCGGGATGGTCAATATAGGAGAGCCGTCACGGAATTGGTATGTCGTCGCGATGGGCTTTTGTCTCATTCGGCGATCTGACGCACGTCAGCCGGTGGGCAAGATTTCACAGTTGAAAATTAACCGTTTGTTAACGATTGACGCGAATCACCCACAAGCGCTAGTTTCCCGGTGATCTTCCTGCCAGGGGACATGCGCCATGGAAATTTTTTCCCTGCGGTCTTCTCAGAGTTTGCTATTTAAAAACAACCCTAATAACGCAAGAAATTCGAAGACAGGCGATATTCAAATCGAGACCAAGGCTCCGGCTCCGGTCTCGTTCCACATCGAAGATAATCTCGACCAAGGGCCGGATTTCACCGCGGTCAGCCCCGGCGAGCTGCGCAACTACGCCCGCCAAAGCTTCGATAGCGGCCTGATCGACCAGAACACTTACGCCGCGATTTCGGAACCGCTGCCGATGCATGCGATCGATCCGCTAGGCAATATCATCGATCTCTCCGGCGTCACCGACGGCACGAGTTTCAATTTCCTCGATTATTACAAGAACCAGCTGCAGGTCGCCATGTCGATCGGCGATCCTCATGAGGTTCAGACGCTGAAATCGATCGTCAGTTTCTTGAATGCATGATCGCAGTTAGGCCTTGCGCCAACCGATGAGACCGGGCGTGGCGTGCCATAGCGCCTGGGCGGCAAAGCCCATGAACAGGACGCCGGACGAGCGCACGATCAGCCGCTCATGGGCGCGATAGAAGCGCCGCACCGCACCCGCGCCAATGACGCCGATCAGGATGATGTCGGCGGTCACGAAACCCAGGAAGGACACAGCGAGAAGCACCGGCAGCGCCTCGAAATCGAGTGCACCGGCCGAGCCCGCGACCAGCGCCGTGAAGGTGGCAAGCGCCACCGGGTACCCCTTCGGGTTGGTGACCCCGAAAATCAGGCCACGCCGGAACGGCCGCTCGATCACGACAAGCGCCTGCCCATCCGCTTTTGGCTTGGCATTGACGGCGCCCCAGCCGATCCAGGCGAGGTAGAAACCGCAGGCGAGCCCGAGCAGATCGAAGACGAAGGTTCCGATCGTCTTGGCGCCGACGATCGCAATCAGCGCCAGCGACGACCAGATGAGATCCCCGACCAGATGCCCCATCATGAACAAGGCGCCGGCCTTGCGCCCCTGCCCGGCGCCGATGCCGAGCAGTTGCAGAAAGGCGGGGCCTGGTATGAGCACATAGAACAGCGCCGCCAGAAAGGCGCCGAAGAGCAGGGACTGCGTCATGGACATGCTCCGAAGAATGACCGGAGCAGACTAAGCGATGGCAGGCATCCGTCAAGGGCGATGACACGGCCATGAAAAGGTCAGAGCGGTTCTGCGCTCCGTGAGAATCTGAACCGCTCCAATCGCAATCTGCATGTCGTCATCACCGTCCGGTTGGCATCGGCCGGGCTCGAGCCCGGCGCCGCGTCCGGGGCGCTTCCGCAACGGGTCGCCGTCGGCCGGGCGACGGATGCGACGTCGCCCGGTCACCCATCAGGTGCCCAGGACCTCAATTCCGTGCCTCTGGCACGCCGCCAATACCGCGCCGATTTCCTCCGCCGAAGGGGGGCCATCCGGCGGAACTTCGCTCTGGCCGATGTCGCGGAAGAAGTGGCTCATCGAATCTTCCACGACTGCGATCATCTGGGCGGGAAGGCTTCCGGTGTTGGCATAATTGTGCGGCTGGAAGGACCGCAGGGTGAGAACGTCGCCGGTCCGCGCGACCATCTGCGAGGGAGGTACGCTGTCGAACACCGTGAAAGTGATCTCACCGCTCAGGACCCGGAATATCTCCACGGATTCGTGCTTGTGCGGCGGCGTACCGGAACCGGGAGGCACGGTCACCTCCAGGATCGACAAGCCCTTCTCCGGCACTTCGCCCATGAACTGCACCTTGTCGCGAATGACCCAAAGGACGTCCGCGGTCTCTCGTGTCTTGAATGCTTGATCCATTATCGGCTCCATCGTCGGGCCGGCTCTTGCCGGCATGTGTGTGATCAGTTCTCGTCAGTCTCGGCAGCCTTCAACAGCGCCTGCATCGCCCAGGACGCGACCTGTCCCGCGTCCTTCCCCGTCAATCCGCCGTAGTCTTTAAGCGTTTCCCAGGCGCTGGCGCTGTAGAGAAGGTGGAAGAGCGCCTCGACCTTGCGGGCGCTCTTGGAATTTATATCCAGATTGGCGTCTTCGAGGCACGTCCGGAACGCAACGCGCCGTGTCTTGACCGTCCGCATCCGCATGGCGTGACCCGTGGGCGTATGAAGGCTGGCGCGAATGATACCTTCGTTCTTGTCGAACTGCGGAAAGGCGTCGAGGGGCGAGCGAAGAAGCTCCTCCAGGGTCGTTGGCAGGGTCGCCGCATTCATGTTCTGGTTAATGTAGACCCAGAACGCGTCGAACAGCGCTTCCTTCGTTGCAAAATGCCGAAACACCGTTCGCCTCTCCACCCCGGCAGACCGCGCAACATCGTCCATGGAAATGTCCGCGAACGCATTGCCGTTGAGAAGGTCTGAGGTGGCGCGCAGGATGCGCTCCCGTGTTTCCTGGGCCTGCGATTCCCGTAAGGGGGAACTATACTTTCGTGTGGGCGACTGTTGGGACATTGTGTCTCTCATGATGTATTAATGTCGCTTCTAGTGACGCCATTTTACGATCATGTCAACTGGAGTTGTTGACTGTTGGCGGAGAGGGTATCGGCAAGACCTGGACGCAGGCGATGGCGCGCGAACAGCGACGATTGATGAGCGTCGTTGGGGCAATCCGGTCATCTTGGATGCCCCGAGAGGTATTGGCGCGCTTGCCACTCATTCAATAAAAAGCCCGCGCGGCGATGCCGGCGGGCCGATGTCCGTCCGAAGACGAATTCCGCGATTACTTCGCGAGGTTGCGCTTTCCGAGCGTGCGCAGGCGCAGTGCGTTGAGCTTGATGAAGCCGGCCGCGTCCTTCTGATCGTAGGCGCCCTGGTCGTCCTCGAAAGTGACGAGCTTGTCGGAGTAAAGGGACTTTTCGCTCTCGCGGCCGATGATCATGACGTTGCCCTTGTAGAGCTTCAGCGTCACTTCGCCTTCGACATGCTCCTGGCTCTTGTCGATCAGCGCTTGCAGCATCTCGCGCTCCGGCGAGAACCAGAAACCGTAATAGATCAGCTCGGCGTAACGCGGCATGATCTCATCCTTGAGATGGGCGGCACCCCGGTCGAGCGTAATCGATTCAATAGCGCGATGCGCCGAGAGCAGGATCGTGCCGCCGGGCGTTTCGTAAACGCCGCGCGACTTCATGCCGACGAAGCGGTTCTCGACGAGATCGAGACGGCCGATGCCGTTGTCGCGGCCGTAGGTGTTGAGCGTGGCGAGCAGCGTCGCCGGCGACATCTCGACACCGTTGATCGACACGGCATCGCCCTTGCGGAAGCCGACCTTGATTGTCGTCGCCTTGTCGGGCGCTGCTTCCGGGGAGATCGTGCGCATATGCACATATTCCGGTGCCTCCTGAGCAGGGTCCTCGAGAACCTTGCCCTCGGAAGATGAATGCAGAAGGTTGGCGTCGACAGAGAAGGGAGCTTCACCCTTCTTGTCCTTGGCGACCGGGATCTGGTGCTGTTCAGCAAAGGCCAGCAGCTCCGTGCGGCTCTTGAACGCCCAATCGCGCCAGGGCGCGATGATCTTGATGTCGGGGTTCAGGGCATAGGCGGAGAGCTCGAAGCGAACCTGATCGTTGCCCTTGCCGGTCGCGCCGTGGGCGATCGCATCGGCGCCGGTCTTATGGGCGATATCGATCAGATGCTTTGAGATCAGCGGACGGGCGATCGAGGTGCCGAGCAGATAGACGCCCTCGTAAACGGCGTTGGCACGGAACATCGGGAAGACGAAATCGCGGACGAATTCCTCGCGGACGTCCTCGATGTAGATCTCCTTGATGCCGAGCATCTCGGCCTTCTTGCGCGCCGGCTCCAGCTCCTCGCCCTGGCCGAGATCGGCGGTGAAGGTGACGACTTCGGCGCCGAGTTCCGTCTGCAGCCACTTCAGGATGATCGAGGTGTCGAGGCCGCCGGAATAGGCGAGCACGACTTTCTTCACGTCTTTGTATGATGCCATGATGATGAGGTCCGTTGCATAAGGCCGGCGAAAACCCGGTGTCGCGGCACTTTTAGCGAGATTGGCGCGTGACGCAAGGGCAAGTGCGATCGCTGAGGCGCCGATAGCGTTTGACACTGCGAAAGCGGCGCCCATATTCGGCTGCGTGCGAACAACGCTCGAGGAGGGGCTGTCCCCGTGACGAATATTCAAGACATTTTCACAAAGTCCAATGTTGCCGTCATCACCGGCGGCGCTTCCGGCATCGGGCTTGCGGCGGCGAAGTACTTTGCCGGGCGCGGCATGAGCGTCGTCATCGCCGATCTCGGCGGCGACCGGCTGGCTAACGCCGCCGACGAACTCAAGGCCATTGCCGGCGAAGAGGATGTGATGGCGGTCGAGACCGACGTCGCCAGCCGCGACTCCCTGGAGGCGCTGGAACGCGCCGTGCTCCAGCGTTTTGGCCGCGTCCACGTGTTGATGAACAATGCCGGTATCGGTCCGGAAACCTCGATCTTCAGCCCGCAGGCCAATTGGGACCATATCCTCGCCGTCAACCTGATGGGCGTCGTCAACGGCACACGCGTCTTCGGGCCGAAGATGCTGTCCCATGGCGAGCCCGGCCTGATCATCAATACCGGCTCCAAGCAGGGCATCACCACGCCACCGGGCAATCCCGCCTACAATATCTCCAAGGCTGGCGTTAAAGTCTTTACCGAAGCGCTCGAACACGAGCTTCGCAACACCGCGGGGTCAAAAATCTCGGCGCACCTGCTGATCCCCGGCTTCGTCTTCACTGGCCTCACCAAGGGTGACCGCGCGGAAAAGCCGGCTGGCGCCTGGACACCGGAACAGACCGTCGACTTCATGGTCGAGAGCCTGGAACGCGGCGATTTCTATATCCTCTGCCCGGACAACGACGTCACCCGCCCGGTCGATGAACGCCGCATGGCCTGGGCGGCCGGCGACATCATCGAGAACCGCCCGCCGCTGTCGCGCTGGCACAAGGACTATGCCGACAAATTCAAGGCCTTCCTGGAGCAGAAGTGATCGTCGCCATCAGGAGGTTTGATTGGTAATTTTCTGAAAGCCGGATTAGAGATCGTCAGGTTTTTTCCGGCTTGCAGAGAGTGCCATGGATTTCGTGCCCAGCCTGCCAACACTTCTGGCCTTTGCCGCCGCGACGCTCCTCCTTGCCGCGACGCCCGGCCCCGACATGACGCTGTCGATCAGCCGCGCGCTGGCCCAAGGAAAGAAGTCTGCCCTCTTCGTCGTCGTCGGCACCAGCCTCGGCATCGTCGTCCACACCATGCTGGTCGCCTTCGGCATCTCGGCGCTGATCACTGCCTCACCAACGGCTTTCCTGATCCTGAAGACCGGCGGCGCGGCCTATCTGTTCTGGCTCGCAGTACAGGCGATCCGCTTCGGATCGAAACTTACGGTCGCCAAGGTCGAGACGCAGAAGGGGACCGCGTTTGCCAACATCTCATCCGGCTTCTGGGTCAATCTTCTAAACCCCAAGGTCATCATTTTCTTCATGACCTTCCTGCCGCAATTCGTCAGCGCCGGCGATCCCGCCGTTACGCAGAAACTGCTGTTTCTCGGATTTTGCTTCATCCTGATCGGCATGCCGGTCAATGCCAGCGTGATCCTCGCCGCCGATTGGCTGGCGTCCTGGCTGCAGAACAACAAGAAGGTTCTGCGCGGCATGGACTATACCTTCGCCGGCGTCTTCTCGGTCTTCGCCGCCAAAATCCTGCTCACCCAAGCGCGATAGGCCGCTATCGGCTCAGCCGATCAGCAAAGCGTCATCATCGAGTGTCTGGCCGCGCATCTTGCGGAACATGGCGATCAGATCCTCGACCTGCAGGTCCTTCCTGCTGTCACCCGCCACGTCGAGAACGATCTCGCCGCCATGAAGCATGATCGTGCGATGGCCGTAATCCAGCGCTTGGCGCATGGAATGCGTTACCATCATCGTCGTCAGCTTGCGCTCGGCAACGATCTTCTGCGTGAGGTCCATCACGAACTCAGCCATGCCGGGATCGAGCGCCGCCGTATGTTCGTCGAGCAGGAGCACCTCGGAGCCTGCAAGTGTCGCCATGACGAGCGACACGGCCTGCCGCTGCCCGCCCGAGAGCAGATCCATGCGATCCTTCAGCCGATTTTCCAGCCCGAGATTAAGCTCGGCGATCCGTTCCTTGAAATAGTCCCGACGTTTGCCGCCAAGCGCCGGCACAAGCCCGCGCTTTTCGCCGCGCCGGGCCGCCAGAGCAAGATTCTCTTCGATCGACAACGAGCCGCAGCTGCCAGTCAGCGGATCCTGGAAGACGCGCGCCACCAGGCCGGCGCGCGCTGCCGTCGATTTGCGCGTCACCTCGCTCTTGCCGATCAGCACCTGTCCCTCACTCGGGATGACATCGCCGGCGAGCACGCCGAGCAGCGTCGATTTGCCGGCGCCGTTGGAGCCGATGACGGTGACGAAGGAGCCCTGTTCGATGGTCAGGCTGACGCCGTTCAGAGCCTGCTTCTGCAGCGGCGTGCCGCGTCCGAAGACGACCTTGATATCCTTGACGCTGATCACGATGCGGCACCTCGGCGAAGACGGGGGAGAATGAGCGCGAAGGTGACGAGCACCGCCGTCACGAAATTGAGATCGGAGGCCTGCAGGCCGATGACGTCGCTCGACAGCGCCAGCTGGATGGCGATGCGATAGAGGATCGAGCCGAGCACGCAGCCGACGAGGGCGATCAGCAGGCCCCGGCGTCCGAGCAGCGTCTCGCCGATGATGACGGCGGCAAGACCGACGACGATCGTGCCGACGCCCGAAGTGACGTCGGCAAATCCGTTGGTTTGGGCAAACAAGGCGCCACCGAACGCCACCAGCGCGTTCGAGATCGCCATGCCGAGATAGATCTGCCGGCTGGTGTCGACGCCCTGGGCGCGGGCCATGCGGGCATTGGCGCCGGTGGCGCGCATCGCAAGCCCGGCATCGCTGTCGAGGAAGCGCCAGACAATGATCAGCGCGACAATAACCAGAACGCCGACGAAGAGCGGCCGCACGTAGAAATCACGCAGGCCATGGCCGAAAAACGGGCTGATCATCGTATCGGCATTGATGAGGGCGACGTTCGGTTTTCCCATCACCCGCAGATTGACCGAAAACAGCGCGATCATCGTCAGGATCGAGGCGAGCAGGTTGAGGATCTTGAAGCGCACGTTGAGTAGCGCCGTCACCATGCCGGCCGCCGCACCCGCCGCCATCGCAATCAGCGCCGCGAGCCAGGCATTGACGCCGGCAATGATCAGCACCGCGGTAACCGCCGCACCGAGCGGAAAGGAACCGTCTACCGTGAGGTCAGGAAAATCGAGGACGCGGAAGGCGAGATAGACGCCGAGGGCGACGAAGGAATAGACCAGGCCGAGCTCGACGGCCCCCCAGAATGCGATTTGGCTCAAGGCTTTCAGCCCCTTTTGTTTTCGTTCCGCCCGTCGCGAAACCGCAGCCTTTTAATACTTCAGCCGCCCCCGTGCAAACGGGAGCGGCTGAATGTGAATGGTTGATGCGACGATGAGCGCTTATTCGATGACCTTGTTGGCGCGTGAAAGCACGCTCTCGGGCAGGGTGACGCCCATCTTGGCCGCAGCCGCCTTGTTGACGACGAGATCGCTGCCGGCGGCGGTCTTGACCGCGATGTCGCCCGGGTTTTCGCCCTTCAGGACGCGCACGACGATCTCGCCCGTCTGCTTGCCGACGTCGTAATAATTGAAGCCGAGCGCGGCGATCGAACCGCGCGAAACCGAATCCGTATCAGCGGTGAAGAGCGGCAACTTGCTCTCTTCGGCAACCGCAACGGCGCCCTCGAGCGCGGAGATGATCGTGTTGTCGGTCGGAATATAGATGGCATCGGCGCGGCCGACGAGGGCGCGGGCGGCACCCTGAACCTCGGCCGATTTGGTCGCGGCCGATTCGACCACCGTCAGGCCGGCCTTTTCGGCTTCGGCCTTCAGCACGGCGAGCAGCGAAACCGAATTCGCCTCGCCGGAGTTGTAGAGATAGCCGATCGTCTTCACCTTCGGCAGGATTTCCTTGATCAGCGCCAGGTGCTCGCCGACGGGCGACATGTCGGAAAGGCCGGTGACGTTGCCGCCCGGCTTGTCCATGTTCTTGACGAGCTGGGCGCCGAGCGGATCGGAGACGGCCGTGAAGACGACAGGAATGTCGCGCGTCGCCGAGACGACGGCCTGGGCCGACGGCGTGGAAATGGGGACGATCACGTTGGGCTCGTCGCCGGCGAACTGACGGGCAATCTGGGCTGCCGTCGCCGGATTGCCCTGCGCCGATTCGAACATGAATTTCAGGTTCTCGCCTTCCTTGTAGCCCGCCGACGTCAGCACGTCGAGAACGCCCTTGCGGGCGGCATCGAGCGCGGGATGCTCGACGATCGCAGTGACGGCAACGGTCACATTATCGGCCTTGGCGGGCAGGGAAAGGGCCAAAGTGGCGGCAAGAGCGAGCAAAATCGGGCGCATGGATGTCCTCCTGAATGATTTTGGCGGCACTATTAGGAAAAGCGCATGCTTAAATCAATGCAGGAGAATTGTAGCGAGGATCAAACTTGCTGATCAGTCGTCGGCGCCGTGATTGGCGATCATCATTGCCTCGAAGGCCAGGCGCTCGGTCTTGCGCATGCGTTCGGATTCCGATTTCAGCTGGCCGCAGGCGGCAAGGATGTCGCGGCCGCGCGGTGTGCGGATCGGCGAAGCGTAACCGGCCGAATTGATGAAATCGGCGAACTTTTCGATCTGCTCCCAATCCGAACACTGGTAATTGGTGCCGGGCCAGGGATTGAACGGAATGAGGTTGATCTTCGCCGGCACGCCTTTCAGGAGCTTGATCAAACCCTTCGCGTCTTCGAGGCTGTCGTTGACGTCCTTCAGCATCACATATTCGAAGGTGATGCGCCGGGCATTGGAAAGGCCCGGATAGGCCTTGCAGGCGTCGATCAGTTCCTTCAGCGGGTACTTCTTGTTGATCGGCACCAGAATATCGCGCAGGTCGTCGCGCACCGCATGCAGCGAGATCGCCAGCATGACGCCGATCTCCTCGCCGGTGCGGAAGATCTCCGGCACGACGCCGGAGGTGGAAAGCGTCACGCGGCGTTTGGACAGCGACAGGCCGTCGCCATCCGTGGCGATCAGCAGCGCTTGCTTGACGCTGTCGAAATTATAGAGCGGCTCGCCCATGCCCATCATGACGATATTGCTGACCTTGCGGCCCTCGGCAGGCATGATCGTGCCTTGCGGCGCTTCACGATCTGGGAAGTCGCCGAGCCGGTCGCGAGCGAGCAGCAACTGCGACAGAATTTCCTCCGCCGTCAGGTTGCGCACCAGGCGCTGTGTACCGGTATGACAGAAGGAACAGGTCAGCGTGCAGCCGACCTGGCTTGAGATGCAGAGCGTGCCGCGGCCCTCTTCCGGAATGTAGACGGCCTCGATCTCGACCGGGCGGCCCGCGCCCCGCGCGGGAAAACGCAGCAGCCATTTGCGCGTGCCGTCGTTCGAGACCTGCTCCTCGACGATTTCCGGACGCGCGATGGTGAAATGCGTCTTCAGCATTTCACGCAGATCCTTGGCGATATTGGTCATATAGTCGAAATCGGAGACGCCGCGCACATAGATCCAATTCCAGAGCTGCGAGATGCGCATCTTGATCTGCTTTTCGGGCACGCCTTTTTCCCGGAGCGCCGCCGCCATTTCCTCCCGGGAGAGCCCGATCAACGACGGCTTCTCGGCGCCGGAAGACGGGCGCGCGGCCTGAGGTTTGTTGATGACGATCGCATCCATGACGGACATAGGCTTCTGACCCCGAATTCGAACACGTAACCGTTCCGCAAGCCGCGGACTTCGGGATCTGATCCGGAAGACTTGCGGAGGCATGACGGCACATTGGCAGAAATTGATGGCGGACGGCGACTGATATCGCGATCTGTCCGCTGTTTGCGCGGCCTTTAGCATTATTTTGCCCGCGCGTCACTAATGCATGTCGCCCAAAAGTGTGAAGCGGTTTTGGAAAAACGACATGCATACAGCAGAGACCTAAACGGCAAGAGCCGGCACAAGGCCGGCTCTTGAAACTTTGTGACTGAAAGTCCCGCTTACTTGCAGCTTTCGATCTGCTTGAGCGCAGCCGAGATGCCCGACAGCGAATAGCTGTAGGACGTGCCGGTGCCTTTGCGCGAAACCGCATTGACGGTCATCGAATGGCCGGTCTTCATCGCCGCGACGAGGGCCGGCTCCTGGGCAGCATTCTCGACCCAGCCCGCCTTGTCCTTGGTAAACATGACGAAGGTCTTGTTGTCGATGACGACATTGATCTTCGAATTTTCCTTCACCGTGTAGCCCATCATCGCCTGCGGCTCGTAGGAGATGTTCTGGCCGGGCCGCTGCGAAACGATGAAGAAATTGTCGCCATGGTCGACGCTTGCTGGCTGCTTTGCCGTTGGAACGGACAGCACGTAGCACACGGTGCTATTGCCCGACTTATAGGAATAGGCGCCCCATGCCTGGAACTGCTGAATGCGGGTCGGCGCGGCCTGCTGCGCTGCCGCCACTCCGGCCATTGTCAGGGTGAGGGCGAGGGCGGATACGATACTTCTTACAAACATGGATTCCTGCCGGTTCTTGCGATTCAAGGCCCGAAGCGATCATAGCGGGCGCCGCATAATCACGATCTGCTTTATTTTGACTTAATTCAGGTTACCAAATGGTCAACAATAGCTGCGATTTGTATGTGCCTGTGTCATTTCAGCTCGACTACCACCTTTGCCCCTTGCCGAAATCGGCTGCGGTGCGCCGATGGCACCGACTGGCCGTTCGGCTGAACTTAAGACACAAAGATTCAGGCAACAGTTTGACCTTTCAAAAATCCGCTGTACCTCATTAAGACTTTGGAAATCCGGGACGAAATTTTCGCCGCAGGGGGCTGGTGAGACGACATGGATGCCGAGGAAAGACAGCGTTTCGCTGCCCTCGCAAAGGCCGTCGCGGATGATCGCGACCAGCAGGCCTTTTCTATCCTGTTCGACTATTTCGCGCCGCGCCTGAAGAGCTGGCTGATGCGCCAGAAGATGACATCAGGCGAGGCCGAAGAGCTGGTCCAGGAGATCATGATCGTGCTCTGGCACAAGGCCTATCTCTACGATGCGACGCGATCTTCTCTGTCGACCTGGCTTTTTCGCATCGCCCGCAACCGCCGCATCGATCTGCGGCGCCGCACCAGCACCCGCACTTTCGACGAAACGGACCCGACCCTGCTGCCACCGGCTGAGATCGGTGCCGATGAAATCGTCGCCAATGGCGATCGCGATGCCAAGCTGCGCGCCGCTGTCGAGCAACTGTCCGAAGAACAGCGCGATATGCTGCGTGCAGCCTTCTTTCTCGGCCAATCGCATTCTGAGATAGCCGAAGCGACCGGGCTGCCGCTCGGCACGGTGAAATCACGTATTCGGCTTGCGTTTGGAAAGCTTCGCAAGATGCTCGAGCAGGAACTCAGGTGAACCGCGCCGCGGCCTTCAAATCGTTTTCATCGTATCCGCAGGCCGGTCGGCAAGGACGCGGTCCGCTGCGTCGTAATGGTTCGGCCGGATATGACCGCGCACCATGGCGAAGGCGGCGGAAAGCACGGCGATGTCGTCAGAAAAGCCGATAACAGCGAAAATATCCGGGATCATGTCTATCGGCATGACGAAGTATGCCAGCGCGGCCAGCAGCACGCCGCGCACCTTGGTCGGCGTCTGCGGATCGAGCGCACAGTAGAAACCTGCGACGACGTCGCGCGAAAAGGGAATCTGGCGCACGGCCCGGCGGAAGGTCGGCCAGAACTTCTGCCGTACGGTTTCCTCCCGCCGGCTCTGGGTGTCCTCGTCGCCCGGCAGCAGGATTTCCCCGAATTTGACCTCGTCCATTCCTGACATCCTTTCGTCCATGCGAACATATGGTGATGGCGCTTCGGCTTTCAATCAGCGCTCGTTTCAAACGGCACCGCGTGCCGCCGCCTTGTCCATCGCCCTGGCGAGCTTGAAATCCAGTTCCGTCAGCCCGCCGGCATCATGCGTGTTCAGCGTCACATCCACCCGGGAATAGACGTTGAACCATTCGGGATGGTGGTTGAGTTTCTCGGCCGTAATCGCTGCCTGCGTCATGAAGCCGAAGGCCTCGATGAAATTTGAAAACTTGAACGTTTTCGAGATTGAAGAGGCCGCATCGTTGAGCGCCCAGCCTGAAAGCTCAGCCAGTCGTGCCTCGGCCGCCGCCCGTTCCAGTCTTTCCTGTTTCATGCCATGGTCCTCTCATCTGTCAGCAGGTCACCGATGAAAGACATCAGCATCCTTTTCGTTTGCATGGGCAATATATGCCGTTCTCCGCTTGCGGAGGGAATTTTTACCCACCTTGCCGCCGAGGCGAGGCTGACCGATCGTTTCACGATCGATTCCGCCGGCACCGGCGGCTGAGATGAAGGTGAACCGCCCGACTGCCGTTCGATCGCTGTTGCCCGCAACCATGGCATCGACATAGCAGGGCAACGCGCCCGGCGCATCCGTTCGATCGATTTCGTCAGTGTCGATCTGATCGTCGCCATGGACCGCGACAATGTTGCGGAACTCAACAGGATCGCCCCTCCCGAGGCGAACATCCAGCTGTTCGGCGATATCGCGCTGGGAACGGGGAGGACATTGCCGACCCCTATGATGGCGGTCCGGAAGGTTTCGAGCTGCTCTATACCAAGCTCTTGACCGGCTGCAGCAGCCTGCTCGAAACGCTGGTCCCCGAACGTACTTCGTGCAGCGGGAACACTTCCTCGGTGAGATAGGGCCCGCCGCCGACCGATTCGCGCGATGAAAGCAGCACGAAACGCGGCGCCGTGAAGGTCGCGGTGTGGAAGTTGCCACGCCCACTCAGATATTGCACGACATCGTCGAGCCGCGAGGATTTCAGCCGGGCCAGCGTCACGTGCGGCGTGAATTTGCGCGGATCCGGCGGCAGGCCGATGCGCTGGCAGATCCGTTCGATCTCAGCCTGCAGGGCGTACATCTCAGGCGACTGAGAAACGCCCGCCCAGACCGAATGCGGCTTCTTCGAGCCGAAGGACCCGATGCCTTCGAGCCGGAACTGAAATTCCGGCCGATCGATCCGGTCGAGGCGTTCAACGATTTCATCGGCCGTTCGGCCGTCGACATCACCGATGAAGCGCAGCGTGATGTGGTAATTTTCCACATCGATCCATCGTGCTCCGGGGAGGCCACCGCGCAGCAATGAAAGGCTCATTGCCGCATTGCGCGGAATTTCGAGGGCGGTAAACAGTCTCGGCATAACGAGCACTCCCCGAATCTTTTGCAGGTGCTTACACGGAATCACGCAATCAATGGCCGTGCAAGCCCCTAATTCTTCACAGAAGAAATCGTATCGATGAAATTTGTGACATCAGCTTCCATTTTCTCGACCATGACGTCGACACCTCTCGCGTTTGGATGCATGCCGTCATCGAGCTTCAGCCCCGCATCGAGCGCAACCCCGTCGAGGAAGAAGGCATAAAGTGGAACTCCATATTTGTCGGAAAGTTTCCGATAAATCGGATTGAAGCGCGCCGCATAATCCGCTCCCATGTTCGGCGGCGCCATCATGCCGACAAGCAGCACCGCTATGCCGCGCGCCTTGAGCCGGGCAATCATCTGATCGAGGTTTTTCTCGCTCTCTTCCGGCGGAATACCGCGCAGCGCATCATTGGCGCCGAGCTCGAGGATAACGCCATCGGTGCCGTCGGGGACCGACCAGTCGACCCGGGCAAGCCCACCTGTCGTGGTATCGCCCGAAACCCCGGCATTGGCAATGGAAACGTCGCGCCCCTTGGCCTTCAAAGCCGCCTGCAGCTTTTCCGGAAAGCCCTCGCCGGGCGGCAGCTGATAACCCGCCATCAGGCTGTCCCCGAATCCGACGAGATTGATCGTCCGCGCATTGACTCCAACGGCAAAGATCAGCGACACCGCGATGACGGTGAATTGAAGCGCGGCAACTTTAAATCTCATTCTGGCTTCCCTAGATTGGCGAGGTGCCGTGATGCGGCCATTGCGTTAGTGATTAATATAGGTCGATTTCTGTTGGCAAAAACCATCATCGAGTTGAAGGGCGCCGATCTCACCCTTGGCAGTGCGGCCGCCTCCGTCCATGTTCTGAAGGGCATCGATCTCGATATCGCTGCCGGCGAATCCGTTGGCATCGTCGGACCTTCCGGTTCCGGCAAATCCACCCTGCTGATGGTGCTTGCCGGACTGGAAAAGCTCGACAGCGGCGAAATCAATATCAACGACACGCCGCTCCATGCCCTGAGTGAGGATGAGGTCGCCGATTTCCGCGGCCGCAACATCGGCATCGTCTTCCAGTCCTTCCACCTGATCGCCAACATGACGGCGCTGGAAAACGTCGCGGTGCCGCTGGAGCTCGCCAATATCAGCAACGCCTTCGAAATCGCCCATCGCGAACTGAGTTCGGTCGGCCTCGGCGAACGGCTGAACCACTATCCCGGCCAGCTTTCCGGCGGCGAGCAGCAGCGCGTGGCGATTGCCAGAGCGCTCGCTCCCTCGCCCGCCTTGCTGATCGCCGACGAGCCCACAGGCAATCTCGATACCGAAACGGGCCGACAGATCGCCGACCTTCTCTTCGCCAAACAGGCCGAACGCGGCATGACCCTGCTTCTCGTCACCCACGACGTCTCGCTTGCAAACCGCTGCTCGCGCCAGATCCGCGTCCGTTCCGGCAGGATCGAGGGCGACAGCGCCGCCCGCCGCAGCGAGGCGGCAATCGCATGAGCACGGTCACGCCACGCGTCGCGCTCGCTTTTCGCCTGGCGCTCCGCGAGCTGCGCGGTGGCATTCGCGGCTTCTACATCTTCCTGGCGTGCATCGCGCTCGGCACCGGTGCGATCGCCGCCGTCAATTCCGTTTCGCAGTCGATCACTGACACGATCGCCTCGCAAGGGCAGGAGCTGCTGGCGGGCGACGTCCGCTTCGAGCTCAACAATCGCCAGGCGACATCTCAGGAAATGAGCTTCCTTCAGGGCCTGGGAACCATTTCGGTTTCAACCGGCCTTCGCTCGATGGCCCGCAAGCCCGACGGTTCCGACCAGGCGCTGGTCGAGGTCAAGGCCGTCGACGACGCCTATCCGCTCTACGGCAGGTTCGTCGCCGAACCGGACTATCCGCTTGCAGCCCTGCTCTCCAGCCAAGGGGGCACCTATGGCGCGGTCGCCGCCCCGCTGCTTCTCGATCGGCTAGGCCTTGCGGTCGGCGACGAATTGCTGCTCGGCAATGTCAAGCTCAGCATTACCGGCACGGTGAAGACCGAGCCCGACGCGCTGTCGGAAGGCTTCGGTTTTGCGCCGCGTCTGCTCGTCAGCCGCCAGGCGCTCGAAGCGTCGGGGCTGATCCAGACCGGAAGTCTGGTCGAACACGCCTATAAGATCCGGTTGGAAGATAAGGGCGCCATGTCGGGCATCCAGGCCCGCGCCTCCAAGGAGTTTCCCTCCGCCGGCTGGGCGATCCGTACCAGTGATCGCGCAGCACCCTCCCTCACCGAAAATATCACCCGTTTCTCGCAATTCCTGACGCTGGTCGGCCTCACCGCGCTGATCGTCGGCGGCGTCGGCGTCGCCAATGCCGTGCGTGCTTTCCTCGATTCCAAGCGCACCACCATCGCCACCTTCAAATGCCTCGGCGCTCCAGCCGCCGTCGTCGTTCTGATCTATCTCTTTCAGATCGCCATCATCGCCCTTGGCGGCATCTTGGCCGGCCTCGTCATCGGCGCCCTGTCGCCGATCTTTGCGGCACAGTTCCTGGCGCAATTCCTGCCGGTCTCAACCGCGCCGACCCTCTATCCCGGCGCCCTGCTGCTCGCGACGCTGTTCGGCATCCTGACGACGCTCGCCTTCGCCATTCTGCCGCTTGGTCATGCCCGCGAAGTGCCGGCAACGGCGCTCTTCCGAGAGCAGGGCTTCGAAGCCCGCCGGCTGCCGTCCTGGCCTTATATCCTGCTTGCCGCCGTCTTCATGGCGGCCCTTGCCAGCCTTGCCATCCTCACCGCCTATGATCGTTTTATCGCCGTCGTCTTCGTCGGCGCAATCATCTTCGCCTTCGTCGTCCTGCGCCTCGTCGCCGCCTTGATCGCCTGGCTCGCGCGCCGCAGCCCGCGCGTTCACTCGCCGGCGCTCAGGCTCGCGATTGGCAACATCCACCGCCCCGGAGCGCTGACGCCCTCGGTCGTCCTCTCGCTCGGCCTCGGCCTGGCATTGCTGGTGACCCTGACCTTGATCGACGGCAACCTGCGCCAGCAGCTGACCGGCCGCATGAACGAGGGGGCACCCAACTTCTTCTTCGTCGATATCCAGAGTGCCGAGGTCGATGCCTTCCGCAATCTCGTCCAGGCGCAAGCGCCAAGGGGCAAGCTGATGGAGGTGCCGATGCTGCGCGGCCGGATCGTCGCCTTCAATGGTGAGGATGTCACCAAGATGAATGTGCCGGCCGCCGGCCGCTGGGTGCTGAACGGCGATCGCGGCATCACCTACGCCGACACGCTGCCCGAAAATGCCGCGCTCGCCGAAGGCAGCTGGTGGGACAAGGATTACAGCGGCGAGCCGCTCGTCTCCTTCTCCTCGGAAGAAGCGCATGAACTCGGCCTCAAGATCGGCGATACCGTCACCGTCAACGTGCTCGGCCGCAACATCACTGCAAAGATCGCCAATCTGCGCCGTGTCGAGTGGGAATCGCTGTCGATCAATTTCGTCATGGTCTTCTCGCCGAACACGTTCCGCGGCGCCCCGCATGCCTGGCTGGCGACGCTAACCGATCCCTCCTCAACACCGGCCGAAGATGCTGCCATCCTGAAATCCGTCACCCACACCTATCCGACGATCACCAGCGTGCGCGTCAAGGATGCGATCGATATCGTCAACCAGCTCGTCGCCCAGCTTGCGACAGCGATCCGCGCCGCCGCATCGGTGGCGCTCGTCGCCTCTATTCTTGTCCTTGCCGGGGCGCTCGCCGCCGGCAACAGGGCGCGCACTCACGACGCGGTGGTGCTGAAGACGCTCGGCGCCACGCGCGCTATGCTGATTCGCGCCTTCAGCTACGAATATCTGATCCTCGGGCTGGCCACCGCGATCTTCGCACTCTTTGCCGGCGGTATCGCCGCCTGGTTCATCGTCGCCCGCATCATGCGACTGCCGTCTGCCTTCCTGCCCGATGTGGCGGGACTGACGCTCGTCACCGCGCTCGTGCTCACCGTCGGCATCGGCCTCATCGGCACCTGGCGCATCCTCGGGCAGAAGGCCGCACCGGTGCTGCGTGAGCTTTAGACGGATAGCACGGTCGACACGACTTCACGTTACGGCGATTTAACCGGCCGCGCCTTTGCAAGCCCCTTGTTTGCAAAGGGCGAAAGCCTCATATTGTCTGCAGGCATGCTGGAGCTCCGCAGCGGCGCCCGGGTCGAAAACCCCGACACCGTATCTCCTTCGGAGCTTGTAAGAGGAAACTATGGCTGATCTTCGTAACTATCAAAGCCGCGTCCAGACCGGCGAGATGATTGATCAAGGCCTGCGCGCATATATGCTCAAGGTCTACAATCTGATGGCGCTGGGCCTGGCGATCACCGGCGTGGCAGCATATCTCGGATTCAACTTCGCGGTCCAGGACGGCCAGCTCACCCAGTTTGGCGCGCTTCTGTTCCAGTCGCCGTTGCGCTGGGTCGTGATCCTTGCCCCCCTTGCGGTCGTCTTCTTCCTGAGCTTCCGCATTCATCAGATGAGCGTGTCCGCCGCCCAGACCACCTTCTGGATCTACGCCGCCTTGGTAGGGCTGTCGCTCTCGTCGGTCTTCCTGGTCTATACAGGCCAGAGCGTCGTTCAGACCTTCTTCGTCACCGCCGCCTCCTTCGGCGCGCTGTCTCTTTACGGCTATACGGCGAAGCGTGACCTGTCGGCGATGGGTTCGTTCCTGATCATGGGTCTCTTCGGCCTGATCATCGCCTCGCTCGTCAACATCTTCCTGGCTTCATCCGCGCTGCAGTTCGCGATCTCGGTGATCGGCGTGCTGATCTTCGCAGGTCTCACCGCCTACGACACGCAGCGGATCAAGGAACTCTACTATGAAGCGGATGACGTCGCTGTCGCCGGTCGCAAGGCGATCATGGGCGCACTGACGCTATACCTCGACTTCCTCAACCTGTTCATGTTCCTGCTGCAGTTCATGGGTAACCGCAGATAACAGGCGCATTGATAGATCGAAAAGGCGGCTTCGGCCGCCTTTTTTGTTGCACCGGTTTCTCAGGGGTGGTTTTAGAGGAGCCTGCTCCTTCCGACGGACCTGCCGCCCGATGTCCTTCCTCCTGCGCGACGCCTCCCAAACCGACATCACCGCCATTACGGAGATCTATCGCGACTCGGTCCTCAATGGCGTTGCAAGCTACGAGATTGCGCCGCCCTCCGAGGCCGAAATGGCCCAGCGGTTTTCCGTGATCGTCAGCCAGCAATATCCCTATATCGCCGCAACCGATGCTGACGGGAAACTCCTGGGCTACGCTTATGCGTCGGCCTTCCGCACCCGCCCTGCCTATCGCTGGATGGTGGAGGATTCGATCTACCTGGCACCCGAAGCCCGCGGCCGCGGCATCGGCAAGGCACTGATCGCCGAGCTGATCGACCGCTGCACCGGGCTTGGCTTTCGTCAGATGGTAGCCGTCATCGGCGGCGCGAGCCCGGCCTCGATCGCGCTTCATCTGAAGGCAGGTTTTGTGGAGGTCGGACTGATGAAGGGTACCGGCTACAAGCACGGCCGCTGGCTGGACACGATGCTCATGCAGCGCAGCCTCGGCGAGGGCATGAGGACCGATCCGGATCCCTCCATTTATCCCGGTACGCTGTTTGCGGGCTGATGAGAATTATTTATCGACAAGCTTCAAGGCCTTGTCGAACACCTTGAGGACCTGATTCAGCTCGTGCCCGCGCTTCAGGATCATGCCGTTGACGTTGATGACAGAATAGGCGCCCTGCTTGGCGGCAAGCTTCGGGTTCTTTTCGATCCGGAAGAGCGGCATCTCGCCGGAGCGCTTGAAGACGGAAAAGACTGCTCTGTCCTTCAGATGGTCGATGGCATAATCGCGCCATTCCCCCTCGCCGACCATGCGGCCGTAGATCCAGAGGATCGCGTCCAGCTCGCGCCGGTGGAAGGTCACCGGAAGCGGGTCCTTGCTTTGCTTGTACTCCCTGAGATCGACGACGACCGAGGAACTATTGTCGACGGAGCGGCTTTCGCCGTGTCGCAAATCCGGCTGATCTGTCATCAGGTCTCCAAGGCCTCCGCTTGTGACAGGAGAGTGACAGTTTGCCCGAGCCGCCGCAAATTGCAAGAGCGCGGCCCCTCACATTCGGCCTACGGCAGCGCCGCACGTCCAGACACCTTTCGCTGGGGACGAAGCAGTGCTTTCTCCCCAGCGCCGCATTTCAGTCAAAACAGCGCCTCATTTGCAGGGGATTTATGCATCCCGGTTTGGCGCCAGCGCGCCAAAGGGCCCGGCGGAGCGTATCGACCTTAACCCCAGCCCCGAATACGCTCGGCCGGGCCGCCCGGCATTTCACCCGTAATCGGTTGAAATATCAGATATTTTTTCCCGCCATTACCACGGTCGCCCCGAGAATCGCTGCCGGATCGCCGTCGGCCGTTGCCGACTGCAGCAGAATCGCGCAGCCCTCGAGCTGCGGCCGCTGCAGGACGCTCGCCGGCAGCGTCAGACTGGTCGCCTTGCCGTCCCACATGCCTACGGTTTCGACATTGGTGACGCTGTGCAGATAGGAGATCTTCTTGCCGCTGTTTTCGCCTTTTTCGACGTCGATCGTCTTTTCCTTGTCGAAATAGACCATCACGACATTGGCCTTTCCCTGCCCTGCGCCGATTTTGATCTCCAGCTCGTCGCCGCGCATTGCCGCGCTGACGGGGATGGTCAGCCCGTTGCCTTCGCTGCTGTAGGTGTCGATCTTGCTGTTGATGCCGGTGAGATCGGCGCCGGCCAAATGGCCACGGCCATTGACGATCGCCTGCGGCGTATAGACGTTGCTGCGACCCATCGTCCTGGCATAGCCGTACTGCCGCTCGGTATTTTCCTTCGAGCTCAGCGTATCGGCCCAGCCGAGATAATTCCAGTAGTCGATGTGATAGGCGAGCGCGATGACATCGCCCTGATTCACCAGCTTGCGAAAGGCGGCATCAGCGGGAGGACAGGAGGAGCAGCCCTGCGACGTGAAAAGCTCGACGACGCCTTTGGGCTTGCCGTCTTCGGCCTGCAGCGAGCCTGCAAGAGCAACGCCGACGATCAGCGGAATCAAGAAACGGGGGGACATTCACCTGCACCTCTTTTTCAGCGCCGGCGGCGTTTGGAACCGAAGGCTCTGAGATATGAACGTACGAATAATCCTTCCGGGTCCAAACGAAAAATCACGAACGGGTGAGACCGTAGCTCGGCCGGAACGCAGCTGAAACAAATCATCGTGAGCCTCCGGCAAAGACTCTTGCAGCAAAGAAAAGCCGCCGGAAACGCTCTCCGGCGGCCATTATCAATCCACTCTCCTAGACCCGGGTGATTTTAGGCCGACCGGCCTAAAATCTGAATCCGGATCTACATCAAAGAAGAAGAGCATGATGTCGTCCGAAAACCGCTCACACTTTTCGGCATCATGCCCTGAAAATCAGGCAGCGAGATCACGCAGGACCGTCTGCAGAATGCCGCCATTGTTGAGGTAGATCACCTCGTCGAGCGTATCGACACGCGACAACAGCGGAACTTCCTTCACAGTGCCGTCGCCATAGGTAATCTTGGCGATCTTCCTCTCGCGCGGCTTGATCTTGTCCAGCCCCTCGATGGTGACGAGCTCATCACCCTTGAGGCCGAGGCTCTGCCAGGTCGTGCCCTCTTCGAAGACGAAGGGGATGACGCCCATGCCGACCAGGTTCGAGCGATGGATGCGCTCGAAGCTCTGGGCGATGACAGCCTTGACGCCGAGCAGGTTGGTGCCCTTGGCAGCCCAGTCGCGCGAGGAGCCGTTGCCGTATTCGACACCGGCGAAGATGACGAGCGGAACGCCTTCTGCCTTGTACTGCATGGCGGCGTCGTAGATCGAAGTCTCTTCCTTCGACGGGTAGTGGATGGTGTAGCCGCCTTCCTTGCCGTTCGGGCCGAGCATATGGTTGCGGATGCGGATATTGGCAAAGGTGCCGCGCATCATCACCTCATGGTTGCCGCGCCGCGTGCCGTACTGGTTGAAGTCGGCAACCGCGACGTCATGGCCGATGAGGTAGGCGCCGGCCGGCGATGCCGCCTTGATCGAGCCGGCCGGAGAGATGTGGTCGGTGGTGATCTTGTCACCGAACAGGCCGAGGACGCGGGCGCCCTTGATGTCGGCAACGCCGGTGCCCTTCTTGCCCATGCCGACGAAGTAGGGTGGGTTCTGGACATAGGTCGAGTTGTCGTCCCAGGCATAGGTCTGGCCCGGCGGAACCTGAACCGCCTGCCAGTTGATGTCGCCCTTGAAGACATCGGCATATTTGCTTTCGTAGAGTTCGCGGGTGACGTATTTCTGGATGAACTCCTGCACCTCGTGCGAGGTCGGCCAGATATCCTTGAGGTAGACGGGCTTGCCGTTCTGGTCTTCGCCGATCGGCTCCTTGGTCAGGTCCTTCTGCACCGTGCCGGCAAGAGCGTAGGCGACGACAAGCGGTGGCGAAGCAAGATAGTTCGCCTGGACGTCGGGCGAGATGCGGCCTTCGAAGTTGCGGTTGCCGGAGAGCACGCCGGAAACGATCAGACCCTTGTCGTTGATCGTCTTCGAGATCGGCGCCGGCAGCGGGCCGGAATTGCCGATGCAGGTGGTGCAGCCGAAGCCGACGAGATTGAAGCCGAGCTTGTCGAGATCGGCCTGCAGACCTGACTTGGCGAGATATTCACCGACCACCTGCGATCCCGGAGCCAGCGAGGTCTTGACCCACGGCTTGGTCTTCAGTCCCTTGGCAACGGCGTTGCGGGCGAGAAGGCCGGCCGCGATCAGCACCGACGGGTTGGAGGTGTTGGTGCAGGAGGTGATGGCGGCAATCGCGACGTCGCCGTGGCCGAGATCGAAATCGGTGCCTTCGACCGCATAGCGGTTGGCAAGCTGGCCGGGCTTCTTGTAGTCGGCATCCATCGAGCCGGCAAAGCCGGAAGCGATGTTTTCAAGCGCGATGCGGCCTTCCGGACGCTTCGGGCCGGCCATCGACGGCACGACGTCGCCGAGGTCGAGTTCCAGCGTGTCGGTGAAGACGAGGTCGGAACCGTCGCCTTCGCGCCACATGCCCTGGGCCTTCGAATAGGCTTCGACGAGGGCGATGCGGTCATGCGTGCGGCCGGACATGGTGAGGTAGTTGATGGTTTCGCCGTCAACCGGGAAGAAGCCGCAGGTGGCGCCGTATTCCGGACCCATGTTGCCGATTGTCGCGCGGTCAGCGAGCGGCATGTTGTCCATGCCGGGGCCGAAGAATTCGACGAACTTGGAAACGACGCCCTTCTTGCGCAGCATCTGCACGACGGTCAGAACGAGGTCGGTCGCGGTGACGCCTTCCTTGAGCTTGCCGGTCAGCTTGAAGCCGATGACTTCAGGCAGGAGCATCGAAACCGGCTGGCCGAGCATGGCGGCTTCAGCCTCGATACCGCCCACACCCCAGCCGAGAACGCCGAGACCATTGATCATCGTCGTGTGGCTGTCGGTGCCGACGCAGGTATCGGGATAGGCGATCGTCTCGCCGTCCTCATCCTTGGTCCAGACGGTCTGGCCGAGATATTCGAGATTGACCTGGTGACAGATGCCGGTGCCCGGAGGAACGACGCGGAAATTCTTGAATGCCTGCTGGCCCCACTTCAGGAAGCGGTAGCGCTCGCCGTTGCGCTGATATTCCAGCTCGACATTCTTGGCGAAAGCCTGCGGCGTGCCGAACTCGTCGACGATGACGGAGTGGTCGATGACGAGGTCGACAGGAACAAGCGGATTGATCTTCTCGGGATCGCCGCCGAGCGACACCATCGCGTCGCGCATCGCGGCAAGATCGACGACGGCGGGAACGCCGGTGAAGTCCTGCATTAGCACGCGCGCCGGGCGATAGGCGATTTCGTTTTCGACAGCGCCCTTGTTGTTCAGCCACGCGGCGACGGCGAGGATGTGCTCCTTGGTCACCGACTGGCCGTCTTCGAAGCGCAGCAGATTTTCGAGCAGCACCTTCATCGAATAGGGAAGCTTCGATACGCCGGCCAGACCGTTTGCCTCAGCCTTGGGCAGGCTGTAATAGACATAGTCCTTTCCACCAACGGAAAGCGTGGAACGACAATTGAAACTGTCAAGAGATTTAGACACGAGAAACCCCGTTCTGATAGCCAACACAGTCGTGCGAACGCCTATGCACTTAATGCACATCAGGATGCGGGTACGGCCATTTCCGCTGTCCGCACGTGGAGCAGATGCTCCAAGTTCGGCGCAAGGATGAAATTCACGCCGACCGCTGGCGTGGTTGCCGGTCTTATAGATAATTTCCTAAAAACTTGCCATACCCGAGCACTGCCAAAACCAGACATTTTTTGAGCCTTCCGAAAGCCGCAACGAAGAAAGAGCAGACGCATGCAACTCACCGCCGAAAATCTGGCTGCAAGGCGCGGTGAGGATCTCATTTTCGTAAACATTTCCTTTCACTTGACGGCCGGAGAAGCCCTCGTTCTGACCGGCAAAAATGGATCGGGAAAATCCACTTTGCTGCGCGTTGCCGCCGGTCTTCTTAAGCCCGAAAAGGGAACTGTCATCTTCCGCGATAAAGAGAGCCCGCAAGGCCGCCATCCGGGCGAGGTCAGCCATTACCTCGGCCATCGAAATGCGATGAAGAATGAACTTACGGTTGCGGAGAATTTGGAATTCTGGCAGTCCTTCCTCAGCAGCCCGGGCGCCGCCGGCCTCCCTGTCGATGACGCCGCCGAAGCCGTCGGCCTCTTAGGGATTACCCACCTTCCCTTCGGCTATCTCTCCGCCGGCCAGCAACGCCGCTTCGCCTTCGCCAAGCTGCTCGTCGCCCACCGCCCCATCTGGATCCTCGACGAGCCCACCGCGGCCCTCGACGCCAGCGCCGACCGGCTGTTTGCCGGATTGATCGAAGCGCATCTGGCAAAAGGCGGCATCGTGCTGGCGGCAACTCATCAGCCACTGGGGCTCCAGAATGTGCAGGAATTGAAGATGACGGGCTTTGCCGGCGTGGATCAGGGAGTGTGGGGATGACCACCCTCTTTCTCCGCGACCTGAAACTTTCCATCCGCGCCGGCGGCGGCGCGCTGATCGGCGTGCTGTTCTTCCTGACCGTCGTCGCCGTCATCCCCTTCGGCGTCGGACCTGATCTCAAGCTGCTCTCGCGCATCGGCCCCGCCATTGTCTGGATCGGCGCGCTGCTTGCCGCCCTTCTCGGCCTCGACCGGCTGTTCCAGGCCGAGCGCGACGATGGGTCGCTCGACCTAATGCTGATGCAGGAAACGCCACTTGTGCTCACCGTGCTCCTCAAATGCTTCGCCCACTGGACCGCGACCAGCCTGCCGCTGGTCATCGCTTCGCCGCTGCTCGGCCTGTTCATGAACATGGACGAGACGGCGATCGGCGCCACCATGCTGACGCTCTTCGTCGGATCGCCGGCGATCACCTTCATTGGCGCCGTCGGGGCTGCCGTCGCCGTTGCCCTGCCCCGCGGCGGCCTGCTGGTCTCGATCCTCGTATTGCCTTTGACGATCCCCGTGCTGATCTTCGGTGTCAGCGCCACCTATGCCGCGGTCGAGGATCCGGCGCCATTCCTGCCGCCCTTCCTCATATTGATCGCACTGACGCTGTTCTTTGCGGTCATCGGCCCCGCCGCCGCCGCCTTGGCGCTGCGAAACACGTCGGATTGAATGCCTTTCGATTGCGGGAAAAGCCGGATCAAGGTAAGGAAGCGCTCATGAGCCAAACCAGCCTTGCCATCAGCAAAATCAGCGATCTCGCCAACCCGACGCGGTTTCTGGCGCTGGCCGCGCGCATCATTCCCTGGATGGCCAGCATTACCGTTCTCTGTTTTGCGGTCGGTCTTTATCTGAGCTTCGCGACCGAAGGCGATTACCAGCAGGGCGAGACGGTGCGCATCATGTATATCCATGTGCCCGCCGCGTGGCTGTCGATGATGTGCTATACGATCATGAGCTTCTCGGCGATCGGCACGCTGGTGTGGCGCCACCCGCTCGCTGATGTTTCCGCCAAGGCCGCAGCCCCGCTCGGCGCCGCCTTTACGCTGCTGGCGCTCATCACCGGCTCGCTCTGGGGCAAGCCGATGTGGGGCACCTGGTGGGTCTGGGATGCCAGACTGACCTCTGTCTTCATCCTCTTTCTGATGTATCTCGGCCTCATTGCGCTGAGCCGCGCCATCGACGATCCCTCGAGGGCCGCACGCGTCTCCGCCGTGCTGATCCTCGTGGGCTTCGTCAACATCCCGATCATCAAGTTTTCCGTCGACTGGTGGAACACGCTGCATCAGCCGGCAAGCGTGATACGCCTCGATGGCCCGGCGATCGATCCGGAATTCCTGCGCCCGCTCTTCGTCATGGCGACCGCCTTCACGCTGCTCTTCTTCACCCTGCACCTCATGGCCATGAGAAACGAGATCTGGCGCCGCCGCGTCGCCGCCCAGCGCCGTCTTGCCGCCCGCATGGCCAGCCGGGAGGAATAGGTCGTGACGCACGCCTTCTATGTCTATGCATCCTATGGCATCGCCGCATTGGTGACACTCGCCGTCATCCTGTGGACCTGGGCCGACGGCCGGGCGCGCCGCCGCGAGCTTGCGAGCCTCGAAGCCGCCGGTATCCGCCGCCGCTCGGCGCGGCCAAAGGATGGCGAATGACCGAGACGCCCGACACCAAAACTGCCAAGCCCCGACAATTTGGCCGCTATGCCCTGGCGCTTCTGCCGCTGATCGTGTTCGGCGGTATTGCCGCGACGGCCGCGAAGATGCTCTACGACCAGGATTTCCACGGCAAAAACATCGCCGAAATCCCGTCCGCCCTGATCGGCACCAAGGCGCCGTCGCTGAACCTTCCGCCACTCGACGGCGCCAACCTGCCGGCGCTGACCGACGCCGCGATCAACGGCAAGCTGACGCTTGTCAACGTCTTCGCCTCCTGGTGCATCCCCTGCCGCGACGAACACCCTATTCTCAAGGAACTCGCCAAAGACGGCCGACTGAACATCGTCGCCATCAATTACAAGGACAAGAACGAGAACGCCCTGCGCTTTCTTGGCGAACTCGGCAATCCCTATCAAGCGATCGGCGTCGATCCAAACGGCAAGGCGGCGATCGACTGGGGCGTCTACGGCATCCCGGAAAGCTACCTCGTCGGCCCAGACGGCACCATCCTCTACAAGCGCGTCGGCCCCTTCGACGACATCAGCCTGAAGGAAGGCCTGTATCCGGCGCTGGAAAAGGCGCTGGGCAAGCCGGCTTCGTAAGTTTCTCCCAACGAACATACGATTAGCTGTCGATTACGCCCGCCGAGGGCGATGCCTCCAGCCCCGCGCCTTCAGTGATCATTGATCCGGCTCCACGGACCGGCCGCACGCCGTTCACCGCGATCAATCTTTTCGCGATGGTTCATATCAAAACCTCTGCTTAGACATCAGAATGTTGATTTCAGACATCAATAGGCACATCATGGACCTCAACTGTCAGAGTGTGCGCAAGATAAGCGATGTTTAATCGTGATCACTGCAGCTCAGATGCGGGCCGCCAGGGCCATTCTCGGTATCGACCAGCGGCAGTTGGCCGAACTGACGGGAGTTTCGGTTCCGACGATCCAGAGAATGGAGGCGAGTGCCGATGTGGTGCGCGGGAATGTCGACACCCTGATGCGTCTGCTGGCGGCGCTGGACAGTGCAGGTGTCGAGGTGATCAACGAGGGAGCCGTTAGCACGGATGGCGGGCGCGGGGTCAGGCTTAAAGCGAAGACCAAGCCCTCAGAGAGCGCAACCACGGAACGGTTGGCGTCCTTGTCCACAGCGAGGACGAACTCGTGACATCGGTTTCAGTCCTATTGTTATGCGCGGCGGCATTGCTTGGGACGGCGGTTTTGGCGGTACTGCTCACTCATTCGAGCCGGTCGACGCCAGTTGTCTACGGTGTGAGCCTGGCTTTCTCCGCCATCGCCTTTGTCACTGCCCTCGCATATCTTGTCGGAGGGCCTCCTTCCGCCGAAGCATCGTTGCTTGACCTTCCTATCGGCCTTCCGTGGTTGGGAAGCCATTTCCGGCTCGATGCGCTCGCTGCCTTCTTCATAATCGTCGTCAATCTCGGCAGTGCCCTTTCGGCTCTCTACGCCCTTGGTTACGGCCGTCACGAACATGCGCCGCATCGCGTGCTGCCGTTCTTTCCCGCCTTCCTCTCCGGCATGAACCTGGTGATCCTGGCAGACGATGCCTTCACCTTCCTCATCTCCTGGGAGTTCATGTCGCTTGCTTCCTGGGCGCTGGTGATGGCCCACCATCGCGATGCCGATAACCGGAAGGCCGGCTACGTCTACATCGTCATGGCGAGCGCCGGCTCGCTTGCCCTGTTGCTCGCATTCGGCCTGCTTGCAGGATCTGCCGGCGATTATAGCTTCGCAGCCATGCGGTTATCGGCGCACAGTCCGTTTGTGGCCGGCCTCGCGCTTGTCCTGCTGCTGCTCGGCGCCGGTTCCAAGGCTGGTCTCGTGCCGCTGCATGTCTGGTTGCCGCTGGCGCATCCAGCAGCCCCAAGCCATGTTTCCGCCTTGATGAGCGGCGTCATGACCAAGGTCGCGGTCTATGGTTTCATCCGGGTGGTCTTCGATCTGCTCGGCATGCCGACCTGGTGGTCGGGTATCGTCGTGCTGATCATCGGCAGCGGGAGCGCCGTGCTCGGCATCCTGCAGGCGCTGATGGAGAGCGATCTCAAACGATTGCTCGCCTACAGCACCATCGAAAATATCGGGGTGATCTTCGTCAGCCTCGGGCTGGCGCTTGCCTTCAAGGCGAACGGTATGGGGCTGGCGGCAGCATTAGCGCTGACTGCCGCGCTATTTCATGTCCTCAACCATTCATTCTTCAAGAGCTTGCTCTTCTTCGGCGCCGGCGCGGTGCTGACGGCGACCGGTGAGCGGAGCATGGACAAGCTCGGCGGCCTTATCCATCGCATGCCGGTCACGAGCGTCGTTTTCCTAGTCGGCTGCGTCGCGATCTCGGCCCTGCCGCCATTCAATGGCTTTGTTTCCGAGTGGCTGTCGTTCCAGGCTATGCTGCAGAGCCCGGTTCTGCCGCAATGGGGCTTGAAGATTCTGGTGCCGGCGGTGGGCGGCATGCTGGCTTTATCGGCTGCCCTGGCGGCTGCCTGTTTCGTCAAGACATTCGGCGTGACCTTTCTCGGTCGTCCTCGCACCATTGTGGCCGAGAAGGCGGTGGAGGTCGATCGCTTCTCGCTCGCGGCGATGTGCGTGCTGGCCGCGCTGTGTCTTCTGGCGGGCATCCTGCCGGGGATCGTCATCGATGCGCTCGCGCCCGTAACGCTGTCGCTGATCGGGGAACAGGTGCCGATGCAGACGGATATTCCATGGCTGTCGATTGTGCCGATCGCCGAGAGCCGCAGTACCTATAATGGTCTTCTGGTATTCCTGTTCACCCTCTTCTCAGCGTCGTCGACGGCCTATCTCATCCACCGTTTCGCCTCGCGGGCGCTGCGCCGGGCGCCCGCCTGGGATTGCGGCTTTCCCGAAATCAACCCGGCGACGCAATACACGGCAGGCAGCTTTGCCCAGCCGGTTCGGCGCGTTTTCGGGACGGTGGTTTTCCGCGCCCGCGAAAGGGTGGACATGCCGCCGCCGGGGGATCTTCGGCCGGCGCGTTTTGCCGTCGAGGCGCATGACCTGATTTGGGAAGGGCTCTACCTGCCGATCGTCGGCGCCGTCGGGTTTGCCGCCGAAAAGCTCAACCATCTGCAATTCCTGACGATCCGGCGCTATCTGAGCCTGGTCTTCCTCGCGCTCGTCTTCCTGCTTCTGGTGCTGGCGCTATGGTCATGATCTCCGCTCTCCTCGTCCAGGCCGTTCAGATGGCGCTCGTCGTGCTGATCGCGCCGCTGCTGACCGGTTTTATCCGTCTGATCAAGGCGCGGTTGCTGCGCCGGCGGGGGCCCTCCATGATCCAGCCCTACCGCGACATTCTGCGGCTCGTGCGCAAGGAAGTGGTGCTGGCCGAGAATGCGTCATGGCTGTTCCGGATAACGCCCTACCTCATCTTCGCCGCGACCTGGGTCGCGGCTGCAGTCATCCCGACTTTCGCCACTGGCCTCATCTTTAGCTGGACGGCCGATCTGATCGCCATCATCGCACTGCTTGGCAGCGCGCGTTTCTTTCTGGCGCTCGCCGGCATGGACGTCGGCACCAGCTTCGGCGGCATCGGATCGAGCCGCGAAGTGATGATCGCAACGCTGGCAGAACCGTCGATGCTGCTCATCATCTTCACGCTCGCCCTGATCGCCGGCTCGACCCAGCTTTCGAGCATCGCCGCCTTCATGACGTCACCGCAGGTGGGGCTGCGGGTTTCGCTGGCGATCGCCTTGATCGCGCTCGTCATGATCGCAATCGCCGAAAACGCGCGTATTCCCGTTGATAATCCCGCTACCCATCTGGAACTGACCATGGTGCATGAGGCCATGGTGCTCGAATATTCCGGACGGCACCTCGCAATTATCGAATTGGCGGCCTTCCTGAAGCTCGAACTCTACATCTCGTTGATCGCCTGCATGTTCGTTCCGTGGAAACTCGCCGAATTGGGAGAAGGCCCTTCTGCCTATCTGGCTGGCATCCTTGCCTATCTTGCCAAGCTCGCAGTCGGCGGTGCTCTCCTCGCCCTGTTCGAAACGGCAACCGCCAAGATGCGGGTTTTCCGGGTGCCGGAATTTCTTGGCGCCGCGCTGATGCTCGGCCTGCTCGCGACTCTGTTGCGCTTCGTTTCAAGGAGCCTTTGATGAACGGTGCGGTCTTCGATATCGCCCATATGCTCGCCGGCGGCCTGGTCTTGGTCAGCATGATGATGCTCTATCAGGACCGTCTCTACGCATTGCTCAACGTCTTCGCGCTGCATTCGCTGATATTGACGATGTCGGTCGCTTGGCAGGCCTTCGTCCAGGATGCTCCGCATCTCTATGTCACGGCGGCGATCGCTCTCGTCTTCAAGGCAATCGTTATCCCCGTCGTACTCCATCGCATGATCCGCCAACTCGGCATCCACCGCGAGATCGAGGCCGTTGTCGGCATCGGCTCCACCATGCTCGCTGGCATCGCTCTCGTCGCTTTGGCGACGGTTATAATGCTGCGGGTGACGCCGGAGGCGGATCCTTTGGCGCGCGAGGACCTCGCCTTCGCATTATCCGTCCTGCTGCTGGGATTGCTGATCATGGTCACCCGCCGCAACGCGGTCAGTCAGGTCGTGGGCTTCATGTCGCTCGAAAATGGGCTGGTGCTCGCCGCGACCGGCGCCAAGGGCATGCCGCTCGTCGTCGAGATCAGCGTCGCCTTCTCGATCCTGATCGCCTTCATCGTCATCGGCGTTTTTCTGTTTCGCATCCGCGAACGCTTCGACACGGTCGATGTCCGCGCGCTGGATGACTTCAAAGGGAGACGGCGGAAATGAATGCGTTCTCCTCCGTCGTGGCCTTCGATGCCGTGACAGCCGTCCTTGTGATACCGCTCGTTGCGGCTGCCCTCCTGGCGCTTTTGCCCGGTTATCGGATGACCGCACGGCTGAACCTATTTGCAAGCCTGCTGACCTTGCTCGCCGCGCTTTCCTTGTTCCCGGCCGAACGGCCGGCTCCGGGGCAATATCTGCTCGTCGACGATCTCAATATCGTCTTCATCGTCCTCAACAGCTTCGTGGGCTTTACCACCAGCATCTTCAGTGCCAGCTACATTGCGCATGAACTGGATATCGGCCGGCTGACGCCTGCAAACCTTCGTTTCTACCATGCCATGTATCAGATCATGATGTTCGGCATGAATCTGGCATTCGTGTCCAACAATATCGGCCTGATGTGGGTCGCCGTCGAGCTTGCAACGCTCACCACCGTGCTGATGGTCGGCATCTACCGTACCCACGAAGCACTGGAAGCTGCCTGGAAATATTTCATTCTGGGAAGCGTCGGCATCGCGTTTGCGCTCTTCGGCACCATTCTCATCTACCTGGCGGCGCAGCCGGTCGTCGGCGAAGGCTATGACGCCATGGTCTGGACCATTCTGATCGAGCACGCCTCGGCCTTCGATCCGGCGCTTCTCAACGTCGCTTTCGTATTTCTGCTGCTTGGATATGGCACCAAGATCGGTCTCGCGCCATTGCATGCCTGGCTGCCGGATGCCCATGCCGAGGGCCCGACGCCGATCTCGGCGGTCCTGTCCGGCTTGCTCCTGAACGTCGCGCTCTATGCGGTCTTGCGCTTCAAGATGCTGTTGTCGGCCAATCCCGAAGCTCTTGCGCCTGGACCGCTGATGATGACGATGGGGCTCGCCTCGCTGATTTTCGCGGCCTTCATGCTCTACCGCCGCCGCGACATCAAACGCCTGTTCGCCTATTCTTCGATCGAGCACATGGGCCTGATCGTCTTTGCTTTCGGCCTCGGCGGACCATTCGCCAATTTCGCCGGACTATTGCATATGGTCATGCATTCGCTGACGAAATCGGCGATCTTCTTCGCCGTCGGCCATATCGCTCAGGTCAAGGGAACGCAAAGGCTCTCCGCCATCCGCGGCCTCAGCGAAACGCATCCGGGGCTGGGCTGGGGCTTGCTGACCGGCGTTGTCGCCATCGCCGGCGTGCCGCCGGCGGGGATATTCATGAGCGAGTTCCTGATCGTCAGTTCAGCTTTCGCAAAGCAACCGCTGCTCGCCATTCCGCTCGTCTTCGGATTGCTGGTCGCTTTCGGTGCGCTGCTGCTGCGGCTCACGGGAGCGGTGTTCGGACAGCCCCGCGGCAGCACGGCGCCCGCCGAGGCATCCTATGTGCCGATGTATGCTCATCTCATGCTGGTGCTTGTCGCCGGCGTCTATCTGCCGTCAGAGCTGGTTGCCTGGTTCCAGCATATCGCCAACCTTCTTCGATGATGCGAGGGGAGATGTCGACGCTCAGTGATATCCTCGAGAAAGGTCGTTCCGTTCCGCACCACGCTCCGTGGCAACGCGCCATCGTCGATGCGGCCGCATGGACATCGGCCATATCGGCGCTATCCGAAGGGCGCCTGATCCTGCTCGGTCTATGGGGCGAGGCGAGTGCCGTTCATATGGCCTTACTCGACGAACCGACCCGCGCAATCGGGGTTCTCAGTCTGGAAGAGCTGGAGGAGGGCGGCTATCCTTCCGTCGCGCAATTGCATCCGCCGGCCTTGCGGCTGGAGCGGGCGCTCCGCGATCTCACGGGGCTTGACCCACGGGATTTGCCGGATAGCCGGCCGTGGCTCGATCACGGCTGCTGGGATCTGCGCCATCCCCTCGGAGAACGCGGGATCGCGTTGCCGGAAGCCGGTCCTTATGCCTTTTTGCCCGCCGAAGGTGACAGTCTGCACCAGATCGCGGTTGGCCCGGTGCACGCCGGTATCATCGAGCCGGGACATTTCCGCTTTGCAGCCAATGGCGAGACGGTCGTCCGCCTTGAGGAGCGACTCGGTTACGTCCACAAGGGGATAGAGGCGCTGATGGAGGGCGCGGATCCGATTCGCGGATCCCAGCTCGCCGGGAGAGTGTCCGGCGACAGCACCGTCGCATACGCCTATGCCTTTTCGTGTGCCGTCGAGGCCGCATTGGGGATCGTTGTTCCGCCGCGGGCGATCTGGTTGCGCGCTCTGATGGCGGAATTGGAACGGCTCGCCAACCACTTTGGCGACATCGGCGCCATCTGCAACGACGCCGCGTTTCCTCTGATGCTGGCTCATTGCGGCGTGCTGCGCGAGCGTGTGTTGCGGGCAGCCGATGCCGCCTTCGGTCACCGCCTGATGCGCGACCGTATCGCCCCCGGCGGCGTCACCCGCGATCTGAACGGCGGCGGAGCGGCCGGCTTGCGAAGCCTCCTTCTCGAAATCCGCCATCGGTTTCCGGCCCTGGTCGAGCTCTACGACAACACCGCCTCGTTGCAGGACCGGACGGTCGGCACAGGTAGGCTGCGCGCCGAATTGGCGCGCGCGTACGGGGCCGGCGGCTACGTCGGGCGCGCATCCGGGCGCGGTTTCGATGCCCGGCACGTCCTGCTCTACCCGCCCTATGATCATTTGGTCTTCGGCGTTCCGGTGCTTAATGACGGCGACGTTAACGCCCGCGTCTGGATCCGTATTCGGGAGGTCGACGAGAGCCTGTTGCTCATCGAGCAGATTCTCGATCGTCTCCCGATCGGATCTATCCTCAACGCGATCCCTTCCGTCGGTGAACGTCGGGAAGGCATGGCGCTTGTCGAGGGTTTTCGTGGTGACGTCCTGGTCTGGCTTCGGCTTGCACCGGAGGGTGTCGTCGAACGCTGCCATCTGCGCGATCCATCTTGGTTTCAGTGGCCGCTGATCGAGGCAGCGATCGAAGGCAATATCGTTGCCGATTTCCCGCTCTGCAACAAGTCGTTCAATTGTTCCTATTCTGGTCATGATCTTTGAAGGCAGGGTCGCATGCGAAAACTCCTTTTCGAAAACCTGATCCGCCTGCCGCTGACAGAACCGGCGCCATCCCCCTCCGATGCGGCCATGGAAGAGCTCATCGCCGCTATCGACAAAACCGCGCGCCGGCGCCTTGGGCGCAGCCTATCAATCCGCGCAGTCGATGCCGGTTCCTGTAACGGCTGCGAGTTGGAGATGCATGCGCTGAGCAATGCCTTCTACGATATCGAGCGTTTCGGCATGCGTTTCGTTGCCTCGCCGCGCCATGCCGACGTGCTGCTCGTAACCGGCCCCGTAACCAAGAACATGCGCGAAGCACTAGAACGGACAAACAACGCCACACCGGCTCCAAAGTGGGTGGTTGCGCTCGGTGGTTGCGCCCGCGACGGTGGCTGTTTTGCGGGCAGTTATGCGGTTGTCGGCGGAGTTTCCAAGGTCATACCCGTCGACCTTCATATTCCAGGTTGCCCGCCGTCGCCGACGGACATCCTCCGAGGTCTTCTTTCTTTACTTGAATACGTCGATACAGGAGGCCGCGCTTCGTGACGGCGAGGTTCAATGGTTCGACTTCTCCAGGCTGGACTTGTTGCAATTGGGATGCTGATCACGGCGGCACTCGGCCTTCTCGCTGCCGTCCGGCGCCGGGCCTTTTCACCGGAGCCGCCACGGCGACGGTTACAATCTCGAAAGCCGGACATCCATCAAATGGATCCGTCCACACGCCTTGCCATTGACCTGGTCGAGAAGGTTTTCATCCGGGATTTCGGATGGTCTTTCCGCAGGCAGACGGATTCGAACATCGGTATCGACGCTCGCGCTGAAATCCTCGAAAACGGTTGGCCAACGGGCCGGCTTCTGCCGCTGCAGATCCGACCGATATCCTGCGCGGAGAGAACCGAAGGCCATTACATCTATCGCGGTGAAAAACACCATCTGGACTGTTGGGCGAGGCATTCGCTACCCGTTTGCGTCATCATCGTTGACACCGAAACCGGACTGATATTGTGGCAGCGAATGGAGAAGCAGCTATGGGAGGAAGTGAGGATGGAATGGTCTATTGCCGTCCCGGCAACCAACTTGCTCGACGCCACTGCCAGGCTCTGTTTCGAGGAGGCGATACCGACCGATCCGGAATTCCTGATGCGCTCGGCCTTTGCGCTCGATCTCGTTTTGATGGAGCAAATACAAGACCAGACAACGTTTTTCGTATGGGACGAGTGGGGCGATACAACTGCGTTCTTTGGCAATCTCCGCATCTACATCGGTGAAGGCCAGGAGGCAGAGCCGGATGTGCAGATCGATTATCGTCTCCGAGCTCACAACCTCCACGACGTCATGGTCAGGCTTTTCCCCTGGGCGATCTATTCGTATGCCGAACCTATTTCGGAATATTCCGGTGAGGTTGCCGTTCATATTCTGGAAGTCGAACTGCGGCCCGAAGCGCGTGCCTATCTGGAGGCCGAGAATTTCCTGGTTGCAGGCTATCCCGAGGATGAGGCGCCATCAGCCCCGGAACCTCAGGACTTCATCACGGAAGAAGAGGAAAGTGAGTTTTGGCGCAGCCGGGGAACACCTCACGATCCTCGCGATCGGCAGGATTAGGAGCAGCGGGAAAGATTGGGGAGGGGATTTTATTGCCCCTAAACCCCACCCTGCCAGATCTTGATCGCCTCAACCGGCCAGATCAGCATCAGCACATTCAGCGTCAGATTATCCCGGATCATATACCCGGTGGAAATCTCGAAGAAGATGGCGACGGCCACGGTCAACGCTATCGGCGCCCGCCAGGCGAAGAAGAAGCCGACGCACATGAAGACGGTGTCCATCGCCGAATTCAGGATGCTGTCGCCGTAATAATCGAGCGCGATCGTCGCGGTGCGGTAGCGGTCGATGATGAGAGGGGAGTTTTCCAGCAGTTCCCAGCCGGACTCGATGACGAGCGCCAGGAGCAGACGCGCCATCAGCGGCTTGCGGCGCAGGAGCAGATAGCTCAGTCCGTAAAACAGGAAGCCGTGGATAATGTGCGACGGCGTGTACCAATCCGACAGATGCTGCGAGTTGCCGCTGGTATTGACCCCGCCCTCCCACAGCTTGACATAGCCGCAGGCGCAGATCGGCACGCGCCCCATCAGATGCTCGGCGACGACTTGGGCGACCAGGACCGCAAGGCACGCGACGAACCAGAAGGTCTGATGCCTGATCCGGTATTCGACGTCTGCAGCGCTCACTTTTCACCGTCCGTTTCGGGATTGAGGCTATGTTTCAGCACCAGCGGCATCTGCGCCAGCGTGAAGATGATGGTGATCGGCATCGTGCCCCAGACCTTGAACGCGACCCAGGTATCGTCGGAAAAGTTGCGCCAGACGACTTCGTTCAGCACGGCGAGGAACAGAAAGAAGATGCCCCAACGGATCGTGAGTTTGCGCCAGCCTTCGGCATCGAGCTGGAAGGCGGCGTTGAAGACGTAGCCGAGCAGCGACCGGCCAAAGGCCAGCCCGCCGAGCAGCGCCACCCCGAAGAGCGTGTTGACGATGGTCGGCTTCATCTTGATGAAGGTCTCGTTCTGTAGCCAGATCGACAGCGAGCCGAAGATGACGACGACGATGCCGGAGACGAAGGGCATGATCGGTAGATGGCCGAGCACGATCTTCGAAACTACAAGCGAAATCACCGTCGCCGCCATGAAGAGCCCGGTCGCGACGAACAGCGGCCCGCCCAGTTCGGAAAGGGCGGGAAATTTTTCGACCAGCCATTGGCCACGCAGATTGGCGAAGAAGAAGATCATCAGCGGCCCGAGTTCCAACGCCAGTTTCAGTATCGGATGATGGCGGTCGGCCGCGGACGGGGTGATATCGCTTTCGGTGGTCATGCGTTCTTCGAACCTGCTATTGCTGAAAACCTGTTTCCCGACCGTCCCTTGCAGGCTTTCGGCGGCATATCTGTGGCATCATTGCCCGAGCCCGGCAATGGCATGGGCAAAATCCTCGGCCTCGAACGGCTCCAGGTCTTCCACGCCCTCGCCGACACCGATGAAATAGACCGGCAGCTTGTGCTTGGCGGAGATCGCAACGAGAATGCCGCCCCGTGCCGTGCCGTCGAGCTTGGTCATGATCAGCCCGTTGACGCCGGCGACATTGCGGAAGATCTCGACCTGGCTCAGTGCATTCTGCCCCGTCGTGGCGTCGAGCGTCTGCAGTACGGTGTGCGGCGCATCGGGATCGAGCTTGCCGAGCACGCGCACGATCTTTTCGAGCTCGGCCATCAGCTCGGCCTTGTTCTGCAGCCGGCCGGCGGTATCGACGATCAGCACGTCGCATTTTTTCGCCTTCGCCTGTTCGAAGGCATCATAGGCAAGACCGGCGGCATCGGAGCCGAGCTTGGTGCCGATGAATTCGGAATTGGTTCGCTCAGCCCAGATCTTCAGCTGCTCGATCGCCGCCGCGCGGAATGTATCGCCGGCGGCCAGCATCACCTTCAGCCCGGCGCCCGAAAGCTTCGCCGCAAGCTTGCCGATCGTCGTCGTCTTGCCGGTACCGTTGACGCCGACGACGAGGATGACATGCGGCTTGTGCGAGAGATCGAGCTGCAGCGGCTTGGCGACCGGCGTCAAAACCTTGGCGATTTCGGACGCCATAATCCGGCTGACATCCTCGCCGGTCACATCCTTGCCATAGCGCTCGGAAGCCAGCGTATCGGTAACGCGCAACGCCGTTTCGACGCCGAGATCGGCCTGGATCAGCAGATCTTCGAGATCCTGCAGCGTCTCGTCGTCGAGCTTGCGCTTGGTGAAGAGCGCTGTGATCTGGCCGGTGAGCTGCGAGGAGGTGCGCGCAAGCCCGTTCCGCAGACGCTGGAACCAGCTGAGCTTCGGCTGCGGGGCAATGGGCTCCGGTGCAATGATCGCAGGGCCGGTGGTGAAGCCTTTGGGGAGGACGGGAGATTCAGCCTTCGGCCATTCCGTAATCGTCTCGGAAGGCTCGGCGGATGTGATCCCCCCCTCTGCCCTGCCGGGCATCTCCCCCACAGGGGGGGAGATCGGCTGAACGGCGATCTCTTGCTCCACATCGAGTTCAGGCTCTTCTGGAAGCAGGTCTGCGCCATCCGCTGTCTCTTCCGCGGAAACCGACACCTCCGGCTCCGAACGATCTCGCCCATTGTGGGGGAGATGTCCCGCAAGGACAGAGGGGGGTGTTTCCACCACGTCCACAGCCATCGGCTGGGCTTCCGTCTCCGCTTCCGCCTCGGCTTCCAGCAGCGACAGCGGAACAACGCCGATATCGCTCAGCTGGTCCGGAGCCGGCAGGATCGCGGGCTCAGCATCGTCACGCTCTTCCTCGGCGCCCTCGCCGACATCCGCAGCCGGCCCGCCGGCCGTATCTATCTCCTCGGGAAGAACAGGATCTTCCGCAATCGGCAGGTCCTCGTCGCGCGAGCGTGGCTCGAGCTCCCTTTCCACGGTCTCAGGCAGGGGTTCCTCAGCCGGCTTGCCGAAGGTGAAGACCTTTTTGATGAAACTGAGCGCCATGGGAATTCCGTGAAAGTCAGGCCGCTGCGGCCGTCAATTGCATGTCGAGATGCTTGCCATTGTGGCCGGTGATCGTCGCCGGCACAAGTTCGCCGGGACGAAGGCCGGCGGCTGCGACCAGCGTGAAGTTTTCCGTATGGGCCAGGCCGTTGTTTTCAACAAGCAGCCACTGCCGGGTTCCGACCATGCCATCGAGATGGGATTGATGCAGCCTCTGTCCAGTGGCGCGCAGCCTTGCCGCGCGATCCTTGACCAGCGACCGGTCGAGCTGCGGCATGCGGGCGGCCGGCGTGCCGGGACGCGGGCTGTAGGGGAAAACGTGCAGGTGCGCGATGCCAGCCTCTTCGGCGAGCCGCACTGTATTGGCGAACATCTCTTCCGTTTCCGTGGGGAAACCGGCGATCATATCGGCGCCGAAGCTCATTTCAGGGCGAAGGCGGCGCGCTTCCTCGATGAAACGCAGCGCATCGGCGCGCGAGTGCCGGCGCTTCATCCGCTTCAGGATCATGTCGTCGCCATGCTGCAGCGATATATGCAGATGCGGCATGAAACGCGGCTCGTCGGCAATGAGGTCCATCAGATGGGCGTCGGCCTCGATGCTGTCGATCGAGGAAAGCCGCAGACGACGGATTTCAGGGAGCTGTTTCAGCAGCGTCTTCGCCAGAAGGCCGAGCGTCGGCGCGCCGGGCAGATCGGCGCCATAGCTGGTGGCGTCGACGCCGGTCAGCACGATCTCGCGATAACCGCTGTCGGCGAGTTTGCGCGCCTGATCGACGACCGCACCCATCGGCACGGAGCGGGAATTGCCGCGGCCATAGGGGATGATGCAGAAGGTGCAGCGATGGTCGCAGCCGTTCTGCACCTGAATGAAGGCGCGCACGTGGCCGTCGATGTGCCTTACCATCTGCGGCGCCGTCGCCTTGACGCTCATGATATCGTTGACGCGGAGCTTCTCTTCGGCCGAAACGCCGAAATCCGGCAGGCTGCGATAAGAGGCGCTCGTCAGCTTCTCCTCGTTGCCGAGCACCGCATCGACCTCCCCCATGGCAGCGAAGGTTTGTTTTTCCGTCTGCGCGGCGCAGCCGGTGACGATGATGCGGGCATGCGGATTGTCGCGCCGCGCCCGGCGGATCGCCTGGCGGGCCTGGCGCACGGCCTCGCCGGTTACGGCGCAGGTGTTGACCAGGATGGCGTTGTTGAGCCCGGCCTTCTCGGCCTGCGCCTTCATCACTTCGGATTCATATGTGTTGAGGCGGCAGCCGAAGGTAATGACCTCGATGCCGCTCACTGCGCCTCGACCTCTCGGGTGCCGTCGCGCGACCAGAGGCCGGTCGAAGGATCGACCCGGCCCGACCATTCCCATTCCGCCGGTCCCGTCATGATGACGTGATCGTCACGCTCGCGCCATTCGATGGAAAGTGTCGCCGGCGGCTTGGCGCTTGCCACGTTGATCGTGACCTTGCGGCCGGTGCGGCCGGTGCGCGTCGCGCTGACGGCGGCCGAACAGGCGGCCGAACCGCAAGCAAGCGTCAGTCCCGCACCGCGCTCCCATGTGCGCGTCGTCACCGATGTCGGCGAGGTCACCTGCGCCAGCGTGATGTTGGCGCGCTCGGGAAACATCGGATGGTTTTCGAGTAACGGCCCGAAGCGGGCGAGATCATAGGACATCACGTCCCTGTCCACCCAGAAGATCGCGTGCGGATTGCCCATCGACATTGCCGAGGGCGAATGCAGCACCGGATTGTCGATCGGGCCGATTTGCAGTTCGATGCGGCTGGTGTCGCGGAATTCTTCCGCCAGCGGAATCCTGTTCCAATCGAAGACCGGCCGGCCCATATCGACGGAGATCGTCCCGTCCTCGTGCTCGACGGCATTGAGAATGCCGGCGACCGTCTGGAAGGTGAAGGCCTTCTTTCCGGTCTCGGCGGCAAGCGCCTGCACGACGCAGCGTGTGCCGTTGCCGCAGGCCTGCGCCTTCGAGCCGTCGGAATTCAGGATATCGATGAAGGCATCGGTGCCGTCGGCCTTCGGATCATGGATCGCCATGATCTGGTCGAACTCGGTCTCAGGATCGGCATTGAGCGCGATTGCCGCCATGGGCGTCACCTTGTCCGGCCGCCCACGCATGTCGACGACCAGGATCTTGTTGCCAAGCCCGTTCATCCTCGCGAATTCGACCGTTGCGTTCATGGTATCATTCCGTCCGTCTTTCCGCTGTATATGGCGGAAACGCGAGGGAATTACCAGTGGGTGAGTGCCATGCAAGCCTTGCAGCCGACCGAGGTCTCGGGCCGTCCGGCTTCTACCGCTGTCCGCCGTCGGGCTCGAACGACGCCGCATGCGCCTCGACGATAGCGGCGGTGATGACCTTTCTCAGCTCATAGACCAGCGAGCGGGACCGTTTGCGGTCCAGATCCTGTGCCGCTTTTGCAAGACTAAGGCCTTCGTTGAGAACAATATGATGGGCCCGTGCCAGCGCCCAACTTTCAATATCAGCATTGATCATTCGATATCTCCGCCGGATCATCCGGCATCAAGGATATTCACGAATCATTTTACAGGACGCACTTAAGTGGAAAATAGAATCACAAGCAGAATATTTTGCAACTCGCCTAAATAGCGAATTTGAACTGTGAGCGGGAATTTAACCGCTTGCCCCATGTGGCGCCGCTTCCGAAAAGCCGCCATGCGGCCATCTGCCCGCATTCGCCTTGACTTTCCCGCCGCTTTCCTGTTTATCGCGCCCAATCCGCGACGAGCCACATGACTCCGAGCCGCCGACCGGGACTTCGAGATCCCGGAGGTCAACACCCGACAGCGCGATGCGCCCTCGGGTGCTTTTTGGCTTTGCGTCTTGTTTTCGTCAAGGAAAAGCACGACGTTTCCGGGCATATCGAACCCGCCCGAAACGTATCAAGGAAGAGCCGATGTTTGAAAACCTCCAGGACCGTCTTGGATCCATTCTGAATGGACTGACAGGCCGTGGCGCGCTTTCGGAAGCCGATGTTTCCGCTGCGCTGCGCGAGGTTCGCCGTGCGCTGCTGGAAGCCGACGTCGCGCTCGACGTCGTGCGCTCCTTCACCGAGCGCGTGCGTGAAAAGGCCGTCGGCGCCGAGATCCTGAAGTCGATCAAACCCGGCCAGATGGTCGTCAAGATCGTCCATGACGAACTGATCGAGATGCTGGGTGGCGAAGGTGTGGGCATCGATCTGCATGCGCCGGCCCCCGTCGTGGTCATGATGGTCGGCCTGCAGGGCTCGGGCAAAACGACGACGACCGCCAAGATCGCCAATCGTCTGTCGACGCGCGACAAGAAAAAGGTGCTGATGGCATCGCTCGACACGCGCCGTCCCGCCGCGCAAGAGCAGCTTCGCCAGCTCGGCGCCCAGGCCAATATCGACACGTTGCCGATCATCGCAGGCCAGTCGCCGACCGATATCGCCGCCCGCGCCGTGCAGGCGGCCAAGCTCGGTGGCCACGACGTCGTCATCCTCGATACCGCCGGCCGCACCCATATCGACGAGCCCTTGATGGTCGAAATGGCCGACATCAAGAAAAAGTCGAACCCGCATGAAATCCTGCTGGTCGCCGATAGCCTCACCGGTCAGGACGCCGTCAATCTCGCCCGCAACTTCGACGAACGCGTCGGCATCACCGGCCTCGTGCTGACCCGCATGGACGGCGACGGCCGTGGCGGTGCTGCCCTTTCGATGCGCGCCGTCACCGGCAAGCCGATCAAGCTGATCGGCGTCGGCGAGAAGATGAGCGAGCTCGAGGAGTTCCATCCCCGCCGCATCGCCGACCGCATCCTCGGCATGGGCGACATCGTTTCGCTCGTCGAGCGCGCGGCCGAAAACATCGACGCCGAGAAGGCGGCCGCCATGGCCGCCAAGATGGCCAAGGGCAAGTTCGACCTCGACGATCTCGCCGATCAGCTGCGCCAGATGCAGAAGATGGGCGGCATGGGTGGCATCATGGGCATGATGCCCGGCATGGCCGGCATGAAGGACAAGATGGCCGCCGCCGGCCTCGACGATAAGCTTTTCGGCCGCCAGATCGCCATCATCCAATCGATGACCAAGGCCGAGCGCGCCAATCCCGACCTGCTCAAGCATTCGCGCAAGAAGCGCATCGCCGCCGGTTCCGGCACCGATGCCGCCGCCATCAACAAGCTTCTGAAGATGCACCGCCAGATGGCTGATATGATGAAGATGATGGGCGGCAAGGGCAAAGGCGGCCTGATGAAGCAGATGATGGGCGGCCTTGCCGGCAAGATGGGGCTTGGCGGCGGCCTGGGTGGCATGGGGGGCGGCATGCCCGATCTCTCGAATATCGATCCTCGCCAGCTCGAAGCCCTGCAGAAGCAGGCGGAAGCGGCGGGGCTTGGAAAGCCGGGTGGGGGTATGCCCGGTCTCGGCGGCCTGCCGGGTGGTTTGCCGGGCCTCGGCGGCGCCAAGCTGCCGGGTCTTGGCGGTGGTTTCCCGGGATTGCCCGGCTTGCCGAAGAAGAAGTGAAAGGATCGTTTGCCCCATGATTGATCCAGACGTCAAAGCCCAGCTCGCGAGCTATCGTCAGTCGATCGACAATATCGATGCCGCTCTCGTGCACATGCTGGCCGAACGCTTCCGCTGCACCAAAGAGGTCGGCGTGCTGAAGGCCAAATACAATCTGCCGCCGGCCGATCCGGCGCGCGAGGAATACCAGATCGAACGCCTTCGCCAGCTGGCGAAGGCCGCCAATCTGGATCCGGATTTCGCCGAGAAGTTCCTGAACTTCGTCATCAAGGAAGTCATCCGGCATCATGAGCAGATCGCTGCGGATCACGCTGAACAGAGCGCCGCAGCCCGATAACCCTGCCGCCCTACGAAGCGGTCAAGAACAGCCTAAGGAGTAAAGAACATGGCCCTGAAAATTCGTCTCGCCCGCGGTGGCTCCAAGAAGCGTCCCTATTACCACGTCGTGCTCGCCGATGCGCGCAGCCCGCGTGACGGCCGCTTCCTCGAAAACCTCGGCTCCTGGAACCCGATGCTTGCCAAGGACGATGAGAAGCGCGTTCAGCTGAACGCCGAGCGCATCAAGCACTGGCTCGACAACGGTGCCCAGCCGACCGACCGCGTTCTGCGCTTCCTCGACGAAGCCGGCGTTGCCAAGCGTGAAGCCAAGAACAACCCCGTCAAGGCGAAGCCGGGCAAGCGCGCCCAGGAACGTGCCGCCGAAAAGGCTCAGAAGGCCGCCGACGCCGCCGCTGCTGCCGCCGACGCTGCGGAATAATCGCAACCTTCCTTTCTTAGACGGGCGGCATGGCGACATGCCGCCCGTTTTCGTTTCCAATCGCCCGCACTTCGTTTATGAGAAACCTGTCTTTCGGCTTCACATGAAGGAACCCATGACAAAGCTTGAAAACCCGGTTTTGATGGCGACGATCGGTGGCGCGCAGGGCCTCAGGGGCGAGGTGCGCGCCAAGGCCTATACGGCCGATCCGACCGCGCTCGGCGATTACGGCCTTCTGCACAGCATGGACGGACGCAGCTTCGAAATCCTCGAGATCCGCGAGATGAAGAACGTCGTCGTCGTCCGCTTCCGTGGCATCAACGACCGCAACGCCGCCGAAGCGCTGAACGGACTTGAACTCTATATCGAGCGAGACAACCTGCCGGACGAGGAGCTCGAGGACGACGAATTTTACTATGCCGATCTCGAAGGGCTCGAAGCGCTTGATGACAAGGGCGTCAGCTACGGAACGGTCTCCGGCGTCTTCGATTTCGGCGCCGGCGATCTCCTGGAGCTCAAGGGCCCGGGCAAGCGCCCGGTTCTCATTCCCTTCTCGGAAGCCTCCGTACTGGAAATCGATCTCGAAGCCGGTACGCTGCTGATCGACCCGCTGGCGGCGGGACTGGTCGACGAACCCGAGCTTTCGCAGTTCACCGCCGGCAAGCCGAAAAAGAAGAAATAATGGCTTTCCGGGCACGCGTACTGACACTTTATCCGGAAATGTTTCCGGGACATCTTGGCTTCTCGCTTGCCGGCAAGGCGATGGAGCGGGGGCAATGGTCGCTGGATCTGGTGCAGATCCGCGATTTCGCCACCGACAGACACCGCACCGTCGACGACACCCCGGCCGGCGGCGGCGCCGGCATGGTGCTGAAGGCTGACGTTCTCGCCCGCGCGATCGACAGTGCCGGTGAAAATGATCCCCGGCCGCGCCTGCTGATGAGCCCGCGCGGCCGGCCGCTGACGCAGCAGCGCGTGCGTGAGCTTGCGACGGGTGACGGCGTCATCATCGTCTGCGGTCGCTTCGAGGGCGTCGACCAACGGGTGATCGAGGCGCGCGGACTGGAAGAGGTCTCGATCGGCGATTACGTGCTGTCGGGCGGCGAGCCGGCGGCGCTGATCCTGCTTGATGCGATCATCCGCATCCTGCCCGGCGTCATGGGCAACGATCTTTCCGGCCTGCACGAAAGCTTCGAGGGCGGGCTGCTGGAACATCCCCATTATACCCGGCCACAAGAGTGGGAAGGCCGGGAAATTCCCTCCGTCTTGACCTCCGGCAACCACGGTGCCATCGAGAAGTGGCGCCACCAGGAAGCGGTGCGGCTGACGCGGGAACGGCGGCCGGACCTGCTCGATCGCGCTAAAACCGAGAAAAACGGCTGATTTCGCCGTCCTTTTCACAAAAATGTCGTGTGAGGGATGACAAGCCCCGGCCTTTCGTGTAATGGCGCACGCGGAAATGGGGTTAGCCCCGTCTGCCAGCAAACAAAGAATGGCGAATCCGCTCCCGTCCGCAAGGGCAAACTCCGGAGGCATCGACCGAAGGACAGTGTGAGCGCTCTGGCTGTTTCAGAAGAACCAAAGGTTGAGACGATGAACATCATCCAGCAGCTCGAGGCCGAACAGGCCGCCAAGATCGAAGCCAAGCGCACCCTCCCCGAATTCTCCCCGGGCGACACCGTCCGCGTCAACGTCAAGGTCACGGAAGGCAACCGTACCCGCGTCCAGGCCTATGAAGGCGTTTGCATCGCCCGCTCCGGCGGCGGCCTGCAGGAAAACTTCACGGTTCGCAAGATCTCCTACGGCGAAGGCGTCGAGCGCGTATTCCCGGTCTACTCGCCGATGATCGAAAGCGTCGACGTCGTTCGCCGCGGTAAGGTCCGTCGCGCCAAGCTCTATTACCTCCGCGACCGTCGCGGCAAGTCGGCTCGTATCGTTGAAGACACCGGCGTTCGCGCCCGCAAGCTCAACGACGCCGAGCGCGCTGCTGTCGCCGAGGAAAAAGCCCGTATCGAAGCCGAGAAGGTTGCAGCCGCCCAGGCACTCGCCGCCGAAAAGGCAGCAGCAGAAGCTGCGGAAGCCAAGGCCGCTGCCGAAGCAGCTGCTGCGGCCGAAGCCGAGAAGGCCGCAGAATAAGATCTGCGCAAAATTCTGTTTCTGGAAAGGCGGTCTTCGGATCGCCTTTTCTATTTTTTGCGCTTGAGCATGACCGGCGGCCTTGCCTTCGGCAGGTCATCCGTGACAATTTTGCCGTTCAATTTTGGAGCCGTTCTATGCTGTTTCGTCGCACCGTTCTCGCAAGCTTCGCCGCCCTTGTGCTTGCACCTATAGCCGCATCGGCCGCCGAGCTGCCGGATCTCGGCGGCAAGAGCGTCATCGTCGTCACCGAGAATGCCTATCCGCCGCTGCAGTTCGTCGATCCGAAATCCGGCAAGGCGATCGGCTGGGAATATGATGCGATGAACGAGATCGCCAAGCGGCTGAACTTCAAGGTCGAATATCAGAACACCAGCTGGGACGCGATGATCCAGGCGGTTTCCGACGGCCAGTACAACATCGGCATGACCGGCATCACCATCAAGGACGACCGTAAGCAGAAGGTCGACTTCTCCGATCCCTATATGCGCTCGCAGCAATTCATGCTGGTACGCGGTGATGAGAAGCGCTTCGCCGACGCCAAGTCCTTCGGTGAATTCAAGGACGGCCTGATCGGCGCTCAGCCCGGCACCTCGCCTTTCTACACCGCCGTCTATGAGATCCTCGACGGCAACGAACAGAACCCGCGCATCAAGCTATTCGAAACCTTCGGTGCAACCGTGCAGGCCCTGAAGACCGGCGACGTCGATCTCGTCCTCACCGACAGCGTCGCCGCCAAGGGTTATGTCGATTCCTCGAACGGCGCCCTGAAGGTGGTTGGCGAACCGCTCGGCACCGAGGATTTCGGCTTCATCTTCCCGAAGGGCTCTGATCTCGTCGCCCCTGTCAATGCCGCCATCGCAGCGCTGAAAGCTGACGGCACCTTCGAGGCGCTGAACAAGAAGTGGTTCCTCGACTACAAAATGGGCGAATAATCCCCCGAGCAATGGCGCCACAACCATACCCGCGACAGGAGAAGGAAGACCGCCCTTGGTGGCTGGCCCTCCTTATCCTGATCGGCATCGTCCTCGCAGTCGTCATCGTCACCAACGATATTTATGCGCAGGTCTTCCAGACCGTGGTCAATGGCGCAGGCATTACCGTGTTCGTGACACTGGTCGCCTTCATGCTGGCGACAGTGCTTGGTCTCGGTATCTCGCTGCTTGGCCTGTCCGACAGCATCGTGCTGCGTCAGGTCGCCCGTTTCTACATCGAGATCGTCCGCGGCATCCCGATCCTGGTGCTGCTCTTCTACATCGCCTTCGTCGGCGCACCCGGTTTCGTCGCGGCCTATAACTTCATGATCACACCCCTGGTGAAATCAGGCGTTACGGAACCGATTCTGGTGCGCGACCTGTCGCTGATGTGGCGCGCCATCATTGCGTTGATGATCGGCTATTCCTCCTTCATTGCCGAGATCTTCCGCGCCGGTTTCCAGTCCGTCGATATCGGTCAGATCGAGGCGGCCAAGTCGCTCGGCCTGTCGCGCTACCGCCGATTCCGGCTCGTTGTGTTCCCGCAGGCGATCCGGGTCATCCTCCCGCCGCTCTCCAACGATTTCGTCTCGATGGTGAAGGATTCGTCCCTCGTTTCGGTGCTCGGCGTGGCCGACATCACGCAGATGGGCAAGGTCTACGCCTCCGGCTCCTTCCGCTTCTTCGAGACCTACTCGATCGTCACCTATATCTACCTGATCCTGACGATCGGCCTGTCGCTTTTCCTGCGGCGGGTCGAGAAGAAGATGAAGCAGATGCCGCGGCGCTAGAGCACTTTGCCTCCATGCGGACGCGCCAAGGATGCGCTTCACGATTCGAATTGCCGTTTCGATCAAAAATCGCTATATCCAGCGCCATGGAATCCAAGTTCAGTTGCATTGGCGCGCATATTTTCGTGCTGCAGGATCATTATCGCCTGCCGGCGCGATTCTTCGCATGCGTCTCCGGTGCGCTCAACAGCCGACTTCGTTGATCGAATGACGGCCAGCGGAGCCTGATCCGCTTTTTCCGATTTTCCAAAGCTTCCAAAAACGGACTTACCGCCATGAGCGCACCGCGTACCCTCTACGACAAGATCTGGGACGACCACCTGGTCGACGAGCAGGCAGACGGCACCTGTCTTCTCTACATCGACCGCCATCTGGTCCATGAAGTCACCTCGCCGCAGGCTTTCGAAGGCCTGCGCATGTCCGGCCGCAAGGTTCGCGCCCCGGAAAAGACGCTCGCCGTTGTCGACCACAACGTTCCCACCTCGGCCGACCGCCATCTCGGCATCAAGAACGAGGAAAGCCGCATCCAGGTCGAGCAGCTCGCCAAGAACGCCGCCGAGTTCAACGTCGAATATTATTCCGAGAACGATAAGCGCCAGGGCATCGTCCACATCATCGGGCCGGAACAGGGCTTCACCCTGCCGGGCATGACGATCGTCTGCGGCGACAGCCACACCTCCACCCATGGCGCCTTCGGCTCGCTCGCCCACGGCATCGGCACGTCCGAGGTCGAGCACGTTCTCGCCACCCAGACGCTGATCCAGAAGAAGGCCAAGAACATGCTGGTGCAGGTCGACGGCCAGCTGCCGGCAGGCGTCACCGCCAAGGATATCGTTCTGGCCATCATCGGCGAGATCGGCACCGCTGGCGGCACCGGCTACGTCATCGAATATGCCGGCGAAGCGATCCGTTCGCTGTCGATGGAAGGCCGCATGACGATCTGCAACATGTCGATCGAAGGCGGCGCCCGCGCCGGCCTCATTGCCCCTGACGAAATCACCTTCGAATATATCAAGGGCAAGCCGCGCGCGCCGAAGGGCGAAGCGCTGGAACAGGCGATCGCCTATTGGAAGACGCTGAAATCAGACGAAGGCGCTCATTTCGACCGCATCGTCAAGCTGAACGCCGCCGAACTGCCGCCGATCGTCTCCTGGGGTTCTTCTCCTGAGGATGTCGTCTCCGTCCAGGGCATCGTGCCGAACCCGGATGAAATCCAGGACGAAACCAAGCGTGCCTCCAAGTGGCGTGCGCTTGACTATATGGGCCTGAAGCCGGGCACGAAGATGACCGACATCGCTGTCGATCGCGTCTTCATCGGCTCGTGCACCAACGGCCGCATCGAAGACCTGCGCGCCGCTGCCAAGGTCGTCGAGGGCAAGACCGTCGCCTCGACCGTCAACGCGATGATCGTTCCGGGCTCCGGCCTCGTCAAGGAACAGGCGGAAGCCGAAGGCCTCGACAAGATCTTCAAGGCCGCCGGCTTTGACTGGCGCGAGCCGGGCTGCTCCATGTGCCTTGCCATGAACGACGACCGGCTGAAGCCGGGCGAGCGTTGCGCCTCGACGTCGAACCGCAATTTCGAAGGCCGTCAGGGCTTCAAGGGCCGCACGCATCTCGTCTCGCCGGCCATGGCAGCCGCCGCCGCGATCGCCGGGCACTTCGTCGATATCCGCGAATGGAACTGACCCGCCGGGCGGAATGAAAGATAAAGCCGCCCGGTGCGTCTCAGCGCATCGGGCGGCTTCTTATATGGCGCTGTCGGCAGCCGATCGACGGTATTCAGCAACGGCGATCAGAAAGCCGCTGTCATCGGATCCGGCCCCATGCGGGCGCCGGCGCTGTCGAGTTTGGCGATCGCCGCCATGTCGTCGGCATCGAGCTTGAAATCGAACACCTGGAAGTTTTCTTCGATGCGCGACGGCGTCACCGATTTCGGGATGACGACGAGACCGGTATCGATATGCCAGCGGATGATGACCTGGGCCGGCGTCTTCCCATGCTTGTTGGCGATCTCGCCGATGACCTTGTTCGAGATGAATTTGCCTTGGCCGAGCGGGCTCCAGGATTCGGTGGCGATATTCAGTTTCTTGTGAGCCTCCTGCGCCGCCTTCTGCTGGAAGTCGGGGTGCAGCTCGATCTGATTGATGACCGGAACGACGCCGGTCTCGCCGATGATGCGCTCGAGATGTTCGGGATAGAAATTCGACACGCCGATCGAGCGGGCGCGGCCTTCTTCGCGGATGCGCACGAATGCCTTCCAGGTCTCGGTGTAGAGGCCGCGATGCGGCGACGGCCAGTGAATGAGATAGAGGTCGACATAGTCGGAGCCAAGTTTCTTGAGACTGCCGTCGAAGGCCCGCAACGCATTGTCGTAGCCCTGGTCGGTATTCCTGAGCTTGGTGGTGACGAAGATATCCTTGCGGTCGAGGCCCGACGAGCGGATACCTTCGCCCACACCCTCTTCATTATCGTAACCCGAAGCCGTATCGATATGCCGATAGCCTGCGGCAATGGCAGTGCGTACCGTCGGCGCGGCAATCTCCTGCGGCGTCTGCCACACGCCGAGACCGACCTGGGGAATGGAATGTCCGTCATGGAAAGTGATGATGGGTTGAGCGGTCACAATATATCTCCGGGAGTTTGAAGAATTGGACGAGGCATGGATTGCGCCCGCACCTGCGGACGTCCCGGAACGCATTTCAGCCGGAGCGTCCGGTCACCGGAACCATATAGGTGGCGGCAGCTTGAAGACAATCAGAGGACCCGGACAATCGTTCCCTTTCGAAGGTGGGGCAGAAGGCGGCGCATGTCACGCAGGCTTACGGCCACGCAGCCGGCCGTCGGCTCGTAGCCCGGCCTGATGAGATGGAAGAAGATCGCCGAACCGCGATGGCGCGCCCGCGAGGAAATGTTCCAGTCCATGACAAGGCAGATATCGTAGAGACCGTCGCTGCGCCGCATCTCCTCATGACTTGCCCCGAATGGCGCCCGCACGAGGCGGTTGTAGTTGGCGTTGCCGGGCTGGTCGCACCAGAGCATGTCTGCGCGGATGCGGCGAATGGGAAGCGAGGTGATGAGTTGACCGTTTTGTTCACCGCGCCGGAAACCGGAAATCAGCCGCATCGCCGCGATTGGCGTGGCGCCGTCGCCCTCGCGTTTCAGGATGGTACGGCCCGATCGGCCGATTGCGGCAGGGACGGTGATTGCGCCGAACCGAACGATGGCGCGGCTCTTCTTCCCTGGAGCGGGCCGCACCATGATCGTTGATGGCCGCATGCCCCGGCTCCGCCTTGCTTTTTCCATTTTTCTCGCATGTCTTGCATTGCCTGGTGCCTTGATTGAAATCATATGAAAAGCTGCGCGGCAACAGCCCCGCCGGCCGATCCTTGCCAAAGCTGCAATTTGGCGTAGGACTAGGGGACTTAACTTTGAGGATGCAACGGCATGACCGCACGCACCATTCTTCTGGTGGATGACGACGAGGACCTTCGTCAGACCTTGACGGAGCAATTGTCGCTTTATGAGGAATTCACGGTTCTGCAGGAAGCCAGCGCCGGCAAAGGTGTTGCGACCGCCCGTTCGACGCCGGTCGACCTCTTGATCATGGATGTCGGCCTGCCCGACATGGACGGCCGCGAAGCGGTGAAGCTCTTGCGCAAGGGCGGCTTCAAGGCGCCGATCATCATGCTGACCGGCCACGATACCGATTCGGACACGATCCTCGGCCTCGAAGCCGGCGCCAACGACTACGTCACCAAGCCCTTCCGCTTCGCTGTGCTGCTCGCGCGCATCCGTGTACAATTGCGCCAGCACGAGCAGAGCGAGGACGCGACCTTCACCGTCGGCCCCTATCTCTTCAAGCCGAGTCAGAAACTGCTTACCACCGACAACGGACAGAAGATCCGCCTGACGGAAAAGGAAGCGGCGATCATCCGCTATCTCTACCGTGCCGAGCAGAAGGTCGTCACCCGCGACGTGCTTCTTGAAGAGGTCTGGGGCTATAACTCAGGTGTAACGACGCACACGCTGGAAACCCACGTCTACCGGCTGCGCCAGAAGATCGAGCGCGATCCCTCCAACGCCGAAATTCTGGTGACGGAAAACGGCGGCTACAAGATCATACCCTAGAGCATTCCGTTTCCCCAAATCACGGAGATGCTCTATCTCTTTGTTTTCACGCAATTCCCGGCAAGAGCGTTTCACGCTTTGCTTGGCAAATCCGCCAGGCACTTTTGCCGGAGTTGCTCTAAGGCGAAAAGCCGGCATGGCGCTGACCGACGACATTCATCTGCTTTCCCAGCTTCCGCTGTTCAAGGACATGAGCGAGGACCAGCTGCGGCTGATCGCCTTCGGCGCCGACCGGCGCATGATCGCCGCCGGCCAGATGCTGTTCCGCCAGGGCTCGCCGGCCGAAAGCGCTTATGTCGTCTTGAGCGGCAGCCTCGAACTCAGCACGATGAGCAGCGACGGCATGCAGCGGGCGGAGGCGGTCGCCGGGCAGGGAACACTGATTTCCGAACTGGCGCTGGTCACCCTGGTGGAGCGCAAGTTCACTGCAATCGCACGCGAGGACACGAGCATCATCCGCATCACTCGCGCCCTCTTCCATCGACTGCTCGAGGAATATCCCGATGCGGCCCGTCTGATCGAAAACCGCATCCGCGACAACCTCGCCGAACTTGCAGCCAAGGCGGCAAGCCAGTTCCATCGATTCAGCTGAACCTTGTCAGAAGTCGAAATGCGCTGTCACCGGCACATGGTCCGACGGCCGATCCCAGCCGCGCGCCTCCTTCAGGATCTCGATCCGCTGGAGATGCGGCCCGAGATCCGATGACGACCAGATATGGTCGAGCCGGCGGCCGCGATCGGCCGCCTCCCAGTCCTTGGCGCGGTAGCTCCACCAGGTATAAAGCTTCTCGCTTGCCGGCACGTGCTGGCGCATGAGATCGAGCCAAGCGCCGCGCTTCATCACCTCGAGCAGCCCGTCGGTTTCGACGGGCGTATGGCTGACGATTTTCAGCAGTTGCTTGTGCGACCAGACATCGTGCTCCAGCGGAGCGATGTTGAGGTCACCGACCAGGATGGCGGAGGTGTTAGCCTCGCCATTCGCTTTCAAGAGCTTCATCTCCTCGATGAAATCGAGCTTGTGGCCGAATTTCGGATTGATCATGCGATCGGGCTCGTCGCCGCCGGCCGGGACGTAAAAATTGTGCAGCCGGACACGGCGGTTGCCGCGCTCGAACACCGCCGATATGTGGCGGGCATCGCCGACGCCGCAATAATCCTGCCGGTGATCCTCCGTCAGCGGAATGCGCGAGGCGATTGCGACCCCGTGATACCCCTTCTGGCCGTGCATGATGATGTGATCGTAGCCCATCGCCCGCAAAGGTGCTGCCGGGAAGAGCTCGTTCGGCACCTTGGTCTCCTGCAGGCAGAGAATGTCAGGCCTCTGTTTGAGCACGAGCTGCTCCACGATCGGCATGCGCAGACGTACCGAATTGATGTTCCAGGTGGTGATCGAAAAGCCCATGCCCCATGCCCTCTCGCGTCAACTTCGCATGCCAGTCGAACCACAGAACTGTGGCTCGACGCGACGCACTTTCATGAAAGGGCTTTAAAACAAAGGCGGGCAGGAAGAAACCGGCAGCGTGCAAAAGCCCCAGTCGATCAACCGAAAACCCTCAGTCTCGAGAAGCTGCCGTGCCCGGAATGCTCTCATAGGGCACCCGGAAGACCCGGTCGTCGAACTGCACACCCGTCTTGACGTTGAAGATCATCACCGACGTATCCTTGCCCTGGTTGTCGGTGATCGTCCACTGGCGCAGATCATAGGTCTTCGGATCGAACATCATAGTGATCGTCGAGTTTCCGAACACGGTATTGTTGCCGAGCGCGATCGTCGTCAGGTCCGACTCCTCCTTCACACCCTTCACCATGCCGGCCGAAAGGTCGATATGTTGCGCCAGGAGCAGGCTGAGCGGAGTCTTCGAGAGCGGATAGAGATCCCAGGTCTTGAGCTTAGTATTGCCGATGGCGACGTTCTTGCCGTCGGCGATCACCCGCATTGGCGACGGATCGTCATAGTTGAAGCGCAGCTTGCCGGGACGCTGGATGAAGAACTTGCCGCCGGTCTGCTCGCCGCGCGGACCGAACTGGACGAATTCGCCCTGCATCGTCGTGACGCCGGAGAAATGATCGGCGATTGCCTGCGCGGTGCCGGAAGCGGGCGCTGCCGCTTGTGCGATGGCGCTGAGAGGGACGGCGCTCGCCACAGCAGCGACGGCGAAAGCGCCGAGAAGATCGCGGCGCGTCATCACCAAGCCGGAGAGGAAGGAATCGGAGTTACGCATCTAAATCTCCTTAATGCGATCTGCATGCCGCCGAAAGGCGGCGTCTTCAAGGCGTTGCGATCGGCGCGCGAAAAGCAGCGACATCGATGCCACCGCGTTTCCGCCAAAAGGGCCTCATCAGAAATATATGGCGCTTGTCTCAGCGGTCGAGGATGTCGCCCTCGGTCGGAACGAGGATTTCTCGTTTGCCGGCGTGGTTGGCCGGCCCGATGATGCCTTCCTTCTCCATGCGCTCGATCAGCGACGCAGCGCGGTTGTAGCCGATACCAAGCCGGCGTTGAACGTAAGAAGTCGAAGCCTTGCCGTCGCGCAGCACGATGGCGACGGCCTGATCGTAGGGATCTTCCGAATCCGAAAGGTTCGACGTGCCGGCCGGACCGCCGCCGCCGTAATCGCCGTCCTCTTCGTCATCGGCGGTGATCGCATCGAGATATTGCGGCGAGCCCTGCGTCTTCAGGTAGGAGACGATCTCTTCCACCTCGACATCCGAAACGAACGGGCCGTGGACGCGCTGGATGCGCCCTCCGCCCGCCATATAGAGCATGTCGCCCATGCCGAGCAGCTGTTCGGCACCCTGTTCGCCAAGAATTGTGCGGCTGTCGATCTTCGAGGTGACCTGGAATGAGATGCGGGTCGGAAAGTTCGCCTTGATCGTGCCGGTAATGACGTCGACCGATGGACGCTGGGTCGCCATGATCACGTGGATGCCGGCCGCACGCGCCATCTGCGCCAGGCGCTGGACCGCCCCTTCGATGTCCTTGCCGGCGACCATCATCAGATCGGCCATCTCGTCGATGATGACCACGATATAGGGCATCGGCTTGAGGTCGAATTCCTCGGTCTCGTACATGGCCTCGCCGGTATGGCGGTCGAAGCCGGTCTGCACCGTGCGGGAGATAACCTCGCCCTTCGACAGCGCCTGTTCGACGCGCGTGTTGAAGCCGTCGATGTTGCGCACGCCAATCTTCGACATCTTCTTGTAGCGCTCTTCCATCTCGCGCACGGTCCATTTGAGCGCGACGACGGCCTTCTTCGGATCGGTGACAACAGGCGAAAGCAGATGCGGAATGCCGTCATAGACGGAGAGTTCGAGCATCTTCGGGTCGATCATGATCAGCCGGCACTGTTCCGGCGTCATGCGGTAGAGCAGCGACAGGATCATCGTGTTGATGGCGACCGATTTGCCCGAACCGGTGGTGCCGGCGACGAGCAGATGCGGCATCTTGGCGAGGTCGGCGATGACGGCTTCTCCGCCGATCGTCTTGCCGAGCGCCATGGCGAGCTTGGCCTTGCTGCCGTCGAAATCGCGGGAGGCGATCAATTCGCGGAGATAGACGGTCTCGCGCGTCTGGTTCGGCAATTCGATACCGATCGCATTGCGGCCCGGCACGACGGCGACGCGGGCGGCAATGGCGCTCATCGAGCGGGCGATGTCGTCGGCGAGGCCGATGACGCGCGACGATTTGATGCCGGGCGCCGGCTCCAGTTCGTACAGCGTGACGACCGGGCCTGGGCGGACGTGAATGATCTCGCCCTTGACGCCGAAATCCTCCAGCACACCCTCGAGCATGCGGGCATTCTGCTCCAGCGCATCGGCCGACAGTGTCGAATCGCGCACCACGTTCCTGGGCTCGGCGAGCAAATGCATCGAGGGAAGCTGGAAACCCTCGGGACGAATGAACGAACCCTGCGCTTCCCGTTCGACCCGGGCACCGGGCTTCGGACGCGTGATCGCCGGGACGACGCGTGGTTCCGGCTTGGCGGCGGCTTTTGCCGGCGCACGGATCGTCCAGTCGTCATCATCGTCGTCGGGCAGAATGTCGGCCGGACGCGGCGGCATGTCGGTATCGAAGGGCGGATCGCCGTCCTCATCCTCGTCGTCGATGGAAAGCGACGGCGCGGCGACGACGCGGCGGGGCGAAGCCGAGCGCGGCTCCATCGATGGCTCCAGGCGCTCGCCGCGGACGGCCGGCGCTTTGGGGCGGACCGGTTCGTTCAGTGTGCCGAATTCATCGTCGTTGAAATCATAAGGCGACTCGAAATCGCCCTGGCGCCGCTGGCGCGGTCCCATGCCGAAGAGCCGGCGCAGCCGGCCCTGGCTCATGAACCATGCATGCGTCATGGCGCCGCTGAACGCAACCCAGCGCGATTCGTCCTCTTCCTCGTCCTCGTCTCCGACCACCCGCGCCTTGCTTGTTGTCTCGACGTAATCGTCCTCGGTTTCGTCATCGGCGCTGCGGCCGACGAGGCCTGATGCGAAGAGCATCATCCAGGCTGTCGGTACAGCAAAAATGCAGCCGACGACCATGGCGAAGGTGCCGGTTGGATAAGCGCCGACGAAGAGTGCGGGAAAGCGCAGGATCATATCGCCGATGACGCCGCCGATGCCGTTCGGGATCGGCCAGGTGAGCGGCGGCGGAAAACAGCCGATGACGGCGGACGAAAGCACCGAGCCGGCAAGCCAGGCGCCGATGCGGACGGGAATGCGGTCGAAGCGACGACCGGAGATCATCGTCAGCGCCCAGGCAACGATCGGCAGCATCGCCACGACACTGGCAAGCCCCAGAAACTGCATGACGATATCGGCAAAGGCGGCACCGCTGTAGCCGAGAACATTCGTCGGCAGGTTGGCGGTGGCGTAGGAATAGCTCGGATCGGCGACATTCCATGTCGCCAGCGCCGCAACTGAGAAGGCCAGCAGCAGAAAGATCGCAAAGCCGATGAGTGCCTCGATCTGCCGCAGCATGAATGCCGAGAAGGAGAACCGATCCGGACGGCCATCCATTGCCGGCGACGTGCTTCTTGCCATGTGTCTAACCCGTCCAATGCCTGAGGGCAGGCGAATCGCCGAAGCCTCGCCATGCCAAATGCGTCCGCTCTACCTAACCAGAGCGGGGTTAAAGTGATGTTAACCATGCAAGTACCGGCACGCATTCCGGCCGATAAAAGAAAAAAGCCCGAACCTTTGAAGGTCCGGGCCAAATGCGGTCTACGAGCTTTTCCGGGTCTAACCCGGAAAAGCTCGAGGTAGGCCGCGACGGGCCGTGTGGGGCGCCCTCATGCGGGGCGCCCGAAGCCGATGTTACGAGTGATAGGCGGCTTCGCCGTGGGTCGAGAGGTCGAGACCTTCGCGCTCGGCTTCGACGGAGACCCGCAGGCCGATGACGACGTCGACGATCTTGTAGAGGATCGCCGAACCGATGCCCGACCACAGAAGCGTGGTGAGAACACCCTTCGCCTGGTTCAGGACCTGGGTTGCCGTGCCGGCATAGGTGGCGGCGAAGTCAGCCGTCGAATAGTCGACGATGCCTGCACCGCCCAGCGCCGGATTGACGAGGATGCCGGTGCCGAGAGCGCCGATGATGCCGCCGACGCAATGGACGCCGAAGACGTCGAGGCTGTCGTCATAGTTGAACTTGTTCTTCACGACGTCGACGAAGAAGTAGCAGATCGGCGAGACGACGAGACCGAGAACGATCGAGCCCATCGGGCCGGCAAAACCTGCCGCCGGCGTGATGGCGACGAGACCGGCGACGGCACCCGAAGCGCCGCCGAGCATCGAGGCCTTGCCGCGGGCGAGGCTTTCGACGATGCACCAGGACACGGCGGCGGCGGCCGTCGCGACGAAGGTGTTGATCATGGCAAGCGATGCGTAGCCATTGGCTTCGAGGTTGGAGCCGGCGTTGAAGCCGAACCAGCCGACCCAGAGCAGCGAGGCACCGACCATGGTCAGCGTCATCGAATGCGGGGCCATGATTTCCTTCTTATAGCCGGTGCGCTTGCCGAGCATGATGGCGCCGACAAGGCCGGCGATACCGGCATTGATGTGAACGACCGTACCGCCGGCGAAGTCGATTGCGCCGTAAGAGAAGATCAGGCCGGCCGGTGCGCTGTAGGAGCTCGGGCCGCCCCAGAACCAGACCATGTGCGCCATCGGGAAGTAGATGAAGGTGACCCAAAGCACGACGAAGAGCATGACCGCCGAGAACTTGACGCGTTCGGCGAAGGCGCCGACGATCAGACCGGGCGTGATGCAGGCGAAGGTCATCTGGAAGACGATGAAGGTGTATTCGGGAATGGCGACGCCCTTCGAGAAGGTTTCGGCGAGCGACGAGGTGTTGACGCCGGCGAGGAAGGCCTTGGAGAAGCCGCCGATGAAGCTGTTCAGCGAACCGCCGTCGGTAAAGGCGAGCGAATAGCCGTAGGTCACCCAGATCAGCGACACGACAGCCGTGATCATGAAGACCTGCATCAGCACGGAGAGCATGTTTTTGGCGCGCACGAGACCGCCGTAGAAAAGCGCAAGGCCGGGGATGGTCATCAGAAGGACGAGCGCCGAGGAGACGAGCATCCAGGTATTGTCACCCTTGTCCATGGTGAAGGCAGGAGCAGCGGCGGCAGCGGCTGGCGCGGCAGTCTCCTGCGCAAAAGCGACGGCCGGCGCAAGAAGCGCGGCCGATGCTGCGCCGACCCGCGCAAAGGTGGAAGAAAACTTCGAGATTGACATTGGAAAAGGCTCCTTGATCTGCCGTTTACAGCGCTTCTGAATCGGTTTCGCCCGTACGGATGCGCACGGCATGGTCGATCGAATAGACGAAAATCTTGCCGTCACCGATCTGGCCGGTCTTGGCCGATGCCGCGATGGCTTCGACCGCCCTGTCGACAAGTTCCGATGCAACCGCGATTTCGATCTTGAGCTTCGGCAGGAAGCTGACCGCATATTCGGTGCCGCGATAAATTTCGGTATGTCCCTTCTGACGTCCGTAACCCTTCACTTCGGTTACGGTCAGGCCCTGAATGCCGATCGCCGTAAGCGCTTCGCGGACCTCATCGAGCTTGAACGGCTTGATAATAGCCATCACAATTTTCATCTGGTTTCCCATCCTTCGTTATCCTCGGCGCGGAGCCGACTCTCCTTGCCGCTGACGTTCCTGAACAGCGACCGGCGATATACATTCAAAGGACGTGCCAGATTCGAAGCCGAAGTTAACTTATTGAAAAATAAATGTTATAATTGGCAATACCAATAAACAGGCAATTGATCGAGCAATAAGCGCACAAATAATGCGCAAATTTGCAAATATGCCCGTTATTTATTCATTTGCCTTTTTCCGAATCAATCCTTCTTGCGCGACGGATGCGATCAACACACCTGTTCGCGTGAACAGGCTGCCGCGAGTCAATCCCCTGGCGCCCGAAGCCGAGGGGCTGTCCTGCGTATAAAGCAGCCAGTCGTCGAGCTTGCACGGCCGGTGGAACCACATGGAGTGATCGAGACTTGCGACCTGCAGGCTCTGATCGAAGATAGACGTTCCGTGCGCATAAAGCGACGTATCGAGCAACGTCATGTCAGAGAGATAGGCCAGCACCGCAGCCTGATAGAGCCGGTCATCGGGAATCGGACCGGTCGCGCGCACCCAGACATCCTGCCGGGGGTCGAGTTTCCTGTCGGAAAAATAATGGGTCAGCGAGACGGGGCGGATCTCGATCGGCCGCTCGCGCTCCCAGTATTTCCGGATCGCTTCCGGCGCATGCGCAAGAAATTGCTCCTTGATCTGCTGTTCGCCGAGCACCTCTTCGGGCATTGCCACGTCGGGCATGGCGACCTGATGGTCGAAGCCCGCTTCCTCCAACTGGAAAGAAGCCGACAGCGCGAAGATCGCTTTGCCGTGCTGGATCGCGACGACCCGCCGGGTATTGAAGCTCGATCCGTCGCGGATGCGTTCCACCTGGTAGATGATCGGCACCGAGGGATCGCCGGGGCGCATGAAGTAAGCGTGCAGCGAATGGACGAAGCGCTCGGACCCGATGGTACGCTGTGCCGCCATCAGCGCCTGGCCGATCACTTGGCCGCCGAAGACCCGCTGCCAGCCGACCTGCGGACTGCGGCCGCGGAAGATATCGACCTCGATCGGCTCGAGATCGAGCGTCGCAAGCAGCCTCTCCATCGCCGAGGGCTCGGTCGTCTCGCGCGTCATTTTGTATGCCTCCCGGCGGTAGGAAGTGAAGTTGCGATGATCTATATAGATCACATCTGAGGCACAAGGTACGGGAGCGGCGCGATGCTGGATATGCTGGTTGTGGGCGCGGGGTATGTCGGCCTTTCCGCGGCGGTCGCGGTCAAGCAGGCAGCGCCCCATCTGAACGTCACGGTCGTGGAGGCCGCCCCAGAGCATGTCTGGAAAAACGATACGCGCGCCTCAGCCATCATCGCGGCGGCCTCAAAGATGCTCGACGTCTTCGGCATCTGGAACGAGATAGAGCCGGAAGCGCAGCCGATCACCAAGATGATCGTCACCGATTCCAGGACCTCCGATCCGGTCCGTCCCGTATTCCTGACGTTCGACGGCGAAGTGGAGGAAGGCCGGCCCTTCGCACACATGATCCCGAACGTTGCCATGGTGGCAGCACTGCGCGGCCTCTGCGAGCGGCTCGGCATCGACATCCGCCACGGGCTTGGGGCGACCGAATTCAAAACCCACGACAGCCATGCCGACGTCACGCTTTCGGACGGCAGCACGCTGGAATCCCGGCTGGTGGTTGCCTGCGACGGCGTGCGCTCGAGGCTGCGCGATCTCGCCGGCATCAGGACCGTCACCTGGGACTACGGCCAGTCCGGCATTGTCGCGACCGTCGAACATGAGCGGCCGCATGACGGCTGTGCCGAGGAGCATTTTTTGCCGGCCGGCCCCTTCGCCATCCTGCCCCTCAGGAACAACCGCTCCTCGCTCGTCTGGACGGAACGCACGCATGATGCCGACAGGCTGGTTGCCGCCGACGATCTGATCTTCGAGGAGGAACTGGAACGCCGCTTCGGCCACAAACTCGGGGCGCTGAAGGTCATCGGCGACAAACGCGCCTTTCCGCTCGGCCTGACGCTTGCCCGCTCCTTCGTTGCTCCGCGTCTGGCGCTGGCCGGTGACGCCGCGCATGGCATCCATCCGATCTCAGGGCAAGGGCTCAATCTCGGCTTCAAGGACGTGGCAGCGCTCGCCGAAACGATTGTCGAGGCCGACCGCCTCGGTCTCGATATCGGCTCGATCAACATCCTCGAGCGTTACCAGACCTGGCGGCGCTTCGACACCTTCCGTATGGGAGTGACGACCGACGTGCTGAACCGGCTCTTCTCCAACGACGCAATGCCGATCCGTATCGCCCGCGACGTTGGTCTCGGCATCGTCGACCGGCTGCCGCGTCTCAAATCCTTCTTCATCAGCCAGGCGGCCGGAACAGCGGCAAAGGATAATCCGCGGCTGCTGGCCGGTCAGACGATTTAGCCGAATTCGGAGAGGCTATTCGTCGAGGCGGCGGGCCTCGGACACCAGCATGATCGGAATGCCGTCACGGATCGGATAGGCAAGCTGCGCCTTTTCCGAGACAAGCTCATTATGTTCGCGATCATAGGAAAGCCGGCCCTTGGAGAGCGGACAGACCAGGAGTTCCAGCAGTTTCGGATCGACGCGGCTCAGTTTTTCGTCCATGGCCGCAGTCTACTGCAGAACCGTATCGGAGTCACCGAAGACCCGCGCCAGCACGATTTCGGTAATGGCGATCAGCGTCTCGGCCCGTGTCTTCAGGTCCGGCGCCTCCAGGAGCGCCTGCTTTTCAGCCGGCCCGAACGGCGACATCATGGCAAGTGAATTGACGAGCGTCAGGTTGCTGGCCCGCTCGACGCTCTCCCAGTCGGCCTCCAGCTTATTGGCATCGAGATATGCCTTGAAGGCGGTCAGCAGCGCCGTACGGTCGACCGCCTCCTCCTCGTTTTCAGCCGAGAGATCGGCAATGAAGGGCGCGATGCGGAAGGTGCGGAAGGGATCGCTGGTCACCTTCTCCTCCAGGAGCCGGAAGCGGCAGACGCCGGTCAGCGACACGATATAGCGCCCGTCGCCGGTCTCGGCAAATGAGGTGATGCGACCGAGGCAGCCGACGGCGGCAAGATTGTGCTCGCCGCCCTTGTCCTCATGTTCGCCGAGTGCCGGCTGGACCATGCCGATCAGCCGGTTTCCGGCAAGTGCTGCATCCAGCATCGCCAGATAACGCGGCTCGAAGATGTTGAGGGGAAGCTGCCCGGCGGGCAGGAGGAGGGCCCCGGTCAGGGGGAAGACGGCGATCGCATCAGGCAGATCGCCCGGCTTCAGGTATCTGGCATTACCGACTTGCATGAAACCGTCCCGCATTCTGGTAGACGGGCGTGCCCGTCCTGACGAGAATGTGGTGCCCCCGCCCGAAAACGCAAGGGCGGATATTCATCTTAAGAGAACAGCATTGCCGAAAGCTTGCGCCGGGCGGCAACCGTCGCCGGATCCTTGAAACCCCAGACCTCGAAGAACTGCAGCAGTTGACGGCGGGCGCCGTCATCGTCGAAGGCGCGATCCTTGCGCATGATGAGAAGCAGATGTTCGGCGGCTTCCTCGCGCCGGCCTTCGACATTGCGGATCTTGGCGAGCTTCAGCCGCGCCTCGTGATGATCGGGATTGATGGCCAGTTCATGCTCGAGTGCCACGGGATCGCCGAGCTTGCGCGCCTCCTCGATCTGATCGAGCTTCTTCAGCACCGCCTGGATGCCGGCGTCCTTCGCCAGCTCTTCCGGCAGATCAGTCAGCGTTTCGCGCGCCCGCTGATGCTGGTTTGCGGCGATCATGCATTCGGCCATCCCGGCAAGCGCCTTGGCATTCTCGGGATCGGCCTGGATGACCGCGCCGTAAAGCTGCGCCGCCTCGTTGATGTTGCCGGCAGTGAGCAGCTCCGCCGCCTCCGTCAGCACGGCTTCGATCTCGGCCGCCTCATCAGCACCGGCAGGCCCGGCGATACGGTCGATGAACTGAGTGATCTGACTTTCCGGCACCGCGCCCATGAAGCCATCGGCCGGACGGCCGTTGACGAAGGCGATGACGGCCGGAATCGACTGGATGCCGAGCTGGCCGGCAATCGAGGGATGGTCGTCGATATTCATCTTGACCAGACGAACGCGGCCCTTGGCCTCATTGACCACCTTCTCCAGGACTGGCGTCAGCTGCTTGCACGGACCGCACCAGGGCGCCCAGAAATCGACCAGCACCGGCTGTTTGCGTGACGCCTCGATGACATCCTTGCCGAAATTCGCAGTCGTCGTGTCGGTGATGTAGCTGCCGGCCGCAGCCGCCGCTTCCGGCTGAGCGCCGAAGCTTGCCGTTGCCGACATCTGATTTCCGAAGGAACCGTTATAGGGGTTGTTGCTGCCGCTCATAGGTATCTCCCGCCGCGCCGATCCTGCCGGCATCATTGTAGCGCTAAAATCGTATGTCAGGACGTCACTTTCAAGACAAGCGGCTTATGTCCGGTCGCTTCCATAAAACGAACGAGGTCACCGCTCGCAATCGATGTCGTCGCATCGTTGGAGAGCGGATGGCAGTTGACGATCTCCTCTTCCATCAGATCGGCATCGAGCACGAAGGTGACGTTTCCTGCGGTATCGTTGATCGCGCCGAAGGCGGTGACCGCGCCCGGAATGACTCCCAGATACTCCATGAGCTTCTCCGCCCTGCCGAAGGAGACCCTGCCGGACCCGCCGATGATGGTGTGAACCTGCTTGAGGTCGACCTCGGCATTCTCCTCCACCGTCAGCAGAAAATACCGGTCCTTCTTGTCCCTGATGAACAGATTCTTGGTGTGGCCGCCGGGGATTTCATCGCGCAGCGCAACCGATTCGGCCACGGTAAAGACCGGCGCATGATCGACCGTCTTGTAAGCGATCCCTAGTCCGTCGAGGAAGGCGAACAATTCTTCTCTTGTCTTGGGGGTATTTTCGGACATCGGGCGATCCGTCGAATGAGGATAAGGAAAGTCGAGGCGTCCTGATTAAGTCCGTCCACAATGTTTGGCAATCTTCGCAACCGACGCTCTGCCCCCAGTTTTGCGGCCTTTCCCCGCCGCCTGGCCGGGCGCCAAAATTTTTCTTCGACTCTGCGTCATTTCCCTGTTGCATTTGAAAATCCGTTAGGCCATATAGCGCCCGTCGCCACGAGGCGGCGCCCACGGTCCAACGACTACCCCGGACCGATGCGGGTTGAGCGGGTGTAGCTCAGGGGTAGAGCACAACCTTGCCAAGGTTGGGGTCGAGGGTTCGAATCCCTTCGCCCGCTCCAATTTTTCCTAGCCGATTCAAGAGGTTGCCTGACGCCCAGAAGGGCGGTTTAGGATTTGACTTTTAATAGGTACCAAATAGGTACCGCCGGGCTTTGGGCCGGCCCGGCGTGCCTCCGCCATGGTCGGCGCTTCTACAGCTGCTTCGCGTGACTTACCGGCGCCGGCGGAAATGGATTGAAGACAGCAGGATTGATGAAATTGGTGACGGGTAATGGCCGCCTATTTTCGAAGATCTCTATTAATAGACCATGCAACCGTCGTATTGTGTCTTGATCGTTTGCCCATCCGCTTGGAGAATACGCGAGCTCCTCAATTTCTTTTTTGTCTTGTGAAAAGCCCGTGGCGCGCGCAATGGCGTAGACCAAATCAATGAACGCATCGTCTCGCTCTTTCCAGAACGATTCATCGGCTACACCTGGAATCAGCTTCCTCGACAGGAGACGGATATAAGCCTTGTAGGCAGCCAGCACGGTTTCTTCTTCACTGAAGTAGACTTGGATCAGATTCAGCGATGACACGTGTTCCGGATCAAGCTGGAATCGCCGAGTCTTCATAAGAGACGCAAAGATTTCTGCTTTTTGTCTCAGTTTGAGTGCCTCAACCTCTTCCCGCCGGGCAACCTTCACCGCACGGATCGGCCCGATATAAACGGCGATGCCGGTGACCACTAAGATTAGGATATTAATCCAATCCTTCGCCTGAAATGTCCAAAAATTTGAATCCATCACGGCAGCTCCCGAACTTTTTGAAGCCGAACGTTGACGTTACCCAGCGGGGTCTGAAGCTCTAGAAACGGCTCTTTGTCAAAATTCGGCGGAAAGATGAAAGGCACTTCATAGGTGAGCCCTTGTGCGGGAGCTGTGACGCCCTGCACCACGGTCACACCAGGGGGCACACGAACCGCAACTGTCCCCGACAGTTTGCCTCCTTCGACCTCGCTAAAGGCACCGTCGAAAGCGACGCCCGCCATATCAGCGCCTGAAATCTTCCCATCCGCGATCACAAACATCGCAAGGCCATTACCCGCACCGCCTGCGAAATAGCCCGCATAAAAACCATTCATCGTCGCACCTCCTTTGTTACGAGGAGAAGATCAAGTTCACCGAGTCGGAGCAACTAGACGGAGAACTTAATCACAATTATTACTTTTATTCCTGGCTCGAAGTTGCATCTCCAAATTACGGTGCCAACCAATGACTGATGCTCAAACCTTCTTGGCTCGTCACTTTGTGGCGGTAAGCGTCACCTCTCGCAGTAAGGGCGAGGAAGGCCCCGACCGTTTCTTCGCCGCCTCGGGGTTGCTGATGCGTATCGGAGACGTCTTCGGAATTCTGACTGCCGGGCACGTGGTCGAATACCTTGATGAGGCCGTGAATCATCCAGACATCGTTAGCCTTCGTTGCCAGTTGCTAGACACCTTTGGCGAAACCAAGCTAAGCGACCATGGCGTTCCTTATGATCTCAAAAGTTCGCCACGCGTCCATTTTCATGATGACAAACTAGGGCTCGACTTTGGGGTCTTGTTTCTCGAGGAGCATCAAGTCAGGTTGATCGCGAAACACAATATTGTCCCGCTCACATACGAGGCTTCGCAAAACGAACCTGCCGACCTCGACGTATTTTTTCTGCTTGGTCTCCCTGCCGAGCTAACATCCGAGCGGCTATCCCCTTCGGGAAACGCAGCGGTCGGAATGACCATGCTCAGGCTGAAGAGAGCTGAACCGGCGGAACAGACAACAGTCTTTCCTCGATTTATTGCTACAATCGATAGCCGAACCGACTTGAAGAGCCTAGAAGGCATGAGCGGCGGCCCAATTTTCGGCTTCAATACCGAGCGGCCGAACAAATATTGGATCGTCGCTATTCAATCATCGTGGAAGAAATCGGAGCGCAAGATATTTGGGTGCCCCGTGAGACACATCTATGCCATCTTCAATCACGAACAGACCGGCGAGGAGCTTACGCAGGACGATTGAAGCAACCGTTTCGAACGGGCCAAGCCGGGTCACTTCGCCAAATAGCCGTGGCTCAATAGCCATTCTCGAAGAATGCGCCTAAACGCCTCGGACTGGTTTATCTGCGGCTGCTGGGCCGCCCTGAACGCTTCGACAGCATCCAAGATTTCTTCATTAATCGCGATCAATTTCTTGATGGGGTACTCAATTGGACGGCCTCGGGTCGCTGCCATAGGCTATTTTCCTATATAGATATTGCTACAAATGCGAATTACCTATATAGGAAATTCGGGCCGGCGGGAAGGTCGATTCTCCCGCCGGCCCTAACCAAAATCGAACGAGGTTAACGACAATGGTCGGTCCATCAGATACCATGCCCAGCGAGAGCAAGGCAAATCCTGCAGATCCAATGCTCATCGCCATCAACTCATACTGCGACCGTTTTTCGGCGCACAATGCGTTGCCGCAGGACGCCGACGACGAGACCGTTGAAGCCTCCGGCGAGCTGTTGAACATCGCGAATGACGTTCTGGCGCACTGGCGGAGTCCGGCGACCAGCCACGAAGCCGCGCTTGCTGCAATAACCCTAGCGGAGCGAGAGAAGGCTATCTTCGGCGAATCCCCCGTGGCGGCCGCTATGGAAGCCGCTGCCATAAGCTACTGGAAAAATGCCGGTAATTCGCAATCGGTGCCGAAAGCGGCCAGCGACGCGCAGGCGCATACAGCCCTAAATGACCTGTCCCCAAACATGTGCTTGACCGGGCCGGAGGCTGCAGCTTATCTCCGGGTCACCGAGGTTACTCTTGCCCGCTGGCGCAGCACGAAGCGCGGACCGGAGTACACCAAGAGCGGCGGAAGGGTGCTCTACCGTGTTTCGGTCTTGCTCGACTATCTAAAGAAAAACGAGCGCAAAGGCACACGCCCTGATAAGTAATCTGCGATCATGTTTCGCGAACTAAGGCGCCCGCCATGGCTGACCAAAAGAGCAAATTGCTTGATGCACTTGAGGATCGCGCCGACGCGCTGTCGGTTCGCGAATTCACTGCCCGCCTCGCCGCCGGCGAAGAAGAGCTTATCCCCGCCGAGTTCGTCAACAGGATCCTTGACGGCGAAAGCAAAATCAAAGTCTGGCGAGACTTCCGAGGAATGACGGCTCGCGACCTCGCCGAAAAGGCGGGGGTTAGCGCCGCGTTGCTTTCGCAGATCGAAAAGGGTGAGCGAGACGGAAGCTTTGAGACTATCAAGATGATTGCCGCAGCGCTAAACGTCTCGATCGAGGAGCTTGCCTAGAATAATCTTCGCTTCTGCCCTCCAGCGCAAAGCTACGTCGTTTGCGCAAGTACAGGCGCGGTCTCATTGGTGAGAGCGAACGCATTGGCGAGCAGCGCAGTTCGCGCAGCCGGATAGTTCGCGGGATCCTGGAAGGTGCGGCCGTTCTTGATGGCCTCGGCCGAGACCTGGCCAAGGCTTTGGCCAGCCTGGATAGCGGTGGGCTCCATTCGGGCCGCGCCGAAGGCGACGTGAGTGGTGGAAAAGCAGAATCCCACGAAGCCATTGGTGCATTCCGTTGGCTTCGGAGTCGCGATTTCGAGCGGGAGCGGAAACATGCCATCGGCACCGCCAAGATCCACTTCCATGCCGCCCTCAGAGGCGACAATCCAGACGCCTGGCGACCTTTCATAGGCGATATAACGGAAGGCGTGGCTGTCCATGAAATAGGAGATCATGGATATCGTGTTGGTGGAGATCGATGGAGCGCCACCGTCGCCACGGATCAGTTCATTTCCTGTCAGCTTCGCGACGCCGTTGAGGCGGATGCTTTCACGAACGTACATCTGCGGGTTCATGCCCACGGTGTCATTTTCGTGGGGGCTCGGATAATGATCCGAGCAGAAGCCCCATAGGAGGGCGTTGGTCTTCAGTGCCGCCGGGATGCGCGGGTCGGTGCCATGCTGAATCAGCCAGAGCAGGCCCAGCACCCAATTCCAATGCGCCTTCCAAAGCGCCTCCCGCACCGGCTTAGCGGCAAGAGGGTAATCCCAATTCTTGCCAATAAAGTCGCTGGACGGCACGCCGGGACGATTGTTGACGTCGTACTTTCCGGGCGTGCCACTCGTGAAGTTGTCCGCCTTGAAGTAATCGGTAAAACTGGTCTTGGTCGGGTTCGCCGCCATGAATCGCAACACGATTTCATAATCGGCGATATCGAAGCCAGGCGGTGGCGTCGTTGGGGCGGGACGGCGCCAGCGTGGCGAGTTCGTCATGGTCAGGCGGAAATTGTATGCCTGCGTCAACGCGTCAGCGGAGCCAGCAGGCGGCAGAGTATTCATCCCAGGTGTGTAAGCGGAGCGAGACGCTTGGATTTGGTTTATGAACCCGCTCGCGACATCGCCCGGAGTGTTGAACGGATCAACTCCATTGAATTCGATAAAGGATGAATCGACACCGTTGTTCGCTTCGGCGCCGGTTCCAGCAGCCTCGCGGCCGATGAAGTAAGAGCAGCCGGCGGCGCGCGCCAAATCCATTTCGTAAGAGTTGTCGATGAACCCCTTAATATTGAAGGTGCGGCCATCCGCCGTGGTGAATGACTTCACCTCGGTTCCAACCTTCTGGACCGAAACAACGCCATCGGTCTGATAAATTGGGATGTGATAGCCGCCGTTCTTTTCGAAGGTCAGAAGCTCGCGAAGGGCCCATTGCATGTGGCGCGGTTCGAAATAGGTAAGTTCGTTCGGGTTGTTCGCGATCGTCTTTATGCGCTTCAGGAGATAGCGGTAGAGACCGCCATAGGCGTCGATGTTGAGGACATCGGTGAATCCAAGACCGCCGGTAGACATGCCGCCGAAGTTGAAGCGGTCACGCCAGCCGCCCACGAACGCGACGCTCAAGCCGTTTCGGGCGTGCTGAAGTGCAGCAGCCACCGACTGAGCTTCGAAGCCATAGGCCACGAAATCAACATCGATGACCTGCGTACCGACCCCGACTTCCTCGATATAGGCGTCGCCATAGCCAACGGCTTCGAGGTATTCGACGACGATGGCGTGAAGCTCGGTTTCTTGAGGAGGCGTCAGCCCCTTGCCGACATAACAAAACGCCTGGCGCCGAGGCGAGAAGTTCGCGGGGGCGCCATTGGTGTTCGCGGCAAGCAGATAGATCGGCAAAGCCGGCAACGCCACGGAAGCAAGTGCGACCGTGTTCTTCGTGACGCCATTGTGAGATCCGGTGACATTGGCGCCGTCAAATCGGCTCGCCCCGGTCAACCCGGCGCCATCGGTGTCACCATCGGCGGCCATCGCCGTGGTAACGGCGGACGCCAAGCGGATAGACTGGTTATCGTTGGTCGCGCGGCGGGCGCAAATGGAGATACCTTGCGATGCGGCGTTGAGAACGCCCATGTCATTGTTGCTGTTGCCGGTGATTGCGGAGGTGCAATAGACGTAGGCGCCGAGGTCATTTTGATCCAACTCGTTACCGAGCAAACCAGTGTTCAACGCTTGACCGTTGGCGTTAGCGGTCCAACCAAAGCCAGCCAGGAAAGTCGGCGTGCCGATTTTTGTTGCGGAGCGCGACGGGTCCGTCCACCAGCGTAGAGAGGCGTTCTCATCCGCACCGATGAACATCAGGCATTTCGCCTTGGCCCAAATGCTGGAGCCATCAACCGGGCGCTTTAATCGCTTGATTGCTCGGTTAATCGTCCGCTTCCGGCGCTCGCTCGGCGCATTCGCGAACGAAGCGGCAAGCGCTTCGGTTTCGGCCTCATAGGAGTAGGCGCGGATCGTCGGCAACCCTCCGCTGCGCCTTGCTAGGGAGGCCATGAGCCCAAGAGAGAATGCCGAGCCAGGCCCAATATGGAGACCCATGATTTACGCCTCCATGTCGCCGTGGAGCATCCAGAGAGCGGCGGCGCCCCCGGCGTTGGAAAGCACAACAGCGCTCACCGCCGACCACTTCTTCCGCGAGTGGGTGAAGCCATCGGCCTGGCGCATCGCCCCGCCCGCCTCGACGGAGAACGTGATTTGACCGTCGCCACCTTGGATGTAGGTTGCGGCGAAGCCGGCGGGAAAATCGTTGGGAAGTTCCAGCCCGATCCCATCGGGATCCGTGAGAACGCGGAATTTCTGATTGTCTGCGAGAGCGGGGGTGTAGGTGCCGGCGACAATCTCCGCCACATTTAGCTTGGCGGCGTCACTTTGCTGCTTCACCTTCAGCGCGGTCATCGGCTTCGTGTCATCGGCCCCGGCTTCCGCCTCCGCTTGGGAGGCAAGAGTGAGCGAGCCTGTAACAGCGGCCTTCAGCGCTGGACCGCTGGCGCCAGGTGTTTGAAGAGTGCCTACCAAGGCGGTGGCGAAATCCGTATCAGCCATGGGACCTATCGCAAGAGTTTTGAAACTCCCGGAGTTTCTCATGTCCGCTTTTGGCCACCTATCTCGTAAAGGGGAATTCAGTGGCGAGCCCAGCGAAACGCGAATCAGCGATATCGCTCATCTTCCACAACAGGCAGAGGTCAATAGTCATATTTCCAGTTGTCGGGCGGCGATTGTTAAAGCATATCTCCCATCGATATTTTGCGGTCGGTGCACCTTTGAACAATTTCCATGCGGCGAAAGCCCGTTACAATCAAAATCGATTTGACGCCTGCCATAAGGCAGTCACTAATTTACGTGGAGTAATTGGTGTCGAATTTCACATATCGGATTTAAGCCGAGGCGCGCTTGAGGCGGTAAACAGTCAATGGGGCTCATCGGAATTCGACTGGCAGCGGATACACGACGTGTACCGCGAGCCGGATTGCATAAAGGTTGCTTTCTGGGTCGGTGAGAGATTGTGCGCGCTTGCTATCGGCACTACATCGGGTCAGTCTTTGAGGTTCAGGTTCCTTGAAGGGTCACCGGACCCCAACTGTCCTCTCAAAGGTGTACGAATTCTAATTGCATTAGAAGTGATGGCGCTCTATGGTCAGATGCGGGGCAAGCGAGAGCTTGTTCTGGAACCAATTAATGAAAAACTCATTGATGTGTATGAGAATACATACGGGTTTGAAGTGGTTCGACCGGCAAAAGGAACAGCCTTTTGCAAAAAGGGAATATGAGATGAACGCGGTAAAGAAAGTTTCAGCGGCATTTTCACGAGTTCTATTCACACCGAAGGCGCTTCCGGAACCGGAGCCTACGTATGGAAAACCGCGCCCTGCAACAGGTTTCTTTGCGAACCTCACTGAAGATCAGAAGAAGCGGGCGTTGGCGTATCGCGGTGATGAAAAGCACGGCGATCCAAATTTCGCTCGCTAACGCGACATCAAGCCCCGTTTAGCGGGGCTTTTTTATTCCTAACAATGCCGACACCGGACATCGACGAAGGTGCAGTTATTGCACGCTGAATCGTCTTGAAAGTGCGGATTTTGCCAGCTCCCCCAACCCTCGACGCCTATGCGTAATGCGTGGTTCATAACCATCCGGGAATTCTCTGTCGCTAGGGAAAGCCTGCGCGGCCACGTTCCCCGCATGGGGTGGTGGCTTGGGGAAGTACCTTTGAATTCGTGAAGGCGAGTTCAAAGAGTGCTCCGCCGACCCGTTGACTGGCCGGCGGAGCGAGGACGGGTGGGGACAAGACCCGTCGAATTCAACAAAAGGTTCTAACCCTCGTCATTCTCTTTCGCGCTCAACAACATCTCAGGGCGCGTGCAGATGAAGAGCGGATAAGAGTACACTTCCGGACGAACCCACATGTTGCGGTCGCGGTCGCGGATGAGCATCGAATACAGTGGGCGGCCAAGAGTGTTTGTGAACTCGAAAGACTCACCAGGTGCCCAAGCCTGCTGAAAGACGCCGGGAGCGTTCAGCGGGAAAAACTTGCACTTCGTGGACTCGATTTGAATGATGTCGGATCCGCGATAGTTGATGAAGAGAATGCCGCCATAATCAAAAACTGCGTAAGATCCGGCGTTGAAGGTACTCTGAGTCGCCGCACCAAATGCCGCGTTGAGTGTCTGTGCCTGGGCGGTATTCAAATACACGGCCCGCACCGTTGCGTGACCCGTGAGATTGTCAAAGAAGCTATCACCCGCGAGGCCTACAACCTTTGTGGTCGGCCGCCACGCACCTCGTGAAGCGTTCATCATTTTCCTAAGAACACTACGGCACTTTTGTTCGATATTCGTGGTTGGGCTCGTCAAGCCGAAGTCAATTTCCTCAGGAAGTGCAATACCCCATTCCGAGAACCAATCCACAATTGTGGACCCGTCAGCGTCCAACACCTTGCCGAATACGGCACCAAGACGCATGTTTTCCCACGTAACCTCAACGTCATCGAGCAGCTTCGCCGTGTATCGGGCGACGTGCGTAATCATCGTTTCAACTTCGTTCTCTTTGCCGAAGGCGCGGACATCTTGTATCGAGGAGGAGTGGAGGGTGTGGCCTTTGGCGATCCGGATGGACGTGATCTTGCGAATATTGCGGCCATCCAGCTTGCCTTCCGGCAACGGTTCCCCACGCATCGTGGTCGGAATGATGGACATGGTGTTAGCCCTGCGCTCCACCGATACCTTCGTGGTAGCAATCGGAACGTCTTCGAAGAGATTCATGCTGCCGATCAGGCTCGGCTTGAATTCAAAGTCTTCCAACGCTTCAGTCATTGTAACTGCTGAAAAGGCATCGTCGTTAAAGATGTCCATATGCATGTCTGGTTACCCGTTAGGTTTGCCGCCAAAGGCCGGCGTTGATCTGATTAGTATGCGTCCATTTCCGATAGTGGGGGCATGTCGGCCGCGGCCTTCATGGCCCTTGCCCACATCGCGCCCTTATCGATCGCTGTGGGCACCGGCACCGGTGAGTGCACGGCCTTTTCGCCCTCGGCTCGATTGGCCTTCGCGGCTTTGATGATTGCGGCTCGCGCAGCGGAGCCCGTGAGTTTTTCAGTCATGGTCAATGATCCTTGTTGCGCGCTGCTTGATCAGCACGGGTCACACTTGCTCTAGTAGGAAGATTTCGGGACGGGCATCGCGCCGCCGGAACACGGTGATGCCGGCGCCTTCAGCATCGCGGATCAAGCCTTCTTCTGCCCTTTCCGCCATATCGATCTCAGCATCGATTTTTCGCAACTGCGCGGCGCGCTCGGAGTCTGATATGCCTTCGCCCGGAATATCCGCCATCGCATGCGCCAATATCTTGGCCTCTATCTCGGCCCGATCACCCAGGACACATGCTGCGCCAACGCCTTCGAAGGCTGAGAACGTTGCGCTTGAGGTGATATTGAATAGATCGTCAAGGTTCGGAGCGACGTGGCCGCTGCGGAGCGGAAGCCGAAATCTCCCCGGCATCAGGCGTTTGAGCGCATCACGCTCCAGGCGGTCAAGCTCAGCGCGGATCCGCGCGACAGTTTCTTCGCGAGCGCTCGGCGCGTTTTCGACATCTCGGCGCGCTTCCCTCAGCCGAAAGATCTCGCCGCGAAGCTCCTCAACCGACAACTGCAGCTCATTGCGTGCAGCTACAGCTTTCCTAGACGCCGCCTTAGTTTTATCGAAGATGCTCACTTGAACGCCTCCAAAATTTCCGGAGGAAGCGCCATCCGTTCTCGCGCGAAATCGAAACCCCGCCGGGCAAGATTGGCGCTTAATTCGAATTCGTCATAGATGCGACTGTGATTTGCTTCTGCTCGTCCGAGCTGTTCTTTCGCTCGTGTGAGAGCTATCTCAAACGGCTCATCCCCCTTAGGATCGCGGCGAATACCGGAATATGTTTTTTGCGCATCCAGATCACGTTGAGCACGGGCGACATCATCCTTGGCCGAGGATACAGCCTGCCAAGCAGCGGACAACGCGGAGTGAGATGCGCTTTTATTTTCGGCTAAGCGCCGAAGTCTATCAATCGATATGTCCAATTTCGAACTCCTTTGCTGCAGGTGGTGCGGAAAGCTGGCGGGCGCGTTGCAGGTCACGCTGGGCTTCACGAAGACGTTCGCGGGCCTCTTCGACTCGGATGCGGGCGATTGCCTCGCGGCCCCTCAGGGTCGTGGAAAGAGTGGAATCAAGACCGGCGTCGAATTGGACGGCGCGGGTTGCCTGACGCAGCTTGTTCTCCGCCTCTTCCAGCGCGGCGCGAGCGGCGGTGTGCTCGCCATAAGCAGCGCTGCGGAGCCGGAGAGCGGCGTCGAGGTCATGAAAGGTTTCGGGCGTTTCCATACCCACAAGATGCGGGTCGGCGATGCACAAAGTTAGACTTGAAAATTCCGCTCGGAGTCTTTGTGCATCGCCTTCAAAATATTGCGGAGACCTTTTTCCGGCACCGCGAGCCCCTTAGCGCGGATCAAATAACAGACCATTTTCAGTTGATCCATAGGCGGCATGCCACGACGAATATCCGCGGGATAGCCGGTCGTTGATCTCAGGTAGCGCGTATTTTCCGCAGCTAGGTAATTGGCAAAGGAAACAGGCCCATAACTGGAATAGTGAGACCGCCAGAGGCGATAAATTAGCTCGTTCCGCCAAGCCTTGTTGGCTCGGGTTGCCGGCTTTGGCCCCGGCAGATTCGGCGCCGGTTTCGACTCATGATGATACCTCGGCTTGCCTAGCCGACGTGACATCGCTATGCCGACGTGGACAGGTTGCGCGGCGATAAATTGCAGCAGCCGCCCTTCGGCAATCCTCATCGCCTCATCATCAAATTCCGCGTTCGTCGCCATCAGGTCACCACCGATCGCTATGGAGGGCACAAGGATCGGAAATGACTTGTGCCCCTAAATCTTGCATGTTTTTCAGGGCGTTATTCGAAATTTCGGAAAGGGCACAAGCTGAGCGCCCTCCGGTGGCGTTGTCGCATCCGCCCACTATCTCGTTCTTCATTTCTAACTACCCTCCACCCCTTCTTACTTGTGCCCTTGTGCCCACTAAGAACAAATAGTTGAAATTGCGGGAGAAGTTCCGGGCACATGTTGGGGCAACACGGCAGGCACAAGAAGCTTGTGCCCTCACAGGAAATCGCGACTTTCGTCGGCCTCGCCGCCATCGTCGTCTCTCAAGGCGGATGCTGCTAAATGAAGCCTCAATTCCTGAGACAGCTCGACGCTACCGGCGGGACACTGGAATTTATCAGGGCGGTAGTAGATCCGCCGGTTCCGCTTGTTCCACTTGACGGTCAAGTCGTGCTTTCGCCATCCCGCCTCAGTCAGAATAGAAGAGAGTGTTGAGGTGTTGAATTGCCGCCCTCCGCCTTCGCGGAGCCGGTCATTGATGCAGTCAGTCGCAACGGCTTCCGCCGTTATGCCAGGTCCACCAAGCGCCAGGATCTCCCGAAGCTCTATCGTGGATGGCGAGCCCGAAGCCTCGATCATCGCGAGTTTTGCCGCTGATGTCGGGGGAGCTTTGGTTCGGTCGAACCCTGAGATATCAACGTTGAGAAGCCATCCCCGGATCACGCCGGGGTGTTGTTCAATCGCCCACCTCAAACGGTCCCAATAGCTTTGCTTTATCTCTCGGAGTAAGTGGTCCCGGTCGCGAAATCGGGTCCGCCATACTCCCCACCGGCGGTCGCCGGCACTGATAGCGAGCGCATCGATATGATTGGTCAGCGCGATATAGTTCGTGACATTGGGAACAGAATTTCCGTCTGCACCCTTTCGTACGACCTCGATGACGCTATTGGTGATGAGCGGTTTCAGTTTGTCCATTGCGGCGGTGCGCCGCTCGCCTTGGATGCGGATCTCCTCAAGAACACGGACACATGACCCCGACGCCCATCCGGTGAATTCTGAGAACATCGCCTCCGGGCTAACCGGCCGGACGTGCCCGGCGCCCATGGCGGCCGCCATTACGTCCATCCCGATCGTCGTCTTACCATCTCCCTCGACCCCCACCAAAACCGGAGCCCATAAGATTTTGAGGCCGGGGTGCTGGACGTTGTGCGCCATCCACTGAATCAATATATCGGCGCCATCAGGCAAAACGTTGTGGATATGATTGCGGACCACATGCCAGGCTTCGTGCTGTATCCACGCGGGATCCGCGAGCGGCACGGATGCCCGAAGATAGGAATTTATCCACTTCTTTTGATCGTAACTGAAGAGCGGCTCCCTAATATCGGGGCGGTACATCGAACCGGACACAACGGCACCGCCAAGGAACTCAACCAGCGTACGTGATGCCGGGAATTTCTTGTTTTCCGTTGATCCGCCGTCCTTCGTGATTTGGACGCTTGGCGTAATTTTTGCCATGGAGAGATCAAAAGCGGCGCGGGAGACCTGTTCGCCCGTCCGGGAGTGAAAGAACTCGTTGCTACCGGTGACGAAAACCCACTCCCGGAGGGCATCTGGGTCGCCCCCAAAAATGAAGACATGCGCGGGCAAGCCGTCATCATCGAGAAATGATTTGCCAAGGATGGACACGCGCTCTTCGTTTTCGCGGGACACATCGATACCAGCGATTTCGGAAAACGCCGCCGCTCTCGTTGCCTCCTCGGCGGTTCGTTGGTCTTCCGCATCTGGATTGAACGAGAAAATTTCGTCGGAGAGCACTATTTCGGCGGTCACTTCACGCCACCTTTCACAAATATGGGGGTGAGGGCGGCTACCGTCATGTCGAGATCTTCACCGCGCAGATGACCGAGAAGGGTGACTAGCCCTACGCCGCAAACGAGCATATCCGGCATACCGGTGCTGCACCGCCAAGCGTCGGAACGGTAGACGTGGAGGGCGAAACCGTCCTCGTCTGATGCGATGAAGTCGTCGCGGACCCATCCGAACCGCCAGCCGTACCTTTTTGCGTATCCCTCTAGGAGAGGCGCGCGCTTTTCGTGCAAGGCGGCGTCCAACTTCCAGACCGGTGGCTTGTCGGCGAGAGCGTCCACAATTTCGAGTTCTCTGCGACCCGCATCATCACCTCCATCTATCGCCGCTTCGATGCTGTGAGCGGCGGCGATCGGTTCGCCATTAGCAAGGTATTCGCGAGCTTCAAGCATGCGCTCACGGGCACCGGCGCAAGCGATCCGTTGATGTATGTGTCGGCCCAATACGGCTTGCACGACTTGACCGAAGTCGTCGTTTTCGCTAAACATCATGCATACTTCTTTCAAGTCAAACCCCTTCATTGCTTGCCGGCGGGAGGGGTTTTTCTTTGCTTATCGAGCAGCATGGGAGGCGGTGCTATCTAGCCCCGCGAACCGGCGAAGGTCGCCAAGCCGGTAAACGACTCGGCCACTTGTAGTTTTGCGAAATGCTGGTCCTTCGCTCGATTCGCTTCTGATTTTCGCGAGCGTTTGGCGGGCAATCCTTATCCCCATCACCTCCAACGCTTCCGATGCCCTGCCGGGGTCGAATTGGACATCGTCGGGAAGCGCCGCCAAGTCAGCGTAGAGCTTGCCAATTTCGGTGAGGGAAAGCTGAGATGTCTTCTTGCGCATATCGTTTACCTTCAATTGATTTCGATAGAATTTCGTAGATTCCGTTTCCGGGGTCATTCCACAATTCTGCGAAGGGATGCGACTTGAGGCGCGTTGATAGCCATCGATATGAATGCGAGCGAAATTATTGCGCAGGACGCAGAAGCGAAGGTTTTCGAGACACGAAAAAACCCGCCAGATGACACTGGCGGGTTCTCTATCTCCGGATGCCGGCTGATTTAGTCGGCGAGCCGGAGGGGAATCACGCGGCGGCCGTCTTTCCTGCGAGCGCCGCGGCGATAGTGTTTCCGACCTTATCCGCTGCGCGTTGAGACGGATCCCGGTCGATATGGGCGTAGATTTGAGTTGAGCGCGCGTTGACATGCCCAAGCAAGCTGCCAACGATCAAAAGAGCCTCGCCACTGGATGCAGCAACACTTCCGAGTGAGTGGCGCAGTGTGTGTGGTGTGACGCCAGGCAGTTTCGCCTTTTTTGTCACTAGCGGCCATATGCGCTTAGTACCACTGTAGAACCCTTCCCCATCTCGTTCCGCAGGGAATACCCATGGCTTGTCCTTGTCGCGGGCCGCAAATCTCACTGCGAGCAGGGCGCGAGCGGCGGTCCCAAGTGGGCGGAGGGACTTCCCTGTTTTAGTGTCCTCGAATCGTAGAAAACCCGACGATAGATCAACCTCGCTCCATTTAAGACCCGCGATTTCGTTACGTCTCGCGCCCGTCAGCGACCACAATCGGCAGATATCAAGCGCCTTCGAATTTGTACCGCTAGCTTCCAGTTCTTCAAACGCGGCACCGAGGCGCTGAATCTCTTCCAATGACAGGAAGCGCTCTCGCTTGTTATCAGTCTTGCGAACAGCCGCATCTTCCACGGGGTTCTTTTCAACGATGCTTCGGCGTTTGGCAAAACTGAATACTGCTGAGAGATCTCGAACAACCTTTCTCGCCGCGCCTTCGCCGCCGCGGACGATGACGCGCTTCTCTTTTCCGGTTTCGTCCTTGATCTTTTCGTCCCGTGCCGTTTTGCCATTCGTCACGTCTCTAACGAATCGTTCAATATCGCCAGGCTTGACGGCCTTGGCCTTCACATTACCGAGTAGGGGCACCGCGTGGTGCCGTAGCCTCGCAACGGTATAGGCGGCGGTAAGCGGCTTCATCGGCTCGCCCTGCCTGATGCCTCGCTGGACGACGAGACCTTCCACGGCATAAAGCTCTATGAGTTGTTCAACGGTTTCCGCCTTCCGATGGGCTTGTTTTTCAGCTGCCGGATCCTCGCCCTTGGCAACGGCGCCCAGCGCCTTAGCGGCCTCATCGCGTGCTTCATCAAGGGTGAGTGTTCCCACCCGGCCGATGGTGAGCTTACGAACGCGGCCGTCCCGATTCCGATACTTCAAAATGTACGTCTTCGCGCCGCCCGCCCAAACCCGGACGCCGAAGCCGGTGATGGCGGAATCCCATGTTGTTTCATCACCGCTATCCGGCGGCTCAAGCGCTGCAACAAGCGCCTTAGTAATCTTTGGCAACGTTTATCCCTCTGGTACCTAGAATGCTCAGGTTCCACATAGGTACCATAATCGGGGAATTGAAATCAATCAGACGGAAACACTAGGAAACTGATTTCACGAAAATAAATGAATAATACCAACAGCTTGAACTATCATCTAGTATCACGGGATATCATCGCTTATCAGCCCGTATCAAACCGCTCCAACCTTGCCAAGGTTGGGGTCGAGGGTTCGAATCCCTTCGCCCGCTCCAGTTTCTCCGAAATAGCAGTGCTTATGGTTTTCCGGGCGTCAGCATAGCCGGCGTCATCGGCTCAGTACCTTCTTCACCCAGGTATCGACCTCATCGCCACTGCTCACGTCCGCCTGCACCAGCCCGTTGATCATGAAGGTCGGCGAGACGTGGACGCCGTTTTGCCGGGCATATCTGCACTGCCATTTGATCTCCCGGTCGAGATCCGGGATTGCGAAGGCGTCCTTCAGCTCCACGCCGCTATAGCCCTCCAGACGCTCGATGATCTGATTTGGCGTGACGTCCATGTTCGGGCCGCCGGCGTGATGATCGAATTCGAATTCCTCCCGATGCGCGGCGACGGCGGCCATGACCTTCTTCGCCGTCTCCTTGCCGCCTTCCAGGGTCGAGGCTGCGATAATGCAGCGGACGATCACGCCGGAATACATATGCCAAGGCTGCGACTGTAGGCGAATTTTCACCGTGATCCTGTTTTCGCCCGCCTGATCGAGAAGGGTGTCCAGCTTGTTGAATGCCCTGGCGGAATAAGGGTCCGTCGGTTCGAGGAAGGCTTCGAATATGCGTGGGCCATTGCCCCAACTCAGGGGATCTGCGTGCCACGAAGTATCGGTCATGACGATGTCCTTTCCGTTCGTGAATCGGGTATGCAACTAACGGATCAAGCTCCAGAAACCATGCTTTTTTCCATGTTGACGCTTCAATTCGGCGACGTAGGTGTCATGAGGTCGGGCGTTGCCGAAATCGTCGATATGAGGCGCGAGCGACGCGCATACCGCCAGATGGCGCGCAGCATGCCTGTAGCGGCTGGATCGGCCTTCATCGAGGGCGAAGCCGATCATCGACCGTAGCACCACGGTTGCTGCGAGCGGGAATTTCTCCTGCAGCATCTCGGCCGCTGGTGTCATCAGCTCGTAGAGGTCGCCGTTCAATTCGGCCTGGCGCCCGGATATCAGTTTTGCTGCCTCGGCAGGTGCGGGCCAGGTGAGAAAAAAGGCAAGGGCTCGATGAACGTCCGGAAAGCGGTGTGCAAAGGCGAATGCCTTCTCCTCGGCCTCGATATCGTCGAAGTCGGCGAGCCTTCGCAGGAAAGCGCGAAGGTGCTCGCCATTCAGCGACTGCTCGAAGCATTGCCATTGATAGGACCGCGCTTCTTCCCCCCGCCCCAGGACGTCGAGGGCTTTGACGCGGGCGTGCTGCCATTCAAAAGGCAGTTCGAACCGCTCCCTGTGATCGGCGGCGTCCAAAATCTCCAATGCTTCCTCCGCGCGTCCAGCTAAAAGCAAACGGTCGGCAATCTCGGCTGCGACCATCGGCGCCCTTAACGTCTCTTCCGGCTGCTGGGCGATGAAGGCATCGACATCATTCTGTGCATCGGCAATTTCCTGCAGAGCGATGCGTGCCCTCCGTTGCCGATGATTGGTGTAGATCTCGTCCTTGTAAATCGGCCCCTTGCCGCCCCAGCCGAAAATCTCCCGGTCTGCGTCGGCAGGCTTCTCCTCCGGTTCGTTCGACCATCGCACCAGGAGGCTCTTCAAACGTTCAAGGCCGTCCTTGCCCAGCGCCGGAACCATCTCGGCGATCAGCGGATCATATTGGCCGTAGTCGTTATCCTGCAGCGCAGTAAAGATCCTGTCGGCAAGGACATCGATACCGATACAAGCGGAGCTGGCGATGACGCCGGCATCGGCGCATGCCTGATGGAACGTCTCGATGAACGCGCTGTCGCCGCTGTTGGACCGCGCTAATATCGTGTCGGCGACAGCAAGGAATTGCCAGATAAGATCGAACGCTTCCTTCGGATCGTCGGCAGCGACGACAGTGACGATCGCGGACCGCTGCGTTTCGAGGTCGGCGTTAACAGCCTTCACCTTATGCCATTCGATGACGGTGCGGGCTCGCGCAATGCTGGCGAGACGTTTCCGCACCTCACGGGCCACTTCCGCACCACCATGATTGCCGGCAAGCTCCATTCGAAGCCGCCGTTTGTGGGCGGCGCTGCCGGTGCTGATTTCGATCAGCAGTTCGGCGAGACGCTGCGCACCGAGGGCCTCCAGATTCTTTGCGTTGAGTGTCGTCTTTGCTGCCATGGATCAACTCTATCGTTTCAGCCCGACAGTATCTCAGCGTTCACATCAGTCCAAGGCGCCGAGCGGGGAGGCGTTGCGGTAATCCCGATGCGGTTTCCGTACATCTTCGAATTTCAGTTCAAAGCGCGCCAGATATTTGGCAAGGCGATCGGCGTCGTTGCTGCTCTTCTTTTCCAGGCGCGAATTTGCAAACAGCGCCCGGCCCGCGGCGCTGGCACTGGCATGCTCCCGGCAGGTGCTAAGGACGGCGGCGAGTTGAACGGCGTCGAAACGATCGAGGCGGGCAGTGGCGTCTTCGCCGAGCAGATCGATCAGGATGTCGTCGGAGGATTGGCGTCCCGATGAGCCGCGCCAGGCGGCCTTCAGGCGTCGGATCTCGTCGTCGGCGACCTCCACCGTGATTCGGCCTTGAGGCGCAAGCGTCGCCATGCGCGTGACGGAAGCGGACAAGTCGCGGAAATTCGCGCTCCAGAGGGCCTCCGCGCCGGTTGCAAACGTGAGATAGCGGCTTCGCGCTTCCTTGTTGAAGGTGACGTTCTGCCCTTCACGCTCAAGGAAACGCCGAAGTTCGAAATCAAGATTGGGCTCGATATCCTCCCTGCGCTCGCGCAAGGCCGGCAGCTGGAAAGTCCATAGATTGAGCCGGGCAAAGAGATCCTCGCGGAATCGGCCGCGACGGACGGCGTCGCCGAGATCGCGATTGGTGCCCGCCAGAAGCTGGAAGTCGGCGGAAACTTCGCGGTCCGCACCGACTGGCAGAAAGCGCTTTTCCTCAATCGCCCGCAAGCACATGGCCTGTTCATCGAGGCCCAGTTCACCGATCTCGTCGAGAAAGAGCACGCCCTTGTCCGCCGACTTCATGAGGCCAGGCCGTTCGCCTGCGGCGCCGGTGAAGGCGCCTTTGACATGGCCGAAAAGCGCCGACATGGCGTGATCCCCGCGCAGCGTTGCGCAGTTAACCTCGACGAAGGGACCGCTGACTTTTCGCTCGGCCTTCTTGAGTTCGTAGATCCGCTTGGCAAGCTGGGATTTTCCTGCGCCGGTCGGGCCGGTCAGCAGGACCGGGGCAGTAGAGCGAATGACAACGCGCTCGATCTCGTCGATCATGCGATTGAAGGCGGGATTTCGCGTCGAAATGCCGGATTTCAGAAACGAGGCGGCGTCGGCCTGTTCGGATGCGAAGCGCTTGGCGATTTCGTCATAGCGCGAGAGATCAAGATCGATGATGCGATGGGTTCCCGCGAAATCCTGTCCCGGCTCGCGCTCGCGCGGCGGAGAAAGCTGCAGCAACCTGCCGGGGATGATGCGCGCTTCGGTCAGGAGGAACCAGCAGATCTGGGCGACATGGGTGCCGGTGGTGATGTTGACGAGATAGTCTTCGGCCTCGGGATCGAAACTGTAGTCCCGGGCAAAATCCCTGAGGCTCGTATAGACTTCGGAAAAGTCCCAGGGGTCGCGCAGATTGATGATGCGCTGGCGAACCTCCGTCGCGGGCGAAATCGTCTCGATATCCCTGATTACGGTCTTGGCCAGCCAGTCTGAATGGTTGTCGTGGATCAGTTCCAGCCGATCGATGAAAAGACCGGCCTGTTGGCAAAGGCCGACGTTCGGCCGCCAGCGCGTCCATCGGTCTTCACGCCGGCCCACGTCGAGGGTCGTTCCAAGAATGCTGATGGCGACCCGGCGCTTCATCATTTATCCAAAATTATAAAGCCGTAGATAATTAGATAGATTATTCCGCTTTCTCGAACTTGGCAATTTGCAGGGCAGAAATTCTCTGCTAATTTTTTACTATTAAAAATCAAATCTTTATGAACGAATTCGCGGAGGCTTGTCGCGGATTTTAGAAACTGGCACGCCACTTGAATTGTATTCGGCAGAACCAAATCAAAGAGGTGCTGCCATGGTGAACAAGGCAATCTTCAAACCCTATTTCGGAAAGCTGCTCGCCGGCACGACGACGACCAACCACGAAGGCGCAGCAGCCTATGCCCTGTCGCCGCGCGAAGCCCTGGCGCAATATGCCGTTACCGGAACGTTCAGCGACATTTTCTATGCAGATGCAGGAGAGCAGCTCGATGCCGTGAGGCAGCTTGCGGCGGAGGTCGAGCCAGAATTCCTGGCAAAGCTTGCGATCCATGCGGCGGAGAAAGGCCATATGAAGGACATGCCGGTCATGCTGCTGGCTATGCTTTCGAGCCTCGAAAGCGATGCCTTTGCGCGGGCTTTTCCGCGTGTCGTGAAGAGCGGCAAGATGCTGCGCGGCTTCGTGCAGGTCATGCGGTCGGGTGTGACGGGCCGGAAATCGCTCGGGACGCGGCCGAAGAAGATGGTGCAGGCCTGGTTCGACCGGGTAACTACGGAACAGTTCCTGCATGCGATGGTCGGCAATGATCCGTCGCTGCCTGATGTGATCCGGATGGTACATCCAAAGCCGCGAGACGCGGAGCGTCAGGCGCTCTACGCCTGGGCAGTCGGCAAGCCGTATGATGTCGCAGCATTGCCGGCTGAGGTAAAAGCGTTCGAAGCGTTCAAGCGGGATAGCAGCTTGCCGCTGCCGCCCGTGCCGTTCCAGATGCTGACCTCGCTGGGTCTCAGCAAGGAGCAGTGGTCGGAAATCGCCTTGAAGGGCTCGTGGCAGATGGTGCGCCAGAACCTCAACACCTTTGCCCGAAACGGGGTGTTCGAGGTGGATGGCATGGCCGAACGGCTTGCTGCGCGGATCGCCGATCCGGAAGCGGTGCGGAAGGCGCGCGTCTTCCCCTACCAGTTGATGGTCGCGTGGCATATGGCGAACCAGTCCGTTCCGGCTGTCGTTGCGGATGCTCTGCAGGATGCGATGGAGGTGGCAATCTCCAGCGTACCGACGATCGGCGGCAATGTCGTGGTCTGCCCGGATGTCTCCGGCTCCATGTCGTCCCCCGTCACCGGTTACCGGAAGGGCGCGACATCAGCCGTCCGCTGCATCGATGTCGCAGCACTCGTGGCTGCGTCGTTCCTGCGCCGCAACCGGCGGACGCGTATCATCCCCTTCGAACAGGACGTCGTGAACGTCCAGCTGAACGGGCGCGACAGCGTGATGACCAACGCGGCGAAGCTCGCGGCGGTGGGCGGCGGCGGAACGAACTGTTCTGCACCGCTGCGGCTGCTCGCAAAGGAGAAGGCGGCGGTGGACCTCGTGCTCTTCGTCTCGGACAACCAGTCCTGGATGGATGCGCGGGGACACGGCCAGGCGACAGGGATGATGGTCGAATGGGCGCGGCTCAAGAGGCTGAACCCGGCTGCAAAGCTGGTCTGCCTCGACATCCAGCCTTACGTCCAGACTCCGGCCAAGGCAGAGGACGTGCTGAACATCGGCGGCTTCTCGGATGGCGTCTGCGGAGCCATCACCAGTTTCGCAGCCGGCAAGTCCGGTCCGGGCGATTGGGTTCGCAGGATCGAGGCGACTGATCTTTGAAAAAGCTTCGCGCCGCCAGTGAACGGCGCGAGGCACCGTGACGAATGCCGGATGGAACTACAGACTGTCACTCTCCAGGTCGCGGGTTCGAATCCCGTCGGGTCCCCCAAAAACAAGGACTCGTAGCTCAGCGGATAGAGCGGGTGTTCCACCATATCTCGTCGTCACGGACCAATGGAATGACGTACAAAACATATGGCGAATGCCGGGGAAACTACATCGGTAACCCGAAAGGGCGCGGGTTCAAGGCCCGCCTTGCCGCCCGAATCCGCGAGGGAGGAGGATGCGCAAGATGTTTCCTCAAGACTTGTCGCCATGACCGAAATCGCAGCGGCGAATGCCGGACGGAACTACAGCCTCCGTGTTGAGGTGGCCCGACCGGTTCGACTCCGGTCCTTGGCGGCGCTCTCTGGCACGAGCGGGGCCACGCAGGTTTCGTCCACCTTTGTCGCCGCTGCAAAAATGTCCGGTGAACGCCGGCACGACGACAGGAAAGAAGGTCTCCGGGAAATCGTCGCCCAGGCGAGACCCGAAACGCAACGAAGAAGAAGGACTGCAGACGCAGAAAAGAAGATGACCGAGATCATGAGCGGACAGGATCTGATCGACGCAGGCATGAGCCAGGGCAAGTGGTTTCGCCCGGCTCTCGACGCGGCCAACAGGATTTTGAGCCAAGGCGGTTCGGCCGCAGAGGCCCTCGAAGCGGCAAGGGCCTTTCAACCGGCGCCGACGCTCGCCTTGAGGGCGGATAACGATATCGAGATCTATTCCAATATCCGCGCCGATAACCCCTTCGAGCAGGACAATGTCGAGAAGGTCAACGCGACGATGCGGGCGCTTGCGCGCACGCCGGTCATCCGGGCTGCGGCAATCATGCCGGATGCTTGCCCGGCCGGGCCGATCGGCACCATTCCGGTTGGCGGCGTCGTGGCATCGGAGGCGATCCATCCGGGCATGCACTCGGCTGACATCTGCTGCTCCATGGCGATCTCGATCTTCCCGGACGTCGATCCGAAATCGCTTCTCGATGCGGTGCATGCAGTGACGCATTTCGGTCCCGGGGGCCGCCCGCGCGGTGCGCAGATCAAGCCTTCCGAAGCGACGCTATCTGCCTTCCAGCAGAACCCGTTTCTGCGCGACGGAGCGCTGAGCGCCGGCATCGAACATTTCGGCACGCAGGGCGACGGCAACCACTTCGCCTATGTCGGGACGATGAGATCGACCGGCGAGACCGCACTCGTCACCCATCATGGGTCGCGTGCGCCGGGTGCCCGGCTCTACGACAAGGGCATGAAGGCCGCGAACCGCTTCCGCGAGCAGATCTCGCCGGAAACCCTGCGGGACAATGCATGGATTCCCGCCGACACCGAAGAGGGCGACCTCTACTGGTCGGCTCTGCAGACCATCCGGCAGTGGACGAGGGAAAACCACTATATCGTCCATGACATGGCGGCAGAGGCACTCTCGGCGAAGGTGGCCGATCGTTTCTGGAACGAGCACAATTTCGTTTTCCGGAAATCGGACGGCCTCTTCTATCACGGCAAGGGAGCGACGCCGGCCTTCGACAAATGGGCCGAGGATGCGACCGATCTGACGATCATTCCGCTCAACATGGCGGAACCGATCCTGATCGTCCGCGGCTCCAACGCCGCCCATGGCCTCGGATTCTCGCCGCATGGCGCCGGCCGTAATTTTTCGCGCAGCGCCCATATGCGGCGCCTGGCGGAAGAATATGGCGCCGATGCCCGCGGCCTGAGCCCGAACAATCTGGCGGAGATCCTGGAAAAGGAGACCGCGGGCCTGGACGTTCGCTTCTTCTCGGGCTTTGCCGACGCCTCGGAACTGCCGAGTGCCTACAAGTCCGCCGCCAACGTGCGTGCCCAGATCGAGCATTACGGTCTGGCCGAGGTGGTCGACGAGGTCATTCCGTATGGAAGCATCATGGCCGGCGACTGGCAGAAGGATGCACCCTGGCGTCGCAAACGGGAACGTCGCTGATTGCCTCCGACAATGCTGCGGCCTTTGCCGTATCGGCAAGGGCCGCAGCAATATGTGGGGGCGATTCCGTCGTCGATTCATATTACTTTATCAGGACCTAAGTATTGGCATTTCCTCGTATTATCTAAAAAATAACGCTGCGTCGTAACGACTCCTAAAGCCGGGTTTGGCACCTTGTCGACTATCGTTATTTGCTTCCAATTTTTCGGCTGGGGTTTGTTATGAGTCACAATAGGGACGTCTGGGTCAGCCAGCGCGCTTATTCGCTGTGGGAATCGGAAGGCAGGCCGGATGGGCGTGGGGAAAGCCACTGGGCGCAAGCGCTCAAGGAATTCGAGCAACTGGAATTGACGAAGGCATCGCCCGATGGGAACGATCTCATCGAGAAGCTGAAGGCGGCCGGGCGGCTGATGCGGGTCTGTGATGGGGCGGTCGCCGCGGTCGAGAACGACCTGCAGCTGAAAGCGGCGCGTTAAAATCTTTTCCTGTCAAATTGAAGCACTCACCCCGCCCGAGTGCAGCGATGTGTCGTCCTGATACTATTGGCGGGCAGCCCAGCCGAGGCCGCGCCGCAGGATGAGCGGCATATAGGGATGGTCGAACTCGGCGGCGACATGGCCGAGAGCGGAATAGAAGATGCGGCCGGCGCCGAAATGGCGTTTGAAGACGACGGGCATCACCACATTGCGCGCCGCCGGATCGTAGGCGCCGGTGAAAGTGGTGGTCGCAAGGATTTCGACCGTCGGATCATAATGCAGATAATATTGCTCCGAACGGTAGTCGAAGTCAGGAATGCCCTCCATGACAGGATCGTCCTGGCGGGTGACGGCGACACGGAAATCGATGATGTTGCCGGGATGGGCGACCCAGGTGACGCCGGAGACGTAGCGGAAAGGCGCGCTTTCCTTGAAGGAGGTGGCGAGCGAGCCGTGATGGCCGGCGAGTCCGAGACCTCCACGTACGGCCTCGACCAGGGCGCTAGCATGGGGCTTTTCCAGCGTTCCGCCGGTGATGATGGGCACCAGCAGATCCGCCTTGGCCAGGGTCGGAGACCCGAATATCCCGAGATCGCCGGTCACCTCCACGGCAAAATCGTCCTCGCGCAGGAGATCGGCGACGATATGGGCGCATTGTTCCGGCTCGTGGCCCGGCCAGCCGCCCCAGACGATCAATGCCTTCCTCATTCCCGTTCTCCCTGGCTGATTGCTGCGGATCGGTGATCATCGCCCGATGATACAAGCCGCTTAAATCGGGCGGTCGTGCAAATCACGCGAATAATTGATCGACTTCGCCGTTTCGGCCAAATCGCAAACCGCCAGTTTCGGCATTTGACGTATTGTCAGCTCCTGCTAATCGCAGTTCCTTCTTTTTATTGACGTCTATCTCGTCTAGGTTTCTTCCATCTCTCACTGATCATTAAGGGTGGTGCATGGCAGGTGAAACGGTTCTTGTGGTCGGCGGCGCCGGTTATATCGGCTCGCATACGTGCCTCGACCTGGCGAACAAGGGCTATGGGCCTGTCGTCTTCGATAATTTTTCAAACGGCCATCGCGAGTTCGTCAAATGGGGGCCGGCGGAAGAGGGCGACATTCGCGATCGTGCCCGGCTGGACGAGGTGATGGCCAAGCACAAGCCGGCGGCCATCCTCCACTTCGCGGCGCTGATCGAGGTCGGGGAATCGGTCAAGGATCCTGTTTCCTTCTATGAAAACAACGTCATTGGCACTTTGACGCTGCTTTCGGCGGCGCAGGCGGCCGGCATCAATGCCTTCGTCTTCTCCTCCACCTGCGCCACCTATGGACTGCCGCAGAGCGTGCCGCTCGACGAGACGCACCGGCAGGTGCCGATCAATCCCTATGGTCGTACCAAATATATCGTCGAACAGGCGCTTGCCGATTACGACCAGTACAAGGGCCTGCGCTCAGTGGTGCTTCGTTATTTCAATGCGGCCGGTGCTGATTTCGAAGGTCGGATCGGCGAATGGCACCAGCCGGAAACCCATGCGATTCCCTTGGCGATCGACGCCGCACTCGGTCGTCGCCAGGGTTTCAAGGTGTTCGGCAGCGACTACGAGACGCGCGATGGCACCTGCGTGCGCGACTACATCCATGTGCTGGATCTTGCCGATGCGCATGTGCGCGCCGTCGAATATCTGCTGAAGGGCGGCGATTCCGTCTCACTCAACCTCGGCACCGGCACGGGCACGACGGTCAGGGAATTGCTGGGCGCGATCGAGGACGTGTCGAACCGGCCCTTCCCGGTCGAATATATCGGCCGGCGCGAAGGGGATTCGCATACGCTGGTCGCCAACAACGACAAGGCGCGCGACGTGCTCGGCTGGGTGCCGCAGTATGATCTGTCCGAGATCATCCGTTCCGCCTGGAATTGGCATGCAAAATCCAACCAGCATTGAGCCAAAAAGCCTTGAGAAGCTCCGCCGGCCCAATGTTCTGCTGATCACCGCGGACCAATGGCGTGGCGACTGCCTGTCGGCGGTCGGTCATGCTTGTGTGAAAACACCTCACATCGATGCACTGGCGCGCGAAGGCACGCTCTTCCGGCAGCATTATGCCGGGGCAGCCCCCTGCTCGCCGGCCCGGGCCACGGTCTATACCGGCCTTTATCAGATGAACCATCGGGTCTGCCGCAATGGTTCGCCGCTCGACGCTCGCTTCGACAATCTGGCGCTGGCGGCCCGGCGGGCGGGATACGACCCGACGCTGTTCGGTTATACCGACACGGCGCCCGATCCACGCGGCATGGATGCGGCTGACCCGCATCTGACCACCTATGAAGGCGTGTTGCCGGGTTTTACCGCTCGCCAACTCCTGCCCGAACATGAGCGGCAATGGCTCTCATGGCTCAGGTCCCGTGGCCATTTGAATGCCGTCAGCCGCGACATCCATATCCCCGTCGGTGCTGATGCCGGCGAAATTTCCGATGCGGCGCCAGCCTATTCCAGCGATGAGACCCAGACCGCCTTCCTGGCCGACGAGTTCATTCGCTGGATGGGCGAACAGGACCGGCCGTGGTTTGCGCATGTCTCTTTCCTGCGCCCGCACCCGCCATTTTCCGTGCCGGCGCCGTTCAACCGGATGTACAAGCCGGATGACGGACCGGCCTTTGCGCGAGCGGAAAATCGCGAAGCAGAACAGCGGGCTCATCCCTATCTCGCCTATGCCATGCAGCTCTCCGACAAGGGCAGCTTCATTCACGGGGCGCAGGGGCCGCTCAGCGCCTGGAGCGGCGAGGACTTGGCGGCGATCCGGGCGATTTATTACGGGATGATCTCAGAGGTCGATGCGCAGCTCGGCAGGGTCTGGCAAGCGCTGAAGGATGCAGGCGCCTGGGACGATACACTGATCATCTTCACCTCGGACCATGCGGAGATGGCGGGAGATCATTGGACGCTCGGCAAGGGCGGCTTCTTCGATGGCAGCTATCATATCCCGCTGATAATCCGCGATCCCGCAAACGTTGCGGCCGGCAGGATCGTTGACGATTTCACCGGCGCTGCGGATATTTTTCCCACGCTTTGCGAAAGGCTCGGCATCGAGGCAAAGAACGGGCTCGACGGCCGGTCGCTGATGCCGTTCATCATGGGCGGGCGCTCGGAAGGCTGGCGCGATGCGATATTCTGGGAATTCGATTTCCGCGACATTGCCAAAGGTGAGGCAGAACGGCATTTCGGGCTGAGGCCGAACCAATGCAATCTCGCCGTGATCCGCGACGATCGGTTCAAATATGTGCATTTTGCCGCACTGCCGCCGCTGCTCTTCAATCTCAGCGATGATCCGATGGAACTCGACGACGTCGCGGCGGATCCGGCCTATGCGGCGATCCGGCTTCAATATGCCGAGAAGTTGCTCTCGCTGAGAGCGCGGCATCTCGACCAGACGCTTGCCTATACCGAGCTGACGGAAAAGGGGCCGGTGACGCATCGACCCCGGTAGGGCATTTCCGTCTTCTTCGAATGACCGCAACGCCCGGTTATTTTTACGCAATCCCAGCAAGATCCGCTGTGCGCCTTTGCTGGAATTTGCCTTGAATCAACCGAGATAGTCGCGCTTGCCGATCGGTGCGCCCTGGTTGCGCAGGATGGCGTGGGCGGTGGCGACGTGAAAGTAGAAGTTCGGCAGGGCGAAGGTGGTGATATATTCGTCACCCGGCAGCACGATGCCGCTCTTGCCCGGCAGCGTGATCTGGCGGCTTTCCGCGCCCTCCAGCGCTTGCGCCGAAAAGGTGGCGAGATAGGTCTCGGTCTTTGCCAGGCGCTCGCGCAACTGCTCGATCGTCGTCTCGTTATCTTCGAACTTCGGCGCTTCGGTTGCGGTCAGGCGAGCGAGCGTGAACTTGGCGCTGTCGCTGGCCCGCTGATATTGGCCGGCGAGCGACAGCATGTCGGGCGCAAGCCGAGCGGAGACGAGTATGGCGGGATCGATATTCTTTTCCTTCGCATAGGCTTCAGCCTTGTCGAGATAGGTCTTCAGGCTGGCGAGGCCGCGCTGGAACATCGGAACGGTAAGGCGATAGATCGAAATGGACATCAGTCCTGTCTCCAAAATCTTCAATGGGCGGCCGCGGCGGATGTCGAAGGGCCTGCAGCTGTGAGCCTGTCTTCGACTTCCCATAGATGGAGGCTGCCCACTTCGTGCGCAATGCCGCCGAACGCGTGTGCCGCGCAATTCCCATGCATTGCCCCATCAATATCCCGAGTGCCGCTAAAGAGAGGCTTGACGTCGTTCCTAGAAAATGGAATGAATATTCCGCATAACAAATTTTACGGTTTGTTTGTTCCGTTTTCGGAACGCCGCGGGAGAGGCGGCGCAGCAAATTGCGGCTTCAGGGCAGATGCCCGGAGCTCCGGCGTGAGGAGGGTGTAGCCGGGCACCGCTTTGTGGAGGAAGTAAAAATGAAAAAGTTTATCCTGGGCACTGCGATGGCGCTCGTCATGGCGACGGCCGCCCACGCGGAGACGGTTGGCGTGTCGATGGCGAAGTTCGACGACAACTTCCTGACCGTTCTGCGCAACGGTATGACCGATTATGCCAAAACGCTTGATGGCGTCACGCTGCAGGTCGAAGACGCGCAGAACGACGTTTCCAAGCAGCAGAGCCAGATCCAGAATTTCATCGCCTCCAAGGTCGATGCAATCATCGTCAACCCTGTCGATACCGATGCGACGACGGCGATGTCGAAGCTTGCGGCTGATGCCGGCATTCCGCTGGTTTACGTCAACCGCCAGCCGGTCAACGTCGACACGCTTCCGGAAAAGCAGGCCTTCGTCGCTTCCAACGAGCAGGAATCCGGCACGCTGGAAACCAAGGAAATCTGCCGCATTCTCGGTGGTAAGGGCAAGGCCGTCGTCATCATGGGCGAGCTTTCCAACCAAGCTGCCCGCATGCGCACCCAGGATGTCCACGACGTCATCAAGACCGATGAATGCAAGGGCCTTGAGATCGTCGAAGAGCAGACGGCCAACTGGGACCGTACCCAGGGCGCCGACCTGATGACCAACTGGCTCTCGAGCGGCATCGAGTTCGACGCGGTGATCTCCAACAACGACGAAATGGCGATCGGCGCCATCCAGGCGCTGAAGGCAGCCGGCAAGGACATGAGCAAGGTCGTTATCGGCGGTGTCGACGCCACGCAGGACGCGCTTGCCGCCATGCAGGCAGGTGACCTCGATGTGACCGTGTTCCAGGACGCGGCCGGCCAGGGCAAGGGCGCGCTCGATACGGCGCTCAAGATTGCCAAGGGCGAAAAGACCGAGAAGAAGGTCTACATTCCCTTCCAGCTCGTCACGCCCGAAAACGTCAAGGACTTCGTCACCAAGAACTGAGGTAAGTGCCAAGCGGGATGCGGGCTCTGCCCGCATCCTTTCAGCCTGTCCGTATCCGGAGGAGATGATATGGCCGTCAGTCCGACAACCATGGCAGCCGTGCGTGCGAGCGGCGCCGTTCCGAATGCGGAGTTTCTCTTGAGCGCCGAGGGCGTTCGCAAGGAGTTTCCCGGCGTCGTCGCACTCGATGACGTGCAGTTCCGGCTAAAGCGCGCCTCCGTGCATGCGCTGATGGGCGAAAACGGCGCCGGCAAATCGACATTGATGAAGATTCTCGCCGGCATCTATACGCCCGATAAAGGCGATATTCGCCTCAAAGGGGTCGAGATCCAGCTGAAATCTCCGCTCGATGCGCTGGAGAACGGTATCGCCATGATCCATCAGGAGCTGAACCTGATGCCGTTCATGACCGTCGCTGAAAATATCTGGATCCGCCGCGAACCGAAGAACCGCTTCGGTTTCATTGACCATGGCGTGATGCACAGCATGACCGAGGAGCTGTTTGCCCGGCTCAATATTGATATCGATCCCGATATCGAAGTCCGCCATCTCTCGGTCGCCAACCGGCAGATGGTCGAGATCGCCAAGGCGGTCTCCTGTAATTCCGACGTCCTCATCATGGACGAGCCCACTTCGGCGCTGACCGAGCGTGAGGTCGAGCATCTTTTCCGCATCATCCGCGATCTCAGGTCCCAGGGCATCGGCATCGTCTACATCACCCACAAGATGAACGAGCTTTTCGAGATCGCCGACGAGTTTTCCGTCTTCCGCGATGGCCGATATATCGGCACGCATGCCTCGACCGACGTCACCCGCGACGACATCATCCGCATGATGGTCGGGCGCGAGATCACTCAGATGTTTCCGAAGGAAGAGGTGCCGATCGGCGAGGTCGTGCTCTCCGTCAAGGACCTCTGTCTCAAGGGCGTCTTCCGCAATGTTTCCTTCGAGGTCAGGGCCGGCGAGATTCTCGGTGTGGCCGGCCTCGTCGGCTCCGGACGGTCGAATGTCGCCGAAACGCTGTTCGGCGTGACGCCGGCAAGCTCCGGCACGATCGAACTGTTCGGCAAGCCGGTGACGATTTCCTCACCGACCGAGGCCATCCGTCACCAGATGGCATTCCTGACGGAGGATCGCAAAGACACCGGCTGCCTGTTGATCCTGGATATTCTGGAAAACATGCAGATCGCCGTCCTGCAGGACAAATTTGTCAAGGGTGGTTTCGTGCAGCAGGGAGCACTCGAGGCGACCTGCGAAGACATGGCGAAAAGGCTGCGCGTGAAAACCCCCAATCTTTATGAGCGGGTGGAAAACCTTTCGGGCGGCAATCAGCAGAAAGTGCTGATCGGGCGCTGGCTGCTCACCCATCCGAAGATCCTGATTCTCGATGAGCCGACGCGCGGCATCGATGTCGGCGCCAAGGCGGAAATTCATCGGCTGGTCACGGAAATGGCGCGAAACGGCGTGGCGGTTATCATGATCTCATCCGAAATGCCCGAGGTTCTCGGCATGAGCGACCGCATCATGGTCATGCATGAGGGCCTGGTGACCGGTTTCCTCAATCGCGATGAAGCAACGCAGATCAAGGTGATGGAGCTGGCTGCGCGGTAATGCGCAGCTTGAGATCGCCTAAGGGAGGTTTGATATGAGTACCAAGGCAGCAGAGGGTACGGCCCCGCTCGCAACCCGGCAGAGACGGCGGCGTATGCCGCCGGAACTCAGCATCTTCCTGGTGCTTGTCGGCATCGCGCTCATCTATGAAGCGCTCGGCTGGATGTTCATCGGCCAAAGCTTCCTGATGAATTCGCAGCGCCTGACAATCATGATCCTGCAGGTCTCCGTCATCGGCATTATCGCCGTCGGCGTCACGCAGGTCATCATAACAGGCGGTATCGATCTGTCATCGGGCTCCGTCGTCGGCATGACGGCGATGATCGCAACCAGTTTCGCCCAGTCCTCCACCTGGGGGCGGGCCGTCTTCCCTTCGCTGACCGATCTTCCGGCGCTCGTGCCCATCATGATCGGCCTGCTGATCGGAGCGGCGGCGGGTCTGGCGAACGGCGCGCTCATCGCCTATACGAAGATCCCGCCGTTCATTGCAACGCTTGGCATGTTCGTTTCCGCCAGAGGTGTTGCCAAGTGGTATACGAAGGGGCAGCCGGTTTCCGGTATCACCGAGCAGTTTCATTTTATTGGAACGAAGGCGTGGCCGGTTGTCGTCTTCCTCGTCGTTGCACTGATCTTCCATATCGCGCTGCGCTACACCCGCTATGGAAAGTTCACCTACGCCATCGGCGCGAACCCTCAGGCGGCCCGCGTTTCCGGTATCAACATCGAAGCGCACCTCGTCAAAGTCTATGTGATCGCTGGATTGCTCGCTGGTCTCGCCGGCATCGTCACGGCGGCACGCGCGGAAACAGCGCAGGCAAGCATGGGCGTCGGATATGAGTTGGACGCGATCGCTGCGACCGTCATCGGCGGCACATCGCTCACCGGCGGCGTCGGGCGCATCACCGGCACCGTCATCGGAACCATCATTCTCGGCGTCATGACCTCGGGCTTCACCTTCCTCAGGATCGACGCTTATTATCAGGAGATCGTTAAGGGCTTCATCATCGTCGCGGCCGTCGTCATCGACGTCTACAGGCAGAAGAAGCGCCGCAAGCATTGAGCTCCGCCAGTACGATCCGAGTTTTGACGGGGGCTTCGGCCCCCGTTTCCTCTGGTGATGCTCCACGATGCCGATGACCAAAAAAAAAGAGGTGGCGAATCCCGCCAGCTTTTCTATTCTGCCACGTCATACGCCCGCCTCGGGCAGCGCAGGAAGACAGATGCAATTCGTATTTGACGGCCACAACGACGTTCTCCTTCGACTCTGGACACATTCAAAAGACGGCAGTGACCCGATCGCGGAGTTCGCAGATGGCACGACGACCGGCCATATCGATGCGCGCCGGGCGAAAGAGGGCGGTCTTTCCGGCGGCCTCTGCGCCATCTACATTCCTTCGGGCGATCTTGTGTTCGCCGATCCGGATGCCGATGGCCGCTACATCACGCCGATGGCGGCCCCTCTCGATCCGCTGCCGTCCCTCGCCATCGCCACCGAAATGGCGGCGATTGCGCTGCGGCTCGATCAGGCAGGCGCCTGGCGGCTCTGCCGGACGGTGAAGGACATCCGCAGCGCCATGGAGGACGGTATCTTTGCCGCCGTCATGCATATGGAGGGCTGCGAGGCGATCGGCGCCGATCTTTCGGCGCTCGAAGTGTTCTATGCGGCGGGTCTGCGGTCGCTCGGGCCGGTCTGGAGCCGGCACAATGTCTTCGGCTACGGCGTGCCCTTCGCCTTCCCGATGTCGCCGGACACAGCCCCCGGCCTGACCGATGCCGGCTTCGCGCTGGTCCGGGAATGCAATCGCCTCGGCATCCTGATCGACCTTGCCCATATCACCGAGAAGGGTTTCTGGGACGTGGCCAAAACGACGGAACAGCCGCTGGTCGCCAGCCATTCCAACGCCCATGCACTGACGCCGGTCGCGCGCAACCTGACGGATAGGCAGCTCGATGCGATCCGCGAAAGCCGCGGGCTCGTCGGCATCAACTATGCCACCGCCATGCTGCGTCCCGACGGCCGCTCGGACAGCGACACACCGCTTGCCGATATGATCCGCCACATCGACTATCTGGTGAACCGCATCGGCATCGATTGCGTTGGCCTCGGATCGGACTTCGACGGCGCAACCATTCCGGAAGAAATCGGCGACGCGGCCGGCAATCAGAAGCTGATTGCCGCTCTCCGGGAGGTTGGATATGGTGAGGCCGATCTGACGAAACTTGCCCGTGAAAATTGGCTTCGTATTCTGGCGCAAGCTTGGCGCGAGGACGACGCCTAAAGCGCCGCGCGCCTCTGGACGCACTGAAAACGGACAATAGTTTTAATGAGATATGACCGACAAAACGCTTCGCAATCAATCAAGAACAGGGGAACAGACCATGATGATCACCAAGCTCAGCCGCAATTTTCGCCTGCTTTCCGCAGGAGCCGCCCTTTCGCTTTTGATGATGACGGCACCCGTCGCCTTTGCCGAAACGCCCAAGGACACGCTGGTCGAGGGTTTTGCCATCGACGACATCATCACCATGGATCCCGGCGAGGCTTTCGAGCTTTCGACGGCGGAGATCACCAGCAACAGCTACAGCCTGCTCGTCCGCCTCGATCTCGCCGACACCTCCAAGGTGAAGGGTGATCTTGCCGAGAGCTGGAGCGTCTCGGATGACGGCCTCACCTATACGTTCAAGCTGAAGCCAGGTCTCAAATTCGCCTCCGGAAATCCGATTACCGCCGAAGACGTCGCCTGGTCGTTCGAGCGCGCCGTCAAGCTCGACAAGAGCCCGGCCTTCATCCTCACCCAGTTCGGCCTGACCGGCGACAATGTCACCGAAAAGGCCAAGGCCGCTGACGCCAATACCTTCGTCTTCACGGTCGACAAGGCCTATGCGCCGAGCTTCGTGCTCAACTGCCTGACGGCGACGGTCGCCTCCGTCGTCGACAAGAAGCTGGTGCTGGAACATGTGAAGGCGGTGACGCCGGATGCCGAGCACAAATACGACAACGATTTCGGCAATGAATGGTTGAAGACCGGCTATGCCGGCTCCGGCGCCTTCAAGCTGCGCGAATGGCGCGCCAATGAAGTCGTCGTGCTGGAGCGCAACGACAACTATTACGGCGATAAGCCGAAGCTCAACCGCGTCATCTACCGCTATATGAAGGAAAGTTCGGCCCAGCGGCTGGCACTCGAAGCCGGTGATATCGATATCGCCCGCAATCTCGAGCCGGGCGACATCGACGCCGTTTCCAAGAATGCCGATCTCGCAACGACCAGTGCACCGAAAGGCACAATCTACTACGTCAGCCTGAACAACAAGAACGAGAATCTGAAGAAACCCGAGGTTCAGGAGGCTTTTAAGTATCTGGTCGACTACGATGCAATCGGCGCAACACTGATCAAGGGGATCGGCGAAATCCATCAGACCTTCCTGCCGAAAGGCCAACTCGGCGCGCTCGACGAGAACCCCTACAAGCTTGACGTCGCCAAGGCCAAGGAGCTGCTTGCCAAGGCTGGCGTTCCGGACGGCTTCTCGGTGACGATGGACGTGCGCAATACGCAGCCGGTGACAGGTATTGCCGAATCCATGCAGCAGACTCTGGCGCAGGCCGGCGTCAAGCTGGAAATCATCCCCGGCGACGGCAAGCAGACGCTGACCAAATATCGCGCCCGCACCCATGACATCTATATCGGCAACTGGGGCTCGGATTACTTCGATCCGAACTCCAATGCCGACACCTTCACCAGCAATCCGGACAACTCCGATGCCGGCACAGTCAAGACGCTCGCCTGGCGCAACACCTGGGAGGCGCCGGAACTCGACAAGCAGACAAAGGCAGCTCTCCTTGAACGCGACGGCGCCAAGCGCGCGGCAATGTATCAGGACGTCCAGAAGAAGTTCCTTGCCAACAGCCCCTTCGTCATCATTTTCCAGCAGACCGAGGTCGCCGGCTACCGGAAGAATCTGAAGGACTTCAAGTTGGGTCCGAGCTTCGACACCAACTTCGTCGGTCCGATCGCCAAGGAATAATCCGGCGGGATTAGCGGCGTGAGCACCATCGAAACCACACGAGAGGCGCGGCCCCGAAAGGGCCGTGCCGGGGCCTTCGCCAAGGCTTTGGGACGGTTCCTGTTCGCCGCCGTCACCACCTATCTCGGCCTACTGGCCGTCACCTTCTTCATCGGCCGCGTCGTGCCGATCGATCCCGTGCTCGCCATCCTCGGCGACCGCGCTCCCACCCATGTCGTCGAGCGGGTGCGCCAGGAGATGGGTTTCAACCTGCCGCTCTATCAGCAGTTCTACATCTACATCAAAGGCATCCTGTCCGGCGATTTCGGCAATTCGGTGCTGACGACCAATCCTGTCATGGTCGACATCCGCCGCGTCATGCCGGCGACGATCGAGCTCGCGACGTTGGGAACGCTGATCGGCGCCTGCGTCGGCGTGCCGCTCGGTGTTCTCGCTGCCGTGCGCCGCGGCAGCATCGCCGACCAGGTCGTGCGCGTCATCGGCCTCGTCGGCTACTCCGTGCCGATTTTCTGGCTGGCGCTGATCTCGCTCGTCATCTTCTATGCCCAGCTGCGTTGGGTGGCCTTCCCCGGCCGCATCGACATCGTCTTCGAATATACGTTCGCGCCGATCACCGGCTTCTATCTTCTGGACAGCGCCTGGCAGGGGCAATGGGACGTCTTCTATGACGTCTTCCGCCACATCATCCTGCCCGCTTCGCTGCTCGGCTATTTCTCGCTCGCCTATATCAGCCGCATGACCCGCAGCTTCATGCTGAACGAGCTTTCGCAGGAATATATCGTTGCTGCGCGCGCAAAGGGGCTTTCCGAACCACGGGTGATCTGGGGCCATGCGCTGCGCAACGCCGCCGTGCCGCTCGTCACCGTCATCGCGCTTTCCTATGCCGGCCTGCTCGAAGGATCGGTGCTGACCGAGACCGTCTTTTCCTGGCCGGGCATCGGGCTCTACATCACCAATTCGCTGCAGAACGCCGATATGAACGCCGTCCTTGGCGGCACGATCGTCATCGGGACGATCTTCATCGGCATCAATCTTCTGTCCGATCTTCTCTACCGGACACTCGATCCGAGGACGCGAAACCGATGACGGCTCCTGCCAGCCCCTCTCCTGCGATGAGCCGCCGCGAATGGTTGCTTTCCGACCGGCCGCAATCGCGCAGGCAGGCCCGTCTCGGCCGCGCTTACGTCACCTGGCGGCAGTTCACGGCCAACAGGCTCGCCGTCGTCGGCCTGCTGATCATCATCGCCCTGCTCCTCGTCGCCGCTTTCGCGGATTTGCTCGCCACACACAACCCCGTCGTCGGCGATCTCCGCAATGCCCGCCTGCTGCCGCCGGGAACGGCCGGCTATCTGCTCGGCACAGACGATCAGGGCCGCGACATCTATTCACGGCTGATCTATGGATCGCGATTGACTTTGTTCGTCGTCGCGCTCGTCGCGATCATCTCCGCGCCGATCGGGCTGATCGTCGGCACGGTCTCGGGCTATGCCGGCGGCTGGGTGGATGCGACGCTGATGCGCATCACCGATATCTTTCTTGCCTTTCCGAAACTGGTATTGGCGCTCGCCTTCGTCGCCGCTCTCGGCCCGGGCATCCAGAACGCGGTCATCGCCATCGCCATCACCTCCTGGCCCCCTTATGCTCGCATCGCTCGGGCCGAGACGCTGACGGTCCGGCGTTCCGACTATATCTCGGCAGTGAAGCTGATGGGCGCCTCGCCGTTCCGCATCATCGTGCGTCATGTCATGCCGCTCTGCATTTCCTCGCTGATCGTGCGCGTGACCCTCGATATGGCCGGCATCATTCTGACGGCGGCCGGTCTTGGTTTTCTGGGTCTCGGCGCACAGCCGCCGCTGCCGGAATGGGGCGCGATGATCGCCTCTGGCCGGCGCTTCATTCTGGATCAGTGGTGGGTCGCGGCCATGCCCGGCATCGCCATCCTCATTGTCAGCCTCGGCTTCAACCTCTTGGGCGACGGCCTGCGCGACGCGCTCGATCCGAAGGAGAGCGGCCAATGACAACGCTTCTGACGGTCGACAGGCTCAAGGTCAGTTATCCCACCCGCACCAGCCTGATCGAAGCGGTGCGCGGCGTCTCCTTCACGCTCGGCAGGGAAAGGCTCGGCATCGTCGGCGAATCCGGCTCCGGCAAGTCGCAGACCGGCCGGGCGATCATGGGGCTGACGCCGAAACACGGCATCGTCACAGCCGACAGGCTCGATTTCAGCGGCATCGATCTCCTCAAGGCATCCGCCAGCGAAAGGCGCAGGTTGCGCGGCAAGCGCATCGCCATGATCCTGCAGGATCCGAAATATTCGCTCGACCCTGTCATGACGATCGGACGGCAGATCTGCGAAACGCTCCGCACTCATGAGAAGATCGGCAAGGCGGAGGCGCGCGAACGGGCGCTCGCCATGCTTGAAGCGGTGCAGATCCGCGATCCTCAACGCGTCTTCGACCTGCACCCACACGAGGTTTCGGGCGGCATGGGACAGCGCGCCATGATCGCCATGATGCTGATCGCCGGACCCGAACTGCTGATTGCCGATGAGCCGACTTCGGCGCTCGACGTGACGGTGCAGCTCGATGTGCTCCGGATCATGGACAGACTGGTCTCCGAGCGCGGCATGGGGCTGATCTTCGTCTCCCATGATCTGAGACTGGTGTCTTCCTTCTGCGACCGGGTCATCGTCATGTATGCCGGCAAGATCGTCGAAGAGCTCGCGGCCGCCGATCTCAAACATGCGCAGCATCCCTATACCAGGGGGCTGCTGAACTGCATGCCGGAGATCGGCGCGAACCGCCATCCGCTGCCGGTGCTCGACCGCAAGCCGGAGTGGGCGGTATGAGCGCAGCCCTCCATGTCGACAATCTCAGTGTCGTCTACGACGATTTTCATGCGCTGAAGGATGTCAGCATCAGCGTCGAACGCGGTGAATCCTTCGGCCTCGTCGGTGAATCCGGGTCGGGAAAATCGACCTTGCTGCGCGCCGTTGCCGGACTCGCGCCGATCAGCGGCGGCGCGATCCACATCGACGGCGAAGAGCTGAAAGGTTCAAAGCGCAGCAAGGCCTTCTATCGGCGCGTGCAGATGGTCTTTCAGGATCCCTACGGCTCGCTGCATCCGCGCCAGACGATCGACCGGCTGCTGCTCGAACCGCTTGCGATCCACGCCGTTACCGACAGCGACAAGCGCATTGCCCGCGCGCTCGACGAAGTCGGCCTCGGTAATGGTTTCCGATTCCGCTATCCGCATCAGCTTTCCGGCGGTCAGCGACAGCGTGTGGCGATCGCCAGAGCGCTGATCGTGCAACCGTCGATCCTGCTGCTCGACGAGCCGACGTCGGCGCTCGACGCCTCGGTGCAGGCGGAGGTACTGAACCTGCTCGAACAGATCCGCCGCGACCGCAAGCTCACCTTCGTCATGGTGAGCCATGACCTCGGCGTCATCACCCATATGTGCGAAAGGCTCGCGGTGATGCGCAACGGCGCCGTCGTCGAACGATTGAGCTCGGAAGAGCTGGCGCGGGGCTCGGTCCAGGAGGATTACACGAAAAATTTGATGATCGCGAGCAGGGGCTTCGTCAAAGCCTGAAGGGCAATCATTTCAAGCCATTGAAAAGAAAAGGCTGGTGGCGGCGTTAAGGATAAGGTTCCCTTAAAAGACGACCATTCGACTAGACTATTGACAGCAGCCCGGCTTCTGTCATGATCCTGTTAACGATTGTTAGCTTTCGTGATCATGGAGGTCGAAGCATGTTCTTTCTCGGTGGGATGACCATGGGCTACCTCGATCCTCCGGTGAGAGCCGATCGCAAGGAACAGACCACGGTCTCCATGCCGGCGGAACAGGACCGGCGCCTGATCGGGACAGAGACCTCCGATCTGCAGCAGAACGAGAACGCCATCGAGCGCTCCTTGATCTGGGCATGGCGCACGCTCTGCTGAAGAGCGGTTGAATTTTCTCTTCCGCTCGCTCTGGACGGAAATTTATCTCTACCTACCTGATAGGGAATAAGAAATATAACAGCGAGCCGCACAACCGGCCGCACGAGAACAACGGAGGCGACACATGGCAGAGCTGGGTATTTCGCATACTCACGTAAACCACTATGGTTCGGTAGCCACCAAGAAGCCGCACGCGACGCGCCACAGGCTTCAGACGGTGCTCCATGGGACGATCTTCACCGCGGCATTCCTGTTCGTGGTGGCAATGGTCTGCGGCGTCCTCGGATAGTCGGCGGATGATAGGCCTCGGCACGATGCCGGGGCTGCGTGCGCCCATCCATGCGGCGCGTTCCGCGCTCGCGGCAAGCCCGAACAAAGCGCGGCCAGACGATGATCTGGCGAACCTTCCTCTTATCGAAAAGCTCCTGCCAGTCCTCAAGGTGGCGACATGCTCGGCGCTCAGCCTTGCGCCGCAAGCCCGCGGGCTCGTTCGGCTCACGATTCTTGACTTGAATTATCGCGAGAATGTCCAACTTTTCGCCATGGTTTTGCGGAGAGGGTATTGATCGACCTTCGCGCTGGACCAAGGCTACGCCCGGTTACATCGCTTGGCCCAGACGTCATTCACCCCGGCTTCATCGATCTTCGAAGAATCGGGCCCCGTTCATGTAGCAGTCATGATAAGCAGTGCAAAAGGCTGAGCAAAACAGCCATAACTTTGTTTGGATCCAGAACCGAACCCATGTCTATTGCCAATCTTTCTCCGAGCCTTCCACGCGACTCCGATACGAAGCAGATCGATCACAATGATTCGATCCGCTCGACCTATCTATCCATCGAGGACATCAAGGCGATGGGCGAAGCGGTCGCCGTCAACGGCGTCGACAAGCTGCCGGCTTTCGCCGCCTTTGATTTCTTCGCGCGCCACAAGGAAAACGAGAAGGAAATCCTGCGCGTCTACCGCACCACGGCAACCGACGTCGAGGCCGGAGAGACGATCACGCCGGCGGCGGAATGGCTGCTGGACAATCACTACATCGTCGAAGAGGCGATCCAGGAGGTACGGCGCGACTTTCCCCGCCGCTTCTACCGCGAACTGCCGACCATGCGTGTCGGCGGCGTCGACATTCCGCGCACGCTGGTGCTTGCCTGGCTCTACGTCGCCCATACCCACAGCACGATCTCGCAGGAAAGCCTGACGGCGCTGGTCGACGGCTTCCAGACCAGCGAGACGCTGAGGATCGGTGAACTCTGGGCCCTGCCCTCGCTGGTGCGCTATGTGCTGGTGGAAAACCTTCGACGCATTTCGAGCCGTGTCGAAGCGAGCCGCCGCCTGCGCCGCCGCGCCAACGAGGCGGCCGACGAATTGGTGCGCCTGACCGATCCGGTCAAGGCTGCCGCCTATCTGAAAACGCTGGAACCGCTTGCCGAAGACAATACCTTCTCGACGCAGTTCCTCTATCGCCTGCGTGACGGCTCGCAAACGTCGAGCCTGGCAATCACCTGGCTCGATGAACGCCTGGAAGAGCTCGGTCGCAATACCGAAGAGGCGACGACCGCCGAACACAGCCGTCTGTCTTCCGGCAACGTGACGATGGGCAACATCATCCGCAGCCTGCGCGAGATCGACGATACCGAATGGTCGGTCTGGGTCGAGCAGGTCAGCCATGTCGACAAGCTGCTCTGGGAGCATTCGGATTACGGCATCCTCGATTCCGGCTCGCGCAACAAATACCGCAAGCAGATCGAGAAACTGGCCAAGCGCTCGCCGCTGACCGAAATGCAAATCGCCCAGCTGGCGCTCGACATGACCGAGGCCGCCAAGGCCTCCGACGAGCCGCGGCCGCATGAGCCGAATGTCGGCGGCTTCCTGTCAGGGGCGCAACGGCCGAAGCTCGAGGCGCGGGCGAATTATCGCCCGACGATCACCCAGCACTTCGTGCGCGCCGTGCGCCGGTTCAACTGGCTGTCGATCGCGCTGCCCGTCATGCTGCTGACGATCATCGCCATGGCGATCGTCGGCAGGTTCATGGCAAGTGCCGGGATGGGCGCAATCGAGATCGCAATCCTGCTGATCATGTTCTCATTGCCGGCCTCGGAGGGCGCAACCGGTCTCTTTAATACCCTGCTGTCCTTCTTCGTGACGCCTGCCCGCCTCGTCGGCTACGAGTTCAAGGAAGGCATTCCGGAGGATGCGCGCACGCTGCTCGTCGTGCCCTGCCTGATCTCGAACCGCGACAGCGTCGACGATCAGGTGCGCAATCTCGAGGTTCATTATCTCGCCAATCCGCGTGGAGAGATCTATTTCGCGATGCTCAGCGATTGGCCCGACAGCGATGTCGAGGAGACGCCTGCCGATCTTGAGGTTCTCGATTACGCAAGACGCGAGATCGCCAATCTTTCCGCCCGCTATGCCTACGACGGCAAAACCCGTTTCTACCTGCTGCATCGCCGTCGCCTCTACAATCCCTCGGAAGGCGTATGGATGGGCTGGGAGCGCAAGCGCGGCAAGCTGCACGAGCTGAACATGCTGCTGCGCGGCGACCGGGACACGACCTATCTGCCCGGCGCCAACGCCGTGCCGGCCAATGTGCAATATGTCATGACGCTCGATGCCGACACGCGCCTGATGCGCGATGCCGTCACCAAGCTCGTCGGCAAGCTCTATCACCCGATCAACCGCCCGGTCATCAATCCGAAGACCGGCCGCGTCGAGAGCGGCTACGGCGTGCTGCAGCCGCGTGTCACGCCGTCGCTGACGACGGGCAAGGATGCCTCGGTCTTCCAGCGTGTCTTCTCGATCAATCGCGGTCTCGACCCCTATGTCTTCACCGTGTCGGACGTCTATCAGGATCTTGCCGGCGAAGGCACGTTCACCGGCAAGGGTCTCTATCATGTCGATGCTTTCGAAGCCTCGCTGAAGGGCCGGATCGAGGAGAACTCGGTGCTCAGCCACGACCTTCTCGAAGGCTCGATGGCGCGCTGTGCGCTCGTCACCGATCTTGAATTGGTCGAGGATTTCCCGATCCGCTACGAGGTGGAGACCTCGCGCCAGCATCGCTGGGCGCGCGGCGACTGGCAGCTCCTGCCCTATATGTTCAATCCGAAATACGGCGTTACGGCCCTCGGCCGCTGGAAGATGTTCGACAATCTGCGCCGTTCGCTGACGCCGATCGCCTGGTTCTTCGCCTCCGTTCTCGGCTGGTATTTCATGGGTCCGCTCGGCGCGCTCGTCTGGCAGATTCTCTTGATCTTCTGCCTGTTCGTGGCGCCGACGCTTTCGCTCATCAACGGCATCATCCCGCGCACCAGCGATATCGTCGCACGCGCCCATCTCTATACGGTCTGGTCGGATATCACCGCCGCCAATGCGCAGGTCGCATTGCGGATCGTCTTCATCGCCGATTCGGCGGCGATGATGGCGGATGCGATCGGCCGTTCGCTCTACCGGCTGCTCGTCAGCCGCAAGCTGATGCTGCAGTGGCGGACCGCCGCCAGCGTCCAGGCCGGCGGGCAGGGCACCCTCGCCTCTTATTACAAGCAGATGTGGCATGCGCCGGTACTGGCGCTGCTGGCGCTCGGATTTGCGGCGCTCCCCGGCGACAACGCCTTCCTCGTCGGGATCCCCTTCGCGCTCTTATGGATCCTTTCGCCTGTCGTCGCCTGGTATGTCAGCCAGTCGGCCGAGACCGAGGATCGGCTCGAGGTCGCCGATTCCGTGTCGAGCGAACTGCGCAAGATCGCCAGGCGCACCTGGCGTTATTTCGAGACCTTCACCACCCCCGAGCAGAATTATCTGCCGCCGGACAATATCCAGGAAACGCCGCACGTCATCGTCGCGGCGCGCACCTCGCCGACCAATATTGGCGTCTACCTGCTCTCCGTCGTTTCCGGCCGGCATTTCGGCTGGTTCTCTTTCGAGGAGACGCTCGAACGGCTGGAGCAGACGATCGCTACGATCGACAAAATGGAGAAATTCCGCGGCCATCTGTTCAACTGGTATCACACCGATACGCTGCAGACGCTCGGGCCGCGATACGTCTCTGCCGTCGACAGCGGCAATCTCGCCGGCCATCTGATCGCCATTTCTTCGGCCTGCCGCAACTGGGCCGAGGCGCCATCGGCCCACATGCAGGGCAATCTCGACGGCGTCGGCGACACGGCCGGCATCCTCGGCGAAGTGCTGGCGGACCTGCCGGACGACCGCAAGACCGTGCGCCCGCTGCGCCGACGCCTGGAAGAACGCATCGTCGGCTTCCAGAATGCGCTTGCCGCCGTCAAGCGCGAGCACGAATTCGCCTCGATCCGCATCATCAACCTTGCCGTTCTCGCACGCGACATAGAGAAGCTCGCCGCCAATCTCGATCATGAGGTCAAGTCGAAGCAGAGCGAGGAAGTCACCCAATGGGCGGCATCGCTGGTGAAGGTCTGCGAGGCGCATATATCGGACAGCACCTTCGACCTTTCCAAAGTCGATGCGCTCAGGCCGCGCCTGGTGGCGCTACGCGACAAGGCCCGCGATCTCGCCTTTTCAATGGATTTCGGCTTCCTGTTCCGGCCGGAGCGACGCCTGCTGTCGATCGGCTATCGCGTCGAAAGCGGCGAGCTCGACCAGGCCTGCTATGACCTTCTCGCCTCGGAATGCCGCCTGACCAGCCTCTTCGGCATCGCCAAGGGCGATCTGCCGACGGAACACTGGTACCGTCTCGGCCGCCAGGTCGTGCCTGTGGGATCACGCGGCGCGCTGGTCTCCTGGTCCGGATCGATGTTCGAATATCTGATGCCGCCGCTCGTCATGCAGGAGCGTGGCGGGGGTATTCTCAACCAGACGAACAATCTGGTTGTCGTCGAGCAGATGAATTATGCCCGCAAGCTCGGTATCCCGTGGGGCATTTCGGAAGCGGCCTTCAATGCCCGCGACCATAACCTCAATTACCAGTACACGAATTTCGGCGTGCCGACGCTCGGCCTCAAGCGAGGCCTCGGCCACAATGCCGTCATCGCCCCCTATGCTTCGCTGCTGGCCAGCCAGTACGACCCGCCCGGCGCACTCGAAAACCTGCAGAGACTGCGCAAGGTCGGCGCGCTCGGCAAGTTCGGCTTCCACGACGCGGTCGATTTCACGCCGACGCGCGTGCCGGAAGGCAAGAAATGCGCGGTGGTCTACAATTATTATGCCCACCATCACGGCATGTCGATCGCGGCCGTCGCCAACGTCGCCTTCAACGGCCATCTGCGCGAACTCTTCCACTCCGATCCGGTGATCGAGGCGGCGGAGCTTCTGCTGCAGGAAAAGGCGCCGCGCGACATTCCCGTCATGAGCGGCAAGCATGAATCCGATACGCCGGCCAGCATCCAGGACGATCTCATGCGGCCGGAAATCCGGAAGATCAGCGATCCCCTTTCGCGCGACCGCGAACTCGTGTTTCTGTCGAACGGCCATTATTCCTTGATGCTGACGGCGACGGGCGCCGGTTATTCCCGCTGGAATGGTCTTTCCGTTTCCCGCTGGAAGGCCGATCCCACCGAAGACCGCTGGGGCACCTTCATCTTCCTGCGCGACACCGCCACCAACGAATGGTGGTCGGCGACAGCGGAGCCGAAGGGTGTCGAGGGCGAAAAGATCAAGGTCGAATTCGCCGACGAGAAGGCACAGTTCACCAAGACGGTCGGCGATCTGACGAGCGAGGTGGAGTGCATCATCGCGACCGAGCACGATGCTGAAGCCCGTCGCGTCACCCTGCTCAACATGGGTGGGGAAGATCGTTTCATCGAAGTCACGTCCTATCTCGAACCGGTGATCACCTCTGATGATACCGACAACGCACATCCGGCATTCGCCCGCATGTTCGTCAAGACCGAGATCGGCAAGCGCGGCGACGTCATCCGCGCCGAACGCAACAAGCGTGATCCGAACGAGCCGAATATCAGCCTCGCACATCTGATCGTCGACAATGCCGGCGACACCCGTCACACCGAATTCGAAACCGACCGGCGCAAGTTCATCGGTCGCGGCCGCAGCCTCGCCGATGCGGCGGCCTTCGATCCGGGCGCCACACTTTCCGGCAGCGACGGTTTCACGCTCGATGCGGTGATGTCGCTGCGCCGCACCGTGCGGGTGCCGGCCGGCAAGAAGGTCAGCGTCTTCTTCTGGACGATCGCCGCGCCAAGCCGCGACGAGGTCGACAAGGCGGTCAATCGCTACCGTCATCCCGACGCCTTCAACCACGAGCTCGTCCAGGCCTGGACGCGCACGCAAGTGCAGATGCGCCATGTCGGCGTCACCTCGCAGCAGGCGGCCGCCTTCCAGCATCTCGGGCGCTACCTCGTCTATCCCGACATGCAGCTGCGCAAGGATGAGGCGACGGTCGAGGCCGGCCTGCAATCGCAATCGGCGCTCTGGCCGCTGGCGATCTCCGGCGACTTTCCGATCTTCACGCTGCGTGTCAACGACGACATGGATCTCGATATCGCCCGCGAGGCACTGCTGGCGCAGGAATATCTGCGCTCGCGCGGCGTCACCGCCGATCTCGTCATCATGAACGAACGCGCCTCTTCCTATGCGCAGGACATGCAACACGCGCTCGACGCCATGTGCGAGAACGTACGCCGCATGGGCCAGGCCGACGGCTTGCGCCAGCATATTTTCGCGGTTCGCAAGGACCTGATGGAGGAGAACACTTACAAGGCATTGATCGCGGCTTCCCGCGTCACCCTGCATGCGAAGAACGGCAAGGTGGTCGACCAGATCAACCGCGCCGTCGCCCTGTTTGCACCGTCGAAGGACGAACTGCAGGAGATGGAGCGCGCCGAGCGCAACAGGGCGCCGGTCAAGCGCATCGCACCGGTGCCGCCGCCCGTGATGCCGGCCGTTGCCATCGAGGAGGAAGGCGACCTCGACTTCTGGAACGGATTTGGCGGCTTTGCCCGCGATGGCCGCGAATATGTCGTTCGCTTGCCCGGAGGTCATGCGACGCCCCAGCCCTGGATCAACGTCATCTCCAACGACAGGTTCGGTTTCCACGTGTCGGCCGAAGGCGCAGGTTTCACCTGGAGCGTCAATTCGCGCGATTATCAGCTGACGTCCTGGTCGAACGATGCGGTGGTCAACCGATCGGGCGAGGCCTTCTATCTCGCCGATCTCGAAAGCGGCGCCGTCATGACTCCGTTCGCAGCGCTTTCGCGCCGGCCGGATATCCGCTTCGAAGCCCGCCACGGGCTCGGCTATTCGGTCTTCTCCACCGTTCAGCACGAGATCGCGCTCGAGCTGACACAGACGATCGACCGCGAGAAGCCGGTGAAACTGCAGCGCCTGCGCCTGCGCAACACCGGTTCGACCGGCCGTAAGCTGCGTCTCTATGGCTACGTCGAATGGGTTCTCGGCAGCAATCCCGGACGCACCGCACCCTTCATCCTGTCGAAGCATGACGAGGAGACGGGGGCGCTGTTTGCCACCAATCCCTACAGCATCGATTTTTCCAACCGAACCGCCTTCTTCGCGGCGAGCGAGACGCTTTCAAGCTTCTCGGCAAGCCGGCGCGAATTTATCGGCAAGGCTGGCACGATCCAGATGCCTCAGGCCGTCACCTCCGCAGCCCCGCTTTCGGGCGTCACCGAACTGGATGGCGATCCGGCTGCGGCTCTGGCGATCGATATCGAACTCGGGGCCGGCGAGGAGCGCGACGTCACCTTCTTCCTCGGCGATACGCCGACGGAAGAAGAAGCGCGCGCCCTGATCGCCGATATAAGCAAGTCTTCGTTCGACGATGCGGTCGAGGCAAACCGCGCCTTCTGGCGAGATTTCACCGGCAGGCTGCAGATCTCGACGCCGGATCGCGGGATGAACAATCTCGTCAACACCTGGCTGCCGTATCAGAGCCTCGGCTGCCGCATCATGGCCCGCACCGCCTTCTACCAGGCAAGCGGCGCCTTCGGTTTCCGCGACCAGTTGCAAGATACGCTGGCCTTCCTGATGCACGAACCCTCGATCGCCCGGCGTCAGATTCTGAATGCCGCCTCACGGCAGTTCCGCGAAGGTGATGTTCAGCATTGGTGGCTGCCGGGAACGGGTGCGGGCGTTCGCACCTTGATTTCGGACGACGTCGTCTGGCTGAGCTACGCGATCCACCATTATTGCACCGTCACCGGCGACAAGACCGTGCTCGACGAGGAGCTTGCCTTTCTGGAAGGACCCGCTCTTCTCGAAGGTCAGCACGACTCCTTCTACAAGCCGGAAATTTCCGAGGACAAGGCGAGCGTCTACGAACATGCGGCCCTGGCGCTCGATCTCGCCATCGCCCGCAAGGGCGCGAACGGTCTGCCGCTGTTCCTCGGCGGCGACTGGAACGACGGCATGAATCGCGTCGGCATCGGCGGGCGCGGCACCAGCGTCTGGCTCGGCTGGTTCCTGGCCGGTGCACTGCGCGCCTTCATTCCCTATGCCGAGGAGCGCGGCGATACGGCCCGGGTGGAGCGCTGGTCGGCCCATCTCGCCGAATTGAAGAAGGCGCTCGAAACTGCGGCCTGGGACGGCAGCTACTATCGCCGCGGCACATTCGACGACGGTGCGCTGCTCGGCTCCAAGGAGAGCCCGGAATGCCGGATCGACTCGATCGCCCAATCCTGGAGCGTTCTGTCCGGCGAAGGCGACCTGGCCCGTGCCGGAAAGGCGATGGATGCCGTGCTCGACCAACTGGTCGATGAGGAGGCGCGCATCATCCGGCTGTTCACGCCGCCTTTCGTCAATTCCGCCAGGGATCCCGGTTACATCAAGGCCTATCCGCCGGGCGTGCGCGAAAACGGCGGGCAATATACCCATGCCGCGACCTGGGTGGTGATGGCGCTCGCGGAGCTGAAGCGGGGCGACGACGCGCTGCGCTGCTTCCAGATCCTCAATCCGATCACGCATGCGCTCGACAAGGCTTCGGCCGAACAATACCGGGTCGAACCCTATGTCGTGGCAGCCGACGTCTATGGGCATGAGCCTTATACGTCGCGCGGCGGCTGGACCTGGTATACCGGATCGGCCGGCTGGCTCTACCGCGCCGCCGTTGAGGGCATTCTCGGTATCCGGTTGAAGGACGGCCGGCTCCATGTGCGTCCGTCGCTCCCGTCGGAATGGGACGGTTTTGCGGCGGAGGTGGAGCGGGGCGGCGTCAAATACCGCATTTCGGTCTCAAAAGTGTCCAATGCCAGCGGCTACACTCTGTCGATCAACGGCAGCGAAGTCACCGATCCCGAAGAGGGATATCCGCTCGGATAACAGCGTTCTCCACGCTGAGGAACACGGCGATTCGCGGCGGCCAAAAGGGAACCCTTTTGGCCGCCGTCGCGTTTGCAAAATCGGATAACAGGAGAAACCCATATGGCAAGCACGCCGACCGAAGCCATCGGCACCGAGCGCAGTTCCTCATCCGCAGCTGCGACGACGCGCGATACAAGGCTTGACGTGCTGCGTGGCCTGGCCCTGATCATGATTTTCATCAATCATGTTCCCGGACAGATCTTCGAATATGTGACGACGAAGAATTTCGGTTTCTCCGATGCCGCCGAGGCCTTCGTCCTGATCTCCGGCATCGCCGTCGGCCTCGCCTATGGTTCCCGCTTCAAGCCGGGCGACCGCATCAAGACGGCGATCAAGGCGGCGCGGCGCGCCTTCACGCTCTACCTCGCGCATATGATCACCACCTTCATGACGCTGGCGCTCTTCATCTGTGGTGCCTGGCTGTTCCACCGGCCGGGGCTGCTGGTCGAGATCAACATCCTGGCGGTTCTGATGAACCTGAAGGAAGGCATCCCGGCGCTTCTGCTGCTCGGTCACCAAATCGGCTACAACAATATCCTGCCGATGTATGGCGCATTGTTGCTGATGGTGCCGATCATCCTGCTCCTCAACGAGCGAAGCCCGCTTCTGGCGCTCGCCGTTTCCGGCACGGTCTGGCTGCTGGCCGGCATTTACGAGGTGGCGCCGCATAATTTGCTGATAGAGGGCTACTGGTTCCTCAATCCGCTCTCCTGGCAGTTCCTGTTTTCGATTGGAATTGTTTCGATCCTGCATATCAAGCGCGGCGGCACGATCCCGCGGCATCCGCTGCTGCTTGCGGCTGCCGCCGGCTATGTCCTGCTGTCCTTCATCTGGGTAACCGGCCATCTGTGGATTTTCGGCAATTCGCTGGCGGCGCTCGGCCTGCCCACCGTCGTCACCGGTTTCGACAAGACCTTCCTGTCGCTGCCGCGGCTGCTGCATGTGCTGGCGCTGACCTATCTCATCATCAGCATCCCGGCGTTCTCGCGCATCCTGCGGCGCCCAGCCGAACACCCGCTGACGATCCTCGGCCGGCATTCGCTGAACATCTTCGTCGCCGGCACGATCCTCGCCATGATCGGCCAGGTCGTGCTCTATATCACCAACAAGGATCCGCTGGTCGGCCCGCTCTTCGTGATCGTGGGCATCGCGACGCAATTCGCCTATGCCCACTACCTCGAGCACAAGCGCCAGCTGGGCAAGATCAAGGGCAAGCTCGTGACGGAGATTGCCGCGGTCCCTGTGCCTGTGCGAGTTGGCGGAGCGGCGAATACCTATCACCGGACCAATCGGAAATGGGAATCCCCATCTGATTGAAGAGCGGCGGGCTTAGCGGGGGCCCAAAATCGGCATCGAAAAGCACCACGGCATTGCAGCGCCTTTCGCGCGTTGAAAAGACGCGCGGCGCTGTAATGCCGCCGGCTCAACTTTTGTGAACTAGAATATTCACCAGCCGGTCGAAAGGATCGCGCACGTAGAAGCGCCTGACGCCCCAGGGCTCGTCGGCCGGACCGTATTCGATCGGAACGCCGGCGGCAGACATCGCCTCGAAAGCAGCATCGAGATCATCCACCTCGATGGAGAGATCGGGCACCGGAGTCCCGGAGCCGCCTTGGCTGGCGACACTGAGCTGAACTTTCATGGAAGTATTCGCGCCGAACGTGACGATCCAGCCGAGATCCATCATCAGATCAAGGCCGAGAATATCCTGATAGAAGCGTTTGGCGGCCATGATGTCGGGCGCCTGGATATTGGCGACGATGCGCAGGACTTTCATGCCGCTCTCCTGAGTATCGGCTAGCGACAACAGCTTAGAGGGGATCGGCGATGCGATCAATCAGCCCGGCCGCCAGACATGTCGTGCCTTGTGACGACCTCCTCTGCACGGCCGAGACCTCCGTCTCGATCTCGCTTGGCAGGGAGATGGCCGCCGGGACAAAGGGGGCCACGCGGGTGTCTGCTATCCCAGAAAGCTACCCAAGAAAAACAAAGGGCCGGAAGAGCGTCTGCCCTTCCGGCCTTATCCTTTAACTCGAAGCGCTCAGGCGGCTTCTGTGGTGTGCGCCTTGCGGACTTCTTCGTCCGTCAGGATGCCGCTGGCGCGCAACAGGGCGGCGAAGCGGCCGTTGCTGTGGCTGAGCTCGTCGAAGCTGCCCTGTTCGGCGACGCGGCCATCGTCAAGGAAGAGCACCATATCCGCTTCGCGGACCGTCGAGAGGCGGTGGGCGATGATGAAGGTGGTGCGGTTCTGCCGCAGATTGTCGATCGCGGCCTTGACGCGGGCTTCGGTCTCGACGTCGAGCGCCGAGGTCGCCTCATCGAGCACCAGGATCGGCGCATCCTTGAGGATGGCGCGGGCAATCGCGATGCGCTGACGTTCACCACCGGAAAGCTTGTTGCCACGCTCGCCGACATGGGTGTCGTAACGATCCTCACGGGTCTCGATGAAATCGGCGGCGGCGGCGGCTTCGGCCGCACGGCGCATGTCCTCCTCGCTCGCACCTTCGCGGCCGAGGCGGATATTGTCGCTGATCGAACGATTCAGCAGGCCCGCATCCTGGAAGACGGTAGCGATATGGCGACGCAGTGACTTCCGGGTCACCTTGGTGATATCGGTGCCGTCGACGAGAATCTGGCCGCCCTGCGGGTCGTAGACGCGCTGCAGCAGGTTGACCAGCGTCGTCTTGCCGGCGCCGGTCGGGCCGACGATGGCGACCGTCTGGCCTGCCTTTACCGAGAAGGAGACGTTGTGCAGGCCCTGCGAGCTGTTGCCGAAGCCGAAGGAGACGTCGCGGAATTCGACCGCACCCTTGACGTTCTTGATCTCGCTATTGCCGGCCGGCTCTTCACGGTCGCGCACCGAGTCTTCGAGCGTGTAGAAGTCCTCGAGCTTGGAGCGGGCCTCGAAGATCTGCGTCGCGAATTGGCGCATCAGGTCGAGACGGGCGATCAGCAGGTTGGCAAAGCCGATGAAGGCAATGACATCACCGATGCGCAACTCGCCGGACTGGACGAGCATCGTGCCGATGATCAGAACCACCATCATCGCGATGGTCGAAGCCATGCGGTTCAGCGCGCTGGCGAGCGCCCACCAGTCGAGCACCGGATACTGCGCTTCGAGCAGCCGGTCGGCGAAGGATTTCAACGCCTTGGTTTCCGCTTCGATACGGTTGTAGCTATGCAGAACGGAGACGTTGCTGATCGAATCGCTGACATGCGAGAAGACGGTATGGTAGTGGTTTTCGACCGAAGCCTGGCCATCCTTGGTGCGGCTCATGACCACGCGGCCGATCAGCCAATAGGCGATGCCAAGCACGATCAGCACGGCGGAAAGGCGCAAATCCATCGACATTGCCGTCGGCACCAGCAGGGACAGCGCAATGACCGTCGATAGGTGGTTGCGCATGAATTCCAGCCAGAGGCCAAACAGCGTCTCGCAGGCACGCAGCAGTGTATGCAGCGCGTTGGAGGTGCCGCGCTGATGGTGCCAGGCAAGCGGCATGGAAATAATGCGGCCGAAGGCTTCCGTCAGCAGCGTCGCCCGCCGGCCATGGGCAAGCCGGTCGGCCTCGCGGGAGACTAGAACGAAGGCGACGGTATTGAACACGGCGAAACCAGCCCACATGAAGAGGATGGGTTTGACTTCGCCCTTCCCCGATATCGCATCGATGATGCGACCGAACAGGATCGGTTCCGCAATGGTGATGGTCGCCAGAACAATGTTGGCAATAACGACCAGGGATACGCGGAGCTTGTAGGCGCCAAGATAGCGCAGAGCTCTTGCATAGACCTTGAATAGCGACACGTCTAACCTCTTGTGCATCTGCGAAAACGGGAATGATGGGATGCTACAAAAGGCTACCTGAACCGGCGATTAACGGAGTATTCGGGATTCAGCCCGCCGGGTGGTTAACTTGATCACACGATCGAAGCTGCGACGAATTTGAAGCTGCCTCAATAGGACAGAACAGAGGGGTATTCCGGGCTCCTCAGATTTTTCGGCAGCGGGGTCTGGCGCCGGAATTCCACCATGATTATATCTCCCGACAATTTGCGCTTGCATTTTAATCAATGTTTAGCGCAGCATTAAATTAGAGACTGCATTTTTTTGAAGAAGACCGTTACGCGACCAATCTGAACAGCCGCCAACGGCCTCGATGCGGTTCAGGTCCGGGCAAAGGGCGCTATTTGTGAATATTAATTCTTTAATTCAATTGCTTGTCATTCTGGAAGAGTGCCCAAATCAGGACGCCGTCGTCACCGAACTCGAGCAGGTCCTCCACGGTTGCGGTTTCGAGTATTACGGTCTGCTGCGACATTTGCAGCAAAACCCGGCGCAGCGGAATATCGAACTGCGCGCCGCGCCGCTTGCCGGCCGCTGGCCGGAACAATGGCTACAGATATATGCCGCAAAAAAATATGTCCGGATCGATCCGATGGTGCGTTATCTCGTGCATGCGCAACGGCCTTTCCGCTGGCGGGAGAGCGTGGCCGCCTTCGACGGTGATGCGCATCAGCGCCGCATGGAGCAGATGATGGTCGATGCCTTCGGTCACGGATTGGAGGACGGCTATCTCTTTCCGATTCATGGGCGCAACGGCATTCTCGGCAGCCTCAGCCTCGGCGGCAAGCCGATCGACTTGTCGCCGGTGGAAATCGCGCTGCTCGAGGCCGTGGCGCGCAAGAGCTTCTGGCGATTGCTCGACCTCTCAGGCGAGGCCGCGGCGCTGGAAACGGTGCTGCCGACCGAGACGCCGCTGACGCGCCGCGAGATGGAAATCCTCCACTATCTTGCCGAAGGCATGACCTCGATGGAGATCAGCAAAATGCTGAAGATCTCAAACCATACGGTCGACTGGTACATGAACGGTCTGCAGGATAAGCTGAAGGCAAAGAACAGGCAGCAGGCAGTGGCGCTCGCCTTCCGTCACGGTCTGATAAGCTAGGCTTTTTCCATCCATCTCGCTGAAATCGCCGCCTACTGCGGGCCGACAGCTCTGGCATGGCGAGAAAGTGCGTTTCGCAGTCGCAAGAGAAATTGAACTTCCCGTGACAAGAAGTTAAGAATTTTCTTCGCGGGTGCAGCATGCCCGTGTCTGAACGACGGAGGAGACCGTTTTGCCCATATCCAAGATACTCGTTGCCAACCGCTCCGAAATAGCCATTCGCGTGTTCCGCGCGGCCAACGAGCTTGGAATAAAAACGGTGGCGATCTGGGCGGAGGAGGACAAGCTGGCACTGCACCGCTTCAAGGCGGACGAGAGCTATCAGGTCGGCCGCGGTCCGCATCTGGCCCGCGATCTCGGACCGATCGAAAGTTATCTGTCGATCGACGAGGTGATCCGCGTCGCCAAGCTTTCGGGCGCCGATGCTATCCATCCGGGCTACGGCCTCTTGTCGGAAAGCCCGGAATTCGTCGATGCCTGCAACAAGGCCGGCATCATCTTCATCGGCCCGAAGGCCGATACGATGCGCCAGCTCGGCAACAAGGTCGCAGCGCGCAACCTGGCGATCTCCGTCGGCGTGCCGGTCGTGCCGGCGACCGCACCGCTGCCGGACGATATGAAGGAAGTCGCCAGGATGGCGGCCGAGATCGGTTATCCCGTCATGCTGAAGGCCTCCTGGGGCGGCGGCGGTCGCGGCATGCGCGTCATCCGCTCCGAGGCCGATCTTGCCAAGGAAGTGACGGAAGCCAAGCGCGAAGCGATGGCCGCCTTCGGCAAGGATGAGGTCTATCTGGAAAAGCTCGTCGAGCGCGCCCGCCACGTCGAAAGCCAGATCCTCGGCGACACCCACGGCAATGTCGTGCATCTCTTCGAGCGCGACTGTTCCGTTCAGCGCCGCAATCAGAAGGTCGTCGAGCGCGCGCCCGCACCCTATCTCACCGAAGCGCAGCGCCAGGAACTCGCCGCCTATTCGCTGAAGATCGCAGAGGCGACGAACTATATCGGCGCCGGCACCGTCGAATATCTGATGGACGCCGATACCGGCAAATTCTACTTCATCGAAGTCAATCCGCGCATCCAGGTCGAGCATACAGTGACCGAAGTCGTCACCGGCATCGATATCGTCAAGGCGCAGATCCACATCCTCGACGGCTTTGCGATCGGCACGCCGCAATCCGGCGTGCCGAAGCAGGAAGACATCCGTCTCAACGGTCACGCCCTGCAGTGCCGCGTGACGACGGAAGATCCGGAACATAACTTCATTCCGGATTACGGCCGCATCACCGCCTATCGCTCGGCCTCCGGCTTCGGCATTCGCCTCGACGGCGGCACCTCCTATTCCGGCGCCATCATCACCCGCTATTACGATCCGCTGCTCGTCAAGGTCACGGCCTGGGCGCCGAACCCGCTGGAAGCCATTTCCCGCATGGATCGGGCGCTGCGCGAATTCCGCATCCGAGGCGTGGCCACCAACCTGACCTTCCTCGAAGCGATCATCGGCCACCCGAAATTCCGCGACAACAGCTACACCACCCGCTTCATCGACACGACGCCGGAGCTCTTCCAGCAGGTCAAGCGCCAGGACCGCGCAACGAAACTCCTGACCTATCTCGCCGACGTGACCGTCAACGGCCATCCCGAGGCCAAGGACAGGCCGAAGCCGCTGGAAAATGCCGCCCGGCCGGTGGTGCCCTATGCCAATGGCAACGGCGTGAAGGACGGCACGAAGCAGCTTCTCGACACGCTTGGTCCGAAGAAATTCGGCGAGTGGATGCGCAACGAGAAGCGGGTGCTTCTGACCGACACGACGATGCGCGACGGCCACCAGTCGCTGCTTGCCACGCGCATGCGCACCTATGACATCGCCCGCATCGCCGGCACTTATGCACATGCGCTGCCGAACCTGCTCTCGCTCGAATGCTGGGGCGGGGCCACCTTCGACGTCTCGATGCGATTCCTCACGGAAGATCCGTGGGAGCGCCTGGCGCTGATCCGCGAAGGCGCCCCCAACCTGCTCCTGCAGATGCTGCTGCGCGGCGCCAATGGTGTCGGCTACACCAACTATCCCGACAATGTCGTCAAATACTTCGTCCGCCAGGCTGCCAAGGGCGGCATCGATCTCTTCCGCGTCTTCGACTGCCTGAATTGGGTCGAGAATATGCGGGTATCGATGGATGCGGTTGCCGAAGAGAACAAGCTCTGCGAGGCGGCGATCTGCTATACCGGCGACATCCTGAACTCGGCGCGGCCGAAGTACGACTTGAAGTACTATACCGATCTTGCCGTCGAGCTCGAAAAGGCCGGGGCTCACATCATCGCGCTCAAGGACATGGCGGGCCTGTTGAAGCCTGCGGCGGCGAAGGTTCTGTTCAAGGCGCTGCGCGAGGCGACCGGTCTGCCGATCCACTTCCACACGCATGACACTTCGGGCATTGCGGCGGCGACCGTCCTTGCCGCGGTCGAAGCCGGGGTCGATGCCGTCGATGCGGCAATGGATGCGCTCTCCGGCAATACCTCGCAGCCCTGTCTCGGCTCGATCGTCGAGGCGCTCTCCGGCTCCGAGCGCGATCCCGGCCTCGATCCGGAATGGATCCGCCGCATCTCCTTCTATTGGGAAGCGGTGCGCAACCAGTATGCCGCCTTCGAAAGCGATCTCAAGGGGCCGGCATCGGAGGTCTATCTCCATGAAATGCCGGGTGGCCAGTTCACCAACCTCAAGGAGCAGGCCCGCTCGCTGGGGCTGGAAACCCGCTGGCATCAGGTGGCGCAGGCCTATGCCGACGCCAACCAGATGTTCGGCGACATCGTCAAGGTGACGCCGTCCTCCAAGGTCGTTGGCGACATGGCGCTGATGATGGTCTCCCAGGACCTGACCGTCGCCGATGTCGTCAGCCCCGACCGCGAAGTCTCGTTCCCCGAATCGGTGGTGTCGATGCTGAAGGGTGATCTCGGCCAGCCGCCGTCGGGATGGCCGGAAGCGCTGCAGAAGAAGGCATTGAAGGGCGAAAAACCCTATACGGTGCGGCCGGGCTCACTGCTCAAGGAAGCCGATCTCGATGCGGAACGCAAGGTCATCGAAAAGAAGCTGGAGCGCGAGGTCAGCGACTTCGAATTCGCTTCCTATCTGATGTATCCGAAGGTCTTCACCGATTTTGCGCTTGCCTCGGATACCTACGGTCCGGTCTCCGTGCTGCCGACGCCAGCCTATTTCTACGGGTTGGCGGACGGCGAGGAGCTGTTCGCCGACATCGAGAAGGGCAAGACGCTCGTCATCGTCAACCAGGCGATGAGCGCAACCGACAGCCAGGGCATGGTCACCGTCTTCTTCGAGCTCAACGGCCAGCCGCGCCGCATCAAGGTGCCCGACCGGGCCCATGGGGCGACCGGGGCGGCCGTGCGCCGCAAGGCCGAGATCGGCAACGCCGCCCATGTCGGCGCACCGATGCCTGGCGTCATCAGCCGCGTCTTCGCCTCGCCGGGCCAGGCCGTCAGTGCCGGTGACGTGCTCGTCTCCATCGAGGCGATGAAGATGGAAACCGCGATCCACGCGGAAAAGGACGGCACCATTGCCGAAGTGCTGGTCAAGGCCGGCGACCAGATCGATGCGAAGGATCTGCTGGTGGTTTACGGCGGATGAGCGACCGACACGAAAGTTTCGTCCGCCCATCCCTGCCAGGCCGGGCTGATCACCCGATTGTGTAGAGCTAGTCTGTTAAAAGGTCGATCTTTTTGAAAGGCTAGCGGCCTCCTCGCCTTGCCCGGCGGGGAGGCTTTTTCGTAGACTTACGTGCCTGCCCCTCCCAAAATCAATCAGGAAACAATTTCATGAGCAAATTGAAGATCGCCGTCATCGTCGGCAGCACTCGTATTGGCCGTTTCGCCGAACATCCGGCAAAATGGATCGCCGAGCTCGTCGGCCAACGCTCCGATCTCGAAGTCGAGGTTCTCGATCTTCTCGACTATCCCATGCATTTCTTTGGCGAAGAGCGCGCCACCACGGTGGAAAGCGACACCGCCGAGCGCTGGAAGAAGAAGCTGCGCGAATTCGACGGCTACATATTCACCGTCGCCGAGTACAATCATGCACCGACGGCGGTTCTGAAGAACGCTATCGATCTCGGCGAGTTCCTCCAGAAGCCGGTCGCCTTCGTCGGCTACGGCGGCGTCGGCGGTGCGCGGGCCGTCGAGCATCTGAGGCTGATCTTCGTGGAAATGGGCGCTGCCTCGGTGAAAACGGGCGTGCACATCGCTTTCAGCGAATATCTGAGCGTGCTCAAGGAAGGCAAGAGCCTTGGCGATTACCCGCACCTCAACGAGGCGGCGAAGAACCAGCTCGATCAGCTCATCTGGTGGGGCAATGCGTTGAAGGCGGCGCGTTCGGTCGTCACCTCAGCCTGAGGCAGGTGGCTTAAAATCAAAGCGTCTCACGTGAATCACGATTCACGTGAGACAAGAGCAATTCCAGCAAAAGTGTGCAGCGGTTTTGCATTCGGAATTGCGTGAAAACATAGAGATAGAGCAATTCCTTGATTCGAAGAGAAACGGAATTGCACTAGATGTCATATGTGTGGGCAGCGTTGATCGTCGATATGAAGCGCTTGGTGCGTTCGCGCTTGGGCGCGCTGAAAATGGCTTTCGCGCTGCCCGTTTCCACCACGCTCCCGGCCTCCAGGAAGACGACGTCATTCGCGATTTTCGAGGCGAGCCGGAGATCGTGGGTGGCCATGACCATCGTCGTGCCTTCGCGGGCAAGCTGGCCCAGCACGTCGACCACTTCCGCCGAGAGTTCCGGATCGAGCGCCGAGGTCGGCTCGTCGCAGAGAAGCACCCGTGGCGACGGCGCAAGGGCCCGGGCGATTGCCACGCGTTGCTGCTGGCCACCCGATAAGGTCGAAGGCCAGGCATCGGTCTTGTGCGCCATGCCGACCTTGGTCAGCAGTTCCATGGCGTGTTCGCGCGCTTTCTCCTTCGGCCACTTCAGCACCGTGACCAGACCTTCCATAACGTTTTCAATCGCGGTCTGATGCGGAAAGAGCTGGAAATTCTGGAAGACCATGCCGGTCTGACGGCGGATTTTCTGGATCGCCTGCCGGCCCAAGCGTTTGCCGGGCGCGAAGGAAAGCTCTTCCTCGCCGAGGCGGATCGCGCCTGATGTCGGGATCTCGAGCAGGTTGATGCAGCGCAGTAGCGTGCTCTTGCCACCGCCGGACGGCCCGACGAGCGCGGTGACGCTGCCCTCGGGAATGCGGAGGCTGATATCCTTCAGAATGACGGCATCGCCGAAGCGCTTCTCGATGTTGGAAAGCTCGATCATGCGTTTGCCTCCAGCATGCCGCCATAACGTGCGAAACGACGTTCCAGCCGCACCTGCAGCTGCGAGAGGACGGAGCTCAGGGCGAGATAGATCAGCGCCGCCTCGATATAGAGGATCAGCGGCTCGTAGGTGGTGGCGACGATGCGTTGTGCCGCCTGGAAGAGCTCCGGCACGGTGATGGCGGCGGCAAGCGAGGTATCCTTGACCAGCGAGATGAAGGTGTTCGACAGAGGCGGCACGGCGACGCGGCCGGCCTGTGGCAGGATCGTCCGGCTCATCGCCTGGCGCCAGCTCATGCCGATCGAATAGGCCGCTTCCCACTGGCCCTTCGGCACGGAGGAGATGACCGCGCGGATGATCTCTGAGCTGTAGGCGCCGATATTCAGGGTGAAGCCGATCAGCGCGGCAGGAAAGGCGTCGAGCAGGATGCCGATGCTCGGCAGCCCATAAAAGATCACGAAGAGCTGGACGAGCAGCGGCGTGCCGCGAATGACCCAAACATAGAAACGGGCAAGCGCCGCGACGGGCGTCGGGCCGAAAAGGCGGGCGATCGCCGTGATCAGGCCGAGGATCAGACCAAAGACGAAGGAGAGCAGCGTCAGCGGAATGGTGAAGATCAATCCCGCCCAGAGGAGCGAGGGAAGCGATTCCGCCATCAGTTGGAGCCAGTGCGGCAAGGGATATTCCCTCTCGTCGGTTGACCAGTGATACTTCGAAATACCCCTCCCCAACCCCTTCCCACAAGGGGCAGGGACTTAATCTGCCTCCCGCGCCGCATGAAATGATCACCGAGCTGCAAGTCGGGACCTCTATTTTGAGGTGAGGCGGTTCCCGGCCAAAGCCCCTCCCCCTTGTGGGGAGGGAGGGGAGTTTTTTAGACGAAGCTTACTTCGAGACGTCCTGGCCGAAATATTTGTCGGCGATCTTCTTGTAAGTGCCGTCGGCCTTGATATCGGCGAGCGCCTTATTAATCGCTTCCAGCAGTTCCGGCTCGTTCTTGCGGATGATGACGCCGGAGTAATCGGCATTTTCCTGCTGGGCGGCGATCTTTACCGGCGCGTTCGGCTTGTGCTTCTTGAAGTCGAGGAAGGAGAGGCTGTCGTTGATCGTCGCATCGGCGCGTTTGGTCAGCACAAGCTGGATCGACTGGTCGAAACCGTCCGTGCCCACGAGCTCGGCCCCGGATTCGGTGGCGATCTTGCCGAAGTTGCTGGTCAGCGACTGGGCTGATTTCTTGCCCTTCAGGTCGGCGAAGGTCTTGATGCTGTCATCGCCGTCGCGGACGATCAGCACGGCCTTGGAAGCGATATAGGGCTCGGAGAAATCGTATTTCTGCTTGCGGGCTTCGGTGATGCCGACCTGATTGATGACAGTGTCGTAACGCTTTGCGTCGAGGCCGGCGATCAGGCCGTCCCACTTGCCTTCGACGAACTCGGCCTTGACACCGAGCTTGGCGGCGATGGCTTCGCCGATCTCGACGTCGAAGCCGACCAGCTTGCCGCTTTCGTCATGATAGGTGAAGGGCGCATAGGTGCCCTCGGTGCCGATCTTGAAGACGCCGGCCGATTTGATGGCGGCGAGGTTTTCGCCGGCATGGGCGGGCAGGAGGGCCGCGACGTGAATAAGGGTAGCGGCGGCGACGGTTTTCAACCAGTTCATTGTTCTGTCCATCCTTGGGAGGTTGCGATCGGATGAGCGATACTTTGCAGAAAACTAGGGCGCCGGAAGCGTAGAAAACTGCGAATAAAAGCAGCAACTGCAAATATTTTTCTCAAGAGTCGCCCTCCACGCACGAATTCCATGAAAGTGGCGTCGCCGCGGTCACGCTCCAACCTTTCTCTCAGCGACCAATCGAAGACGCGCTTTGATGATTCAATTTTGTTTCACTGCGTCAGGAAACGTGTAACCGCGCATATTGCCTGCACGATCATAAGCGTTTATGCACGTTTATGTCAGTTCAGCGATTGATCCGGTAGGAACATGCAGGATTTTTTATTGCGAGAGCGCCAAGGCGTCATTTCCGAGCGGCTGCGGCTGAATGGCCGCGTGCTGGCGGCGGAACTTGCGCTCGAATTCGGCGTCTCCGAGGATACGGTGCGGCGCGACCTGCGTGAGATGGCGGCGGCGGGCCTCTGCGAGCGGGTCTATGGCGGCGCCTTGCCCGTGTCGCCGGCGCATGGAAGCCTGACGCAGCGCACGGGATTTGCTGCCGACCGCAAGCAGGCCTTGGCGCGGGCTGCGGCAATGCAGATCGCTGCCGGTTCCTGCGTGTTTTTCGATGCCGGGAGCACCAATCTGGCGATTGCCAATGCTCTACCTGCCGAACTCGAACTGACGGCTGCGACGAATGCGCCGGTGATCGCCGCGGCGCTCATCGACAAGCCTGCGGTCAACGTCATCGTGATCGGCGGCATGGTGGACCGGCAGACGGGTGGAGCGCTCGGCGCCAAGGCCTTGCGGGATATGGAGCAGATTTCGCCCGATCTCTGCATTCTCGGCGCCTGCGGCATCGATCTCGAGGCCGGCATCACGACCTTCGGTTTCGAGGATGCGGAGTTCAAGCGGTTTGCGGCATCGAGAAGCAAAAAGGTGATGGCGGCAGTAACCTCGGAGAAATTCGGCACGGCTGCGCCCCACAGCATCCTTCCGGTTGCGCATTGCGAATGCCTGGTCGTCGAGCACGATGCCGATCCCGGCGTTCTTGCGGGTTATCGCGAGCGCGGCTGCCGGACCGTTATCGCCGAAAAAACGAACTGAGCCGTCGTCACGGAGTTTAGAAAAACGGGGGCTCCCAAGCCCGATAGCGAGGAAAGACCGAAAATGGACAGTCATGTGAATGCGCCGTCGGGGGTCCGCAGCGGCTTCATCACCAGAAGCAGGGCAGCGGTTTCCCTGCTCTTTCTCATGAACGGCTTTGTCGTCGGCTGCTGGGCGCCGAAGATCCCGGATTTTGCCGAGCGTCTCGGGCTGAGCAAGTTCGAGCTCGGGCTGATGATCATCGTCTTCGGCGTTGGCTCGCTGGTCATGATGCCGATCGCCGGCGCGCAGATCGCCAGGCATGGCTCGCGGATCGTTGTTCGGGCAACCGCCGTCTGCGTGCTGCCGCTGCTCCTGGCTCTGACGCTCGCGCCAAACGTGATTACCGCGGCAATCTCGCTCTTCCTGTTCGGCGGCTTCATCGGCGCCATGGATGTGGCGATGAACGCCAATGCGGTGTCCGTCGAAAAATCCATGCGCCGCGCCATCATGTCGTCCTGCCATGCTTTCTGGAGCCTTGGCGGCCTCATCGGTTCGGGACTCGGCGGCATCGTGATCACCAAGCTCGGCATTCTCGGCCATGCGCAGCTGGCGACGGTGTTGGCGGCGATCTTCCTTGCTCTGGCATGGCCGATGATCCTTGCGGATCCGCCGCATCCGGATGCCAAGAAAGAAAAGACGAAGCTGCCGATGGTGCCGCTGCCGTGGCTCCTTGGATTGATGGCGCTGTTCTCGATGGTGCCGGAAGGTGCCGTCCTGGATTGGGGCGCGCTCTATCTCCGGCAGGACATGGGGGCGTCGGTCGCGCTTTCAGGACTTGGTTTCGCAGCCTTTTCGGCGACCATGGCGACCATGCGCTTTGCCGGCGATCTCGTGCGCGACCGCCTCGGGAGCGTCAAGACCCTGCGCATCTGCACGCTCTTTGCCATCGCCGGCATGCTGCTTGCCGGCCTGGCGCCCAATGCCGAGCTTGCCATTTTGGGCTTTGCCTTTTGCGGCATCGGCATATCAAACATGGTGCCGATCGCCTTCTCGGCCGCAGGCAACATTCCCGGCCTCAAGCCCGGCATCGGCATCTCCGTGGTGACGACCATGGGTTATTCCGGCATGCTGGTAGCGCCGTCGTTGATCGGCTTCGTCGCCGAGCATATCGGTTTTGCCGTTGTCTTCATGGCGCTGCCGGTGCTGCTGTTGTTCGTTCTCCTATTCTCCAAACTGGCCCATTATGCCGATGGGGTCTCTGGAGGCGGCCACTGAGCCACCTCCAGACAAAAGTGATATAGTGGGCGGTTGACAATAAAGCGGTCATGATCCACCTGAAAGGCACTGTTTTTAGGGGTGCAAGAACTCTTCATGTCCTCAGCCGCCGATTTTGATCCAAAACCGCGCCGCGCTTCCGTCGCCGTCGATGTCGGCGGCGTCATCGTTGGTGGCGGCGCGCCGATCGTCGTGCAATCGATGACGAATACGGATACCGCCGATATCGATTCGACCGTTGCGCAGGTCGCCGCCCTGCACCGGGCGGGCTCGGAACTGGTGCGCATCACCGTCGATCGCGACGAAAGTGCGGCTGCCGTGCCGAAAATCCGCGAAAGGCTGCTGCGGCTCGGCATGGACGTGCCGCTGATCGGCGACTTCCACTATATTGGCCACAAGCTGCTTGCCGATCATCCAGCCTGCGCCGAGGCGCTGGCGAAATACCGCATCAATCCCGGTAATGTCGGCTTCAAGGACAAGAAGGACAAGCAGTTCGCCGAGATCATCGAGATGGCGATCCGCTACGACAAGCCGGTGCGCATCGGCGTCAACTGGGGCTCGCTCGATCAGGATCTCCTGACGGCGCTGATGGATCGAAATGCCGAGGCCGGGTCGCCGCTGTCGGCACGGCAGGTGACGCGCGAGGCGATCGTACAGTCGGCGTTGCTTTCGGCCGCCCTTGCCGAGGAAATCGGCCTGCCACGCAACCGCATCATCCTGTCGGCCAAGGTCAGCCAGGTGCAGGACCTGATCGCGGTCAATTCCATGCTCGCCGAACGTTCCGATCACGCGCTGCATCTCGGGCTGACCGAGGCCGGCATGGGCAGCAAGGGCATCGTCGCTTCGTCGGCTGCCATGGGCTTCGTGCTGCAGCACGGCATCGGCGATACGATCCGCGTCTCACTGACACCCGAGCCGAACGGCGACCGCACCCGCGAAGTCCAGGTGGCGCAGGAAATCCTGCAGGTCATGGGTTTCCGGCAGTTCGTGCCCGTCGTGGCCGCCTGTCCCGGCTGCGGACGCACGACCTCGACCGTCTTCCAGGAACTCGCCCAGAACATTCAGAACGACATCCGCAAGAACATGCCAGTCTGGCGCGAGAAATATCCAGGCGTCGAGGCGCTGAACGTCGCCGTGATGGGCTGCATCGTCAACGGACCGGGCGAAAGCAAACATGCCGATATCGGCATCTCGCTGCCCGGTACCGGCGAGACGCCGGCCGCTCCCGTTTTTATCGACGGCAAGAAGGCGCTGACACTGCGCGGTCCCAATATCGCCTCCGACTTCGAGGCGCTTGTCGTCGATTATATCGAAAAGCGTTTCGGCCAGCGGACGGCAGCGGAATGAAGGTCCGCGCGTTCGAATGAGCCGGTATTGGTCTGATATCGTCAGCAAGCTCCGGCCGTATGTCGCGGGCGAGCAGCCGCGTATTCCCGGCCTGGTCAAGCTCAATACCAATGAGAATCCCTACGGACCGTCCCCAAAGGCGATCGAAGCGATCAGGCAGGCGGCGGACGATCGTCTGCGGCTCTATCCCGATCCCTCCGCCACGGAATTGCGCGAAGCGATCGCCGCCCGTTTCAACCTGACAGCGGAAGAAGTATTCGTCGGCAACGGCTCCGATGAGGTTCTCGCCCATACGTTTCAGGCGCTGCTGAAACACGAGCTGCCGCTTCTCTATCCCGACATAACCTATAGCTTCTATCCAACCTATAGCCTGCTATATGGTGTGGAGGCGATCGAGATGCCGCTCGACGATCAGTTCCGGATTCGGCTTGCTGATTACGACAGACCGTGCGGCGCAATCATCATTCCCAATCCGAATGCGCCGACTGGTATCGGCCTGCCGCTGGCCGGGATCGAGGCGCTTCTTACTGCTCATCCGGATGCGGTCGTCGTGATAGACGAGGCCTATGTCGATTTCGGCGGCGAGAGCGCCGTGCCGCTCATTTCTTGTTATCCCAACCTTCTGATCATCCAGACCTTGTCGAAATCTCGTTCGTTCGCAGGTCTGCGCGTCGGCTTCGCGCTGGGGCACCGGGACCTGATCGAGGCGCTGGTGCGCGTCAAGGACAGCTTCAATTCCTATCCGCTCGACCGCCTGGCCCAGGTCGCGGCGACGGCGGCGATCAAGGACGAGGCGTGGTTCGAAACAAGCCGGCGGAAAATCATCGCCAGCCGGGAAACCCTTGTCCGGCAACTGGAAGCGTTGAGTTTCCAGGTGCTGCCATCCCAGGCGAATTTCCTCTTCGCGATGCACGAGAGCCGATCGGGCGGTGCACTTCTGGCCGAACTGCGGGAGCGTGGCGTGCTCGTCCGGCGTTTCGCCGAGCCGCGCATTTCGGAGTTCCTGCGCATCAGCATCGGCACCGACGAGGAATGCGCGCGGCTGGTTGCCGCTCTCAAGGAGATATTGGCCGCCTGACCTTCGGCTCAGCTCTTACGGTCGGCGATGAAATGCGCAGCGGCGGTGAGGATCGAGGCGCGTGCCCCATAGGGGGCGAGCAGGTCTTCGGCATCGCTGACGTGCTGGCGGAGCTCGGTCTCGGCCCACTCCATGCCATGAAGCCCCACGAGCGTTCCCTTGCCGCGGGCCGCATCCTTGCCGGTCGCCTTGCCCATGGTCTCAGCATCAGAGGTCAGGTCGAGAATGTCGTCGGCGAGCTGGAAGGCAAGGCCGATCTTTTCGCCGAAGGCGCGCAGGCGGCGGCGATCTTCGGGCGGGCTTCCTGCGATGATGGCGCCCGCCTCGCAGGCGAAGCGGATCAGCGCCCCTGTTTTCATCGCCTGCAGGCGTATGATGCCGGCCTCGTCGGGGGCCTGTTTCTCGGCCGCGAGGTCGAGCGCCTGGCCGCCGGCCATGCCGCCGAGACCGGCTGCGCGGGCAAGGGCCAGCACCAGCGCTGCTTTGCTCGTATCGGGAAGGGCGGTCTCCGGCGCTGCGACGATGTCGAAGGCGTAGGTCAGCAGGCTGTCGCCGGCAAGGATCGCGGTGGCTTCATCGAACTTGATATGGACTGTCGGCTTGCCGCGGCGCAGGTCGTCGTCGTCCATGGCCGGCAGATCGTCATGCACGAGGGAATAGCAGTGAATGCATTCGAGCGCCGCGCCGACACGAAGTGCGGCCTTCCCATTGCCGCCGAGCAGGGCGGCACTTTCGGCAACGAGGAATGGGCGCAGCCGCTTGCCGCCGTTCAGCACGGCATAATGCATGGCGCTGCGCAGGGTCTCGGGCCTGGCGATTTCATCGGAAAGAGGGACCGGTGACGACAGCAATGCGTCGAGCAGCGCCTCGATTTCGCGGGCGTTGTTCCTAAGCCTCGTCTCGAAAGTGTCCCGGTTCGCGTCCATGGGCGCTGTTTGGCATGGGGCACCGGGGCTTGCAACGGAATTGTCGATGACTGCAGCAAGATTTCCCATGTGCTCTGGCATAAGCGCCTCACAGGCGTTATGAGAACGAGAGGGAGCGAAATGGGCTTGGGACATTGGATATAGCGCCGGAGAGAGAGGATATTGCCGACATGCCGGCCCGTCGGCGATGGTTCGAAGATCGGCCCGTGCTGAGACGCGTCGGTCTTGCCGTTCTGGCCATAGTGATCCTTCCTTACGCCCTGATCTTCCTCTACCTGCTGCCCTTCATCCATCCCGTCTCGACGCTGATGCTGCGCGATCTGGTGCTGCTGCGCGGCTATGACCGCAGATGGGTATCGTTGGACGAGGTCGCTCCGGTCCTGGTGCAATCGGTGATGATGTCCGAAGACGGTCAATATTGTTTCCACGGCGGCGTCGACTGGGCGGAGATGCGCATGCTGGTCGAGGATACGCTGAAGGGCCAGGCAACGCGCGGCGGCAGCACCATCCCGATGCAGACCGCCAAGAACCTCTTTCTCTGGAACAGCCGCTCCTTCGTGCGCAAGGCGATGGAGCTTCCGCTCGCCGTCTCCACCGATTTCGTCCTGTCGAAGCGGCGGCTGATGGAAATCTATCTCAACATCGCCGAATGGGGTCCCGGCATCTACGGCGTCGAGGCGGCGGCCCAGCATCATTTCAAGGTTCCGGCCTCGAAGCTGACGCGGCGGCAGGCGTCGCTGCTGGCTGTCTCGCTCCCGAACCCGATCGACCGCAAAGCAGGCAAGCCCGGACGAGGCCTTCGCCGGCTTGCCGGCGTCATCGAGAGGCGTGCGCAGGGCTCAGGCGACTACATCAAGTGCATCTATGAATAAGATCAGAACTTGTCATTAGAAGCAGTGAACGTCATCTGACATTCTTGGTTCTGCCATATGGGCGAATGCAGTCCAATCAGAGCCCCCGAGTCGCCCATGACCGCCCCAACCTTTTCTCCCGAACTTCTCTTTTACTCGAAGACGCACAATCAAAACCCGCCCGCCCATCTCGGCAGCCGCTATGGCAAGATCGGCGGTTTCCTGCCGGAAGCCGGCAACACCATCGTCTGCCACATCGAGAAGGGGTCAAGGACCCGGGCGGTACTGATAGAGGCGCGCGAGAAATATCTAACGATGCCCGAGGCGCCGCAATTTCTCTTCACGCCGATCTCGAGCCTTCACATGACGCTTTTCGAAGGCGTCATCGAGACCAGGCGCCTGCAGGACTGCTGGCCTGCAGACCTCCCTCTCGAGACGCCGATCGACGATATGACCGATCTCATGGCGGCGCGGCTCGAATGTTTCTCGATGGCGGAGCCTTTCAAAGTCGCCGTCGTCGAAGCTCGGCCGTCGGGCCTGCTCGTCGACGGAGCGACGGAGAAGGACCGCAAGGTCATGCGCGCCTGGCGTAACGCGCTTGCCGATCTTCTCGGCTATCGCCAGCCCAACCATATGGATTACAAATTCCATGTGACCTTCGCCTATGTGATCGAGCGGCTGGAGGATGAAGCCTTGCCGCGCTGGCAGGCAATGCTCGACGAGGTGGCCGAGGATATCCGCCGCAAGGCCCCTGTTTTCGAGCTTGCGCCGCCGGCGTTCTGCGTGTTCGAGGACATGAACCATTTCCACGAACTGCTGATCTTCGATTTCGATGCCTGAATGGGAGAGGCCTATGGACAGACCGACGCTCTACATCGCCAACAAGAATTATTCTTCCTGGTCGTTCCGGCCGTGGATGGCGCTGACGAGCGCCGGCGTCGACTTCGAAGAAATCCTGATCCCTTTCGACGATGCGGGCGGCAATCCCAATATCAAGGCGATATCGCCGAGCGGCCGGGTGCCAGTCCTGCAGCACGGCGGTTTGAAGATCTGGGAATCGCTGGCGATCATCGAATATGCCGCCGAGCTTTATCCGGACGCCGGCCTTTGGCCGCGCGACCGTGCCGAACGGGCGCTCGCCCGCTCTGTTTCGATGGAAATGCTTTCAGGCTTCCGAGCCCTGCGCAATGCCTGCCCGATGAATATTCGCCGACCGAGGGGCGGGATCACATTGCCTGACGGCGTCGACGCCGACGTCAGCCGTATCGAGACGATCTGGCGAAACCTTCTGCAGAAATCCGGCGGCCCGTTTCTCTTTGGTGCGTTCAGCGGCGTGGATGCGATGTTTGCGCCCGTCGTCAACCGGTTCGACATCTATGACCTCGTCAGCCGGGAGGAGACGCTCGCCTATATGGAGACGATGAAGGCGCATCCGGCCTGGCGGAAATGGGAAGAGGCGGCCCGCGCCGAGCCCTGGATCGTGCCGGAAGACGAGGTCTGAGGCTCGAATCATCGGCTTCGCAAAAAATATGCATGGGGACTGGTCAAGGCCGCCCCTTGCATGTATAAGCGCGCAAAATTTCCGAAATCGCGACATGTCCGTTTCGGCCGCCAGTCTGGCCGTGGGAATGTTTTGCCCGCAAGTGGAGTAAGAAAAATGGCTGTACCGAAGAGAAAAACGAGCCCGTCCAAGCGCGGCATGCGCCGTTCGGCTGACGCGCTGAAGGCACCGACCTACGTCGAAGACAAGAATTCCGGCGAACTGCGCCGCCCGCATCATATCGACCTGAAGACCGGTATGTATCGCGGCCGCCAGGTTCTGACTCCGAAGGAAAGCGCATAATTTCCGATCCGGCTCGTCCGATCGCGAGTCTCAAGGCCGGCTTCACGCCGGCCTTTTGCATTTCGGCAAGATAATATTTGCAATCACTTGCGGTGAGACAACGGTTTGCGGCAGTATTCTTTCTCCGCTGGGAGATTGCCGATGGTAGCCGCAATGCCGCTGATGATTATTCCGTTTATTCTTTACAATCTGGCGATGCTCGGCCTGATGGGCGACGGCGGCATCGCAGCCTTGCAGCATAACATCATCGTGCTGTCGATGCTCTCGGGTGCGACCTGGAGCATGGCGCTCGGCGATCTCTTCATCGTCGTTGCGCTCATCGTGCTGTTCTTCGAAATCCTGAAAGCAACGCGAACCGGGCCCGGCAACCTCTTGAACCATATCTTGTCGATGCTGGTCTTCATCGCCTTCCTGGTCGAGTTTCTTCTCGTCCAGGGCGCCGCGACACAGGTGTTCTTCATTTTGATGACGATCGCTCTGATCGATGTGATCGGGGGTTTTGCCGTTTCGATCCGAAGCGCCGGGCGGGATGTCTCTATCGGACTATAGGTTGTCGAGCTTGTTCTGAAGGGCGCGGAGCTGTTCCTTCAGTTCGTCGATATCCTTGGCTTCGGCCTTGCGGCTTTCCTTGGCCGCCGGCGGTGTCATGAAAGGCGAGAACATCTGCATTGCCTGCTGAAACAGCTCGGTATTGCGGCGAACCTGGTCCTCGACCATCTGCATCGGCAATTGCAGGTTCTTGCCGAGCGGCGTCTCGCCGAAGGCACGGTTTACCTGTTCGCGCATCTGTGCCTGCTGTTCGCTGAAGGCGCGCATCGAATGTTCGAGGAAGCTCGGCACGACCATCTGCATCTGGTCACCATAATAGGTGATCAGCTGGCGCAGGAAGGAGATCGGGAGCAGCGTGTTGCCGGTTTTCGATTCCTGCTCGAAGATGATCTGCGTCAGCACCGAATGGGTGATATCGTCCCCGCTTTTTGCGTCCTGGACGGTAAAGTCTTCGCCCCTCTTTACCATCTCCGCCAGATCTTCCAGCGTCACATAGGTGCTGGTGCCTGTATTGTACAGGCGGCGATTGGCGTATTTCTTGATGACAATCTGACCCTCATGCTTCGCCATATCAGTCTCCTGAACCCCCGTCTGATTTATGGATCTTCCTCCACTTCAGACTGTAAACGCAAAAGAAGGCTGGTGACAATCTCTTTGTGCGTTGCGGCAAACCTTTAGCAGATCAAACGAATCGGCGTTGACTGCTGCCGCGAAAATGGCGGCGGCCGGTCTTCCCGTTTGACTTGTGCTCAAAGCTTTGCCAGTTTCCCCTTATGTAAGTGGGACGAAAAACGAGGAGCCTCCCCATGAGCAATTCATCCGTCGTCATCGCCAGCGCAGGTCGGACAGCCGTCGGCTCGTTCAACGGCGCTTTTGCAACGGTCCCCGCGCATGAACTCGGCGCGGCCGTCATCAAGGGGGCGCTCGCGCGCGCCGGCGTCGATGCCGGCGAGGTGGATGAGGTGATCCTCGGCCAGGTGCTGGCCGCGGGCGAAGGCCAGAACCCGGCCCGCCAGGCGGCGATCAAGGCCGGCCTTCCGAAGGAAACGACGGCCTGGGGCGTCAACCAGCTCTGCGGCTCGGGCCTGCGCGCAGTCGCGCTCGGCATGCAGCAGATTGCCACCGGCGACGCCAGGATCATCGTTGCCGGCGGCCAGGAATCCATGTCGATGGCGCCGCATGCCGCGCATTTGCGCAGCGGCACGAAGATGGGCGACATGAAGATGGTCGACACGATGATCAAGGACGGCCTCACCGACGCTTTTCACGGCTACCATATGGGCATCACCGCCGAGAACGTCGCACGGCAGTGGCAGCTGTCGCGCGACGACCAGGATCAGTTCGCCGTCGCCTCGCAGAATAAGGCAGAGGCGGCTCAGAAGGCCGGCCGCTTCACCGACGAGATCATTCCCTACATCATCCAGACACGGAAGGGCGACGTGACCGTCGATTCCGACGAATATATCCGCCACGGCGCGACGCTCGAGGCGATGGGCAAGCTTCGCCCCGCCTTCGACAAGGAAGGCACGGTTACCGCCGCCAATGCCTCCGGCCTCAACGACGGCGCTGCCGCCGCCGTGCTGATGAGTGAGGCGGAAGCGACCCGGCGCGGCATTCAGCCGCTTGCCCGCATCGTTTCCTGGGCAACGGCCGGCGTCGATCCGTCGATCATGGGCACCGGCCCGATCCCCGCGTCGCGCAAGGCGCTCGAAAAGGCCGGCTGGTCTGTGAACGATCTCGATCTTGTGGAGGCCAACGAGGCCTTCGCGGCACAGGCTTGCGCTGTCAGCAAGGATCTCGGCTGGGATCCGTCGATCGTCAACGTCAATGGCGGGGCGATTGCGATCGGCCATCCGATCGGCGCCTCCGGGGCGCGCATTCTCAACACGCTGCTGTTCGAGATGAAGCGCCGCGGCGCGAAGAAGGGCCTCGCCACGCTTTGCATCGGCGGCGGCATGGGCGTCGCCATGTGCTTTGAAGCACTTTAAATAGCATGCAATCCGTCATTGATTGAAATGCCGCCACGAGCGGGCGAAAACACAGAGGGGGAGCGGAACATGAGCAGAGTGGCTCTGGTCACCGGAGGTACACGCGGCATCGGCGCAGCGATATCCATGGCGCTGAAAAATGCCGGCTACAGGGTTGCGGCCACTTACGCCGGCAATGACGAGAAGGCTCATGCCTTCCACGACGTCACCGGCGTTGCGGTATTCAAATGGGATGTTTCAGACTACGCTGCCTGCGGTGAAGGGATCACCAAGGTCGAACGCGAGATCGGGCCGGTCGAGATCCTCGTCAACAATGCCGGCATCACCCGCGACGCAATGTTCCACAAGATGACGCCGCAGCAGTGGCACGAGGTGATCAACACCAACCTGACCGGTCTGTTCAACATGACGCATCAGGTCTGGAGCGGCATGCGCGACCGCGGCTTCGGCCGCATCGTCAATATCTCGTCGATCAACGGCCAGAAGGGCCAGATGGGCCAGGCGAACTATTCGGCGGCCAAGGCCGGCGATCTCGGCTTTACCAAGGCGCTTGCCCAGGAAGGGGCTGCGAAAAACATCACCGTCAATGCCATCTGCCCCGGTTATATCGGAACGGAAATGGTGCTTGCCGTGCCGGAGAAGGTACTGAATGAACGCATCATTCCGCAGATCCCGGTCGGCCGTCTCGGCGAGCCCGAAGAGATTGCCCGCTGCGTTACCTTCCTCGTCTCCGACGATGCTGGTTTCATCACCGGTTCGACGCTGACGGCCAATGGCGGGCAATTCTTCGTTTAAGATAGGACGAACGTGTGTCGATTTGCAAAGGCGCGTTGCAGAACGCGCCTTTGCTTTTGTTCGGGAGGGCAGAAGCGGTTGCCGGTGTTCCGGTCTCGATCAACCCGAATCATGGCCGGCATTCGCTGCCGCGAGCGATCTCCGCTACCAAGACAAGAGATGAGACCGCGGTTGTCAGGAAAGCCGCGGCGACGAGAATGACGACGGTGGAATTGTCGGGCGATGGCGCCTGCCCTGCGCGTACGAGGTAAATATGCGGCTAGCTAATGGGCGTTGGTGGATTTGACTTTCATGACCGATCGTTAACGTCACGTTGACGGACGTGTCGGCAAAGAAAAACGGGCGCAGAAGCGCCCGTTGGGAGTCCGATATGTGATGCGATCAGTAACGGCAACGCGCCTCGTAGCGGCGGCCGTAGCGATCGCGATAGATGCAGTAGCCGCGGCGTTCGACCGACTGGCCGATGAGAGCGCCGGTCAGGCCGCCGGCAACGGCGCCGACTGCGGCACCGCCCCAGCTGTTGGTGACGGCACCGCCGATGACTGCACCGGTGCCGGCGCCGATCGCCGTGCCCTGCTCGGTCGCGGTGCAGGATGCGAGAGCGCCCACGAGCGCGCCGATAAGAACAATCTTCTTCATCATGTCGTAACTCCCCAGGTTAGTCGGGCTTTAGATGCGGCCCATTAGTACAAGGATAATGATAATGACCAGAACTAGCCCCAAACCGCCGGAAGGTCCATAGCCCCAGCCACGGCTATAACCCCAGTTCGGCAGGGCTCCGATCAGGAGCAGAATGAGGATAACGAGAAGTATCGTGCCAAGCATGGTGTTTTTCCTTCATTTCATCTGCAATCTGAATGGACAAGAAACACACATTGGCGATTTTTGTTCCCGGTTGGGCGCGCGAATTAGGATGCGACGCGATTCATGGTTTGTGATCCGTCACCCCTGACAAATGGCCCGTATGGTTAAAAAGACATTGAATACAACATGTTGCGGCGAACAAAGCAGGAAGATCACGATGTCTCCGATTCGTCGGTGATTCGTTCCGTTTTTGATCGGTCCGACGGGCAAGCGGGTCAGGCTTAAGGCTGTGTGAATTTGCTCGCCGGAAGATTAACACCGACGTGACGAGATCTTGCCGCCTGCCCCGCATCTAGCGGGCGGAACATGACGACGCCACCAGATATGGCCGTGAACGAAAGGGGAAAGCAGAGCAGTCGGCGATTCGTCGCCGATTCGTTCCGGATTTGATCGAGACGTTAATTTCGGCGGATTTTTCCCTTGGCAAAAAGCGAATGACAGACCTCCGGCAGGGTCACAAAATGCGAACCGGAGAGAGTCCCGCGATTCAGCATTTAGTAGGAAAAAGTGATTCAAAATCAATACTTAGCCGTGAACAAAAGCTGAATCAGCAGGAGTCAGCGATTCGTCTCTGATTCGTTCTCACGCTGTTCCGAATCGGAAATGCGGACCGTCCGGACGACTCGCAAAAGTCGCAATCCCCGACGCATTTTGAAATCTGCCCTTGCGTTTGCGGCAGTAGCTGTCCATGTGTTCTGTGCCTCCATCGAGATGGCAAAACTTTTCCCGGGGCGCGCCTGCCTCACTTGCATGGACCATGACTCTGACTTCGCAGCCGATGATTCTCAGCGGGCGCGGTGTGACCGCGGTGCTTGGACCAACCAATACCGGCAAGACCCATTATGCCATCGAGCGCATGGTCGCACATGGGACCGGCGTGATTGGCCTGCCACTCAGGCTTTTGGCCCGCGAGGTCTATACGCGGGTGGTGGAGAAGGTCGGCTTGCAGAACGTGGCTCTGGTCACGGGCGAAGAAAAGATTTCGCCGCCCAATGCGCGTTTTTCCGTTTGCACGGTCGAGGCGATGCCGCGGGAGACCAAAGCCGCCTTTGTCGCGATCGACGAGGTCCAGCTCGCCGGCGATCTCGAGCGTGGCCATATCTTCACCGACCGTATCCTGCACCTTCGCGGCCGGGATGAGACGCTGCTTCTGGGCGCGGGGACAATGCGGCCGATCCTGCAGCAGATCCTGCCCGGCGTCACGATCGTCGAGCGGCCACGGCTTTCGCATCTCCTTTACGCCGGGCAGAAGAAGATCACCCGGCTGCCGCAGCGCTCGGCCATCGTCGCCTTTTCCGCCGATGAGGTCTATGCCATCGCCGAGCTCATCCGCCGGCAGCGCGGCGGCGCGGCGGTCGTGCTGGGGGCGCTGAGCCCGCGCACCCGCAATGCGCAGGTCGCGCTCTATCAGGCGGGCGACGTCGAATATCTGGTGGCGACCGATGCGATCGGCATGGGCCTCAACCTCGACGTCGATCACGTCGCCTTCGCCCAGGACCGGAAATTCGACGGCTACCAGTTCCGCAACCTCAATCCGGCCGAGCTCGGCCAGATCGCCGGCCGCGCCGGGCGGCACGTGCGGGACGGCACCTTCGGTGTCACCGGCCAAGTCTCGCCCTTCGACGAGGAAGTGGTGCAGCGCATCGAGGGACATGAATTCGACAACGTCAAGGTTCTGCAGTGGCGCACGACGGAGATGGATTTCTCCTCAATTCAGTCGCTGCGCGCCAGCCTGGAGGCCGGGCCGCGCGTGCCCGGGCTGACGCGGGCGCTGCCGGCGGTCGATCAGCAGGCGCTCGAGCAGCTTTCGCGCTATCCCGAAGTGATCGATCTCGCCGACAGGCCGGCCCGCGTCGAAAAACTCTGGGAGGCTTGCGCGCTGCCCGACTACCGGCGTATCACTCCGGCCCAACATGCCGATCTTATTTCGACCCTCTTTTCCGATCTCGTGCGCTATGGCACGGTGAACGAGCAGTTTCTTGCGGAGCAGGTTCATCGCTCGGATCGAACTGATGGGGAAATTGACACGCTTTCGGCGCGAATCGCGCAGATAAGGACCTGGACCTACGTTTCGAATCGGCCCGGCTGGCTTGCCGATCCGACACATTGGCAGGAAAAGACGCGGGAAATCGAAGATCGATTGTCCGATGCGTTACATGAAAGGTTGACGAAACGCTTTGTTGATCGCAGGACATCTGTGCTCATGAAGCGCCTGAGAGAGAATGCGATGCTGGAAGCTGAAATCAGTGTGAATGGCGATGTCTTCGTTGAAGGACATCATGTAGGGCAGTTGAGCGGATTCCGTTTCACCCCGGTGGGGGGAACGGATGGACCGGATGCCAAGGCGGTTCAGGCTGCGTCGCAGAAGGCGCTCGCGCTCGAGTTCGAGGCCCGTGCGGCCCGGCTGCATGCCGCGGGCAATAGCGATCTGGCGATCGGTTCGGATGGCTTGATCCGTTGGCTCGGCGATCCCGTGGCGCGGCTTTCCGGCAGCGATCACGTCATGCGGCCGCGCGTGATCCTGCTCGCCGACGAGCAGTTGACGGGCAATGCCCGCGATCACGTCGCCGCCCGTATCGAACGTTTCGTCAATCATCACATCAGCACGGTATTGAAACCGCTCGATGATCTGTCGCGCGCCGAGGATCTGCAGGGCCTCGCCAAGGGACTTGCCTTCCAGCTGGTCGAAAATCTCGGCGTGCTCTTCCGCCGCGACGTCACCGAAGAGGTGAAGTCGCTGGATCAGGAGGCTCGCGCCTCCATGCGCCGCTACGGCGTGCGTTTCGGTGCCTATCATATCTTTGTTCCGGCCCTTCTGAAGCCGGCACCTGCCGAACTGATCACGCTGCTCTGGGCGTTGAAGAACGACGGTCTCGACAAGCCGGGCTACGGCGATCTCATCCCCGTGCTTGCCGCCGGCCGCACCTCGGTCGTCACCGATCCGAGCTTCGAGCGGATGTTCTACAAGCTCGCCGGCTTCCGCTTCCTCGGCAAGCGCGCCGTGCGCATCGACATTCTGGAGCGGCTTGCCGATATCATCCGTCCGCTGCTGCAATGGAAGCCCGGTCAGAGCAATCGTCCGGAGGGCGCCTATGACGGTCGCCGTTTCACGACGACGACGGCGATGCTGTCGATTCTCGGGGCGACGCTCGAGGACATGGAAGAGATCCTCAAGGGCCTCGGCTATCGCGCCGATGCCGTGAAGGCGGAAGAGGCGTCGGCCCATCTTGCGGCGCAGGACGCGGCTTCAGCCCCTGCCGCCTCCGCGGAAACATCCGCGGAAGCGGCAGAAAAAGCCGATCACGATGATGCCGACGGAGCGACGGAAGAGGCTGTTTCCGAGCCGACCCAAGCCGAGCCGGCTTCGACGGCGGCCGACGTCCCCGCCACAGAAGCGAACGACAGCAACACTGCGGCCGAAGTGACCGAGGCAACCGCTTCGGCAGAGACTGCCGCCTCCGGGGAAGCTGGCGAGCCGGCGGAACCGAAGCCGGTTCTATTGTGGCGTCTCGGCGGCCGCAATGACAACCATCGCCAAGCACGTGGCGGCCATGGCGAACGCCGGGGCGGCCAGAACCAGGAGCGCGGCGAACGCAATCGCCGTCCGAACGGCGGTGAAGGCGGCGAAGGCAATCGCGGCGGCGACGGGCGCGACAACCGCCACGGCCGCGGCAAGGACGGTGGCGGCCGTGACGGTGGCAGACCGCAGCAAGCAAGGGGCGAGCGCAAGGACCAGCCGCGCGGTGATCGTCAGGACCGTGGCGATCGGAAGGACCGCGGCGAGCGGAACGATCGCAATGACCGTAACGACCGCAACAACAATCGCGGCGCCCAGCCGCTGCGCTTCGAGGCCAAGCCGCCGCGCAAGGAGAAGCCGATCGATCCGGATTCTCCCTTCGCCAAGCTCGCAGCTCTCAAGGAACAGATGAAGAAGTAATCATGGGCGGGGAGACACAGCCGGCAAGCGGTTCGCGCCAGCGCATCGACAAGTGGCTGTTTTTCACGCGCATGGTGAAGTCGCGCTCGCTGGCCCAGAGTCACGTCCAGTCGGGGCACGTGCGCATCAACGGCGAGCGCTGCAGTCACCCGAGCCAGATGGTCAAGCCGGGTGACCGCGTCGAACTGACGCTGGAGCGGCGCGATGTCATTCTCATCGTGCGTCTCGCCGGGGAGCGGCGGGGTCCCTACGAGGAGGCCCGCCTGCTCTACGACGACCAATCCCCGCCGCCGGATGAGACAAAACGTCTCACGCCGTACGAGCAAGCGACCCGGGGGACGGGTACCGGCCGTCCGACCAAAAAGGAAAGACGTGCAATCGACAGGCTGATGTCGGACGAGGATTAGAAAACTCTGTCTGTGGCGGCGGCTTTGCAGATCGTTTACCCTTGAAATCCGGCGCTAAAGCCGATAGGTCACTGACAACCTGCCGGAAGCGTGCTTGCCTGCCAAGCCTGTCCACGCTTCGCCCGGCACGGGGATAGGCGCGACGTTCCAGGTTGCCCGGCCCCATCCGCTTGAAATCCTGGAGTTCTTCATGACCTATGTCGTGACCGACAATTGCATCAAGTGCAAATATACCGATTGCGTGGAAGTCTGCCCTGTCGACTGCTTTTATGAAGGCGAGAATTTTCTCGTCATCCATCCGGACGAATGCATCGATTGCGGCGTCTGCGAACCGGAATGTCCCGCCGAGGCGATCAAGCCGGATACCGAGCCGGGCCTCGACAAGTGGCTGAAGATCAATACCGAATATGCCAGCATCTGGCCGAATATCACGGTCAAGAAGGATCCGTTGCCGGAGGCCAAGGAAATGGACGGCCAGACCGGAAAATTCGAGAAATATTTCTCCGAAAAACCGGGTTCCGGCGATTAAGACGGCTGTCCGATTTCGTCGCCGGATGCGGGCCGTTGAGCGGTGAAACGTTTTTAATCCTGCGTCTGGCATATGGGTGATCTGTGTTGCCCGCATGACTCAGATGAAGCAAATTATTGATTTCCTCATATTTTTGTGATAGGTTTCGCCTACTGTTCCATTTGTGGCATGACGCATGCCCAAAACCATCACGAAAGCAAAACCAATCCGTACGCGGTTTCCGTGACATATCAACGCTTTGAGCGCCGGGTCCCCAGATCGCGCGCAAGAAGCCCTTGCTTTTGCCTGATGGGACCAGAGTGAAGTCACCCGACGGATGCAACCGTCTCAACCGGGCCTGACTGACCCGGCTCCGGCCGCCGCCGGAAGCGTAACAGGGAGTTTTTGAATAGAATGACGACTCAGCAGAAAAAGCCTTCTACAGCACGTCACGGCTTCAAGACCGGTGAATCGATCGTCTACCCCGCTCATGGCGTCGGTACCATCACCGCTATCGAAGAGCAAGAAGTTGCCGGCATGAAGCTCGAACTTTTCGTTATCGATTTCGAAAAGGACAAGATGCGCCTTAAAGTTCCGGTCGCGAAGGCGATGAGCATCGGAATGCGCAAGCTTTCGGAAACGGATTTCGTCGATCGTGCGTTGAAGGTTGTGCAGGGCAAGGCGCGCGTCAAGCGCACCATGTGGTCCCGCCGCGCCCAGGAATATGATGCCAAGATCAATTCCGGTGATCTGATTTCCATCGCTGAAGTCGTGCGTGATCTCTATCGTGCAGAGAACCAGCCCGAGCAGTCCTATTCCGAGCGCCAGCTCTACGAAGCAGCGCTCGATCGCATGGCGCGCGAAATCGCCGCTGTCAACAAGATGTCGGAAACCGAAGCCGTCCGCCTCGTCGAGACCAATCTCAACAAGGGTCCGAAGCGCGGCAAGGCGATTGAAGAAGACGATTCGCAGGACGAAGCCGCTTAAGGCAAGCCTGTCTCTCCCAAAAAAACCCGGCCGTCGCGCCGGGTTTTTTATTGGAACTTTTTCCCGACTGACGCGTTTACCACACGTAATTGCGGACTGCTCGTCGGGCGCAAACTCGTCGGGCGAACTGCTATTCCGTCAATATTCGGTGAGGAGCGGATCATGCCTTTTCAATATTGCCCGTTCGGCAACGTGAAGAAACAAGTCCGACCCAGCCGTCTTAGCGGCACGTGATGAGAGATAGGGCCTCTCCCTGAAAAGTCCAGGGGTGAGGCCCTTTTGCATTCGGAACCCCATTCAGTCCGGACAGCGATGTTCCGGAACGTGAGTTTTATTGTCCATTTTGAGGGCGAAGGCCTTTCGGGAGATCGAAATGAAGAACATGTCTGCAGATCGGCGCATGATCAAAATCGCGATGGCCGCCCCCTATCTCGCCCGTCAGGAAGAGCATGATCTCGCCACCCGCTGGAAAGATCACGATGATCGCGGTGCACGCAACCAAATCGCCATGGCGCATATGCGGCTGGTTATCTCCATGGCTGGCAAGTTCCGCAATTTCGGTCTGCCGATGAGCGACCTCGTGCAAGAGGGCTATGTGGGCCTGCTGGAAGCCGCCGCGCGTTTCGAACCGGAACGTGACGTGCGCTTTTCGACCTATGCCAGCTGGTGGATCAGGGCGTCGATCCAGGACTATATCCTGCGCAACTGGTCGATCGTGCGCGGCGGCACCAGTTCGGCGCAGAAGGCGCTGTTCTTCAATCTGCGCCGTCTGCGCGCCAAGCTCGCGAGAGGCGATACGCAACTGACTCTGCAATCCATTCATCAGGAAATCGCCGCTGCCCTCGGCGTCAGCCTCGCCGATGTCCAGACCATGGATGCCAGGCTTTCCGGCAACGACGCTTCGCTGCAGGCGCCTTCCGTCTCCGGCGATGCCGAGAGCGCGGAAAAGATGGATTTCCTCGTCAGCGACGATCCGCTGCCGGACGAGCAGGTTTCCAATATGATCGACGGCGAGCGCCGCCGCGTCTGGCTCGCTTCGGCGCTGAAACATCTCAACGAACGTGAGATGAAGATCATCAGCGCCCGGCGCCTGGCGGAAGACGGCGCCACGCTCGAAGAACTGGGCGCCGATCTCGGCATTTCCAAGGAGCGCGTGCGCCAGATCGAAAGCCGGGCGATGGAAAAGCTTCGTAGCGCGCTGGTCAGCGCCGACCCGCATATGGCGGCCTACGCCTGAACTTCTTTACCCTCCAGCAGCACTGCCTGGCCCGGCGCAAGCCGGGCTTTTTTCATTCGGCGATGATTTTGACGCGATCGCCAGGGGAAACGGCCGCACCCGTCGGCAGGGCATTGATGAGCTTGAAGAGATCAAGCTTGCGATCGGTGCCCATCATGCGCGCGGCAAGCGTCGAGATGTTCTCGCCTGGCCGGACCGTGACGACACGAATGCGCAGCGGCTTCAGCGAGGCTGCCTCCGCCGGTGTCATGCGCCGGAAACTGGCGCGCAGAACATTGGCCGTCGGTTCGAGGGCGTCGCTGCCCTTCGGTACGGCGGTCAGGAAACGGAAGATCTGCGCATTGTTGCGGATGACGGTGACATCGAAATCCCAGCGGTCGGCACTTGCGCGAGCGGTGGCTGCTTCCATGCCATTGACGGTGATCTGTTGAATGGTCGATGGGTCGAGACCGGTCACCCAGCCGCTGGAGATATAGTTTGTGAGGCTCTGGTTCTGGTTGTCGGCAACGCCATCGAAGCGGACGGCGATGTCGTTGGGGCCGGTGGCCATCACGGCTTCGACCTTATTGTCGATCTTGAAGTCCTCCGGTACGTCGAAGCGGATGCCGAGGCCGCCATGCAGGAAAGTCTGGCCGCGTACGTAGCCTTCTTCCGGACTGTCGCCATAGAGCAGGCCGTCAATGCCATCGAGATAATAGTCGCGACCCTTGTCGCCGACCCTCCCTTCCTGGCCGAAGGCGCGCGCATGGGTGCGGGCAAGCTCGATGCGCTGGGCGGAGTTCGGATGGCTCGAGAGGAAGTCGAGGCTCTGGTCGGCTTCCGGGTCGACCGACATGAAGCGGCTGTAGGCCGCCATCGAATCGAGGAAACGGGCGGCGGCATAGGGGTCGTAACCGGCTTCGCCGAGCATGCGCACGCCGATGACATCGGCCTGCAGCTCCTGCTGGCGGGAGAAAGCGGCAAGCCTGAGCTTGCCCCGGGCAAGCGCCTGCTTGCCGGCGATGTCGCTCGATAGGACCTCGGCGACGACGCGGCTGGCAATGACTTCGGCTTCTTCGCGCTTCTGCCGCTCGATACCGTGATTCGCTGTCACGTGGCCCATTTCGTGCGACAGCACAGCGGCGACTTCCGAGGCGTCGTTGGCAAGGGCAAGCAGACCGCGGGTGACGTAGAGGTAACCGCCCGGCAGCGCGAAGGCGTTGATCGCAGGCGAGTTCAGGATGGTGATACGGTAGGACTGGCTCGGATTTTCCGACACCGCCGTCAGCGCGCCGGCAATGCGGGCGACGAGGCGCTCGGTCTTGGCATCCTTGTATTCGCCGCCGTAGCTTGCCACGATGCGCGGATGCTCGCGGGCACCCATCGCCGCGCGCGGATCGTTCTTCTGCACCTCGTCGACGATCTGCGGATTGGAGGAAGGCGAGATGCTCGGCTGGTAGGATTGTTCGATCAGCGACTGACACCCGTTCAGCGCCATTCCGACGGTTGAAAGCAGCATCAGGCGGCGGGCGAAGCGCCGCGTCGCAGAGATGACATCACTGGAAAGCGCGGGCGATTTCCACGTCGTCAAGCTGTCCAGTCTGGTTCTCTGCATCATGTCGCTGTTTTGCCGGTTTGCCGCAGATGGAGACCGGCCTTGGCAAGGGGAACTCAACAGGTGCGCACCCCTGATCTCGCGCCGCATGCTAGGCCGATACACGTCGTTGCTGTAACTGATTTACGCATCGGTTGCATAGCGAGACTCTGTTTAATTGTGGCGCCGTTGCATTTTAGCAAGCCTCAGGCATCGAGGTCTCCCTTCGCTCGGATGAAATTATGGCGAAAGTTCCGTCACCAGTCATAGATTTGTCAGAGGCGCGGAAAAAGAACGGCATGATTGAAGCAACAGGTGGGATAACGGCAGCCCTGCGAGAAAATCGCAACTTTTGATCTATCTATGCGATAGAGAACGTCTGCTGGTGCATATTCCCATTATGTAGTCTATTCCGCCGCTTCCGCCGCCGCCGATTGCGGTCGCTTCGTTTCGCCGGTGCGCGGCAGTTGCACGGGCTTCAGCGTCATTGCGGCAGCAAGGCCGATCAGGGCAATGGCGCAGGAAGTCATGAAAAGGGGCGAGAAGGCGGCGGCATAGACATCTGCGACGGCCTGGCGGCTCGCTGCGGGAAGGGCGGCCATCATCTTCGGCGTCAGCTGTTCGATATCGGCAACATCGGCAATGGGAGCGCCGACCTTGCCGAGCCCGGAGGCGATGATCGCGCCATAGATTGATATGGCGATCGAGGCCCCGCCCATGCGCGAGAGTGTCACCGAGCCGGTGGCGGCGCCGACGTCGCGGGCGGGGGCGGCATTCTGCACGCCGATGACGGGGACCTGCTGCGCAAGGCCGATGCCGATGCCATGCAGCATCATGATCGCGCCGATGAAGGCGATCGGCGTTCCCGCATGGACCTGCGACATCAGCGCGAAGGCAATGGCGCTGCAGGTGAGGCTTGCGATGGCGAAGGGTTTGTAGCGACCGGTCATCGAGATGATACGCCCGGCCGACAGCGACCCGCAGACGAGACCCCCGGTCAGCAGAATGAAGAGAAGGCCGGCGGCCGATGGCGAAAGGCCGGTCGTCGTCTGCAGGAAGAGAGCGAGATAGTTGACCATGCCGATGGCGATGGCGCCGCCCATCACCGATATTACCAGCAGCAGGCTGAAGGTTGAATTGCGGAAGAGCTGCAGCGGAACGATCGGCTCCGGCGCGCGGCGCTCGACGAACACCCAGGTGACGGCGCAGACGGCGCCGAAGGCGACGATCCCGATACTCTGTGGTGAGATCATCGAGCCGAACAATTCGCTGCTGTCTGTGGCAAGCACGATGCTCGTCGTCGTCAGCGCGATCAGCAGCGCGCCGGCATAATCGATCTTCGGGCGCCGATGCGGCTTGCGGTAGGGCAGCATGAAGGCAAGCCCGGTGAGCACGACGAAACCGATCGGCACGTTGACGAGGAAGATCGAGCGCCAGCCGAAGAGATCGCTCATCGTCCCCCCGAGCACCGGGCCGATCGCGCCTGAAGCCATCAGCACGAGGCTGGAATAGCTTTGATAGCGCGCCCGCTCGCGCGGCTCGAACAGATCGGCGTTGACGGCAAAGATCGACACCATGATGCCGCCACCGCCGAGGCCCTGCAGCACACGAGCGGCGATCAGCGTATTCATCGAGACAGCCAGGCCGCAGACTGCGGAGCCGACGGTGAAGATTCCGATCGCCGTCATCATCACATATTTGCGGCCGAAGAGATCGCCGAGCTTGCCGTAGAGCGGCATGACGGCGCTGAGCGCCAACAGGTAGGCCGAGCCGATCCAGCCGAAACGCTCGAGATGGCCGAACTCGCCGACAATTGTCGGCAATGCCGTGGAGACGATCTGGTTATCAAGCGTCGCCATGAACATGGCGGTCATCAGAAAGAAGAAGAGGATAAGCCGGCGACGAGGGTCCGTCACGAGCGGCGCAGGCGCGGGTTGCATGTCCATGAGGCATATTTCCGGGTTCGAACTATTTTATGTGCTATCAGCATGTAATTGTCAACGGCACATGAGTGACCCCGGCATATTCAATTTTGACCTCCGCTCTGCTATGGTTCGGTCATGAATGAGACGCTGACGAAGATCCTGTCCAACAGTCGGGCCGAGCCGGACGATGAGAACCTGCCTCGCATCGGCAGGAGCATGGCGCGCATGCGCCTGATGACCGGCCGACGGCTGATCGGCAGGCTGGCGATCCAGAGCGCCGCACCGGGCCTTGAGCTCTCCCACCTCGACGTGCTCGACGCCGTGCGCCGGGCTGGGTCGCCCGGCGAGGTCACCGTCGGCTTGATCGCGGAGATGCTGCGCATCGACCCGTCGCGCGCGAGCCGGGTGGTGGCCGAGATGGTCGGACGCAACGTCTTGCGGCGCGAAGCCTCCCAGGCCGACGCGCGGCGGATCGTCGTCGTCATCACCGACGCTGGCCAGGCGCTGCTTGCCGAGATCCATGCGCAGAAAATGGCCATTATCTCCGAGATCGTCTCCGATTGGCCACGCGAGGATATAGAGCGTTTCGCGACGCTGTTCGAACGTTTCATCGGTGGCTACGAGGCAATCTTTCTCTCGCGCGACAAGGACACGCCCGGTTGAGGCGAAAGCCGTCCGTCGGTGGTGCCCCTTCCCCTCGCCCCCCCGTTTGCGCTAAGGGCAGTGCCCATGAGCCAATCCACCTTCACCATTCTGCTCGGCGGCGAACTCAGCCTGACGGAACGCCTGCGCCACGCGATCGGCGGCAGCCGCTTCATCGCGGCCGATGGCGGCATGCGGCATGCGATGGCGCTTGGTGTCATGCCTGAGCTCTGGGTCGGCGATTTCGATTCGACGCCCCCCGAGCTCGAAGCGGGTTTTCTCGATGTGCCGAAACAGCCCTATCCCGCAGCGAAGGCGGCAACGGACGGCGAAATCGCCGTATCGGAAGCGATCGCACGTGGCGCGCGGCGGCTGATCCTCGCCGGCGCGCTCGCCGGCGAACGCTCCGACCATGCGCTTCAGCATCTGCTGTCGGCTGTCGGCTTGGCGGAAAAGGGTTTCGACGTACTGCTGACCTCGGGCAAGGAAGAGGCAGTGCCGCTGGTTCCCGGCACGATCGAGCTCGATCTTCCCAAAGGCAGCCTGTTTTCCGTGCCCGGATTTGGGCCGCTGACCGGACTTTCTATCGAGAATGCGCGTTATCCGCTCACCGATTTCCATCTGCCTTTCGGCTCGTCGCGCACCATTTCAAATGTCGCGGAAGGCAAGGTTCGCCTTTCGCTCGAGAGCGGCCGGGCGATCGTGCTTGCCCGCCCCTATGATCTTTCCGGAGTCTGATTTTTGGCCCCTCCCATTCTGAAACTCGACGATATCTTCCTGAGCTTCGGCGGCGCACCGCTGCTGGCGGGCGCTTCCCTGCAGGTCGAGCCCGGCGACAAGATCTGTCTCGTCGGCCGTAACGGCTCGGGAAAATCGACGCTGCTGAAGATCGCCGCCGGCCTGGTCGAGGCGCAGTCCGGCGAAGTTTTCCGTCATCCGTCCTCGACGGTGCGCTATCTCGAACAGGCGCCGGACTTTGCCAGTTTCAGCACCGTTCAGGCCTATGCCGAGGCTGGTCTGGGACCCGGCGACGATCCCTATCGCGTCACCTATCTTCTGTCCCACCTCGGCCTCACCGGTGAGGAGGATCCAAATACCCTTTCCGGCGGTGAATCGCGACGGGCCGCCCTTGCCCGCGTGCTGGCGCCGGAGCCCGACATTCTCCTGCTCGACGAGCCGACCAACCATCTCGACCTGCCGACCATCGAATGGCTGGAAGGCGAGTTGCAAAAGACGCGCAGCGCCCTGGTGCTGATCTCGCACGACCGGCGGTTCCTCGAAAAAGTTTCGACGGCAACCGTCTGGCTCGATCGCGGCGCCTCGCGCCGGCTCGACAGGGGCTTTGCGCATTTCGAAGCCTGGCGCGACCAGGTGCTGGAGGCCGAGGAGCTCGAGCAGCACAAGCTCGGCAAGGCAATCGAGCGCGAGGAGCACTGGCTGCGCTACGGCGTCACGGCCCGGCGCAAGCGCAATATGCGCCGTCTCGGCGAGCTGCAGACGATGCGTTCGCAATATCGTGGCCACAAGGGCCCGCAGGGCACGGTGCAGGCGACGATTTCGGATGCGCAGGAATCCGGCAAGCTGGTGATCGAGGCCGAGAAGATCACCAAGAGCTTCGGCGACCGGGCAATCGTCACACCGTTCTCGATCCGCGTCCATCGCGGCGATTGCATCGGTCTCGTCGGGCCGAACGGCGCCGGCAAGACGACGCTCTTGAAAATGCTGACCGGCCAGCTTTCGCCGGACGGCGGCACGGTGAAGCTGGGCACCAACCTGGAGATCGCCACCCTCGACCAGAAGCGCGAGGACCTCAAGCCCGAGGAGACGCTTGCAAACTACCTGACCGACGGGCGCGGCGAAAACCTGCTCGTCAATGGCGAGCAGCGCCACGTCACCGGCTACATGAAAGAATTCCTGTTCCAGCCGGAGCAGGCGCGAACACCGATCAAGAGCCTCTCCGGCGGCGAGCGCGCCCGGCTGATGCTGGCGCGCATCCTGGCGCGCCCGGCAAACCTCCTGATCCTTGACGAACCGACCAACGATCTCGACATCGAGACGCTCGACCTCCTGCAGGAAATCGTCGCCGGCTTTCCCGGCACCGTCATCCTCGTCAGCCACGATCGTGACTTTCTCGACCGCACCGTAACCTCGACGATCGCGCCCGCCGTGCCGGATGCGCCCGACGGCCGATGGATCGAATATGCCGGCGGCTATACGGACATGTTGGCGCAGCGCAAGGGCGTACTCGACGAGCGCAGGAAAGCCGAGAAAGCGGCGGAGAAACCGAAGACCCAGGAGACAACAGCTTCCGGCGCAGCCTCGAAGGGCAAGCTTTCCTTCAAGCAGAAATTCGCGCTGGACAATCTGCCGAAGGAAATGGCCAAGGCCGAGGCCGAGATCGCCAAGCGCGAACTTGTCATGGCCGATCCCAATCTCTTCACGCGCGACCCCGTTGCCTTCAACCGCCTTGCAGGCGAGATGGAGAAGCTGCGAGTCAGCCTGACCAAGATGGAAGAGGAATGGCTGGAGCTCGAAATGCTGCGGGAAGAACTGGAGGGCTGAGACTCTCGCACTCAGCCGCTTGCGTCACGTTGTAGGCAGGGGTCCTGCCGATAAGGGGGCGTCCTAAAGCGCCGGCGCGGGGACGGCGGCTGCGCCGGCACTGGCGCTGGCGCCGGTGGTCTGGGCGACCTGCTGCTGCGGCTCTTCGGATCTCGAGGGCAGAGCCTGCAGATGCAGCACCCGGGGCTGCAACGCCTCCAGATAAGTTTCAGAGCGGCCGATATAGATCATGCCGATTTCGGGCATCGAAGTCAGCACGCTGCACATCGTTTCCTGCCATTCCGGCTCCATGCCCTCGAGCACTTCGTCGAAGATGATCCAGCGCGGGCGCACCAGCAGCAGGCGCGCGAAGCCGATCGCCTTCTGTTCATCGCCGTCGAGCAGCTTGTCCCAGCGGGCGCGGGTATCGAGCCTTGCGATCAGAGAGTGCAGGCCGGCCTTTTCAAGGGCCGCCTCGACCGCAGCTTGCTCGTAGGCATCGGCGCTTTCGGGGAAGGCCAACGCCTCGCGCAACGTGCCGCCCGGAATATAGGCGATTTGCGGAACGAACAGCATGTCGTCGATCGGCGGCAGACCCATCGTGCCGCTGCCGCACGGCCAGAGCCCGGCCAAGGCCTGGAACAGCAGCTTGCGGTTGACGCTATGATCGCCGTTGATCATGATTTTTTCGCCGGCCTTGATCACGATATCGGTTTCTCGCAGGCGAAAACCGCCGCATTCCTCGATGTCTTCGCCGATCTTGGCATTGATCACCACATCCTTCAGCGTCAGCCTGTCGGCGGCGGTGTCTTCATAGGCGATGCTTCCCTTCACGCCAAAGCCCTCGTCCATGTCGAGCAACGCCTGGCGGAAGTCGGTGACGCGCATCAGCGTGGCACGCCATTCGGCGATCGGGCCGAAATTGGCGACATACCAGCGCAACGCCGTATTGACCTGGTTGAAGGCGCCGACCGACATCATCAGCTGGCCGAGGGTGAGGCCGCCGGAAAAATAGGCGGGTGCGGCAACGATGATCGGAATGACGATCACCAGCCAGCCGTAGCCGGCCGAAACCCAGGTGAGATTGGTATTGGCCATGGCGAGCCGCTTGACGACCCTCAGTACCGAACTGATGTCGGTATTGATACGCCGGCGTTCGTTCTCCTCGCCGCGGGCGACGGTGATCGCCGGCATGTTCTCGTTGGCATGCATCAGCGTGAAACGAAGCTCGGCCTCCTTCGAGAAGCGGTCGGCATTGAGCTTGACCAGCTTGCGGCCGACGACCTGGCTCAACACCGAGGCGGAAGCTGCATAGAAAATCGCCGCCCAGACCATATAGCCCGGTATGGAGAAGCTGTGGCCGCTGATGTGGAAGATGAAGCCGCTCGAAAGCTCCCAGAGCACGCCGATGAAGCTCACCAGAAGAATGGTCGATTGCAGCAGCCCGAGGACGAGCCCGGTCGTGCTTTCGGCAAGGTTGCGGGAATCCTCGTGCAGGCGCTGATCCGGATTGACGCCGATCAGGCCGCTGGAGGCGAGCCGCAGCGCCCGCTTACGCTTCAGCCACTGGTCGACGAGATCGCGTGACAGGCCTTCGCGCATATAAAGCGCGGTCATCTGGTTCAGCCAAGCCTGCAACACGTTGAGCAGCAGCAGCGTGCCGGCGATCATCGCGAAGATTTCGAGCTGGTGGAAGAATTCGCCGAGGTCGCGGCGCTCGAGCGAATCGTAGAAAGGGGCGTTCCACTCATTGAGAATGACCTGGCCATAGGCCGTCGCCAGGATGACGAGGATCAGCACGGTCGCCAGAAACAGCACCTTGCCGCGAACTTGCGAATTCCAGAATGCTGAGAACATCACACCGAGGCGATATGTCAGGCTGAAATCATACCCTACCCTATCCTGCTTCCGGATGCCCGGCCTCCCTTCGATCTTGTCTGCCATCACGCTTTTCCAACACCGCCCATACTGTCATTATTAACATGGTGGCGTTACCGGTCTATCAACAGATTCTATCAGTCATTAAAGTGTGATGATTCTTGACGGGCCACTCCCGCATGCATTCGGAGTTGATTCGCGGCTCAACTGGGACTAATTAAGGCACTCCGTGGTGATTTGGCCGGCCGGCTTGCAGCCACGTTAAAAAAGTCGCTAAAGGGCCGCGTGCGGACCGGTAGCGATTTTTTCGCCGCCGGTTTTTTATTTTTGATCGAGTTGACCGCAATGCCCATCAAGATCCCCGATACGCTGCCCGCCTTCGAAACCCTGGTTCAGGAAGGCGTGCGGGTGCTGACCGAGACGATGGCGATCCGTCAGGATATAAGACCGTTGCAGATCGGCCTGCTCAACCTGATGCCGAACAAGATCAAGACCGAACTGCAGATGGCCCGTCTCGTCGGCGCTTCGCCGCTGCAGGTGGAGCTGTCACTCATCCGCATCGGCGGCCACAAGGCAAAGAACACATCCGAAGATCACCTGCTCGCCTTCTACCAGACCTGGGAAGAGGTGAAGCAGCGCAAGTTCGACGGCTTCATCATCACCGGAGCCCCGATCGAGCTCCTCCCCTATGAGGACGTTACCTATTGGGCAGAAATGCAGGAGATCTTCAATTGGACGGAGACCAACGTCCATTCGACGATGAACGTCTGCTGGGGCGCGATGGCGGCGATCTATCACTTCCACGGCGTTCCGAAATACGAGCTGAAGGAAAAGGCCTTCGGCGTCTACCGGCACCGGAACCTGAAGCCTTCCTCCATCTATCTGAACGGCTTTTCCGACAACTTCGAGGTGCCGGTGTCGCGCTGGACCGAGGTGCGCCGCGCCGACATCGAGAAATGCGAAAGCCTGGAAATTCTGATGGAATCGAGCGAGATGGGCGTCTGCCTCGTGCATGAGAAAAGGGGCCGGCGGCTCTACATGTTCAATCATGTCGAATATGATTCCACCTCACTTTCGGACGAGTATTTCCGCGATGTGGATGCCGGCGTGCCGATCAAGATGCCGCACAATTACTTCCCGCATAATGATCCGGCACTTGCGCCTCAGAACCGCTGGCGCAGCCACGCGCACCTCTTGTTCGGCAACTGGATCAACGAGATTTACCAGACGACGCCCTATGACGTCGAAGAGATCGGCATGGATCTTTAATGGAATTTCTTTCTGACCTGCCTGGTTGCGGTTTGGAACAAATGCGGGCAGGTTCCGGTCCGGAACCCTATAGCGCTGCGCGTTTTTATCGGACGCGCAAAGGAACGGACAGTCGATCATGTCGGATAAGTTGGAGCGGGAAGTTTTTGGGCAGACGAAGGCGGGCGAGACCGTCTATCGCGTCGTCATCAGGGGCGGCGGCCTAACGGCCAAGATCATCACCTGGGGTGCGGTCATCCAGGATCTGCGCCTTGAGGGTCATGAGGCGCCGCTGCAACTCGGCTTCGAGGATTTCGACAGCTATCCTCTCTACTCGGCCTATTTCGGCGCGACGCCCGGCCGCTGCGCCAACCGTGTCGGCGGCGGCGCCTTTACGCTCGACGGCAAGGACTATCAGCTCGAGCCGAATGAAAACGGCGTCACACATCTGCACGGCGGCAGCGACAATATCGGCAAGCGCAACTGGACGATCGTCGAGCATGCGGTCGACCGCCTGGTGATGAAGATCGTCGATCCGGACGGCCGTGCCGGTTATCCCGGCAACTGCACCATTCAGGCGACGTTCCGGGTGCACGGCAATGGTGAACTGTCGATCACCTATGAATCGACCAGCGATCAGCCGACGCTCGCCAATGTCTGCCAGCACGCCTATTTCAATCTCGACGGCCGCGATGATGCACTGGGCCACGACATCATGATCGCCGCCGATCACTATCTGCCGACCGACGAGAAGCAGGTGCCGACCGGCGAAATCCGGCCCGTTGCCGGAACCGAATTCGATTTCCGCGAGATGGCCCCGATGAAGCGTTTCGTCGGCAGTGAACAGGTATTGTACGACCACAATTTCTGCCTGTCCCGCGAACGCACCGCCAAGCGGACCGTGGCACTCGCCCGCAGCCTCTATTCCGGCGTGTCGCTGGAAGTGCGCAGCACCGAGCCGGGCGTACAGTTCTATGCCGGCTTCAAGCTCAACACTGGGGCTCCCGGCCTCGGCGGGCGCAAATATGGTCCGTTCGCCGGCTTCTGCCTGGAGACACAGATCTGGCCGGATGCGATCAACCATGAGGGCTTCCCGAATGCGGTCCTGCGTCCAGGCGAAGTGCTACGCCAGGAAACGGACTACATCTTCACCAAGAGCTGAAGCGTTCTAAAGCGCGTCACGATCTTTCAGATTCGCTCCTCGCGCTTTAGGTTTTTGTTTACGCAAGTCGGTATCGCAAAACCGCCGCACACGTTTGCGCGGACATGCTCTGAGACGTACGGCTGTCAAATTTGACCGTTATTGAACCCTCTTCGGATTGCCGGAGAGGGTTTTTCTTCTGCCCCTCAGATTCAGGCTTGCCGATTGGTTCTATATAGGTTCTATTGTGTGTCCATGGATAGAACCAGTCTAGTAGCTGAACTCAATAGACGCAGCCTGCGCGACGACGCGCTGACCGGCCCACTCTACAAGCGGCTGGCGCAGGTGCTGACCAGCCTCATTCAGGAAGGCTTGCTGAAGCCCGGCACGGCGCTGCCGGGCGAGCGTGACCTTGCCGAGGCTCTCAAGCTCGGCCGCGTCACCGTGCGCACCGCCTATCGCGACCTCATGCCGGCGGGCGCATTGGAATCGCGCCACGGAAGCGGTACTTTCGTATCGAGCAAGGTCGAGCGCATGGAACAGTCGCTCTGGCGGCTTTCCTCCTTCTCCGCCGATATGCGTTCGCGCGGCCGGTTGCCGGCCGCGCGGATATTGTCGCGAGAGATCAACACGCCGTCGCCGGAAGAATCCTTCCTGCTCGGCCTCGGCGGCGACGAGCCGGTGCTGAGGCTCGACCGGCTGCGCCTCGCTGACGGCTTGCCGCTGGCGATCGAACGCGCCGTCGTGCCGGTCAAGTTTCTGGGGAAGAATGCCGGCGGCGAAGGATCGCTCTACGATGCGCTGGCGGCGAATGGCCATCGGCCGGTGCGCGCGCTGCAGCGGTTGACCGCCGTCACGCTCGATGCATCCTATGCTGCGATGCTGAACGTCAAGGCAGGCGCGCCGGCGCTTCTTATCGAACGTGTCTCGCGCCTGGAAGACCAGCGCGTCGTCGAATACACCCGCTCGCATTATCGCGGCGATGCCTATGACTTCGTTGCCGAATTGAGAATTGGAGATGACCATGAGTGAGAACCAGTCGCTGATGCTGCAGGAAGCAGGCGAATCACCCGAAGTGGTGGCCACGCTTCTCGAAAAGGAAAAGCCGGTCTTTGCCGAGATCGCCCGTCTGTTTTCGTCCGCCCGTCCGAGCGTGGTGACGACGGCCGCGCGCGGCTCCTCGGACCATGCCGCCACCTTCTTCAAATATCTCTTTGAGATCACCTGCGGCGTCCCAGTCGCCTCGGTCGGCCCGTCGATCGCTTCCGTCTATGGTGCTGCCCTCCACCTGCAGGGCGGCGTGCATTTCACCGTCTCGCAGTCGGGCGCCAGCCCCGACATCGTCGCCCTGCAGGAGGCCGCGAAGAAGGGGGGCGCAACGACGATCGCCGTCGTCAACGTCACCGACAGCCCGCTTGCCAGGCAGGCGGATATCGTTCTCGGCCTCAACGCCGGCGCGGAAAAGAGTGTGGCGGCGACGAAATCCTTCATCGCCTCCGTCGCCGCGCTCACCGGGGTGACGGCTGCGATCGGCGGCGCGTCCGACCTGCAGGCAGCGCTGGAAAAACTGCCGGAGGCGCTTTCGGCGACCGCCGGGATCGACACGGCGGCGGCCGAGGAGGTGCTGCTCCATGCGACCTCGCTCTATACGGCCGGCCGCGGCCCGGCCTTCGCGATCGCGCTCGAAGCGGCGTTGAAGGCCAAGGAAACCTCGGGCCTGCACGCCGAGGCCTTTTCGCTGGCTGAACTGATGCATGGCCCGATGCGCCTGGTGCAGCCGGGCTTTCCAATCGTCGCCTTCGCGCCCGACGATGCTGCTTTGGCCAATAACGGCAAGGCGCTGGAGCGCCTGCAGAAGCTTGGCGCCACCACCGTCGGCTTCTCCACGCAGCCGCTCTCCGGCATCAATCTGCGCGTGCCGACGACGGGCAACGGTCTCGTCGATCCGCTGGTGTCGCTGCTCGTCTATTACCGACTGATCGAATCGGTGACGCGCCGCAAGGGCTTCGACCCCGACCGGCCGGCCAACCTGCTCAAGGTGACGGAGACGGTCTGATGGGACGCAAGATCTTCGTCGGCGCCCGGATCTTCGACGGCGAGCGCTTCCATGACGACAAGGCACTCGTCCTTGCCGACGGCCGCGTCGAAGCGATCGTCGCGAGAAACGACCTGCCCGATGGCGAGATGGTCGCTCTTGAGGGCGGCGTCCTGTCGGCCGGCTTCATCGATGCGCAGGTCAATGGCGGCGGCGGCCGAATGCTGAACGACGAGCCGTCCCCGGCGTCGATGGAGATCATCGCCGGCGGGCATCGGCCTTATGGCACGACGTCGCTGCTGCCGACCTTGATCACCGATACATCGGAGGCGACCAATGCCGCCATCGAGGCGGCGAAGGAGGCTGTGAAAAAGAACCGCGGCGTCGCCGGTCTGCATCTCGAGGGCCCGCATCTGGCACCGGCCCGCAAGGGTGCGCATCTGGCCGAGTTGATGCGGCCGGTGGAGGACCGCGACGTCAAGGCCTTCATCCGGGCACGTGAGTCGATCGGCACGCTGCTCGTCACCATCGCAGCCGAGCAGGTGACGGTCGCCCAGGTGCGCGAGCTTGCGGAAGCCGGCGTCACCGTCAGCATCGGCCATTCCGATTGTTCGAGCGAGGCGGCGGAGGAACGTTTCGATGCCGGAGCGCGCGGGGTCACGCATCTCTTCAACGCCATGAGCCAAATGGGACACCGTGCTCCCGGCCTCGTCGGCGCGGCCATCGATCATCCCGCGACCTGGTGCGGCATTATTGCCGACGGCCATCACGTCGATCCGAAGGCGCTGCGCACGGCGTTGCGTGCCAAGCGCGGCGAAGGCAGGTTGTTCTTCGTCACCGACGCGATGTCGCTTGTCGGCTCGCAGCAGGACTCTTTCACGCTGAACGGACGCACTGTCCGGCGCGAAAGGGGCGGCTTCTGCTCGAAGTTGGTGCTTTCCGATGGTACGCTGGCAGGCTCCGACGTCGACATGATTTCGGCAATCCGCTACGGCATCACCTATCTCGACCTGGCGCTCGCCGAGGCGCTGCGCATGGCGACCCTCTATCCCGCCCGTTTCCTGAGACTTGCCGATCGCGGCCATCTTTCACCGGGCGCGCGTGCCGATCTCGTGCACCTCACCGATACGCTCACCGTCGCCGCCACCTGGCTTGCCGGCGAAGTTGCATGAATTCAAGGAGAAGTAGGATGACCGACATTACCGATGCCTATTTCTCCAACCTTATCGGCCGGCTGGAAGAGCTGAAGCAGACGCTTGCCGAGCCGATGGCACAGGCTGCGGCGGTCATTCTCGATGCCGCCCGCGGCGACAAACGTGTCTATGTCTTCGGCACCGGCCATTCGCATATGCTGGCGGAAGAGGTGCACTATCGTGCCGGCGGACTCGCCTTCACCGTGCCGGTGCTCGTCGGCTCGGCGATGCTGCACGAGGGGGCGGTCATCAGTTCGGTCTATGAGCGCACACAGGGTCTGGTGCGGCCGATGCTGGAGCGTTACGGCATGCAGCCGGGCGACGTCATTATCATCGCTTCCAATTCGGGGGTGAACGCCGCGCCGATCGAGGCCGCCGATTATGCGCGCGAAATCGGCGCAAAGGTGATCGCCATCACCTCGATCGCCTATTCCTCGGCCATCGCCAATGGCCGCCGCCGGCTCGCCGACGTCGCCGACGTGGCGCTCGACAACGGATTGCCGCCGGGTGACGCTGTCGTCGATCTCGAAGGAACGGGACTTAGGGTCGGACCGGTCTCGACGGCGGTCGGTGTGACCATCATCAACGCGATCTTTGCCGAAGTTGCCTCGGAGCTTGCGAAATCCGGCGATGCGCCGGTCTATCTCAGCGCCAACATGCCGGGCGCGGCCGAGATCAACCAGAAGCTCGTCAAGAAATACCGGCCGCGCAACCCGCATCTCTGAGAGGATAAAGGAGCCTGCTGCTGTCGCAGGCACGGTTCGTGAGGCGATCAAGTGGCGAGGATTGAGCTGACCATACGGGCCGTCCGCGGTGCCAGCGTCAAGCCGATATGCCCGTGTCCAAAAGCAAACACGACGTCCCTTCCTCCTCTTGAAGGCCGAATGACGGGAACGGAATCGGGCATGGAAGGGCGAAAGCCCATCCAGCTCCGGCTTGGTTCACCAAGTGTCGGGAAAATCCTGCGGGCGTTTGCCAATAACACTTCGAGGCGCCTTGGGTTCGAAGGCGCGGTGAGACCTCCGAGTTCCACGGTGCCGGCGACGCGCAGCCGGCCACGCATCGGGCAAAAGTAAAATCCATGATGCGTCGGGCACACCGGTCTTTCCACCGGCGGTGTTTCCATATCGAATTCCAGATGATAGCCGCGCTCGGTGTCCAGGGGGACCCGCTCTCCGAGCTGCAGAGCCAGGCCGCGGGAATGAGCGCCGGCAGCGATCACCGCGGCTCGGGCGTGAATGCTGTGGGCTGGAGCCATCATCCTCACTCCGTTCCGCTCGCGCGAAATAGCCGTCACGGAGTCCCGTACGAACTCGACGCCCGCTTGTCTGGCGGCGGCGTCCATCACGCTCATGAGTTCGCCGGGATCGGTGAAGTTTATCGCTTTCGGAAAGAAAAGCCCTCCGCCATGGGCCTGCGGCAGTCGAGGCTCCAGGCTTTGCACCTCGCCGGGAGTGAGGAGCTGCTGCGCGATCCCGTAATTTCGGCGAAGCCTGACATCCGAAGCGGCCGCCTTGAAGGCCTCGGGCGTCTGGTAGAGGTAGAGGCATCCCTTCGCCCTCAGGAGATCGGATGCGCCGATCTCTGCTGCAAAGTCGAGCCATTCCGATGAAGCTTCGGATAGAAGGTCGGCGATGCGGCGCGTATTGTCTCTGTATCTGTGAGGGAGGGATTCGTAGGCAAAACGCATCAGCCATGGAAACAGCGTGGGCAATGCCGCCTTGCGAATGGACAACGGGCTGTCTGAATTGAGAAGCAGCGAGGCCAGGTTTTTAAGGACAGCGGGCGTGCCGACGGGAATGATTGCATAGTCGGCGATCGTTCCTGCATTGCCGTAGGATGCACCCGAACCGGGTTTGTTCGGTTCGATCAGGACGACATCGCGACCGTCGGCACGCAGCCGCAGAGCGGTTGTCACGCCGATCACGCCGCCGCCGATGACGGCGATATCTGTTGTTAGCTTGTTCATCAGATGTGGATTTATCTTTAGAGAAACGAGGCTTGGATGCCTGATCAGACCAAGAGCTAACCTGGGGAAGCGTAACGCGCGACATAGGCAGCCGTGCGTGCTTCCCTTGGACGGTCAAACACATCTCCGGCGGTTCCCTGCTCGATGATAAGACCGCCATCGATGAAGACGACCCAATCCGATACCTCCTTCGCAAAGGGCAGCTCGTGGGTGACCAGGATCATCGTCATGCCGTCAGCGGCCAGTTCGCGCATGACGCGGAGCACTTCGCCGGTGGATTCAGGATCGAGTGCCGACGTCGGCTCGTCGAACAGCAACACCGTTGGCTCCAGCGCCAGAGCGCGGGCAATCGCCACACGCTGCTGCTCGCCGCCCGACATCTGCTCCGGATAGGCCATCGCCCGTTTGGCAAGGCCTACTCTCGTCAGAAGTTTCACGGCCCGTTCCACGGCTTCTCTTTCGCCGATCCCGGCTGCATGCATCTGAGCGAGAACGACGTTCTCCACGGCGCGCAGATGCGGGAACAGATTGAAGCGCTGAAACACCATGCCGACACATTGCCGAAGCTTGGCAAGGTTGCGGCAGGCCACCTCGCCATCGGCAAAGATCGTCTCATCCCCGACGGTGATCGTTCCCTGATCGGGACGCTCAAGCAAATTGACGCAGCGCATGAGGGTGGTCTTTCCTCCACCGCTCTGGCCAATGATGCTCACGATTTTGCCCGTGGGAACCTCGAGATCGACGCGGTCAAGCACCAGGCGCCCGTCGAAAGACTTGCGCAATCCGCTGATCTTGACGGCGGGTCGACCGGCCGGCTGATTTGACACAAAGGCAGATTTGGCAGCAGTGGTGGTCATGGGTCAGACCTTTCCCTCGGCCAGAAAGGTCCTGGCTAATTTGAGCCGACGCCTTCTCGCCAATGACAATGGCACACCGGCATGGATCTTGCGCTCCAGCAGAAGCAGGCATTGGGACAGCGGGTAGCAGATGACGAAATAGAGTCCCGAGATCACCAGATACACTTCAAGCGCTCGGAATGTTTCCGAGGCTATCAACTGTGCCTGCGTCATCAACTCGGCAGCGGAGATCGTTACGAGCAGCGAGGTCGACTTGATCAGGTCGACGAACATCGTATTGGTGCCCGGGAGCGCCAGCCGCACTGCTTGCGGCAGGACGACATGGCTGAAGGTTTTGCCGCGTCCCAGCCCGAGAGCTTGAGACGCCTCTTGCTGTCCTCGGTGTACGCCAGCGATAGCCGCCCGAAAGATCTCGGACAGGTAGGCGGCGTAGAAGAGCACCAGGCTCAACACTCCAGCCTCGAAAACCTCCAGCCTGATGCCTACGGAAGGCAGGCCGAAGTAAGTGAGGAAGATGATCGCCAGGAGCGGTACGTTTTTAAAAAGCTCGGTATAGAAGGCCGCGGGAACGCGGACGATTCGCAGCCGGTTGAGTCTCATCAACGCAAGGACAAGACCAAGGATCGTCGCGCCGATGAAGCTGGCCACGGTATAGCCGAGGGTCTTGAGCAGACCCCCGCCGATGTTTCCGACATAGTCATTCCAGGGAACCTGGAAGATATCGGTGAAGGATGACAACGCCGTCATGCTTCGATCTCACTTCGCGATGGAAGGCGGGGTCCAGTCGGCCGGACGGTCGACGCCGCGCCGCTGGGCCGCCATTTCGGGCGACGGAACTAGGAACTGCTGGGGATCGCCGCCCCATTTCGTGATCAAAGCGGCAAGCGACCCATCCTTGTACATATCGTCAATCTGATCGGAAACAGCCTTGGCCAGCTTCGGCGACTGCTTGGGAAGGTAGAATCCGGTCATGTAGGCTTGAAAATACTTGTAATCGGGGTGTGCGGCGACCTGTTCGTCGGTCGGCGGTTTCAGATATTCGATGCGGACCTTCATGTCGGGGCGCTGCTGCTGTTGGTAGGTGATCAGCAGTGGATCGAGAAAGCCGACGTCCAGGCGCCCGGCAGAAATATCCTGGAACACACTGTCGGCGCTCGGGAACGTATGGGGTGATGCGTTAGGCACCTGGGCGATGGATTTCGCCCAGACATAGCCGGTGACGGTGCCGAGATTTTTGCCTTCCAGGCTCGCAACATCGGGAAAGCTCGCCGTGCCGCTTACCGCCATGGCCGGCGGCGAATAATACGGCGGGTCCGTGAACAATCCGACTTTCTGTCGAACGTCGGACCATGCGATTCCGCCGATGGTTATATCGGCCCGCTGTGTCTGGACGGAAGCCAGCATGCCTGGAAAGTCGGTGACGTTGATTTCGATCTTGAGGCCGAGCTTATCGGCTATGGCTGTCAGGATGTCGCTGTCGAGTCCGACGAGCTTCCCATCCTTGACCGCCGTATAGGGCATGTAAGGCTGGACCGTAACAACGAGCGTGCCCGGCTTCATCAGCTCCAGATCGTCGGCGTTCGCAGTGAATGGCGCAGCCGTCGCAAACAGCCCCAAACTCAAGATCGCCACGGCAATGATCCCGTTCGCCTGCGATTTTTTTGTCAATTCAGCATGTTTCATTTGAAACCCCTCTTTGTAGTTATATATTGCTGATATATTATCAATATGCAGACATGATACGAAGTCAAGCAGATTCGTTGAGCGCCTTTTTTCGAGGCGGAACAGCCTCCAGCTATGCGGAAATGGACAGAGGAACACGCTGAATATGTCGGCATTCGAAGTGGATTACGAAGCGGCTGAAGCAACGCTGGCGGAGCGGACCTATATTCGGCTGCGCGACGACATCATCACGACACTGCTTCCTCCGGGCACGCTTCTGCGGGAAGCCGACCTCATGAAACGCATGGAAGTCGGGCGCACCCCGGTCCGGGAGGCGATTCAGCGCCTGCAATATGATGGTTTCGTTGTCGTCAGCGCCCGGCGCGGCACATTTGTCAGCAAGATCGATATCAATGATCTTACTGCCGTCTACGAGGCACGGGCACGGATCGAATCCTGGGCGACCCGGCTAGCTGCCGAAAGGCTGCGCGAGTTCGAGCGGCAGGAAGCGCGGCAGTTGATCGATGAGCTCAAGCAAACAATTGGTCCGATGGCGCTGGAAGACATCCTTGCCCTGGATCGACGGGTTCACCGCTTCATCTACAAAGTGGCGAAGAACTCTTTCCTGTTCGATACGCTGGATCACTACCACAATCTGTCGCTCAGAATTCTATATGTCGCGATGAAACGGTTTCCGGCCCTGGTACCGCGTCTGGAGGACGTCTTGCATGATCAGGTCCTCATGCTCGAGGCGGTATGCAGAGGGGATGCCGATGAGGCTGAAAAGATCGCGATGGCTCACGTCATGAGCTTCGAGAGCGAAGTGCGAAAGGTTATCTGAATTCGGTTCTTGGAATTGGGTGCAGCTTTAGCTGAACCAAGATATTTTCGGCAAAACGAGCCGTCCGAAACAATCGCGCGCTGCGAGTGGACGCGGCATCGATACTTGCTTGCATTCCACATTTCAGTGAGAGGCCGATTTGAGCCGGCCTCCTGAATGGATGAAAACCAGGATCAGTCCTTGGCGCGTTCGACGTAGGAATTGTCTTCCGTCGCGATGACGACGCGGGTGCCGGCGTCGATATGCGGCGGGACCGAGGTGCGGATGCCGTTGGAGAGCATGGCCGGCTTGTAAGACGAGGATGCCGTCTGGCCCTTGACGACCGGTTCGGTCTCGACGATCTCGAGCGTGACGTGACGCGGCAGTTCGAGCGCCAGCGGAATGCCTTCATGGATCGACAGGATGCAGGTCATGCCTTCCTGGAGATAGGCCTTCTGGTCGCCCATGGTTTCCTGGCTGACGACCACCTGGTCGTAGTTGGCAGGGTTCATGAAGTGGAAGCCTTCGCCGTCTTCATAGAGATACTGGAAGTTGACGTCTTCGACGAAGGCGCGCTCGACCTGTTCGGTAGTGCGCCAGCGCTCGGAAACCTTCACGCCGTCGACGATGCGGCGCATGTCGACCTGAGTGACCGGCGTGCCCTTGCCCGGATGAAAGTTCTGGGCGGTGAGAACGACGTAGAGCTTGCCGTCCACGTCGAGAACGTTGCCCTTGCGGACCGAAGAGGCGATGACCTTGACCATAAGACTTCCTTGTAACTCGGCTTTCGGCGTCGTAGAGGACTGTCGAGACGCCCCAAGACCCAAATGTTTTTCTTTGGGGGCGCAACTAACCTAAAATCCGGGAAATAGCCACCCCATACCGGCTTCTCCGGTGAAGAAAGCTTGGAATGAACTTTTCGGCCAAAGCGTCCCCCTGGTGGACCCCGTCGGTGCATGCCGACCGCCGCCCGTTCCTGATCGGGCGCAATGCGATTCAGGCGTCGTTGCGCGGGTTTTTCGCGCGTGAGGATTTCATCGAGGTCGACACGGCGGTGCTGCAGGTCTCGCCTGGCAACGAAGCGCATCTGCATGCCTTCGCGACGCAAGCGATAACGACGGACGGTCAGACGGCGCCGCTCTACCTGCACACCTCGCCGGAATTCGCCTGCAAGAAGCTGCTTGCGGCGGGCGAGCAGCGTATTTCCTGCTTCGCCCATGTCTATCGCAACCGCGAGCGCGGGCCGCTGCACCATCCCGAATTCACCATGCTCGAATGGTACCGGGTCGGTGAAAGCTATGAGAGCCTGATGATGGATTGCGTGCGGATCCTCGCGCTCGCGGCTGAAACGGTGAAGACGCCGATGCTCGCCTATCGCGGCGCCGAGAGCGATCCCTTCGCAGGGCCGGAGCGGATCAGTGTCGCCGAAGCCTTCGAGCGCCATGCCGGCATCGATCTTCTTGCCTCCGTTGCCGCCGACGGCTCGACCGATCGCGACCATCTGGCGGCCGAACTCAGGCGCGTCGGCATGCGTGTGGCCGATGACGATGGCTGGGCCGACCTGTTCAGCCGGGTGCTGGTCGAAAAGATCGAGCCGCATCTCGGCTCCGGCCGCATCACCATCCTCGACGAATATCCTGTCTCCGAGGCCGCACTTGCGCGTCCCTCGGCACGCGACCCCCGGGTTGCCGAACGTTTCGAGCTCTATGCCTGCGGCGTCGAGCTTGCCAACGGCTTCGGCGAGCTCACCAATGCTGCCGAACAGCGCCGGCGCTTCGAGATCGAAATGGCCGAGAAGGCGCGTATCTATGGCGAGACCTATCCGATCGACGAGGATTTCCTCTCGGCACTGTCGCTGATGCCCGAGGCAAGCGGCATCGCACTCGGCTTCGACCGGCTGGTGATGCTGGCGACGGGGGCTTCGCGCATCGACCAGGTGCTCTGGGCGCCGGTTGCGGAGTATGGAAGATGAATGTCGTCAAACCGGTGAAGAGCGTCGACGATCTGGTGAAGGCCGGGCTTGCCGGGCCTGCCGATCGCGCAACGCTCGAGGCGGTGGCCGCGCGTTACGCCATTGCCCTGACGCCGGCGATGACCAGGCTGATCGACCGCGCCGATCCTGATGATCCAATTGCCCGACAATTCGTGCCTGATGCGGCCGAACTCATCGTCGCGCCCGAAGAACGCGCCGATCCAATCGGCGATCACGCCTACAGCCCGGTCGATGGCATCGTGCACCGTTATCCTGATCGGGTGCTGCTGAAGGCCGTGCATGTCTGCCCGGTCTATTGCCGCTTTTGCTTCCGCCGCGAAATGGTCGGGCCGCAGGGTTTGGGCACGCTCGATGCCGCGGCGATGCAGGCAGCCTTCGATTACATCGGGAGCCATCAGGAGATCTGGGAGGTCATCCTGACCGGCGGCGACCCGCTGGTGCTTTCACCGCGCCGCCTCCGCGACATCATGGAGGCGCTCGCAGGCATTGCGCATGTGAAGATCGTGCGTTTCCATACGCGCGTTCCCGTCGTCGATCCGGAGAAAATCGACGCGGCGCTCATCGCCGCGCTGAAGGCGAGCGGCAAGACGGTCTATGTCGCACTGCACGCCAACCATGTCAGAGAGTTGACGATGGAAGCGCGGGCGGCCTGCGCGCGCCTCGTCGATGCCGGCATCGCAATGGTCAGCCAATCGGTGCTGCTCAAGGGTATCAACGACGATTCCGCAATTCTTGCCGAACTGATGAAGGCTTTCGTCGAGATGCGCGTCAAGCCTTATTACCTGCATCATCCCGATCTCGCGCCCGGCACCAGCCATTTCAGGCTGACGATCGAGGAGGGGCAGAGGATCGTGGCGGCGCTGCGCGGTCGGATTTCCGGTCTCTGCCAGCCGACTTACATTCTCGATATCCCAGGCGGTCACGGCAAGGCCGTCGTCAGCGGAAGCACCGTTCGGGCAACGGGCGAGGGATGTTATTCCATCGCGGATTATCGCGGCGGCGAACATTCCTATCCGCCGGCGGATTGACCTGAAACGCTACTTTCCGTGTCATTTCTGTACTCGTCACGCCGGAAACGACATTGGACATGGGCCATGAAATTTCATCAAGACGTTGAGATCAAATATGTATTTCTGCTTTCGCAGGAAGGATCGCTAAAATCCTAACTATGAGGAACAATCATCTTTAACCCAACAAATTAGCGGAATGTTCTGTTTTCCGCACTAAAAGAACGCTCATGACAAGGCGATGAACGCCGGTTCGGGATCATGAGAATCTTGGAGTGATGGGATGAATACGACAATCCGCGACCTCGTAGCCAAATTCGGCAAGCTTCCTGTAGCGATCGACCAGGTCGCCGACGACGCCGATCTTTATGCGGCGGGTCTGACGTCCTTTGCCTCGGTGCAGCTGATGCTCGGCATCGAAGAGGCATTCGATATCGAATTCCCCGACAATCTTCTGAACCGCAAGTCCTTCGCGAGCATCGCGGCCATCGCCAAGACGGTCGATATCATCCAGGACGGCCGGAAGGTCGCCTGATGAACTTCCCCGTCAAGATCATAGAGGACGGTGTTGTCGCACGGGTTGCCCGCGTCGCCGCAATCGCGGCCAAACACGCGGATGCCGTCGACGTCGAAGGCCGCTTTCCCCGGGAAGCCGTGGATGCGATGAAGGCCGAGAGGCTGCTCGGCATCCAGGTGCCGCGCCAGCTCGGCGGTGAATCGGCCTCGACCACCGAAATCGCCGAATTGTGCTCGATGCTCGGCCAGGCCTGTGCGGCAAGCGCCATGGTCTTCGCCATGCACCACATCAAGCTGTCGAGCCTCGTGGAACACGGCGCCGACAGCGATTGGCACTGCGACTTCATGCGCCGCATCGCGGCCGACCAGCTCTTGATCGCCTCGGCCACCACCGAGGGCGGCATCGGCGGCAACCTGCGCAACAGCATTTGCGCGATCGAGGTCGACGGCGATACCTGCAGCCTCGAAAAGGATGCGACCGTCATTTCCTACGGCTCGCACGCCGACGCTATCCTCATCACTTCGCGCAGCCATCCGCAGGCAGCCTCCTCCGATCAGGTGCTGACGGCCTTCCTCAAGGACCAGTACACGCTCGAGAAGACGCATGCCTGGAATACGCTCGGCATGCGCGGCACCTGTTCCGACGGCTTCCTCTTCAAGGGCCGGGCGCCGGCGCGACAGATCCTGCCGAAGCCTTTCGCCGAGATCGCGGCGCAATCCATGCTCGCTTCCTCGCATCTGCTCTGGAGCGGCGTCTGGTACGGCATCGCGGTCGATGCTGTTGCGCGCGCCCAGGCCTTCGTGCGCGCCGCTGCCCGCAAGGCGCCGGACGCCCAGCCGCCGGGCGCGCTGCGCCTCGCCGAGGTCTCGAACCTCCTGCAAATGGTGAAATCCAACGTCGTTGCCGGCCTCAAGGCCTATGAAGACGCCAAATCAGATCCGGACAGGCTGTCGTCGATGGGATTTGCGGTGGCGATGAACAACGTCAAGATCGCCTCTTCCGAGACGATCCTGGAGATCGTCAACCATGCGATGCTGATCTGCGGCATCATGGGCTACAAGAACGGCACGCCCTTCAGCCTCGGACGCCATCTGCGCGACGCCCATTCCGCTCAGCTCATGATCTCGAACGACCGCATCCTCGGCAATACGTCGAGCATGCTTCTCGTCCACAAGCAGGACACTAGCCTACTGGGGTAAAGTCATGGATATGCAGACCTCGTTCCTGGACCGGCTCTTCGAGTCCGGCCTGCTGATCGATACCGGCGTTGACGGTCTCTATGGCCGCAGCGGCCAGTTCGAAGATGTCATCGCCGCCTTCGAACGGCTGATCGATACGTTCGGCGGCGCCGACGGCGCCGAGGCGATGCGTTTCCCGCCGGGCATGAACCGCGCGCTCTTCGAAAAGAGCGGCTATATGAAGAGCTTTCCGCAGCTTGCCGGCACGGTGCACAGCTTCTGCGGCAGCGAGCTCGATCATATGAGCCTGCTTGAATGCATGGAGGTCGGCGACGACTGGACCAAGGATCAGAAGGCGACCGATATCGTGCTGACGCCGGCTGCCTGCTATCCGCTCTATCCGACGGTTGCCAAGCGCGGCAACCTGCCGAAAACGGGAGGCCTCTTCGATCTGCAGTCCTACTGCTTCCGCCATGAGCCGTCGAAGGACCCTGCCCGCCAGCAGCTATTTCGCATGCGCGAATATGTCTGCATGGGAACGGAGCAGCACGTCACCGATTTTCGCCAGAAATGGATGGACCGCGGCGTCGAGATGATGAAGCAGGTCGGCCTCGATGTGACCATCGATGTTGCCAACGACCCGTTCTTCGGCCGTGCGGGCAAGATGATGGTCAACAATCAGCGCGACCAGAACCTGAAGTTCGAACTGCTGATCCCGATCACGTCGACCGCCAATCCGACGGCCTGCATGAGCTTCAATTACCATCAGGATTCTTTCGGCCTGAAGTGGGCTCTCAATCTCGAAGACGGCAGCGTCGCGCACACCGCCTGCGTCGGCTTCGGCCTGGAGCGCATCGCGCTCGCCCTCTTCCACCATCACGGCCTCGACGTAAAGCAATGGCCGGCCAGCGTCCGGAAAACGCTATGGGGCTGATGAGCTCGATGGGATCGGTTTTCCCGGCGATCAGCCCGGAAACCTATCGGCAGCACGCGCTGCATGCCGGCGAGCGTGCATGGCCGGAAACCAATTGTTATATCGATCTCTGGATCGAGGTATTGAACACCTTGGGCGTCGCGCCCGAGGCGATGCTGGGTTTTACCCTGGCACAGGATTTTGAGGGTGATCAATTCACCTTCTTCAAGGTACCGCTCGAAGATCTCGAAGCGCTCTACGGCATCCGCGCGACCGAACTTGCGATCTACGACCGTGTCGAACGGCATGTCGAAGTGCAGATCGCGCGGGGGCGTCTCTGCCTGGTCGAGATGGATTCCTTCTACATGCCGGATACGCGCGGCACCGCCTATCGGCAGGAGCACGGCAAGACGACGGTTGCGATCAACCGGCTTGATGTTGCGGCAAAGCGCGTCGAATATTTTCACAATGCCGGCTATTTCCAGCTCGAGGGTGAGGATTTCGATGGGCTGTTCCAGCTGCAGCTGACGGAGAGCGATCCGCCGTTCCTGCCCTATACGGAATTTGCACGGTTTCCGGAAAGGCCTGCCGACGAAGCGCATCTTCGCGCGACCGCGCGGCGGCTTGCCGGCTTTCACTTCTCCAGGCGCCCCCGCCAAAACCCGATCCGCGCCTTCGCCCGCGTCTTCCCGCAGCAGGTGGAAGCGGTGGCGGAGCGGCCGTTCGGCTTCTTCCATAAATATGCCTTCAACACGCTCCGTCAGGTGGGCGCCAATTTCGAGTTGGCCGCTGATTATCTGACCTGGCTGTCCTCAGCCGAATACGCGGTGGCCGCCGAGGATGCCCGGCGCATTTCCGACGCGGCGAAATCCGTACAGTTCCAGCTTGCCCGCGCTGTCGCCCGCAGGAAGTTCGAGCCGCTGCAGGCGGCACTTGATCCGGCCGCCGATGCATGGGATTCCATGATGGCATCGCTTGCGGAGCGAATCTGAGGCCGGAGATCAGACAATGCGGGGGCGTTTGGCAAGCATCGGAGCTCGGGAAAGCGTGCTTTCCGAAGGCTGGAACCTGATCCTGACGGAGCCGGGGGCCTGCGCCGTACCGCACGATATTCATCTTTCCGCGCAGTTCATTCCTGCGCCCGTTCCTGGCACCGTTGCGGCAGCGCTTGAAAAAGCCGGGCTCTTCGACCGGGAAAATCCCGAACCGTTGAATATGAAGGACGCCTGGTATCTCTGCCGGCTTTTTGATGCCGAGCCTGGCGAAGCCATCCTGCGTTTCGGCGGGCTGGCCACAATTTGCAATGTCTTCCTCAATGGTCAGGAAATCCTCTTTTCCGAAAGCATGTTCACGGCGCATGAGCTCCCGGTGACGCTTTCGGGTGGCGACGAGCTGGCGCTCTGCTTTCGGGCGCTCGGCCCCAGACTGTCCGAACCCGGTCCGCGGGCGCGCTGGCGCCCGCAGATGATCACGCCGGCGGGCCTGAAGAATTTCCGCACGACGCTGCTCGGCCATATGCCGGGCTGGTGCCCCGATATTCATGCCGTCGGACCGTGGCGGCCGATTTCACTGGTGCAACGCGATACCGTATCGATCGACAATGTCTCCATCCGCGCGGTCCTGGAGGAGAGCGGCGTCGGCCGGCTGAGCGTCTCCCTGCATAACAATGCCGAAGATCCGGCAATGCTGCTGCGCTGCGGCGGCATGGAACAGCCTTTCGAGAAGATCGGCGAAAATCATTACTCGGCTATCCTCAAGCTGTCCGACATCGAGCCCTGGTGGCCGCATACGCACGGCACTCCGCGTCTCTATGATCTGACTCTGGTTTCCGACGGCGAGGAATATTCGCTCGGCAGCACCGGCTTCCGGCGCATCGACGTCGACCGCGGTGCGGATGGCGAAGAATTCGCGCTCCTCGTCAACGGCGAGCGTGTCTTCTGCCGCGGCGCGGTCTGGACGACCGCCGATATTGCGCGGCTGCCGGGCGGGCGGGAGGATTACGAGCCGTTTCTGCGGCTTGCCGCCCAAGCCGGCATGAACATGATCCGCATCGGCGGCACCATGGTTTACGAGACGCCGGATTTCTTTGCGCTCTGCAACGAACTCGGCCTGCTCGTGTGGCAGGATTTCATGTTCGCCAATTTTGATTATCCGCGCAACGACAAGGCCTTTCTCGGCCATGTGCATGCCGAGATCGAGGAATTCCTGTACGGCGTCCAGGCGTCGCCTTCCCTTGCCGTTCTCTGCGGCGGCAGCGAGATCCATCAGCAGGCGGCGATGCTCGGCCTGCCCATGGAATTCTGGAGTGGACCGGTGACCGACGAAATCATTCCGGCCATCGCCGCACGCATGCGTCCCGACGTGCCCTATGTGCCGAATTCGCCCCATGGCGGAGCGATGCCGTTTTCGCCCAATTCCGGCATTGCGCATTACTACGGGGTCGGCGCCTATATGCGGCCGATTGCCGATGCCCGCCGCGCCGATGTGCACTTTGCCTCCGAAAGCCTCGCCTTTGCGCATGTGCCGCAGCAAAGGACGCTGCAGCGCCATCTCGACGTGCCCGCCGTCCATAGCCCCCAGTGGAAGGCGCGGGTGCCCCGCGACCGCGGCGCATCGTGGGATTTCGAGGATGTTCGCGACTTTTACCTCGAGCTTCTCTACGATTTCGACCCGGCCCGTCTGCGCCGCGAAGATCAGGAACGCTATCTCGACTTTTCCCGTGCCGTGACCGGCGAGGTCATCGAAGAGACCTTCGCCGAATGGCGGCGCAAGGGCTCCGGCTGCAACGGAGCGCTCGTCTGGACGCTGCAGGATCTGCTGCCCGGCCCCGGCTGGGGCGTGATCGATTCCACCGGCGAGCCGAAACCCGTCTGGTATGCGATGCGCCGTGCTTTCCGGCCGGTTCTGGCGGCCTTCACCGATGAGGGGACCAACGGTCTCGACGTGCATGTCGTCAACGAGACCGACACCGACCTCGACCTGGAACTCGAGGTCGTCTGCCTGCGTGATGGAAAACAGCAGGTCGTCAGCGGCAACATGGCTTTCAAGCTGGCGGCAAGGAGTGTGGAACGCTTTGCCTCGACCGCGCTGTTCGGCGCCTTCTTCGATACGACCTATGCCTTCCGTTTCGGCCCGCCGGCGCATGATGCAAGTGTGGCGCGCCTGCGCTCCCTCGCCGATGGCGCCGTTCTCGCCGAGAGCTTCCACTTCCCCTGCGGACGCGGAAAAGCGCTGCACGACGCCAGCATCGAGGCGTCGCTCGGCAGAGACGGCGACAGCTGGGTCATCGATCTCAGGACCGACCGGCTGGCGCAATCGGTGCATATCGACGTCGAAGGCCACAGGCCCGACGACGACTGGTTCCATCTTGCTCCCGGCCCGGTGCGGCGCGTGAAGCTCTCCGCGCTCTCCGGCACTGAGAGTGATGGTCCGCCGACGGGCGAAATCAGAAGTCTTGGCAGTTCGCGTCGCATCGGGCTCACGGGCTGAGGCTCGCAGACAACGATGCAAACTCACCGGAAAGATCGTGATTTGAGAACGATATACCGCTATCTGCGCGCCCATGTCCTGCAGCGGCTGATCCCGCGGTCGCGTCTCGCCTTCAACCCGCGCAAGCCGGTCGAAATCGTCGGCTATCTCTCGATGCCCGTTGGGGTCGGTGAATCGGCAAGGCTCTGTGCCGGGGCGCTTTCCCAAGCGGGACGGGCGATTTCGCTCTCAGACGTCAGCACGCATCCGGATGAAAAATCCTTTGCCGGCTTGGTGTCGTCGCATCTTTCGGCCGAACCGCCGGGAAGCCGTATCTGGCATCTCAATCCGCCAATGCTGCCACGCGCCATCCTGAAGATGGGCGTCGCCAATTTCACCCGCGCCTTCAACATCGGCTATTTCGCCTGGGAGCTTGAAGTCGTGCCGGCTGAATGGCGCAACGGGTTGCGTTACATGAATGCCGTCTTCGTCCCCTCGGAATTCACCAGGCGGACGATTGCACCGCTGACGGCGGCGCCCGTCATCGTGGTTCCGCATCCCGTCACCGAGAAGCCGGCCGCAGAGGGCATACGGGAGAAGTTCGGCATCGAGAAAGATGCCTTTCTCGTCAGCTTCATCTTCAGCGCCGGCTCCTCGATCAACCGGAAGAACCCTCAAGCGGTGATCGAAGCCTTCAGACTGTTCAGCGCCGAATGCCCGAGCGCCTTTCTGCTGATGAAGGCGAGCGGCGATATCGGCAAGGATCAGGGCTTGCGCGAAGTGATTGCGTCGGTCGCCGGCGATAGTCGTATCCGGATCGTCACCGACAAGCTCTCGAACGCCGAGATCAGCGGCCTCATCCGCTCCTCCAATGCCTATCTCTCGCTGCATCGTTCGGAAGGCTTCGGGCTGACGGTGGCCGAGGCGATCATGTATCGCACCCCTGTGATATCAACCGCCTGGTCGGGCACGGAAGATTTCTGCGACCCCGTGAACAGCTGGCTGGTCGCCTCTCCCCTCATTCCCGTCGTCGATTCCCATCCTGAATTTGCAGGGCTGCCGGGCGCGGTTTGGGCGGATCCCTCTCCTGAAATCGCGGCCGCCCATCTCGGCGACATCTTCCGTGCGCCCGAGCGCGCACGAGAGAAGGCCGGGAAGGCGCGGGAGTTCCTGCTGCGCTACCTCTCGGAGAACAGCTATGAAAAGGCGCTCAAGAAGCTGGCGGCGATGCAGGTCAGCTAAGGTGAGGTCGCCACTCCGCTTTATTTTAACATTTTCGCATTAGTGATGACGGGCATGCGAGTGCAAAACATGTTGCGCAAAGGTGTGCAGCGGTTTTGCGATAACGACGTGCGTAAAGACAAGAACATGAAGCGCGAGGAGCGAATCTCTGAAAGATCGCGACGCGCCTTAAGCTGACCCCCGCGGATGGACAGATGTCGAAGGGTATTATCGCAAATTCGGTGATGAATGCGGCGGCAGGCATGCTGCTGCTGCTGACGGGTTTCGTCTCCTCGATCATCACCGCGCGCCTGCTTGGGCCGGAAGCCAACGGCATCGTCGCCTTCTCGCTGTGGCTGGTGATGACGGGCGCCTCGATCGCCGAGCTCGGCTCCAGCATCACGCTGCTGAAGACCCTGCCGCAGCTTTCGGCGGAGGGCTATGACGCGCGCCGCCGGCGAGGCTTTGCCGCCATCCTCGTCAGCTTCATGATGTTTTCGACGGTGCTGCTGCTGGCGCTCTACGCCCTGTTCTTCCTGACCTCCGAGGAGATGCACTGGGCGAAAACCGCGCCCTCCGTCGCGCTCGTCACCGGAGTGCTGTTTTTCGTCCAGGCGATCGGATCTTTCGTCAAATTCTACCTGATCGGCGAAAAGAGGCTAGGCAGCTTCTTCAAACTGACCGTCGCCGTCTCTACCTTGCAGCTCGCCGGTGTCGCCGCCGGCGCCGTCCTCTACGGAGTCGAAGGCGTTCTCGTCGGTTATGCGCTCGGCCAGCTCGTGCTGTTTTTCGCCACACTGCCGATCCTTCTTGCACGGCGCGACTGGTGCGGGGTTTCACTCAAGTATCTCGCCTCCTCCTCCATCATCCTGTCGATCCAATTCATCATCGATTCCATTTTCCTCAACCGGCTCGAACTGCTCTTCCTGCAGCAGTTCTGGTCGGTGGAAATGGTCGGCTATTATGCCGTCGGTCTGTCGATCGCCAACATCGCGCTGCAACTGCCGATCCAGATGACCGGCAGCCTGCTGCCCTATTATTCCGAACGGCGGCACAGCAGCGACGATTCGACCTTGCCGGTCGAGGTCTTCGCCGCCGTCACCCGCAGCATGGCCTATATCGTGCTGCCGATGAGCCTCGGGCTGGCCGCGATCTCCAGCGAACTGGTGCTCGTGGTGTTCGGGGAAGCCTTCCGCCGCAGCGGCACGGTGGTCGCGCTGCTCGCGCTCGTCGCTCCCGCCTACACATTCATGCAGATCCTCAGCCTCTATCTGCTGTCAATGGACAAGGCCCGCTCCCGCCTCAACATCAGTGTGATTGGTGGCCTGCTCATGGTAGCGGGTTGTTTACTGATCGTACCTAGGCTCGCCGCCGAGGGGGCCGCAATCGTACGCATTCTCGTGTTCGTTGCGATGTCGGTGATGATGATCAGACAGACAGGATTCGGGTCCCAGCTTTCGGGTCTCTACGCAAGCCTGACGAAGGTGACGCTCGCCTCCGTCTTGTGCGCCTGCGCGGCGATTTCAGTGCTGGAATTCGTCCATGGCCCGATCGGCCTTATCTCCGCGATCATCGCCGGCACGCTCGCACATTTCGCCGCACTCCGCGTGCTGCGTGCCGTGCCCCTCGAGGATGTCGAGGTGATGCGTTCCATTGTCGAAAAGATGCCGTCGGTGCTGCGGCGGCCGGTCGGTCGTGTGATCGACTTCATTGCGCCGGGGCGCCCCGGCGATCCCGATCGCGCCAAGGTCGCGCCTGGCGAACTTTCGCTCGAACCGGCCGAAGGTGCCGGCCGCAACGCCGCCCTGCCCGTTGTCTTCGATGGCACGATCGGGCTGTTCATGCCGGAAAATCCTGAAGCCGGGAAGCGCTCGGCTGCGGTGCTCTTCGTCAGCCCCTGGGGCTTCGAGGAAATGTGCAGCCGCAAGTTCTTCCGCGTCGCGGCCGAACATTTCTCCGATATCGGCGTACCCAGCCTGCGCTTCGATTACCGCGGCACCGGCGATGCGCTCGATTTTGGAGCGCTGCCGGCAAGGCTGGAAACCTGGGAAAACTCGATCCGCGCGGCGGCCGCCAAGTTGAAATCGCTGACCGGCTGCGACCGCATCATCCTGATCGGCCAAGGTCTCGGCGCGACCCTTGCCCAGCGCATCGGCTCCTCGATCGAGGGCGTCGACAGCCTCGTCATGCTGGCACCAGTGCTAAGCGGCCGCGCCTATATGCGTGAACTCAACATGTGGTCGAAGATCATCGACGCCGATCTCGGCCTCGGCCAGCAGCACGTGCAGGCTGCAAAGGTGCAGATCGCCGGGCTTGTCATGCCGGAAGAGATCGCCGCCGAGCTCGGCAAGCTCAACATCGCCGCGCCGCAGGGCCTGGCGGCGCCACGCTACCTGATCCTCGAGCGCCCCGTCAGGGCCGAGGATACCGGATTTGCCGATGCGCTGCAGGCGCTTGGCGCCAATGTCGAGCAGAAAGTGTTCGACGGCTATGACGAGCTCGTCACCAATCCGCTCTTCGCCAAGACACCCATGGCCGTCGTCGAGCTTCTGACGGCTTGGCTGAAGACAGCGACCGCGGAGACATCCGCCGCTCATTCGCCGGCAGCGATCGAAACCACGCCGCTTGCCGGCGAAGGTTTCCTGGAAACGCCGGTGCGTTTCGGAAGTCACGATCATCTGGTCGGTGTCGTCAGCCGGCCGCTCGGCGAGATCAAGGGCAATGCCGTGCTCTTCCTGTCGACCGCCTATGACCGGCATGCCGGCTGGGGGCGGACGACGGTAGACATGGCGCGCGAACTCGCCCGGCAGGGCGTCGTGTCGCTGCGCTTCGATTCCGCCAATGTCGGCGACAGCCCGCCGCGGCCGGATGCGCCGGAGCAGGTGCTTTATTCGATGACACAGACCGACGATGCGATCGCCGCGCTCGATCTGCTCGAAAGCATCGTTGCCGGCCCCGTCATGGTCGCCGGCCGGTGCAGCGGCGGCTATGTCGCCTTCCGCGCCGGCGTCGCCGACGAGCGGCTGAAGGCGGTCGTTTCGATCAATCCCTTCGTCTATTACTGGGATCCGAAGGTGCCGGTGCGCCGCGAGCATGTCGTCTCCGTCCCCCGCAGCCTCGACGATTACGGCCAGCGTCTGGCGCGGCTCGACACGCTGAAGCGGCTGCTGCGCGGGCAGGTGGACGTGGTGTCGGCGCTGCGCAATATCGTCATCGCCGGCGGCCGGCGGCTGTCGCCCTTTGTCGCGCCGTTGCTCGAACTGCTTCCCGACCGGCGCCATATCGCCCGCGAGGTCCGGCAGTCCTTTGCGCTGTTCGGCAAGCGCAAGGTGCCGCTGACGCTGATCTACAGCGAAGGCGACGTCGGCCTCGACCATGTCTATTTCCACTTCGGCCCGCGCGGCGCCAGGCTTTCCCGCTATCCGAACGTGCGGCTGCTGATGCTGCCGGATGCGGACCACAATCTGACGCCGCCGCAATCGCGCAAATTCGTACTCGACGAGATCGTTCGTCTCGCGAGAGCGTAAGCGGGGATCAGAGGCTTTCCGCGGCAGCGATATCGAGCGATCTGTAGAGATCGATGTAGCGCCCGGCGACGATATCCCAGGAATAGCCGCGAGCGGCGTCGAGGAGCTGCGAGCGAACGGCGTCCTGTCGGCCCGCAAGGTCGTCATAGGCTGATTCCATGGCGGCCGCGGCGGTCTGCGGACGGGTGAAATCGGCAAGCCTGATGACGGGATGCCGGCCGGCGAGCGTTTGAAAGGCATCGTTGGCGTTCAGCACCGGCAACAGGCCGGCGCTCATCGCCTCCAGCGCGACCAGCCCGAAACCTTCATATTCCGAGGCGGAGGCGAAGAGCGAGGCTGCGATGATGATGCGGCGGATGGCATCATTGTCTGGCGACACATGCAGGGTGACGCGGCCGGTCAGGTCCCGGCTTTCGATCTCACCTTCGATATCCACCTGATTACGGTCGGATTCGGCCCCAACGATGTCGAGATGCCATTCCGGATCGCGGCCCTTCAGGACAGCCATCACGTCAAGCAGATGGTCCAGCCGCTTGTTCACCGAAAACCGGCCGATGGTGACGATGCGACGCCTTGCCAGGCGTGAGGCGGTGTCGGCGAACTTGCCGATATCGGCGCCGTTCTCGATCAGCACGCTATCCGGCACAATCTCGGAAAACTGCCTAAGATCGGAGGCGCTGCAGCAGACGACGCGGCAATAGGCCCTCGCCGAGGCGCGGGTCAGAGTGCGGAACCATATCTTCTTGATCGCCGCGTATTTCCGAGTGTGGAAGAAACCGCCATGGGTGGTGACGATCATCGGCTTGCCGTGCAGCATCCGGCCCCAGGCGAGCGCATCGAAGAAGAAGTCGATGGCATGGACGTGCACGAGATCGGCGTCGCCGAGATGACGAAAAACCTGCGGCGCCAACGGATAACGGCTGCTGCCGGACCACGGGATGCGCACCACCTCGATGCCGTCGATATTCTCGCAAGCCGGCAGCTTATCTTCAGGCGCGGTGAACAGCGAGTTCAGCGTGACGACGCGGACACGATAGCCACGCCGGCGGGTCTGGCGGCTGAGATTGGCGACGACGTCTTCCAGGCCGCCGCGATTGGGCAGGAACTGGCGCACGACATGGACGATCAGCGGAGCCGATTGCGGCTGCGGATTCTCGCGCCCCCTATCTGCCTCGACGATCGCCATTTTCCACCTATCGCTGCGCGTGCCAAACGCGTGTTGGCGCGGATTTATAGCAACGACCAGATATCTCCGACGTTAAGGCGTGGTTTCAGCAACGTCCTGCGGAAGCGATTCTTCGCGAAAAGGGTTAATCGTGTCTGACGGGAGTTCAGAAGGCTTTGAAGGTGAGCGTTGTCAGCGACCGGACGATGCCTGGAATATTGGCGATATTGTCATTGATGAACTTGCCGATATCCTGACCTTCCTCGATATAGATCTTCAACAGCAGGTCGTAATCGCCGCTTGTGGAATAGAGCTCCGAGACCAGCTCGGTCTGGTAGATGGCGTCGGCGACCTCATAGGTCTTGCCGGGGGCGCATTGGAGCTGGACGAAGATCGGCTTCATGGAAATTTCCTGCAAAGTTGTTTGGCCCGCATAATGGTCGAAAGCGCCATGCCGATGCAAGCCGTTCCTCACACGTTCGGTCCGGCCATCGCCTCCGCGACGATCCAGCCGCGAAAGGCGGCAAGCGGCGCATAATCGGCGCGCTCGCTGGGACAGGCGAGATAATACCGCTCCCGGCTCTCCATCTCCCGGTCGACGGCGGCGACGAGATCGCCGCGCCTGAGTTCTTCCTGCATCAGGAATGTCGGCAACAGGGCGACACCGAGACCGGCGGTCGCCGCTTGCGCTGCGGTGGCGAACTGATCGAAGAGCATGCCGTGCACGCTTTCGAACGAAACACCATTACCGGCGAACCATTGTTCCCAGGCATCGGGGCGCGTCGTCAGATGCAGAAGCGGAACGGCAAGCAGATCCTCTGGCCGCGAAATCCTGTGCTGTTTCAGAAAATCGGGACTGCAGGCCGGCACCGTACGCTCCGACATCAGCAAGGTCAGTTCCGCGCCGGGCCAGTGCGGGTGGCCGAAATGGATCGCGGCGTCGATTGAATCGAGCCGGAAATCGAAAGGTGAAAGCCGGGTCGCCAGATTGATGGTCACGCCGGGATTGGCGCTGAGAAAGCGGCCCAGGCGCGGCGCCAGCCAGCGCGTGCCGAAGGTCGGCAGGATGGCGAGATTGAGCGTGCCGCCGTGCGGATTGGCGCGCAGGTTCAACGAGGCGCTCGAGATGCGCCGCAGCGCCTCGCGAATCTCGCGGGCATAACCGTCGCCGGCGAGCGTCAGCCGCATGGTCTGGCGCTCGCGCAGGAAGAGCTCGACGCCGAGCTGCTCCTCCAGCGCGCTGACCTGGCGGCTGACGGCGCTCTGTGTCAGGTCGAGTTCACGCGCCGCTGCCGTGACGCTGCCTGTGCGGGCAACCGCCTCGAAGGCGGCGAGATGTGAAATCGACGGCAGAAAACGTCTTGAAGCGAGCATGATCATTCCGTTTCAGAATGAGCTATTTCCAAAATGTCGATATTTCCGCCTTTGCGCTGCTTGTAAAGAGTTTCATCCTGCAAAATCGGAATGAGCCGGAGCCTCAGATGCCGCAAACCTTCGTTTCCACAGACCGTATCCGCTCGCTCTTCACCGAAGCGATGTCGCAGATGTACCGGACGGAGGTTCCGCAATACGGCGCGCTGATCGAGCTGGTGGCGGATGTGAATGCCGGCTACCTCGAAAGCAATCCGGATCTGCGCGAACGCTTGGCCCGCGCCGGCGAGCTTGATCGCATCGATGTCGAGCGCCACGGCGCCATCCGGCTCGGAACGGCGGAAGAGCTTTTCACCATCCGCCGGCTGTTTGCCGTCATGGGCATGCAGGCGGTCGGTTATTACGACCTTTCGGTGGCCGGCGTGCCGGTTCATTCCACTTGCTTCCGGCCGATCGACGAGGCGGCGCTCAACATCAATCCGTTCCGCGTCTTCACCTCGCTGCTGCGCCTGGAGCTGATCGAGGACGAAGGTCTGCGTCGTGAAGCCGAGGCAATTCTCGCCAAGCGGCGCATCTATACGCCGGGCGCCATCGCGCTGATCGAGCGTCATGAGCAGAAGGGTGGCCTGACCGAGGCGGAAGCGACCGAATTTGTCGCTGAGGCGCTTGAAACCTTCCGCTGGCACGGCGAAGCGACCGTCAGCGCTGAAACCTACAAGCGCCTGCACGACGCGCATCGGCTGATTGCCGACGTCGTCAGCTTCAAGGGGCCGCACATCAACCACCTGACGCCGCGCGCGCTCGATATCGATGCGGTGCAGGCCCGCATGCCGGAACGCGGCATCACTCCGAAGGCAGTCATCGAAGGGCCGCCGCGCCGGCAGTGCGATATCCTGCTGCGGCAGACGAGCTTCAAGGCGCTCGAGGAGACGATCGTCTTCTCAGGTGACGAGGGTGCGGTCCAGGGCACGCATACCGCCCGCTTCGGCGAGATCGAACAGCGCGGCGTGGCTTTGACGGCCAAAGGCCGGGCGCTCTACGACCAGCTGCTCGCTTCGGTTCGCGGTGAAGTGCAGGTCGGCGCCGGCGGCGCCAAGGCGGGCGCCTACGACCAGGAACTGGCCGAGCGCTTCAAGGCGTTGCCGGACAGCTGGGATGAGCTGCGCAGCCAGGATCTCGCCTTCTTCCATTATTCCGCCACGCCCGCGGGCATTGCCGCCGCGATCGCCGGGACCTTGCCGCGCGATCCCGAAGCGCTTCTCGCCAAGGGCTATCTCGCCTTCGCGCCGATCGTCTATGAAGACTTCCTGCCCGTCAGCGCGGCCGGCATCTTCCAGTCGAATCTCGGCACCGACCAGCAGCAGAATTATGCGACGCGCTCGAATCGCGACGCCTTCGAGACTGCACTCGGAGCGACGGTTCAGGATGAACTGGCGCTTTATGCGGAGCGGCAGGCCGCATCGCTGGAGACGGCGATGGGGGCGCTCGGGCTCGCGGCCCTGCAGCTGAGGACCGTTGCGTGAAATCGCCGCTTCAACACCTGTCCTTATGCGCTAGAGTACTCCGGTTTCATCCGATCGGGGTGTGCCATGCTGAATGATCCGCGCTCCCATGGCCTCTGGGAAAAGACCGCAGGCGTACCGCCGGCGACCTCGCATCTCCAAGGCGCGGTATCGGCCGACGTCGTCATCGTCGGTGGCGGCTATACCGGTCTTTCCGCCGCCTTGCATCTTGCCGAGGCCGGGTCGAAGGTGGTTCTGCTGGAGGCGAAGGAGATCGGCTTCGGCGGTGCGGGGCGCAATGTCGGTCTGATCAATGCCGGCATGTGGGTGATGCCCAACGACCTGCCGGGCGTGCTCGGCCCAGTTCACGGCGAACGCCTGCTCGAGTTGCTCGGGAATGCGCCGAAGCTCGTCATGGAACTGATCGACAAGCACGCGATCGCCTGCGAACTCGAGCGTAACGGCACGCTGCACTGCGCCGTCGGCCCGGACGGGTTGAAGGAGATCGAGGCGCGCGCGCTGCAATGGTCCGCGCGTGGCGCGCCCGTGAAAGTGCTCGATGCGGCAGAAACGGCCAAACGCATCGGCAGTGATGCCTATGCCGGGGCGCTGCTCGATCTTCGCGCCGGAACACTACAGCCGCTTGCCTATGCGCGCGGCCTCGCCCATGCCGCCGTCAAGGCGGGCGTCACCATCCATACGTCGAGCCCCGTCATCGCAACCGAGCGTCGCGGCAGTCTCTGGACCGTGAACACGGAAAGCGGCGAAGCCAGCGCGGACTGGATCATCGTCGCCACCGATGCCTACAGCACCGGCCCCTTCGAGCAGGTGCGCAACGAGCAGGTCTATCTGCCCTATTTCAATTTCGCCACCGTGCCGCTCGGCCACAATCTGCGTCAGTCGATCCTGCCGGGGCGGGAAGGCGCATGGGACACCAAGGACATTCTCTCCTCCTTCCGCATGGATCAGGCTGGACGCCTCGTTTTCGGCAGCGTCGGCGCGCTGCGCAATACCGGGCTTGCGGTGCATAAGGGCTGGGCCAAGCGCGCCCTGAAGCGGCTCTTTCCCATGATCGGCGATGTCGAATTCGAATGCGAATGGTATGGCCAGATCGGCATGACCGACAATGCGCTGCCGCGCTTCCACAAATTCGCCCCGAATGTTATCGGCTTTTCAGGCTATAATGGCCGCGGCATAGCCCCCGGCACGGTCTTCGGCCGCACATTGGCTGAACATATTCTCGGCCGGCTTGCCGAGGCCGATCTGCCGCTGCCGCTGACGTCACCCACAGAGCCGAGCTTCCGTGCGCTCAAGGAACTATGGTACGAAGCCGGCGCTCAGGTCGCCCATTTCGCCAATGCCCGCTTCTGAGAACCGACAAGCGCTTCTGAGAACAATAAGATTGGAAACACCACAATGACCATCGCCGTCCTCGATCTCGCCACCGAAACCGCCAAGCTGCTCGCCGAACTCGGCGTCGACGCCGGCCGCTATCAGGGCGGCACGCTGTCTGTCTCCTCGCCGGTCACCGGCAAGGAGATCGGCAAGCTCAGAGAACATTCCGTTTCCGAAACGAAAGCGGCGATCGAAGAGGCGCACAAGGCTTTCCTCGAATGGCGTTCCGTGCCGGCGCCGAAGCGCGGCGAGTTGATCCGCCTGCTCGGCGAGGAGCTGCGCAGCGCCAAGACGGCGCTCGGCCGTCTTGTCTCGATCGAAGTCGGCAAGATCACCTCCGAAGGCCTCGGCGAGGTTCAGGAGATGATCGACATCTGCGATTTCGCCGTCGGTCTGTCGCGTCAGCTCTATGGCCTGACGATCGCTACCGAGCGCTCCGAACACCGGATGATGGAAAGCTGGCACCCGCTCGGCGCGATCGGCATCATTTCCGCCTTCAACTTCCCGGTCGCCGTCTGGTCTTGGAATGCGGCGCTGGCGATGGTCTGCGGCAATTCCACGGTCTGGAAACCGTCGGAAAAGACACCGTTGACCGCGCTTGCCGTGCAGGCGCTGTTCGAAAAGGCGCTGAAGCGCTTCGTCGCCGAGGGCGGCAAGGCGCCCGCCAATCTGTCGACCCTGATCATCGGCGGCCGTGAGGTCGGCGAGGTGCTGGTCGACCATCCGAAGATCCCGCTCGTTTCCGCCACCGGCTCGACGGCGATGGGCCGCGCCGTCGGTCCGCGCCTGTCGCAGCGTTTTGCCCGCGCTATTCTCGAACTCGGAGGCAACAATGCCGCCATCGTCTGCCCGAGCGCCGATCTCGACCTGACGCTGCGCGGCGTCGCCTTCTCCGCCATGGGAACGGCCGGCCAGCGCTGCACGACGCTGCGCCGTCTCTTCGTCCATGAAAGCGTCTACGACCAGCTTGTGCCGCGCTTGCAGAAGGCCTACGGCTCCGTCACCATCGGCAATCCGCTCGAAACAGGCACACTTGTGGGACCGCTGATCGACGGCCAGGCCTTCGAGAAGATGCAGGCAGCCCTTGGCGAGGCGGCATCGGCCGGCGGCAAGGTGACCGGCGGCGAACGCGTCGACAATGGTTCGGCCGATGCCTTCTACGTTCGCCCGGCGCTCGTCGAAATGCCCGAACAGACCGGTCCGGTCGAGCACGAGACCTTCGCGCCCATTCTCTATGTGATGAAATACAGCGATTTCGACACGGTGCTGGCGCTCCACAATGCCGTGCCGCAGGGGTTGTCGTCGTCGATCTTCACCAACGACATGCGCGAGGCGGAAACCTTCGTCTCCGCGCGGGGCTCGGATTGCGGCATTGCCAACGTCAACCTCGGGCCTTCGGGCGCCGAAATCGGCGGTGCCTTCGGCGGTGAAAAGGAGACCGGCGGCGGACGCGAATCCGGCTCCGATGCCTGGAAGGCCTATATGCGCCGCGCCACTAACACGATCAATTACGGCAGCACGCTGCCGCTTGCGCAGGGCGTCAAATTCGACGTCGAATAGCCATTGTTGCGAGAAGGCGACGCCGAGCGTCGCCTTCTTTGGCTCGATCGATATTTATTCCGACGCGATCTGCAATATCAGGTCAAGATATTGTGATGCTTTTTTCTCGGCGAAGAAACTTGAAATAGACAGTCAAGAAAAATATACGCCTCTTACCCGCAGGGTGACATTGCCATGGAGGCCATCATGACTATTGCTTTTAACCGTTTTTCCCACGTGCTGGCGCTCGCCGCGTCGTTCCTCTCCGCCACCGCGCTCGCAGGCAGCGCCAATGCGCAGGATGAGGGTCTGGTCGTATACAATGCGCAGCACGAAAGCCTGGGCCGCGAATGGATCGATGCCTTCACCAAGGAGACCGGCATCAAGGTCAGCATGCGCCAGGGCGGCGACATGCAGTTCGCCAATCAGATCATTCAGGAAGGCGACGCATCCCCGGCGGACGTTTTCCTGACTGAGAATTCGCCGGCCATGACGCTGGTCGACGGCGCCGGGCTCTTCGCCCCGGTCGAAAAGGAGACGCTGGATCAGGTCCCGGAGCAGTATCGTCCGGCCGACGGCATGTGGACCGGCATTGCCGCCCGCACGACGGTTTTTGCCTATGATAAGACCAAGCTCAGCGAAGACAAGTTGCCGAAGTCGCTGCTCGACCTCGCCGATCCCGCCTGGAAGGGCCGCTGGGGTGCAGCGCCGGCCGGCGCCGACTTCCAGGCTATCGTCGCTGCCCTGCTGCAGTTGAAAGGCGAAGACACCACCAAGGCATGGCTGAAGGGTCTCAAAGACAATGCGACGCCCTATAAGGGCAACAGCGTTGCCATGAAGGCGGTCAATTCAGGTGAAGTCGAAGGCGCTGTCATCTATCACTACTACTGGTTCGGCGACCAGGCGAAGACGGGCGAGAACAGCAAGAATGTCGGCATGCATTACTTCAAGAACCAGGATCCGGGCGCTTTCATCAGCGTGTCGGGCGGTGGCGTCCTGAAGTCCACGCAGCACATGAAGGAAGCGCAGGCTTTCCTGAAATTCGTCACCAGCAAGGCGGGCCAGGCGATTCTCAAGAACGGCACCTCCTATGAATATGCCGTCGGCAAGGATTCCCTTTCCAACGACAAGCTCGTTCCGCTTGCCGATCTCAATGCTCCGAAGGTCGAAGCCTCGACGCTGGACAGCAAGAAGGTCGTGGAACTGATGACGGCGGCAGGTCTGATCTAGGCTTTCTGCGTGTCGCAGCACTCAAGCGGGGAATGCTTCGGGCTTTCTGCCGCAGGCCTGCAGTAGCCAAAACTATTGCTTTTGGCTCAAGAAAACCTTAGGGCATGACGGGATCGGGCAACTGTCTTTCCAAGGCGGTTGCCTTCCTTTTTCAGCGTATGAAGGCATCGGCCTTGCTGCAGGACAACAGATTTTTCGTAGCCGGCAACAGGGCGCCGGTCGCGCCGAAGGCCGCGCGAATGCTATTGCCGCGCCGGCGCATGCCGCACGCGCCGGTGATGCTTCTCGCGACCGTCATCGCGATCTTCAGTCTCGTGCCGCTCGGCTTCATCGGCTGGATCACTTACGATGTCGGCTGGGAAACGGTGAAAACGCTCGTCTTCCGGCCACGTGTCGGCGAACTCCTCATCAATACGGTTCTCCTGGAATCGGCGACCATTCCGCTGTCGATCGCGCTGGCCGTGACGCTTGCCTGGCTGACCGAACGAACGGATATTCCGTTCGCCAGACTGTGGGCCTGGCTGGCAGTCGCGCCGCTCGCAGTGCCAGCCTTCGTGCACAGCTACGCCTGGGTCAGCCTCATTCCCGGCATGCGCGGCCTTGAGAGCGGCGTCTTCGTTTCTGTTGTCGCCTACTATCCATTCCTTTATCTGCCGGTCGCCGCAGCGCTGCGCCGTCTCGATCCGGCCATCGAAGATACCGCCGCCTCCCTTGGCCTCGATCCCTGGCGCGTCTTCTTCCGCACCGTGCTGCCGCAGTTGAGGTTTGCCATTTGCGGCGGCTCGCTGCTGATTGCGCTGCATCTGCTGTCGGAATACGGCCTGTTCGTCATGATCCGGTTCGATACTTTCGCAACCGCGATCGTCGACCAGTTCCAATCCTCCTACAACAGCCCGGCCTCCAACATGCTCGGCGGCGTGCTCGTCGCCTGCTGCCTTTTCCTGCTCGGTCTCGAAGTGCTGCTGCGCGGCAACGAACGTTATGCCCGCGTCGGCCCCGGCTCGCCGCGTCCGGCCGATCGCCGGCGTCTTGGCTGGTTCGTGGTGCCGGCCATCCTGCTGCCTGTCGTCCTGGCGGTGCTGGCGCTCGGCGTGCCGTTGATGACGCTCGGCCGCTGGCTCTATCTCGGCGGCAGCGAGATCTGGCGCATCGACGTCGGCACTGCTTTCCTGCAGACGATGGCGCTCGCTCTTGCCGGCGGCGTGCTGGCGACGGTTGCCGCAGCCCCCATGGCCTGGCTTTCCGTGCGCGCGCCCGGCCGCTTCCAGCGCGTGCTCGAAGCCTGCCACTATTATGTCGGCTCGCTGCCTGGCGTCGTCGTGGCGCTGGCGCTGGTGACGATCACCGTGCGTCTCGTGCTGCCGCTCTATCAGACCTTCGCAACGCTGCTCGTCGCCTATGTGATGCTTTTCCTGCCCCGCGCCATGGTCGGCTTACGCGCCAGCATCGCTCAGGCGCCAGTGGAGCTGGAACGGGCCGCGATGGGCCTCGGCCGCACCCCCGCGCAGGCGGTGCGGCAGATCACCATGCGGCTTGCCGCACCGGGAGCCGCTGCCAGCGTTGCCTTGACCGCACTTGGCATCACCAATGAACTCACGGCGACGCTGATGCTCTCGCCCAACGGCGTCGATACGCTGGCGACGAAATTCTGGTCGCTGACGAGCGAGATCGATTATGTCTCGGCCGCCCCTTACGCCTTCATGATGGTCGTGCTGTCGCTGCCGCTCACCCTGACGCTTTATACGCAATCGAAACGGACCGCCGGCCAATGACGCTGCTTACGATCGAAAACATCAGCAAGCGCTACGGGCCCGTCCAGGCGCTGAAGGATATTTCGCTCGATGTCCAGGCCGGCAGCCGCACCGCCGTCATCGGGCCATCCGGCTCGGGCAAGACGACGCTGCTGCGCATCATCGCCGGCTTCGAGCTGGCCGACACCGGCAGGGTGACCCTGGACGGCGACGTGTTGGCCGATGGCCCCGCGGCGATGCCGGCTCACAAGCGGGGCATCGGCATCGTCTCGCAGGATGGCGCGCTGTTTCCACACTTGAGCGTGGCTGAAAATATCGGCTTCGGCTTCGAACGGGGTGCTGCCGATCGTGAGCGGCGCATCGCCGAACTGCTCGATATGGTCGAGCTCGACCGCGGCATGCTGGCGCGCCGCCCGCACCAGCTTTCCGGCGGTCAGCAGCAGCGCGTGGCGCTCGCCCGCGCGCTCGGCCGCAAGCCGCGGCTGATGCTGCTCGACGAACCATTCTCGGCGCTCGACACCGGCTTGCGTGAAAACATGCGCAAGGCTGTCGCGCGCGTGCTGCAGGCGGCCGGCATTACCGCCGTTCTCGTGACGCACGATCAGGAAGAGGCACTGAGTTTTGCCGATCAGGTCGCGGTCCTGAGGGAAGGGCGGCTGATCCAGGCGGGAACGCCGCAAACCCTGTATCTGCATCCCAGGGACCGCGAGACGGCACTGTTCCTCGGCGATGCCGTACTGCTTCCGGCCATCATCCGCAACGGCCTTGCCGACTGCGCCCTCGGCCATGTCGCCGTCGAAGGCAGCCGCCAGGGCAAGGCGGAAATCATGCTGCGGCCCGAGCAGATCCGCGTCATTGCCGATGAAAGCGATCGCGACTACGGCGGACGGGTTGTCGAGGTGGAATTCGGTGGCGCGGTCTGCACGGTCGCCGTCTCGCTCGATGGCGTTGCCCTGCCGCCGATCCGGATCAAGACCTCGAGTGTCGCCCTTCCCTCGCCAGGCGATCTCGTTCGCCTGGATATATCGGGCAAGGCGCACGTTTTCGAGCGCTGAGATAATCCTTTTCGGAAATCGACCCGGGTTGCGCGCTAACCGACTTTACGCATCAACTCTTGCGGCTCGACGCCCTCGAGCCAGCCGCCGGTAAAGCCGGCGCGCTCGAGCCCGAGGCGGATGACCGGCGATTGCCGCATCAGCTTCCAGATGAAATCGGAACGCGCGTTTTCGACGGTCATGACGACAAGACCCTGGTCGATGCCGACGGTGCGGTCGTCGACCCAGCCCTCCGGACGTTTTGTCTGTACGGTCGGATTGAAGCCGCCGGGGAAACCGCCTTCCAACAGCAGGTTCGGATAGGTGGTCAGCAGCGCCTTGGTGCCGTCGAGGGCTGCCTGCCGGTCGTAGGGCAGGCAGGCGAGTGCTGCCCATGGCGCGATCGTGCCGTCATCGGGCCCGAGCGGCGCGCCGCGCGCGGCATAACCCAGGACCTTCGGCTGCCGGCCGCCACGCATGCGCCGGGTCGGCGGTGGGCCGTCGCAGGCGGTAAAGCCCCAGACATTCCTGTTGTAGCCGACGAAACCGCCAGGATTGCGCTCGGCATAGTCGCGCTGCATGTTGATGACGATCTGGGTATTGCGGAAGTAGTCCCAGTTGCGCTCCATCATCGGTCTGTCCTGGATGCCGCGGAAATCGATCCAGGCATGCGAGAAGAGATGAATGAAAAGCGGTCCGGCATAGAGATACGGCTGGTCACCGAACGTCATCCAGGAATAGCTGGATGTGAAGGCGTCGTAGCTCGACTGCGGAACGGGATGCGTCGGCGAGGCGAGTGCCAGCGCATAAAGAATGATCGCCTCGTCGAAACCGTGATAGCGCCAGCGCAGGAAGCCCGACGAAGGCTTCCAGCCCATGGAAATCGTGTCGCCCTTGTTCAGCGCCCAGCGCCAGTCGACCCGTTCGTAGATGAAGGTTGCGAGTTCACGGATTTCCGTCTCTGTCTCGTCGTCTTCGCGATTGAAATATTGCGCTGCTGTCAGCACGCCGGCGATAAGCAGCGCGGTATCGATGGTCGAAAGCTCGCTGTTCCAGGCGCGATTTCCGCTATCCATCTGGAGAAAATGATAAAAGAAGCCGCGATGGCCGGTCGCATGGCGCTCTTCGCCCTGGCGCGCCTCGGCGAAGAAACGCAGCGTATTGACCGTGCGCTCGGCTGCTTCCTTGCGGCCGATCCAGCAACGCTCGACGGCAACCGGATAGGAGGAAAGGGCAAAACCGACGGCCGCGATGCTTGCCGGCACGCCGCCGATCGAGGTATCAGCCACCAGGCCATTTTCGGGATTGGAATATTTCAGGAAGTACTTGAATGCCGAATGCTGCAACCTGTCGATAAGGGCCGCATCAATGTCTTCAATCCGTTGCAGCATAGGCACCCACCCAACTGTTGCATCGCCCCATGCTTGAACATGGTCGTCATCTCCGGGCAAATCAAACCTTTTTGATTCGTAGGGATAAGAGAGCACAAACGGAGGTGATCGGTCGTTAACAATTATCGGTGAAATAATATCTAGCATAAGTCATATAAGCGGTGCAGCAAAAGCATCGCCGCGCACCGCACCGGCACAGTCTATCCCAGGCGACACTTGTTGCCAGCGGGCGCTGCGGGAAGCGGCCGCTATCGTCCGACCGCATAGGCCTGCATCAGGCGCGGGGTGGCTGCGGCGCGCATCAGCCCGTCGGCATCGCGTCGTGCGGCCGTCAGCCGGCCGATCGTCCAAGGATCGGTGATCGTCAGCTTGTGGCCCTTTCGGGCGAGCGCGGCGAGCACATCCGGACCGAAACTCTCTTCCGCTATCAGGCTGCCGGGTTCGCGGCTGCGCGGATAGAAGGAGCTCGGAAAATGAGCGGTATGAAAGAGCGGCTGATCGATCACCGCCTGCAGGTTCAGCTGGTGATGGATATGCCGCAGGAAGAAGGAAAGCTGCCATTGCTCCTGCTGGTCGCCGCCCGGCGTGCCGAAGGCAAGGGTCGGGCGGCCTTCATAGAGGCCGAGGGAAGGCGTCAGCGTCGTACGCGGCCGTTTTCCCGGAGCAAGCGATGTCGGCAAGCCTGGCTTCAGCCAGAACATCTGCGCGCGGGAATTGAGGCAGAAGCCGACGCCGGGCACGGTTGGCGAAGACTGCAGCCAGCCGCCGGACGGCGTGACGGAGACCATGTTGCCGTCACGGTCGATCACGTCGATATGCACGGTGTCGCCGCGCTTTTCGGACAGATGCGCCATGGTCGGCTCGTAGACGGCGCCGGTCTGCGAATCGGCGCCGAGCATCTTCATCGTCAGGTCATGCTGCGCTTCAAAACCCGGAAAGATGGCGGGGCGAAGATCCAAGGAGGCATCCGCACCGACGAGTTTGCGGCGTTCGGCAGCGTAGCTCTCCGACAGCAGATGCGCGACAGGGATCTCGGAAAAATTCGGGTCGCCGTAATAAACCTCGCGGTCGGCAAAGGCGAGTTTCATCGCCTCGACGACGGTATGAACGAAATCGGCGCCATCCGGTCTCAATGCGGCGAGGTCGAAGCCCTTCAGGATCGACAGGGTCTGCAGGAAGACAGGCCCCTGACCCCACGGACCTGTCTTGGCAATCGTCCAGCCGTGATAATCATAGGTCAGCGGCGCCTCGACCGTCGCCGACCAGTTCGCCATATCGTCTGCCGTCAGCACGCCCCTGTGGCGGCTTCCGCTCGCATCCATCACCTCGGCGGTCTTAATATACTCATCGATCTTCTCGGCGATGAAGCCGCGATAAAAGGCGTTGCGCGCCGCTTCCACCTGCGCCTCCCGCCCGCTTTTCGCCTCGGCCTCGGCAATGACGCGCTTCCAGGTCGCAGCAAGCACCGGATTGCGGAAGTTCGCATGCGCCTCGGGCACGCGGCCACCAGGCAGCCAGGTTTGGTAAGAGGTCGGCCATTCCTTCTCGAAGAAAGTCGCCAGCCCCTTAATGGTGGCCGAGACGCGCGGCAGCAGGGGATGGCCATGCTTCGCGTAGTAGATCGCCGGTTCCAGCACGTCGCGCACGCTCATCGTGCCGTAATCGCGCAGCATCAGCATCCAACCGTCGAAGGCGCCGGGAATGACCGTTGCGAGCAGGCCGTCGCCGGGGATCAGCGTCAGGCCTTCCGCAGTATAGTGCTCGATCGTGGCGCCGGCCGGTGCGGGGCCTTGCGCACAGATGACTTCGACCTTGTCCTTTTTCTTCGAATAGATCACCGCCGGCAGATCGCCGCCCGGCCCGCACAGATGCGGCTCGACGACCTGCAGCACGAAACCCGTCGCTATTGCGGCGTCGAATGCATTGCCGCCCTTTTCGAGAATGCTCATGCCGACAGCGGAGCCGATCCAGTGCGTCGAGGTGACGACGCCGAAGGTGCCGAGGATTTCGGGACGGGTCGTGAATGCGGTCATGTCAGCTGTCCTTCTGGGGACCATGCCTAGGATCGGGCTAGCGCGCGCGTGCGGAACGGAAGACTTTCGGCTCGAAGGCAAATTCCTTGTCGAAGGGGTAGGTCGGATGCTGCTTGCGCAGCCGCGGCAGGCGCTCGACGAACTGATCGACCACGCCCTCCGACAGCGCCATCAGGTTCGGGTTGGCAATCGGCGCAAGTTCCGGCGAGAGATAGCCCGATTTGACGACGATGATCCTGGCGCCATGCGGGTCGAGGCCGAGCCGGGTGAAATCGGCGATATTGTGGTAGGGCCGCCGTTTGGCCGAGAGCACGAGATCGATGCCGCCGATCGAAACGACTGCCTGCCGATCGGCGGGGTCGCGGGTCTCATGCAGGAATTTGACGGTGAATCGGGCATTGACTGGCCTGCTGCCCTTGGAATCGAGCGAGGCGCCGACGCTCAAGACAAGCTGCGCACCGACACCTGCGGCATAACAGGCCTCAGTCGCCGCCTTGTCGGCGATTCCGGCAAAGACGACGCCGTCAGCACCCTTGGCGATCAACTCGGCCAGGACATCGGCCCGGTCGCCGACGCCACCGCCGGTCGGGTTGTCGCCGGATTCGGCGAGCACGACAGGCGCGGTCGGGCTGGCGATCGCTTTCGCGACGCATTCCTCGACGGAACCGGTCTCGCAGCCGAAGACGAAGTCTTCGCGGGCATCCCAATAGGCCTTGGCGAGCCTCCTTGCCTCACGCTCGAGCACGGCACGGTCGGTGCCGGTCATGATAGCGGCGGCCGTGGCGCGCGGTTCGTCGGCCCAGACATAACCGACCATCAGCGATGCGTCCCAGACGCCGGCCATGACATCGATCTCGGGCAGCCTGGCATAGAGGCTCTTTGCCGGCTCATCGACCGTGCTGGTGCGCTCGCCGGGCAGGACAACCGGGATCGGCGCCCAGAGAACGAACGGCCTGACGCCGGTTTTCAAGCTCTTGACCAGCATGGAGACCGAGCGGCGCATCGTCTCCTCGACATCGATATGCGGCGCCGTGCGATAGGTGGAGTAAATGTCGAGCGCGTCGATGATGCGCTGGGTGACGTTGCCGTGCAGGTCGTAGCTTGCCGAGACGGTGCATTCCTCGCCGACCAGTGCGCGGGCAGCACTGATCCAGTCGCCTTCGGCATCCTCCATGCCTTCGACATACATGGCGCCGTGCATGGCAAGATAGAGACCGTCAAGCGGCAGCAGCGGCTTCAGCCGCTCGAGAAATTCGCGCTTGAAGCCTTCATAGGTGGCGCGCGAAACCGGCCCGCCGGAAATGGCGCGGGCATGGATCGTCGGCAGGAACTCGGCATCATAATCCTTCAGAAAAGCGAAATAGGGCGATTCCAGCAGCCCCTCCCCCCGCAACACCCGAAAGTCCTTTTCCTCATTCAGAACGGGATTGTATGTGCTGCATTCGATATGGATGCCACCGACGGCAATGCGCATGGGAAACCTCGGTTGAAAGTAGGGGCGATCAGGTCGGTATGGGTGGCGATGAGATCAAGGTGAAGACACAGGCGGTTTCTGCAGGTGTGCCGCCGTTATCCGGTGCTGATGATAGTTCGCAAAATAAACCGATCAACCGCACTACATGACAAAATCGACCCGGGTCGATCATGAGATAAGTGTTCGATGACTGCCCTTGGAAGGAACTGCGTCGGCGTGCGGGCAAGATCGCTCACCAGGCGCAAAGCGACCGCGACGTCGGCGTCAACAGTGCGACATCGATACTCCGCCAGCACCGGCTGTCCATCCATGGATAAATCTCCGCCGTCCAGATCGGATTCTGCCGCAGCCGCTGCTGGTAGGCGGCTGCACCGCTTTGATCCGCGTGCGCTTCAAACCAGACGAACACCGTTTCCCCCTCGCGAACCGGCAGGCGCGGGAAACCGTTCCTGCTTCGCTCGGTCATGAACACCGCCTCGATCCGCGCACCGGCCGCCAGCATGGCCGGCATCGCCCTGGCGCGGAAAAATTCCGAGAAATCTTCTCCCGTTCCGGGTGCGAGCGAGCAGATGTTCACGGCGATCAGCCCTTGTGCTTCCGCGCGCTCCGCCTCTTTCTGCCTCGGCAGGTTATGCGCAAATGGAAGCACACCGGCCGCCGGCTTCAGCAGCAGGACATTGTCCGAATTCAGCATCGTCGCGTTCGCGGCCGGTCCATGCTCCTTCCAGACGGGGCCCGAATAAAAGGATGCGAGCGCATCCGTTCTGGCCTCCATGTTCTTGAAGGAGCGCACCCACACAAAGCAATCGGGATCGCCGAGATCGCGAAACTCCCCGTCGACGCGGATGCCCAACGCCTCCTGGGGCTCAACGAACTCGCGATCAAACAGGCGAATCAACCTCTCTCTGCGCTCGGGAAGGAGCCGGTAGCGGCGAAGCTCGAATATGAGGTGAGGGTCCATAGTTTTCCTGACAGGTCGATCATCCTGTTTTTATCACAGGACAATTGACCTGTTTTGTCAAGCTGCTAGAATGCACGCCGACTGAATTGAGACGCCATGATCGAAACCAAAAGAAACAATGATCCCGAGGGCGTGCGCCGCAGGATCATCGATGCCGCCTATGACGCCTTTGTCACGCAGGGTTATCTCGCAACAGGCATGCTGGAACTGCGCGAGCGGGCCTCCGTGTCCGGCGGCGCACTGGCGCATCATTTTCCTGCAAAGCGTGACCTCGGGCTTGCAGTCATCCGCGATCGCGTCGCTGCCGCCGTTCGGCAGACATGGATCGAACCGCTGCGCACATGCGCCGATGCGCCAACGGCCATAGACCTGATTTTTGAAGCCATCATCGGTGAACTGACACAAAAGGACCGGGTCTCCGGTTGCCCGCTGAATAATATGGCAATGGAAGTTTCCCAACACGACGCAGAGATGCGCGCACTTGTCAGTGCCGTGTTCGGAGACTGGCACAAAGCGCTCTTCGCCAAGTTTGCGGCAGATCTGGAGGAAAAGCGCGCCATCGGGCTCCATCCGCGGACAATCGCAACGCTTGTCATTGCCGCCTATTCCGGCGCCATGACGATGGCAAAGGCAAGCCAGGATGTCGGCCCGCTCCGCGACTGCCGCGCCGAAATGGCGACACTGCTGGCGGCGAACTACCGCCGGCCTTGACCGACAAATGGGATCGGGGAGAGTCGCGCCGATTTCGCCTGAAAAATCAGACCTGCGAAGCCGACATGGACAGAAAATGAGTGGCGGAGAGGGTGGGATTTGAACCCACGATACCCTTGCAGGTATGCCGCATTTCGAGTGCGGTGCATTCGACCACTCTGCCACCTCTCCGCGGTCTGGTCGGCGCTTGTTCGGCGCGGGCGTTCTCATAACGGGCATATGACAGGTTGGCAAGCCGAAATCTCAAGCTTTTCCATCCTTTTGCCTTGACACCTTTCTGTCACTCGCGTATCCCGCATCCGCAATAGGAGTGGAGTAGTCCGCCCCTTGCCCGCCTCGCGCTCGCGCGGGGTTTCACCGGCAGACCAGAGTTCCGGGCCAGTTCCCTGAAATCCCTGCTTAACTTCGACTGATAAAAAGACGGCCACCTGCTATTTGCGGGGAGCGCCGGAACGAACATGAAAGGATAAAAAATGTTCGCAGTCATCAAGACCGGCGGTAAGCAGTACCGTGTGGCAGCCAACGACGTGCTGACCATCGAGAAGCTTGAAGCATCCGCTGGCGACTCCATTGAATTCACCGAAGTCCTCGTGATCGGCGAAGGCGCCGACGCGGCGATCGGTGCGCCCTTCGTAGCCGGCGCCTCCGTCAAGGCGGAAGTCGTCGACCAGACCCGCGGCAAGAAGGTCATCGCCTTCAAGAAGCGCCGTCGTCAGAATTCGAAGCGTTCGCGCGGCCATCGTCAGCATCACACGGTCGTCCGTATCACGGACATCGTGGCTGCCAAGTAAGATCAACGGGTTTCAGGTTTAAAGGAGAACTCCAATGGCACATAAAAAAGCTGGCGGTTCCTCGCGCAACGGTCGCGATTCCGAATCCAAGCGCCTTGGCGTGAAGAAGTTCGGCGGCGAAGCCGTCATCGCAGGCAACATCATCGTGCGTCAGCGCGGTACGCAGTGGCATCCCGGTTCCAACGTCGGCCTCGGCAAGGATCACACGATCTTTGCACTTACCGCCGGCAATGTGGACTACCGAACGAAGGCCAACGGTCGCGTCTACGTGTCTGTCATGCCGAAAGCGGAAGCAGCGGAATAAGCCGGTAGCGCTCAAAAACAGCCGGCGTCTCATCGACCCGGCTGGCCGTACCAGGTCCAGTCCAGAAAACAGGGGAGATGGGGCGCCATCTCCCCTTTTTCTTTGTCCAAACAGGAGGACTGAACATGCAAGGCGAATTGATAAGGGTAGACCAATCACGGTCTTCCCCGGAAGACCAGCGGTCTTCCAAGGAACGGCTGAGGCCGGAGCGGTTAAGGACCGATTGCCCTGTCTTGTTATCGGAAAGGCTCGTCATGCGCGCGCCCCACGAAGAAGACATCGACGCCCTTGCCCATCTCGCCAATAACGCCAAAGTCGCCACCATGGTATCGCGTATGCCGCACCCCTATACCGCCAATGATGCCGCCGACTTTGTTTGGCGTTCGCGAAATGGCGAGATCGGCAAGTGCGTCTATGCGATCACCAAAGCCGAAAACGGCGCATTCATGGGATGCTGCGGCGTCGAACCGCATACCGACGGCAAGACCGTCGAGATCGGTTACTGGCTGGGTGAGCCCTATTGGAACCAGGGCTACACCACCGAGGCCTGCCACGCCCTCGTCGACATGGTGTTCAGAACCCGTCAGGACGTCGACCAGATCGACGCCCGCTGCCGGGTGATGAACGTCGCCTCGCGGCGTGTCATCCAGAAGTGCGGTTTCCAGTTCCAGGGTTCGGGGCTTGCTGCCTCGCTGGCGCTCGGCAGCAACGTGCCTGTGGAATGGTACAGGCTCGACCGCAAGACCTGGATGTCACTCCGAAGCTGGGGGAACATCGCATGAGCACGTCGGCACTGCAAAGGCCGGACACCAGGTCGATGATGCCCGGCCCCGCGCCGGTCATCCCGACCACTCGGCTGACGCTCCGCCCCCACCGGCTGAGCGATGCGCCCGCCATCGCGGAATCGCTCTCCGATTTCGCGGTGACGCGCATGCTTTCCCGCGTGCCCGCGCCGTTCGACCGGCAGGATGCGCTGGACTGGCTGATGCCGGTCACGTCAGGCACCCTGCCGGACTGGTCGCTCGCGATAACAGGCAAGGACGATGTCCATATCGGCACCGTCTCGATCGAGCTGCGCCACGGCCGCTGGCATCTCGGCTACTGGCTGAACCGCTACTACTGGCGGCGCGGCTATATGAGCGAGGCGGTGGCGGCGATCATCGAGCGCTTCTCGCGCCGCATGCCGGAGACGCCTGTCCATTCCGGTGTCTTCGCCGACAACCCCGCTTCGCTGCGGCTGCAGGAGAAGCTCGGGTTCCGCATGACGGGTTGCGGCGAAATCTATTGTTTCGCCCGCAACACCATGGTGTCGCACATCGAAACCGTGCTGCAGCCGGGCGCGCTGCAGCCGCGCAAGGTTGCGTAACCCGGCATTATGCCGAAAAGTGTGAGCGGTTTTCGGACAACATCATGCTCTCAGAAGTCGAAAAAGGAGGCGCCGCCGGCTCGGCGGCGTCTTCGTCAATCGCCGATCTCGACCCACACAGGAAAATGATCGGAGCCGAGGGATTGCGTATCGATCCGCGCGGATTTCAACCGGCCGCCCAGGCCGCAACTGACGAAGCAATAATCGAGATGCATGCGTTTGCCGTGATCTTCGGGATCCATCCAGCTGTAGCTCTCAGGCCCGTAAGCCTTGAGCGCCGCAAAGGCATCGACCGGCGTGCCGATCCTGGCGACACGGCCGTAATATCCGCCGCCGGCGCCGGCAAGCGCACAATATTCCGGCGATTCCGGCTCCATGTTGAAATCGCCCATGATCATATAGTCCTCGGGCAGCGGCAGCTCCGGCAGATCAAGCTCGCCACCCCCCGTCAGCGATCCGCCCTCCTGGACGAATGCGTTGATGTGCACGTTCAAGAATTGCAGCTGGCGAATGCGCTCGTCGGCCGAGACATGGTCGAGATGGACGGAGTAGACGCGGATCGCGCCGCCCGGGATGGCGATTAGCGCCTCGGTTGCGCCGCGCTGCAGGTTGATCTTGGCGATGGTTCGGCTGCGCGGCAGAAGCAGAGTCCGCGTCGACAGGATCGGCCAGCGCAACAGCACCATATTGCCGAACTGAAAACGCGTGCCTCGTACCGGCTGCAGACCGCCTTCGCCCCCGTCGATATGGACGTCGCAGGCCGGCCCATACGCCCAGAAATGGTCGGGAAAGAAGGCTGCGATATCAGCCACCATGTCGGCAAAACCGTTGCGCCAGAAGCCGCGGGTCACCTCCTGCAGCGCGATGACATCGGCGCCTTCGAGGCTCCGGGCAATGCGCTTGAGATCGTATCGGCCGTCGAGACCGAAGCCGTACTGTATGTTATAGCTCACAAAATTCACGATAATCTTTGACCTCCGTCGGAACCGCCTATATCGAATGGGCCAAGACGGGCCGTCCAACTGCCACGGAATATTGGAAGTAAAATGAAATTTCTCGACGAAGCAAAGGTCTATATCCGATCCGGGGATGGTGGCGCGGGCAGCGTTTCCTTCCGGCGCGAGAAATTCATCGAGTTCGGCGGCCCCGATGGCGGTGACGGCGGACGCGGCGGCGACGTCTGGGTCGAGGCCGTCAACGGCCTCAACACGCTGATCGATTTCCGCTATCAGCAGCATTTCAAGGCGACCATCGGCACCCATGGCATGGGCCGCAACCGCACCGGCGCCAACGGCAGCGACGTGACGCTCAAGGTTCCCGTGGGAACCCAGATCTTCGAGGAAGACCGGGAAACGCTGATCTGCGACCTGACCGAGGAAGGCCAGCGCTACTGTCTCGCCCATGGCGGCAATGGCGGCTTCGGCAATGCCCATTTCAAAACCTCGGTCAATCAGGCGCCCGACTGGGCCAATCCCGGCCTGCCCGGCGAGGAAAAAACCCTCTGGCTGCGGCTGAAGCTGATCGCCGATGCCGGCCTTGTCGGCCTGCCCAATGCCGGCAAGTCGACCTTCCTGGCATCGGTTACCCGCGCCCGGCCGAAGATCGCCAACTATCCCTTCACTACCCTGCATCCGAATCTCGGCGTTGCCACGGTCGACGAGCGGGAGTTCATTCTTGCCGATATTCCGGGCCTGATCGAAGGCGCCCATGAAGGTGTCGGCATCGGCGACCGTTTTCTCGGCCACGTCGAGCGCACCCGCGTGCTGCTCCACCTCGTCTCCGCCCAGGAAGAAAAGGTCGGCAAGGCCTACAAGACGGTCAAACATGAACTCGAAGCCTATGGCAACGATCTGGCCGACAAGGCCGAGATCGTGGCGCTGTCGCAGATCGACGTTCTCGATGAGGCCGAACTGAAGAAGAAGACGAAGGAATTGGCCAAGGCCTGCGGCAAGACCCCCTTCCAGATCTCGGCTGTGACAGGCAGGGGCATGACCGAGGTTCTGCGTGCACTGCGCGACATCATCGTCGAGAATAATACCGAGGAGAAACCGGCCAAGGCGCCGAAACTCCGGCATCGCGACATGGTCGTCGGAGAAGAGGGCAAGGACGAGGATGGGGTCGATGACCAGCCGTAAGCCGCTCGGCCGCTACCGCCGCATCGTCATCAAAATCGGTTCTGCCCTGCTGGTCGATCGCAAGGCCGGGCTGAAGAAGGCGTGGCTGGATGCCATGTGCGCCGATATATCTGGCCTGAAGGCCAAGGGTATCGACGTGCTCGTCGTGTCATCAGGGGCCATCGCGCTCGGCCGCTCGGTGCTCGACCTGCCCTCGGGCGCGCTGAAGCTGGAAGAAAGCCAGGCCGCCGCCGCCGTCGGCCAGATCGCACTGGCGCGCGCCTGGTCGGAGAGCCTGTCGCGCGACGAGATCGTTGCCGGCCAGATCCTGCTGACGCTCGGCGATACCGAGGAACGCCGCCGCTATCTCAATGCGCGCGCCACCATCAATCAGTTGCTGAAGATCGGCGCCGTGCCGATCATCAACGAAAACGACACGGTCGCGACCAGCGAAATCCGCTATGGAGACAACGACCGGCTGGCCGCCCGCGTGGCGACGATGACCGGCGCCGACCTGCTCATCCTACTCTCCGATATTGACGGCCTCTACACCGCCCCGCCGCATCTCGATCCGAATGCGAGTTTCCTGGAGACGATTGCCGAAATCACCCCGGAGATCGAGGCGATGGCCGGCGGCGCCGCCTCCGAGCTATCGCGCGGCGGCATGCGCACCAAGATCGATGCCGGCAAGATCGCCACCACCTCGGGCTGCGCCATGATCATCGCCTCGGGCAAGACCGACAGCCCGCTGTCGGCGATCGAAAACGGCGCGCGCTCCTCCTGGTTCGCCCCCTCCGGAACGCCCGTCACCGCCCGCAAGACCTGGATCGCCGGACAATTGCAGCCGGCAGGCGAACTGCATGTCGATGAGGGCGCCGTCACGGCGCTCGGCGCCGGCAAGAGCCTGCTTCCCGCCGGCGTGCGCAGCGTTTCCGGCCTCTTCAGCCGCGGCGACACCGTGGCGATCATCGGCCCTTCAGGCCGCGAGATCGCCCGCGGCCTGGCAAGCTACGATGCCGAGGACGCCCGCCGCATTGCCGGCCGCAAATCGGCGGAGATCGAAGCCATCCTCGGTTATGCCGGACGGGCTGCCATGGTCCATCGCGACGATATGGTGATGACCGCGCAGATCCGGTCGAGATCGGAAAGGCAGAAGAAGGACGCGAGCTATGCTTGATACCGTTGCGCCGGGCCCTGACATTGACGTGCTGATGAATGACATCGGCCGCAAGGCGAAGGCTGCCGCGCGACCGTTGGGCTTTGCCTCCGCCGAGGCGAAGAACAAGGCCCTGAACGCCATGGCCGACGCGATCCTGGCGAACAAGGCGCATATCCTGGCCGGAAACGCCAAGGACCTGAAGGACATCGAAGGCAGCGAAACGCTTGCCTCCTTCGTCGACCGGCTGACGCTGAACGACAAGCGCATTGCCGAGATGGCCGAGGGAATCCGTGCGATCGCCGCCCTTGCCGATCCGGTCGGAGAAGTCATCGCGGCCTGGGACAGACCGAACGGCCTGAAGATCGAACGTGTCCGCACGCCGCTCGGCGTCATTGGCGTGATCTTCGAAAGCCGGCCGAACGTTACCGCCGATGCCGGGGCGCTCTGCCTGAAGGCGGGCAATGCGGTCATCCTGCGCTGCGGCTCGGATTCGCGCCGTTCATCGCAGGCTATACACGCCTGCATGGTCGAGGGCCTGAAGGCGGCGGGACTTCCGGAGCATGCGATCCAGCTCGTTCCGGTCACCGACCGCGCCGCCGTCGGCGCCATGCTGCGCGGCCTGGATGGGGCAATCGACGTCATCGTGCCGCGTGGCGGCAAGAGCCTGGTGGCCCGTGTCCAGAACGAGGCCCGGGTGCCGGTGTTCGCGCATCTCGAAGGCCTGTGCCACATCTATGTCGATGGCTCGGCCGATCTCGAGATGGCGAAGAAGATCGTCGTCAACGCCAAGATGCGCCGTACCGGCATCTGCGGGGCGGCCGAGACGCTGCTCGTTGATGCTGCAGCGGTCGGCACGCATCTGACGCCACTGCTTGAGGTGCTGACTGACGTCGGCTGCGAGATCCGCGCTTCGGCGGCGGTGCTGAAGGTTGCGCCCGGCCTCAAGCCCGCGACGGAGGAGGACTGGTCGACCGAATATCTCGACGCGATCATCTCAGTCGCTGTGGTCGACGGCATATCGGGGGCGATCGCCCATATCCAGAAATATTCCTCGAACCATACCGAGGCCGTCATCGCCGAAGACCCCGGCGTGGTCGAGCGTTTCTTCACCGAAGTCGATTCGGCGATCCTGCTGCACAATGCCTCGACCCAGTTCGCCGACGGCGGCGAGTTCGGCATGGGCGCGGAAATCGGCATCGCCACCGGCAAGATGCATGCCCGTGGCCCCGTCGGCGTCGAACAACTGACCTCCTTCAAATACCGGGTGCGCGGTGCCGGCCAGACCCGACCCTGACGTGACGACGGATAAGCTGGACCGACGTTATCTCCGCATGCCGCACAGCGAGCGCGGCATGGTCGTCGGCCTGTTCGGCGGGTCGTTCAATCCGCCGCATGAGGGCCATGCACTTGTCGCCGAAATCGCCATCAAGCGGCTCGGTCTCGACCAGCTCTGGTGGATGGTGACCCCCGGCAACCCGCTGAAAAGCCGCAATCTTCTTGCGCCGCTTGCCGAGCGCATTGCCGAAAGCGAGCGTGTCGCCGCCGATCCGCGCATCAAGGTCACGGCTTTCGAGCAGGCGCTCGGCGTCAGCTACACCGCCAATACGCTGGCCCGCGTCAAGGCTCGCAATCCCCATGTGCATTTCATCTGGATCATGGGCGCCGATAGCCTGCAGACATTTCACAAATGGCAGAAATGGCAGGAGATCGCCCGCACCTTCCCGATCGCGGTGATCGACCGGCCGGGAGCGACGCTCTCCTACCTCTCTTCGAAAATGACGCGGACCTTCGATTTCGCCCGCATCGACGAAGACGACGCACGTGTTCTCTGGAAGAAGCGGGCGCCAGCCTGGACCTTCATCCACGGGCCACGCTCCGGCCTGAGCTCGACGGCAATCCGCAACGGCGCTTTGCCGGTCCCGGTCGGTAGCTGAATTTCAGAAAAATCCCGGAAACGAGAAAGCCCGACGGGGGAGGAGATCCGTCGGGCTTATAAACTCGACCGACAACTTGGGAGGAGGAGTGTTGCCGATCCTGTCGAACGGCTATGGGAGGAGGAGAAAGCCGTTTCGATGGGTGTGTTGTACCATATTCAGCCGGTAGGTGAATATCATTTTGTGCAATGCAGCAATGCGACCGATGCAACACTGCGGGTAACGAAAGCTGCCGCTTTAATCGGCAAGCCCTGCAGTACAGCCGCTTTGCCCTGCGGTTACTCTGTCTGACCGATCGCCATTCGCCGTTGATTGCAGCCTGCGGACGTCTTGTTCTCAGAAAGCCATGCACCTCCTGAATAGGTAAGGCCGATTGGCAGTCGATACGGTTATGTTTTTCTGAATATATCCCTAGCCAGACAGTGAGCATCGTTATATTCGTCGAAATATTTCGAATCCTGGGGAGTGAAAGCATGCGGAACCGCCGCCAATGGACGAAACTGGCAACCGCCGCGATCGCGGCTCTTTGGTTCGGCGCGGCAGCACTGCCGGCGCCGGCCGCAGCCGCTGAAAAACTGACCGTCTTTGCCGCGGCGAGTCTGAAGAACGCGCTCGACGCCGCCAATGCCGCCTGGACCAGTGAGAGCGGCAAAGAAGCCGTCGCCTCCTATGCGGCGAGCGGGGCACTTGCCAAGCAGATCGAAAACGCCGCCCCGGCCGATATCTTCATTTCGGCGGATCGCGATTGGATGGATTATCTCGCGGAGAGGAAGCTGATCAAAGCCGACAGCCGTTCGGACCTGCTCGGAAACCGGCTCGTGCTCGTGGCCGAAAAGGACAAGGCAAAGCCGGTCGAGATCAAACAGGGTTTCGATCTCGCCGCTTTGCTCGGTGACGGCAGGCTTGCCATGGGTGAGCCGAAATCGGTCCCAGCAGGCAAATACGGCATGGCCGCGCTGGAAAAACTCGGTGTCTGGGCATCGGTCGAATCCAAGGTCGCCGGCGCCGAAAGCGTGCGCGCCGCCCTCGCCCTCGTCTCCCGCGGCGAAGCGCCTTACGGCATCGTCTACCAGACCGACGCGGCCGCCGATAAGGGTGTCGCGATCGTCGGCACCTTCCCGGCCGACGCCCACCCGCCGATCATCTATCCGGTCGCAATTCTTGCCGAGAGCAAGAACCCGGATGCAGCGGCCTATCTCGACTTCCTGAAGTCGGACAAGGCAGCCGCTTTCCTCACGGCGCAGGGTTTCACTATTCTGAAATAGTCGGCCAACTAATGTTTCGTCATGCTCGGGCTTGTCCCGAGCATCTGCAATCGGTTGATGTACAGCAGGTTAGGCACCAAGCCGCGGCTGCCCCTCACCCTAACCCTCTCCCCGTAAACGGGGCGAGGGGACGTGCCATGCGAGAGGCTGGCGAGGAACGGAGAGGTTGCGGCCATTCCCCTTCGCCCAGCGAGCGGGAGAAGGTGCCGGCAGGCAGATGAAGGGCAGGCGTCGAATGATGTCTGATTTTCCAGGGAGACGACCGCAGTTGAACATATTCGGCTTGAGCGACGAGGAATGGACGGCAATCCTGCTCAGCCTGCGCGTCTCGATCGTCGCAATGCTGGCGAGCCTGCCCTTCGGCATTCTCGTTGCCTTGCTCTTGGCCCGCGGCCGCTTCTGGGGCAAGTCGTTGCTGAACGGCATCGTTCACCTGCCGCTGATCCTGCCGCCCGTCGTCACCGGTTTTCTTCTTCTCATCCTCTTCGGTCGCCGCGGCCCGATCGGCAGCCTGCTCGACCATTATTTCGGCATCATCTTCTCCTTCCGCTGGACGGGCGCCGCACTTGCCTGTGCCGTCATGGCCTTTCCGCTGATGGTTCGCAGCATTCGCCTGTCGATCGAAGCGGTCGACCGCAAGCTGGAAGAGGCGGCCGGAACGCTCGGCGCCGGCCCTGCCTGGGTTTTCCTGACGATCACCCTGCCGTTGACGCTCCCGGGCATCATCGTCGGCATGATCCTCTCCTTCGCCAAGGCGATGGGCGAGTTCGGCGCGACGATCACCTTCGTCTCCAACATCCCGGGCGAGACCCAGACGCTGCCGGCAGCAATCTACACCTTCACCCAATTGCCGGGCGGTGATGCCGGCGCGCTGCGACTGACGCTGGTCGCTGTCGCCATTTCCATGGCCGCTCTGCTTGCCTCGGAGTTCCTTGCTCGTCTCGCCGGCCGAAGGATTGATCCGGAATGACGCTGATTGTCGAGGCAAAACAAAGGCTCGGCGCGTTCGCGCTCGACGCCGCCTTTACCTCCGAAGGCGGTGTAACCGTATTGTTCGGCCGCTCCGGCTCCGGCAAGACCTCACTGATCCGCATCATCGCCGGTCTCGCCCGGCCGGATGAAGGTCGCGTCGTGCTTGACGGCGAGCGCCTCACCGAAACGACAGCTGGCATCTTCGTCCCGAAACACCGCCGCCGTTTCGGTTATGTCTTCCAGGAGGCACGGCTGTTTCCGCATTTGAGCGTCCGAGCCAATCTTTCCTACGGCCGCTGGTTTGCCCCAAAGGCGGCACGCCGTGAGAGCTTCGATCATATTATCGACCTGCTCGGCATCGAGCCGCTGTTGGAACGCAGCCCGGCAAAACTTTCCGGCGGCGAAAAACAGCGCGTCGCGATCGGGCGTGCCCTTCTCTCCTCACCCCGCCTGCTCTTGATGGACGAGCCGCTCGCCGCCCTCGACGAGGCACGCAAGGCCGAGATCCTGCCATATCTCGAGCGGTTGCGTGATGAAACCGAAATTCCGATCGTCTATGTCAGCCATGCGATCGCCGAGGTGGCACGACTCGCAAATCAGGTCGTCGTCCTCAGCGACGGCAAGGTGGAAACGACCGGCCCGGCCGTCGACATATTGAGCCGTCCCTCAGCGGCCGCCGACCGGAAAGAGGCCGGCGCGCTGCTCGAAGGCACCGTCGAAAGCTTCGATGCGCGTCACCGCCTGTCGACCGTCGCTCTGAAATCCTCCCAACTGCATATTCCGAGCGGAGTGCTTCCGCCCGGCAGACCGGTGCGCATCCGCATTCCGTCGCGCGACGTCATGCTGGCGACCGCCAGGCCCGAGGGCCTCAGCGCGCTGAACATTCTCGAAGGCAGGATCGAGGCGATATCGTCTGGCGAGGACGGAACGGTCGAAATCCGGATCGATTGCGGCGGCAACGCCATTCTTTCGCGTATCACCGCACTATCCTGCGAGCGCCTCGATCTCCGGCCTGGCAAGACCGTCTTCGCCATCATCAAGACGGTTGCCCTGGAAGGCTGATCAACCGTGCTCGCCAGGCAGCAGGTTGCGCTTGGCTTCGAGCCAGGCGAGATCCTTGGCAAGGCTCTCCCGCACCGTCTTTTCCATCCGGCGAAAACGCGCGAGCAATTCTTCGCCGAACGGTGTCAATGCCGCGCCGCCGCCCTTCTGCCCGCCGCGTTGCGGCTCCACCACCTGTTCTGAGAACATCCGGTTCATCTCGCTGACAAGCAGCCATGCTCGGCGATAGGACATGTCCATCGCCCGCCCGGCCGCCGAGATCGATCCGGTCGCGCGGATATGCTCCAGCAGCTCCATCTTGCCGTGACCGAGACGATGCTCATTCGGGAAGCTGATTCGCAGGACGGGAACAGGTGTTTTTGCGGCGGGGTCGGTCATTGAATCGAAAAATCGAGGAATTTGCGGCACTTTACGCCGCGGCACGGAAACTGTACACCGACCGCACAAGCAGCCCGAGCGGCAATATTCTTCAATTCGGACGCCAGATCGGATTTTCGGCGGCTCTGTACCTTAGCACGTCTTGAAACATTAATGGATTGATGCCTATCTTAACCATGATCCGGTCGTGATCGGATCTCGTGTTGTGCATGGTTTGTCATTCCAGGAAAGGGAAAAAACTGACAACAGTACACGCCAAGGGAAAAACGCTCGCCGTTGTCCCGAAGAGTGCGGAACGTGGCGCCGATGCCGCTGCCCGCGCCTTAGAAGCCGTCCTCACCAGCCTTGAGGACTCCAAAGCTGAAGATATCGTCACCATCGACATTGCCGGAAAATCGGCGCTTGGAGACTACATGATCGTCGTCTCCGGTCGCTCGAACAGGCATGTCCTGGCGATTTCGGATCACCTGCTCACCGATCTCAAGGACGAAGGCTTCGGTACGGCCCGCGTCGAAGGTCAGGAAGGCGGCGACTGGATCCTGATCGACACCGGTGACATCATCGTGCATGTGTTCCGTCCCGAAATCCGCGAGTTCTACAACATCGAAAAGATGTGGGCGGCTCCGGATATGGATGAGGAAACACGGCACTGACAGGCAGGCCGGCATCGCCCGGCGCCTGAGATGCGGCATTTGACTGGCCGGGAAACATGCGAAGCCGGCGGCGGTGTATCGTGTGCCTGAAATGCCGTCACGAGCAGGAGCGGGGAAATGCGAATTGGTCTTTTTGCGGTGGGACGGCTGAAGTCCGGCCCCGAAAAGGATCTCGTGGCCCGTTACCTCGATCGTTTTGCCAAGGCCGGCTCTGCGGTCGGCCTCGAATTCACCCGTATTACCGAAGTTGGCGAAAGCCGCGCCTCCAATGCGGAGACCCGCAAGCGCGAAGAGGCGGCGATGCTGCTGAAATCGCTGGCCGAGGGCAGTGTTCTCATTCTTCTCGATGAACGCGGCAAGGCGCTCGACAGCCAAGCCTTCGCAAACCTGCTCGGCACCTATCGTGACCAGGGAAAACGCGAGCTGACGATTGCGATCGGCGGAGCCGACGGCCTCGATCCCGCCCTTTACGATCGGGCCGACGCCACACTGTGCCTCGGCAAAATGACCTGGCCGCACCAACTCGTGCGCACGCTGATCGCCGAGCAGCTCTACCGCGCCGTCACCATCTTGTCCGGCCACCCCTATCACCGCGTCTGACGGTTCAGGCTCGGTCCATGGCTTTGGCTGCGCGCCGCATTGTCACGCAGCCGTGTTTTGCGCAGGCAGGCTTTCTCCTGCAAACTTTCTGGCAAAGCGTGCCAAATCAGCTTAGTCTCCGCGCGATTTGAGAGAGTGCCCGGACACGCATGACGACGACTCCAACCAGGCGACACCGCATGATTCTGCCGGCACTTGCGGCCGGTTTCGGTGTTGCGGTCATCCTCGTCTCGACAAGCCCGTTTTCGGTCCGGGCCCAGGATGCCGCCCCGGAAGCGCCACAAGCTTCAAGCCCGCCGCCCGCCGAGGCGCCGTCGCCCGATCCGGCCGCCGAACTTGCCGCCAAACGCGATCAGACCCGCGCCGAACTCGAAACCCTGTCGAAATCAATCAGCCTGTCCTCCGACAAGGTGAACGAACTCCAGCAGAGTATCGCCAATCTGGAAAAGAGTACGCAGAGCATTCGCCAGGCGCTGATCGATTCCGCCGCCCGCCGCAAGGGGCTGGAAAAACAGATCCTCGAGAGCGAAAAGAAGCTTGCCGACCTCGGCGTCAAGGAGGATGGCATCCGCCGTTCCCTGCATGAACGCCGCGGACTGCTGGCCGAGGTGCTGGCAGCACTCCAGCGCATGGGCCGTAATCCGCCGCCGGCGTTGCTCGTCACCCCCGACGACGCGCTTGCTTCCGTGCGCAGCGCCATCCTGCTCGGCGCCGTCGTGCCCGGCATTCGCAAGGAAACCGACAAGCTCGCCGCCGATCTCGGAAGCCTGGCCGCGCTGCAGACGGCAAGCGCCGCCGAGAAGACGCAGCTGACAGCGACGATGACTGATGGCATTGAGGAAGAGCGGCGCATGGACCTGCTGCTTGCCGAAAACGACAAGCTCAGCCGCAGCAACGCCGCTGATCTGGAGGCCGAGAAGAAGCGGTCCGAGGAACTCGCGGGCAAGGCGACCAGCCTCGAAGGCCTCGTCGCCTCAATGGAATCCGAGATCGCCTCGGTACGCGAAGCGGCCACCGCCGCTCGCCAAGCCGAGGAGAACCGCAAGCTCTTGACGGACGAGCAGCGGGCTCAGGCGAAGGCGCTGGCCGAGAGCGGCGTGCCCGATAAAAACCGCATTGCGCCCGCATATCCCTTCGCAGAATTGAGGGCGAAATTGGAACTGCCCGTGGCAGGCGATATCCTGCGCCAGTTCGGCGATGCCGATGGCACCGGGCATGAAGCCATGGGAATGACGGTCGCCACCAACCCCGAAACAGTGGTGACGGCCCCGGCCGACGGGCTGGTGGTTTTTGCCGGCGCTTTCCGCAGTTACGGTCAGATGGTCATTCTCGACGCGGGCGACGGTTACCACCTGGTTCTCTCGGGAATGGATACGATCAATACCCGTCAGGGAAAATTCGTTTTCTCCGGCGAGCCGCTCGCCGTGATGGGAGCGAAAAGAGTGGCAAGCGCAACTGCATTGGCGCTGGAAACGGACCGGCCAACGCTTTACATTGAATTTCGAAAAGACGGTAAACCGGTCGATTCCCGACCGTGGTGGACCGCCAAGGACACTGGAAAGGCACGCAATGATTCGTAGGGCTTCTCTTGTTCTGGTCGGCGCATTGATGGGTGCGACCGCGATGAGCGTCATTTATTCGGCAGGTGTGCCGGCAGAAGCAGCCGGATCCTCCACATACAAGGAACTGTCGGTATTCGGCGACGTCTTCGAACGGGTGCGCGCGCAATACGTTACGCCGCCGGCCGAAGACAAGCTGATCGAAAACGCCATCAACGGCATGCTGTCCTCGCTCGACCCCCATTCGAGCTACATGAATGCGAAGGACGCCGAAGACATGCGCACCCAGACCAAGGGTGAATTCGGCGGCCTCGGCATCGAAGTCACGATGGAAGACGAGCTCGTCAAGGTCATCACCCCGATCGATGACACGCCCGCCGCCAAGGCCGGTGTTCTCGCCGGCGACTACATTTCCGAGATCGACGGGCAGTCCGTTCGCGGCCTGAAGCTGGAAGACGCCGTCGAGAAGATGCGCGGCGCCGTCAACACCCCGATCAAGCTGACGCTGATCCGCAAGGGCGCCGACAAGCCGATCGAACTGACGATCGTCCGTGACGTCGTCGCCGTCCAGGCCGTCAAGTCGCGCGTCGAGGACGATGTCGGTTATCTCCGCATCATCTCCTTCACCGAAAAGACCTATCCCGACATGGAGAAGGCGATCAAGAAGATCAAGGACACCGTTCCGGCCGACAAGCTGAAGGGTTATGTCCTTGACCTGCGCCTCAACCCGGGCGGCCTGCTCGACCAGGCGATCAACGTCTCCGACGCCCTGCTGCAGCGTGGCGAGGTCGTTTCGACCCGCGGCCGCAATCCCGATGAAACCCGCCGCTTCAATGCCGGGCCAGGCGATCTGACGGACGGCAAGCCGGTCATCGTGCTGATCAATGGCGGTTCGGCGTCTGCATCGGAAATCGTCGCCGGCGCCCTTCAGGATCTGCGCCGTGCCACCGTTCTCGGTACGCGCTCCTTCGGCAAGGGTTCGGTCCAGACGATTATCCCGCTCGGCGAAAACGGCGCGCTGCGCCTGACCACGGCGCTCTATTACACGCCGTCGGGCCGCTCGATCCAGGGCACCGGCATCACCCCTGACATCAAGGTCGAGGAGCCGCTGCCGGAGGAACTGCAGGGCAAGATGGTGACCGAAGGCGAATCCAGCCTGCGCGGCCACATCAAGGGCCAGAGCGAAACCGACGAGGGTTCGGGCTCCGTTGCCTATGTGCCGCCGGACCCGAAGGATGACGTTCAGCTGAACTACGCGCTCGACCTGCTGCGCGGCAAGAAGACCGATCCGGCCTTCCCGCCGAACCCGGACAAGGCCGTCGTCGCCAAGTAATCGATCATTGCAAGGCCGGGCACTCGCCCGGCCTTGACCCTTTCTGCTGTTTCCCGGTTTGGAGCGGGCGAGAAAATTGGGAACGGACCTGCATGCGCCTTTGGGGCGCAACCGCAAAACCGGCAGCCGGCGGCCGGGAGTGCTGCTTCTCGGCCGCATCGCCGCCAGTCTGTGTCTTTTTGCGATAGGCGGCTTCTCGCTCTATACGGCGTTTCGCGGCGACGGGCTCGAACGCAAAAATCCGCCGGCAACCGATCAGGCGGCAGTGCCCTCCTCCGGCACACCGCAACCAGCGCAAAAGCCGGCCGGCCAGGCGGCGGATGGCATGCCGCGCGCCGAACCGCGTTCGGGCGCCAATGTCGAGCAGATGGTCACCGGTGACGGCTCCGTCGTCACCAAATACAGCCCCCGCCCCCGCGACGGCGGCGGACCGGTATTGGTCGATGCGATGCAGATCGGCCAGGATCCGCGCATGGCGGCGCTGCCGAACGAGACGCTGCTTGAGGATTCGGCCTATGGCAGGCTGCCGATCGTCGGCCCCGACGGCCGACGGCCGATGGATCAGTATGCCCGTCCCGCGTCCGGCGCCCGCGGTGTACGCATCGCCATTGTCGTCAGCGGCCTCGGGCTTAGCCAGACGGGAACGCAGCGCGCCATCGCCGAATTACCCGAGGAGATCACGCTAGCCTTTGCCGCAAGCGGCAACAGCCTCCAGCGCTGGATGCAGGAGGCTCGCCGCGGCGGCCATGAAATCCTTCTGCAGGTGCCGCTGGAACCGTTTGATTACCCGGCGAACGATCCGGGCCCTGAGACTCTGCTGACCTCAAAGCCTGTCGCCCGCAACATCGAGAACCTCCACAAGGCGATGGGCGAGATCACCAACTACACCGGCATCATGAACTATCTCGGCGGCCGTTTCCTTTCCGACCCTGCCGCCATGGAACCGGTCATGCGCGATATCGGCAAGCGTGGCCTGCTCTTCCTCGACGACGGGACGTCGGCGCAGTCGAAAACGGCTGATGTCGCCAAGGGGACTGAACTGCCCTATGTCTTTGCCGATCTGCAGCTCGACGGCCAGCTCGACGTCAACGCCATCCTGCAGAAACTCGACGAGCTCGAACGCATCGCTCGCAAGAACGGCCAGGCGATCGGCGTCGCCTCGGCTTTTGACGAAAGCGTCGACGCCATTGCCAAGTGGAGCGAGGAAGCTTCTATGCGCGGCATCGAGATCGTCGGCGTCGCAGCGCTTTCCAACGACCCCAGAAACCCCTGAGATGATGACCTCAACGGAGAAGAAGATGAGCCAGGCGACCGTGAAAGCCGAGGATCTGCCCTATCGCCCATGCGTCGGCGTGATGATCCTGAACCGCGATGGCCTGGTCTGGGCCGGCCGGCGCATCCCCGACGGCAATTCCGAATATGACGGCTCGCCGCAGCTCTGGCAGATGCCCCAGGGGGGCATCGACAAGGGCGAGAATCCGTTGGATGCCGCCTATCGCGAGCTTTATGAAGAAACCGGCATCAGGACGGTGACGCTGCTCGCCGAAGCGCGGGACTGGATCAATTATGATCTGCCGCCGGCGCTGATCGGCATCGGACTGAAAGGAAAATTCCGCGGTCAGACGCAGCGCTGGTTCGCCTTCCGCTTCGACGGCGACGAAAGCGAGATCGCTATCAACCCGCCGCCCGGCGGCCACGATCCCGAATTCGATGCCTGGGAATGGAAGCCGATGCATGCACTGCCGGGCCTGATCGTTCCTTTCAAACGCGCCGTCTATGACCAGGTGATCGCAGAGTTCCAGCATCTGGCGGCGTTGCAATCGGAAGACTGATCATGCCCGGATGCTTCCGGCTTGGGCGCGGCGAGCACGGGAGTGCCGGCCGCCCTAAGGCGGCCGGCACCTGGTAGGAGCTTATTCGGCTTGGTCAGCGGAATCGGCGTTGAGCTGGCCGTATTTGCTTTCGCCGATTTTTTCGAGCAGATCGAGCTGCGTTTCGAGGAAGTCGATATGGCCTTCTTCATCGGCCAGCAACTCTTCGAACAGCTTCATCGAGACGTAATCGCCGGCTTCATAACAGATATCGCGCGACTTCTTGTAGGCCGTGCGGGCGTCGTACTCGCCGGCGAGATCGGCTTCGAGGACTTCCTTGACGTTCTGGCCGATGCGCAGGGGGGCCAGGGTCTGCAGATTGGGATGGCCTTCGAGGAAGATGATGCGGGCGACGAGCCGGTCGGCATGATGCATCTCTTCGATGGATTCGGCGCGTTCCTTCTTGGCGAGCTTGGTGTAGCCCCAATCCTCGAGAAGACGATAGTGGACCCAGTATTGGTTGACCGCCCCGAGTTCGAGGAACAGTGCCTCGTTAAGCCGCTCGATGACCTTTTTGTCGCCTTTCAATGTCCGCTCTCCTGTTTTCCTCATGGAACTGCTTCAAGCGCGACATGAAATCAAATATCTCGGCCTCCGTCGAGTGGCGACGGGCGTGATATTCCTCGGTCGTCTGGATAATAATGTCGACCACGTTGGGGAAGCAGCCGCAGCAACGGCCGCGTTTTTCCATGGCGTGGTAGACCTTCGCAGGCACGATAAGCTGCCAACAGTCGTCGTCGAGAAGGTTGGTGATAACCTCCCGGATTTCCTTGTCGGTTATGTAATTGCAGCTGCAGACAAGCACGTCTTCATTTCCAAACATGACATTGACTATCGTGTTTTCTGCTAAAGAAGATGGTGGCTGTCAAGAAAAAATTCGAATCAGACGGCATCGATTGGAAGCGATGGGCGCGGCCTGTTGCAGATTGACTGGAACTGTGCGGCGATCACACGATGAGGCATGCCGGTGATCCGGTCGATCCGACTGCTAATGAAAGTTCCGCCCGCGCGGCATGACCTCGGCGGTTTCCACCACACCGGCATGGCGGCCCGCGGCGCCCGCCTCCCTTTCCAATTCCGCCCCTTCCCGCGCATTCGCAAGCCTTCTCTGTCGTGGATCAACCCCTGGCCTCAGCACCTCGTCGGCGCGCTCGCAGGCACCGAAACGTCGGGCCTCGCGTTGCAGGATGCCAAGCGCCGGCGTCATGTCCTCCATATGCTCGACGACCGTATGGATGACGCCGCTATGGCTTTGCAGCCTGCCCCGGATTTTCACGAGCCGGGCACCCATGACGACCGCCCGGTATTTTTCGAATATCTTGCTCCAGACGATAGCGTTGGCGACACCGGTTTCATCCTCCAGCGTCATGAAGATTACACCCTTGGCCGAACCCGGGCGCTGGCGCACCAGCACCAGACCGGCGATGGTCACTCTCTTTCCGTTCGGCACCGTCAGGAGATCGACATTGCGCGTGATGCCCATCTTTCGGAATTCCTCCCGCAGGAAAGACACCGGATGCGCCTTCAGCGACAATGACAGATAACGATAATCCTCGATCACCTGCTCGCCTGGCGGCATATCAGGCAGGCTGGTCTTCGGTTCGACCTGCAGATCGATATGGTTCACCCGATCGAACAGAGGCAATTTTTCAGGAGCGTACTTCGTATCCAGCGCCCTTGCAGCCCAAAGCGCCTCACGCCTCGACAGGCCGATCGAACCGAAGGCATCGGCATCCGCCAGCCTTTCGATATCGGCTTTGTCGAGGCCGGACCGCAGCCAGAGATCACGAACCGAGCCATAACCATCGCCCCTGTTGGCAAGAAGGCTCTCCAACGCCTTCTCGGACAGACCCTTGACCTGCCGGAAGCCGAGGCGAACGGCTCGCTTTGCCTTGATGAGGGCTCGCATATCGGCATGCCGCCTGTCGACGGCATTTCTGTCGAATACCGCCTCCTCGAGATGGCAATCCCAATTGGATCTGTTGATGTCGACGGGTCGGACCTCGACCCCGTGTTCCCTGGCATCACGAACGAGCTGCGCCGGCGCGTAAAAGCCCATCGGCTGCGAATTGAGCATGGCAGCGCAAAAGACGTCTGGATAATAGGCCTTGACCCAGGACGAGGCATAGACCAGCAGGGCGAAGGAAGCCGCATGGCTTTCCGGAAAGCCATATTCGCCGAAGCCTTCGATCTGGCTGAAGCAGCGTTCGGCAAAGTCCCTCGGATAGCCTCTGCGGGTCATGCCATTAATCAGATCATCCTTGAACGCGTTGACCTTTCCCAACCGCTTGAAGGTCGCCATCGAGCGGCGCAGGCGGTCGGCCTTGGCAGGCGAGAAGCCCGCCGCCGTAATCGCGATCTGCATCGCCTGTTCCTGAAACAGTGGCACGCCGAGCGTCCGCTTGAGGATCGGGATCATCTCGTCTTTCGGATAGTCGATCTTGAAACCTGGAGAATGCGACTGCTCCCGCCGCGTCAGGTAGGGATGGACCATATTGCCCTGAATCGGCCCCGGGCGGACGATTGCCACTTCAATCACGAGATCATAGAATCGGCGCGGCTTCAGCCGGGGCAGCATGCTCATCTGCGCCCTGCTTTCGATCTGAAAGACGCCCAGCGTGTCGGCCCGGCACATCATGTCATAAACCGGTACGCCCTCGTCTCCGTGTTCCCTGTTGCCGAGATCGGCAAGGGTTTTCTTCACGTCATAATGCAGTTCGAGCAGCGAGAAAGCCTTTCTGAGACAGGTCAGCATTCCGAGAGCCAGAACATCGACCTTCAGGATCTTGACGTTGTCGAGATCGTCCTTGTCCCATTCGATCATATAGCGATCCGGCATCGCCGTCTTCATGATCGGCACGACTTCATCGAGCCGATCCCGGGTGATGACGAAGCCGCCGACATGCTGGGTCAGGTGACGCGGAAATCCGAGGAGTTCGGACGCATAGCGCAGAACGTTTGATGTCACCGGATCCGAAATATCGAGCCCAGCCGCCTTGGCATCCCGCTCCGACAGATTATCCTCCGACCAGCCCCAGACCAGGCTGCTGATCGCCGCCTGGACGTCCTCCGAAAGCCCGAAGGCCTTGGAGACCTCGCGGCCGGCGGAACGAGTGCGATAGGTGGTGACGCCAGCCGTCAGCCCGGCATGCTCCTTGGTATATTTTCTGTAGATGTGCTGGATGACTTCTTCGCGGCGGTCATGCTCGAAATCCACATCGATGTCAGGCGGCTCGTCGCGATCCATCGAGATGAAGCGGTCGAAAAGCAGTGTGCTTTTGGTCGGATCGACTTCCGTGATCTCGAGGCAATAGCAGATGACCGAGTTGGCTGCAGAACCGCGGCCCTGGCACAAAATCTTCAATTCATAACGCGCATGCTGGATGAGCTTGTGGACCGTCAGGAAATAAGGCTCGTATTTCTTCTCCCGGATGAGATCGAGTTCATAGTCGATCTGGGTCTGGATTTGAGCAGGAACGCCATCCGGATAGCGCTTCTTAGCGCCCTCTTTCGTCAGACGTTCGAGGGTTTCATAAGGCGTCTCGCCGGGATCGTTTTCCGGCGGGTAATTGTGTTTCAGCTCATTGAGCGAAAACGAAAGCCTGCCGAAGAATGTCCCGGTATTGGCGATCGCCTCCGGATAATCGCGAAACAGCCGGGCCATTTCACGTGGGCCCTTGAGATAACGCTCGGCATTCGGAGCAAGAAGAAAACCTGCTTCGGCGATCGGAACATGCTCGCGGATCGAAATGACGATATCGGAAAGGGGTCGGCGATCCGTATGGTGATAGAGCGGCTGGTTGGTCGCGATGACAGCAATGCGGTGGCGGGCGGCGATTACGGAAAGTGCCGCGAAAACCTGCCTGTCGCGGCCATCATAGGCAGGCGCCAGCGCCACGTGAAACGCCTTGCCGAAACGGTTCCGGAACCGGGCGAGACAGGCTTCCAATTCCTGTTGGGCGACAGGCTCGACGGCAGCCGCCTGGCCGGGAACGAGGGCCAGCATCATCTCGTCCCCCCATTCCATGATATCCGCCTCGTAAAGCAGGCAGGATCCCTTTTCCGCTCTCAAATTTCCCGCACTCAGCAAACGGCAGAGATGCGCCCACCCTCGCCTGTTCTCAGGATAAGCAAGGATATCAGGCGTTCCGTCTGAAAAAACGAGACGGGCGCCCGGCTGAATCCGGATTGGATCGAGAATCTTCTCTTCCTCTCTGCCGTCGAGGTTCTTCTCGTGCCTTCTTCTGAATTTCTCTTCGATCTCCTGCGCCTGCGCATGCGCCCGGACGACACCGGCAACCGAATTCCGGTCGGCGATTCCAAGACCGGAAAGTTTCAGCGCCGCGGCCTGCACCACCATTTCCTCAGGTTTCGAAGCGCCCTCCAGAAAGGAGAAATTGGTGCGGGCGCCGATCTCGAAAAATGCAGGCGCCGCGCTCATGCGAAAATCCCGTGCATAAACCAGCGCGGCGGCGGCTCTTCACCGTAAAAGCCTTCGCGGTAAATCCAGAAACGATGCCCGGCATTGTCCTCGACACGGAAATAGTCACGCGTTTTGGCGGCGGCGCCATCGATCCACCACTCCATTGCAAGCCGTTCCGGGCCTTCGCTGCGCAGAACCTGATGCTGCAAGCGGCGCCACCGAAAACTTTGCGGCGGCCCTTCCGGAACTTCGGCGAGCAAGGCCTCCACCGGTTCCGGTCGGGCAAAAAGCCTCAGAGGCCGCTCGCTGCGAGCGGCGGAAAGACGGCTTCCCTCGCTCCTGCGATGCGCCGGAAAACTCTCCATGAGTGGGGTTATGATAACCGCACGCTCCGGCACATGGCTTTCACGGAGCTGAAAGCTTTGGAGACAGTCTGCGCCAAGGCGAGCCGAGACGCGGTCGATGAAAGCTGCAAGCGAGATCTCTCTTTGCCGGCCGCCGTCGAAATCGCCCTGCGTTCCTTCGAAGGGCTCATGGCGCACGACATTCAGCCGCAGGATCTCGAAACCATATCCGGCATCGAGATCGTCATGAATTGCCTGCAGACGCTGGGAAAAAAGATCCGCGATCCGCTTCGGCTCCCTGAGCGGCCGTGAAGCGCCGACCGAAATCCGGAAAACCCGGCCATCGACCCGAAACAGCACGAGTTCGAAGACGCGGCCGCCGGCGCCGCGGGCTTCCAGGGAGGGTTTCAGCGACACGGCGATCTGGCCGGCAAGGACGAGAATATCCTCTTCGGTGCCGATCGGCTCGGCCAGCCGCCGCTCGGCCGAAAGGCTCGCAACCGGCAGGCGCGGCGAAACCGGTTCCTCATCATGTCCGAGCGCCTGATCGAGCCGCAATAGCAGGCTTGCCCCGAAACGGCGGGTCAACGGCGCCCGCGGCGCATTCATGACATCGCCGATATATTTCAGCCCGAGCTTCTTCAGCGATGCCACGGTGTCTTCGTTCAGCCGAAGCGCGGCGACCGGCAGCGGCGCCAGCATATCCTCCATTTCCTCGTCTTCGATGACGCCGCCATTGCCAAAACGAGCGACGGCCGAGGAAAGGCCGGGCGAAGAGGAGATCGAACCCCGGACGTCGAGCCCCATATGGAAAAGCCTGAGCAGAATATCCTTCAGCAGCGCTCTCTCGCCGCCGAAAAGATGGGCACAGCCGCTAATGTCGAGAAACAGCCCGTCCCGTCCGTCGATCGCCACCAACGGCGTATAGCGGTCGCACCAGTCGGCGATGGCTTCGAGCAGCCGCGCATCGGCGGCCGGATCCTCCTCGACGATATCGAGTTTCGGATGCATGGCGCGCGCTTCCGCGACACCCTGGCCCTTCTTCAGGCCAAGCGCCTCCGCGGCCTCGTCCAGCGCCATCAGCCGCATGGCATTTTCGTGCTTTCCGGCGCAGACGATCGGCGCAGCCTCAGGACGCCCTCTCGAACGCCAGGAGAGGCCCCATTTTCTGCGGGCGATCCTGTCCGTCGAAAGGTGCGGAAAGCTGAGCGCCAGGATACGCTGACCGTTCGTCTGGAGTAAGAGCGTGCCTTGGCTCGTTGATGGGGAAAAACTGACGTTCATGAGGGTTCCACTCCAGAAGAAGGGAGAGCGGAGCCGGGTTGCGGCTCTTCTCCAGGCTGAGATGAAAAACCGGATTGCCGATGCTGCCGGCAAGTCTCGATCCACCCGGCAGAGCCCGCATGCCGGCTGGCGCAGGCTCGGCAAGCAGCCGGAAGGCGGCGCTGCTCGCCTCCTCCTCTCCTGCCTGCCGAAGCAGGAAGAGCGGCCGGCCGGCCGCCTTGGCGCGAAGACCGAGCCGCCGGCTCTCGGTCAGACCGACATGCGCGGGATTGCCCCTGATCTCCAGGATGACCACCGAAAAGGCGCCGCTTTCCAGCGCGGTTTCCGCAAGCCAGAGCGCCTCATCGAGCTTGCGCGGCAAAGCCTGCAGGAAACGCTCAGGCCGCAGGCCGAAATCCTGCAGACCCACCGCATAGGGAAGGCCGGCCTCCATCGTCGAGACCGGATCGCCGATCCAGAGTATTGGCGAACAGTCGCTCGCCTCCTCCTCCACCCGCTGCAGCAGCGTTGCGGCCGCAAGGGCGAACCCACTGGCGGCTCCCGCATCCCGGAAAAGCGCCGAACGGATTTCCGTTATCGCATCGAGCGGCAGCCCGCCCTCCATCGCTTCGTCGAGCGATGCCACCCCAAACGACAAGCGCTGTCTGCGTCCATTCCGTTCCGCATCCTGCCGCCCGGTCTCACCCGAAGCCAGGGCTTCCCGCTCCGCTGCCGCAAGCGCCGGCGCAGGCTTTCCTTCCAGCTTGGCGATGGTTTCGCGGAGCGCAAAAAGCCGCTCGCGCGCCAGGGCGTTCTGCGCCATGGCGTTTACTCCGTCCGTATTGTTCCTGTTATGTTCTTATGGATTCCAGAGAGCTGAAGAAGAGTCAACAACCATTTTCTATGAATTTATTCCTGCCTTTGATTCCGCACTCGAAAATCGGCGGCAAAGGTTCTATATGGGCCCGCAAAGGAAGGAATATTCATGGCCCGCATAGACCTGAGCGATGATTGGCGGGACCGCCATGCGCCGACGATCAGCACTTTCGAGTCGCTGGCCATGGAGGCTTACAGCCATCTACCGGATGAATTCCGCCAACTGACGACCAATCTCACGATCGAGATTGAGGATTTTCCCGATGACGACGTTTTCGAGGATATGGCGCTGGAAACGCCTTTCGACCTGCTCGGCCTTTTCGAAGGCAGGGGAATTTCGGAGCGTTTCACCGTGGAAACCGGCGAAATGCCGAACCGCATTCGCCTCTACCGTCGCCCCATCCTCGATTATTGGGCAGAAAACGACGAGACGCTCGGCGATATCATCACTCACGTCCTGATCCACGAGATCGGCCACCATTTCGGACTGAGCGATGAGGATATGGAGCGGATCGAGGCCAGCGCCGAGGAAGCCGCCGAGCGCTGAAACCGTGCGTTCGGCAGAACGCGCTATTGCTCGGAGAGCTTCATCTCCGGATCGTAATCCTTGCCTTCGACAGTCTTGACGACGGCCTGGCCGCATTGCATCGCGCCGGTTGCGGCATTGAAGGCATAGGTCGGTGGGCCCTCCAGCGACCAGCCCTTGTTGAGGGCGGCGGTGACCTTGTGGCAGAAGGAAGCGTCGTCGGGGCCGGTCAGGAAGCGGTAGAGTTTCATCAGGCGGGCTTTCTTGCAGAAATCAGGCGAGCTTTATGAACCAGAGCTTCGGCCTGGACAAGATGCAGCCGTTCGATCATCCGCCCGTTCGCATTGATGACGTTCAGGCCTTGGGCAGCCGGATCGGCAAAGGCTGATATGATTGCCTGCGCTTCGGCAATCTCCTCGGGGCTCGGGCCGAAATGCCGGTTGGCGGCCGCAATCTGCGCGGGATGGATCAGCATCTTGCCGGCAAAACCCATGGCGCGCCCCTGCCCGCATTCGACATCGAAACCTTCGTCATCCCGGAAATCGTTGAAGACACTGTCGAGCGCATCAAGCCCATAGGCCTTGACCGCCAGAATGACCTGCATCAGCCAAGGCACGAGAAAGCTTCGCCCCGGCTGCGGCAGGACGCCGGTTTCCTTGCGCAAATCATTGAGGCCGACGACCAGGCAATCGAGCCGCGCCCCCAGCATGCAGCCGGCTTCAGCAATCGCTCCGGCATTCAGCACGCCGCGCGGCGTCTCGATCATGGCCCAGATGCGCAACTCCTCCGGGGCATCCGCATCGGCAAGCAGATCGCCGATGTCGGTGATATCCCGAGGCGCGTCCACCTTCGGCAGGAGAACGGCGTCGGGCAACAGCGCCTTGACCAGATCGAGATCTGCCGCCCCGAATCCGGATGACAAAGAATTGATGCGAATGATCCTTTCCTTGCCCTCGAGCGGCGGTCCGGCAAAAAAAGCACGCAGATTTTCCCGCGCATGGCCCTTGTTCTCGGGCGCGACGGAATCCTCCAGATCGAAAATAACCGCATCACAATCAAGGGAACGGCTCTTTTCGAGCGCGCGGAGATTGATGGCTGGCACGCTCAGCACCGAGCGGCGCAGACTTGCGGAGCGGAAAGGTTTGGTTTGGTTCATCATCCATTAGTGCCAAGCTTCGCAAAGCCCGGCAAGACAACAAAAAGCCATGCTTGCCTTGCAGAGAGGAAAAGGAAGGACCACATTCCTTTCTGTAGAAAGGTCTCAAACCCATGCAGAACATTCGCTCCATCTTCTTCATGCTGGCCGGCGCCACCTTCTTTGTCGCCATGCTGCTTCTCACCTTCTCGGTGACGCTTGCTGTCGGCGGCATCCTGACCGTGCTCATGGTCGGACGCGCGCTTTCGATGAAGATGAAGCCCGCTCCGGTCCGCGCCAAGGCAAACAACGGCAAGCCGGAGATGCGCATCTGGAACGACGGTCGCGGCACGATCATCGATCTCTGAGGCCTGCTTTCAAAAAAATTGGCGACACTGTCGCATCATGCTTCCGTGATACGTCTTTGAAGCAGCCGGGCATTCTGCCGGCGCTCAAAAACGATGGAGGACGTGCATGGATACGACGGAAAACAAGCCGGCCAAGTTACCGCCGGTGAAGAATGGCCTGCTGCCCTATCTGACGGTCGACGGCGCGGTGAAGGCCGCGGAATTCTACAAGAAGGCCTTCGGCGCCGAAGAGGCCCACCGGGTACCGGTCGATGAAAGCGGCCGGACGATGCATATTCATCTCTATATCAATGGCAGCTCCCTGATGCTGGCGGATGCCTATCCCGAACACGGCCATCCCTTCAAAGGTCATGAAGGCTTTGCCATCCAGCTTGTCATCGACGATATCGATTTCTGGTGGGATCGTGCGGTGGCCGCCGGCGCCGAAGTCGTCATGCCGGTCGAACTGATGTTCTGGGGTGACCGCTACGGCCAGCTTCGCGACCCGTTCGGCGTGCTCTGGGGCTTGAACGCGCCCGCCAAATAACCGGACGCGTACCGTCGCCAGGTCACGCGAAACGTCGCGTGGCCGCCATTTGAAAGCAGTTCGCGCAATAGTGTGCAGCGGTTTTGCGAGAACGACATGCGGCAGACCAGACCTAAAGCGTAGCAAGCGAATCTGAAAGATCGCGGTACGCTTTAGAAAGATTCTCCTTCATTTCGGCAAAAAACTGGACTAGATGCACATCCAGGAAAGTACATTTGCTGAAATGGAGCATGGGTCATGGATAAATTCGTGAAGCTCACGGGCGTTGCAGCGCCGCTGCCGGTCGTCAACATCGACACCGACATGATCATTCCGAAGGACTATCTGAAGACCATCAAGCGCACGGGTCTCGGCAAGGGCCTTTTCGCCGAAGCCCGCTACAATGAAGACGGCTCCGAAAATCCCGATTTCGTGCTGAACAAGCCAGCCTATCGCGATGCCAAGATCCTTGTCGCCGGCGACAATTTCGGCTGCGGTTCCTCGCGCGAGCACGCTCCCTGGGCGCTGCTCGATTTCGGCATTCGCTGTGTGATCTCCACCAGCTTCGCCGACATTTTCTACAACAACTGCTTCAAGAACGGCATCCTGCCGATCAAGGTCAGCCAGGAAGACCTCGACAAGCTGATGGACGACGCCTCGCGCGGCTCCAACGCCATCCTGACGGTCGACCTCGAGAACCTCGAGATCACCGGCCCCGATGGCGGCTCGATCAAGTTCGATCTCGACGAGTTCAAGCGCCACTGCCTGCTGAACGGCCTCGACGATATCGGCCTGACCCTGGAAAAGGGCAAGGCGATCGACGAGTTCGAAAAGAAGAACGTCGCGTCGCACCCTTGGGCCGCTTAAGCTCTGACCAATTGCCGATCGATTAAGCCGGGCTTTTGCCCGGCTTTTTCTTTATAGCGGCGCGCATCTCACGCGCGCAAAGGACGCTGTAACTGGCGCAGCTCAGAAAAACTTCTCTTTCCAGACCCTCAGTTTTTCCAGCGACACGCCGATTCCGCCGCAGACCTCGATCAGCGGATTGTCAAAACGCTGAAGCAGTCCGGCACGCACATCGGCAACGGCAAGGGCGGCGCCGCAGGCCGGCTCGACGAGGATGCGATGCGCATCGGCAAATTTCAGGCAGGCGGCGATGGCATCGGCGTCGCTGACGACAACGCTTTCGATCGGGTGCTGCTTCGGCAGCTCGAAGACATGCTGCGCCACCTGCTTTGCGCCGAGCGACGTTGCAATCGAGGTGATCGCTGGAAGCGAGATGCGTTCATTGGCCTTGAGGCTGGCATGAAACGAAGCCGCCCCTTCGGTTTCGACGGCGATGACGGGAATGTCGGAAAGCCCGTTCCGTTTCAGCCCCTCGACAATGCCGGCCAGCAGCCCGCCGCCGCCGACGCTGGTGACGACACAATCGAATGTCACGCCCTTCGCCACCACCTCGTCGATCAGCGTGGCATGACCATCCCACAGAAGCGGATGGTCAAAAGGGTGCACATAGGTCGCCTTACGGCTCTCTGCGAGCTCGACCGCATGAGCGTTGGCTTCATCGAAAGCCGAACCATGGACGAGAACATTGGCGCCGGTTGCGGCAATCGTCTGCCGCACATCGGCCGCCGTCGTCTCCGGCACGACGATCGTGACCGGCACGCCGAGCGCCCGGCCGGCATAAGCCGCAGCAATGCCGGCATTGCCGCCGGAGGCGCAGAAGATCTCGCGGGCACCATCTTCCACCTCGTGCTGGCACAGCCGGCCGACACCGCGCAGCTTGAAGCTGCCGGAAGGCTGTAATGCGTCGAGCTTCAGCCAGAGCGGCTTGCCGCTGGCGCTATAGCCAGGGGATGTCCGAACCAGAGGCGTGTCGAGATGGAGAGGTGCTGAAGCCATGGAACCTCCAGGAAATGAAACTGTGACGGCTGTTCTAATCCGTTTGCGGCCACAGGAGCAACCATCGCGACCGGAAATGAAGCGTACCGATTCACCGCTTCTCTCGCTTGAAATGCCCATTTCCGGGGTCTAAGAAACCGCAACTTGTTTTTCCAGGAGGGTTTCATGACAGCGCGCAATCTTTTCCTGCTGCCGGGTGACGGCATCGGTCCCGAGGCCATGGGCGAGGTCCGCAAGATCATCGCCTATATGAACGAGGCAATGAATGCCGGTTTCGTCACCGATGAAGGTCTTGTCGGCGGTTGCGCCTACGATGCCCATGGCGCGGCGATCTCGGAAGCCGACATGCAGAAGGCGCTTGCCGCCGATGCCGTTCTGTTCGGCGCCGTCGGCGGGCCGAAGTGGGATAGCGTGCCTTACGACGTGCGCCCGGAAGCCGGTCTGCTACGCCTGCGCAAGGATCTGCAACTCTTCGCAAACCTGCGCCCTGCTATCTGCTACCCGGCGCTCGCCTCGGCCTCGTCGCTGAAGCCGGAACTGGTCGAAGGCCTCGACATCCTGATCATCCGCGAGCTGACAGGCGGCGTCTATTTCGGCGAGCCGAAGGAGATCATCGACCTCGGCAACGGCCAGAAGCGCGGCATCGACACGCAGGTCTACGATACCTACGAGATCGAACGCATCGCCGGCGTCGCCTTCGAAATGGCCCGCACAAGGCAGAACCGCGTCTGCTCCATGGAAAAGCGCAACGTCATGAAGTCGGGCGTGCTCTGGAACCAGGTCGTGACCGAAACGCACAAGGCGAAATATTCCGACGTCCAGCTCGAACACATGCTGGCCGACGCCGGCGGCATGCAGTTGGTGCGTCAGCCCAAGCAGTTCGACGTCATCGTCACCGACAATCTTTTCGGCGACATGCTCTCCGACGTCGCCGCCATGCTGACCGGGTCCCTCGGCATGCTGCCGTCGGCCTCGCTCGGCGCGCCTGACGGCAAGACCGGCAAACGCAAGGCGCTCTACGAGCCGGTGCACGGCTCGGCCCCGGATATCGCCGGCAAGGGCATCGCCAATCCGATCGCCATGATCGCCTCCTTCGCCATGTGCCTGCGTTATTCCTTCAACTTGGTGAAGGAAGCCGACAACCTGGAAAGGGCGATCGCCAACGTGCTCGACAAGGGCATTCGCACCGGCGACATCATGGCCGATGGCGCAAGGCAGGTCGGCACTGTCGAGATGGGCGATGCGATCCTCGCCGAGTTCAAGGCGCTTTCTGCCTGATATATTTCACGTGAAACAGTTCAGCCCTTCGCATCACCCATGCGGAGGGCTTTTTCATGTAAGGACGAGCAGCCGCAACCGGGTCGGTCGAATTATCCGACACGGACTATTCTCAGCCACAATCTCGTGTATTTTTGCGCCGAATTTTAACCCGGCAAAATCGAACGGACGACAGGATGCGGGCATTTTGGGCTTCCCTTGATAGGCGCTGGCGCCGCGGCGGCGTCGGCATGCCGCCCTTGCGCTGGCAGGCCTGCCTCTTCATCACCATCAATGCCGTGGTTCTTTCCATGCTGCTCTTCGATGCCCCGGTCGGCGCCAGCGAACGCCCTGCGGCGGTGAAGCAGCTCGGCCAGCTGCTGACCGGCTTCGGCGATTCTGCCTGGCTGATCTGCATCAGCATTCTGCTCTTCTTTCAGGGCAGGGCGGGTTACAAGCTTTTAAAGACCGCGCGCTCCAAGGCGCAGGCGCTTTATGTCAGCTGGATCGGCGCCTATCTGTTCACAACTGTCGTCTTCTCCGGGCTTCTTGCCAATCTCCTGAAACGGGCGATTGGAAGGGCGCGTCCCGATCACTTCCACGATTACGGCATGTTGTCCTTCACGCCCTTTTCGGGCCATGCCGCTTTCGAAAGCTTTCCCTCCGGCCATTCGACGACGGTCGGCGCCTTCTTTGCCGCTTTTGCATTGCTGTTTCCGCGCTACCGCATTCTCTTCATCGCCTGCGCCATCTGGCTTGCCATGACGCGTGTCATGGTAGGCGCCCATTATCCAAGCGACGTCATCGCCGGCCTTGCATTCGGCGGCTGGTTCTCGCTGCTGACGGCCATCGTCTATGCCCGCTGCGGACTTCTTTTTAAGCTGGCGCCGGATGGCTGGCCTCTCGCCAAACGCCTGTTTCCGGACATGGAAAAGCCCGGCGGCTTGTGAGCGCCGGGCCTTTCGCCTGCATGCTTAGCGCAAAGCGCCTCAATCCATGGCGTGGATATCCCTGTTCTTCGTTTCGGGCAGGAAGATCAGGCCGATCACCAGCGTGATCGCCGCAAAGACGATCGGATACCAAAGACCGTAATAGATATCACCCGCGGCAGCGCTCATCGCGAAAGCCGTCGCTGGCAGCAGGCCGCCGAACCAGCCGTTGCCGATATGATAGGGCAGCGACATGCCGGTGTAGCGGATGCGGGTCGGGAAGAGCTCGACCAGGAGGGCCGCGATCGGGCCATAGACCATCGTCACATAGATGACGAGGACGAACAGGATGGCGATCGTGCCGATCCAGTTGACCCGGGTGGGGTCAGCGGTCATGGCGAAGGCGCCGCCATTGGCGATGTTGTAGACTGCCATGTCGGTGACGCCATTGGCCTCGTCCGCCGTTAGCAGCTTGCCTTCGACCAGCTTGGCTGCCGGCACGGTTTCCTTGTCGCCGGCGCGCACCGCATCGGCGTTGAGCGCCAGTTCCGGATTGGCGGCGATGAAGGCATCGAGCTTGCTATCCGGCACCTTGGCGGCCCCGCGCTTCAGCGGATAGCCGGCATCGTGGAGCGCAATGTTGACGCCTTTTTCGAAGGCGGCGGTCATGCCCTTCGCCTTGTCGCCGGCAGCAACAACGTCGAAGCTGGTAATCGTACCGTTACCGACCTTCACCGTCGCCGGCTGTCCGGCGGGACCAGGCACGACGTCATAAGGCACCGAGTTCTTCGTCAGGAATGCTGTCGCCACATCGCAGGAACTGGTGAATTTCGACGTGCCCGTCGGGTTGAACTGGAATTTGCAATCCGACGGATCGGCCGTGACCGTTGCGCGGATCGACGCCTGCGCTTCGGCAAGTGCGGGGTTCGCCGTCCAGGTCATCGCCTTGAACAGCGGATTATAGGTCACCGCCGCGATGAGAAGGCCTGCCATGATGATCGGCTTGCGGCCGATCTTGTCGGAAAGACCGCCGAAGATGACGAAGAACGGCGTGCCGAGGAAGAGCGCAATGGCGACCATGACATTGGCCGAGAACAGATCGACCTTGAGCACGTTCTGCAGGAAAAACAGCGCATAGAACTGGCCGCCATACCAGACGACCGCCTGGCCCATGGTGGCGCCGAGAAGGGCGATGAGCGCGATCTTGGCGTTCTTCCATTGCCCGAAGGCTTCGGTCAGCGGCGCCTTGGAGCCCTTGCCTTCCGCCTTCATGCGCTGGAACGCAGGCGATTCGTTCATCTTCAGACGGATCCAGACGGAAATGCCGAGCAGCACGACTGAGACCAGGAACGGAATGCGCCAACCCCAGGCTGCGAATTGAACCGGGTCCATCAGGGACTGGACCAGGATGATGACGATCAGCGACAGGAACAGGCCGAGCGTCGCCGTCGTCTGGATCCATGAGGTGAAGTAGCCGCGCCGTCCATTCGGCGCATGTTCGGCGACATAGGTTGCCGCGCCGCCATATTCACCGCCGAGCGCCAGACCCTGCAGCAGACGCAACCCGATGAGAATGATCGGGGCTGCGATGCCGATGGTGGCCGCACCCGGCAGGATACCGACGAGGAAAGTCGACATGCCCATGATCAGGATCGTCACCAGGAAGGTGTATTTGCGGCCGACGAGATCGCCAAGACGGCCGAACACCAGGGCGCCGAAGGGACGCACCAGGAAGCCGGCGGCAAAGGCGAGCAGCGTGAAGATATTGCGCGTTGCCTCGGGGTATTGGGTGAAATAGGTCGCGCCGATATAGGTGGCGAGCGAACCGTAAAGATAGAAATCGTACCATTCGAAAACGGTGCCGAGCGAAGAAGCGAAGATGACCTTCTTCTCTTCGCCCGTCATCGGACCGGCCTTCGCGCCGTCGATGCTTGCGACATTTGCCATTGTCTGTCCTCCACAGAGTGATGAGCAACGCGCGCGACCTACTCTCCTCAAAGCAAATCCCCGGCCGCGACACGCCTGACGAGAGTGTGCCAGAAAACATGGCCCGCAAAGAGAGAGGCTTTGGGATTATGACTTTAGTCTAATGGCAGCGCTTTTGGCGGGCGGGAAGTCGTCTGCTGGCTCTGTTCACGCCCTCAGCGCCTGCGCCGGCGATTGCCGGTAGGCGAGCACCGCCGGCAGTGCGGCGAGCAGTGCGGAAAAGGCGAGCAACACCCCTGCAAGCCCACCATCTTCGCGGGCGAAGCCGACGGGCATGGCGATGCCGCTCGTTTGCGAGAACATGCCGGACAAGCCAAGCGCCGCGGCAAATCCAAGCCCGAATCCGAGCGCGATCCCAACTGCCACGAGCGCGAAGAATTCCAACCAGACGATGCCGAAGATCGCACTTCGTGGGGCGCCGAAGGCCCTCAATGCGCCGATCTGGCGGCGGCGCTGACCGATATGGATGACCGTGACCAACACCAGCGAGGCTGCGACGAGAGCCTGCGCGCCGGAAGCGACCGCGACGAGGATCTGCTTGGCGTCGCCGAGCGTGGCATAAAGATTGGTCAGCACCTCGCCGGGGAAGACGGCGACGGTATTGCCGCTGCGATAGTCCTGCCGCAGCTTGTAGGCATCGGCGATCGTCTTCGGCTTGACGAGGATGGCGGGAAGGCCGGGAGCATTCGCGGCCCATTTCTCGTCGAGCACGGCAGCCGGGTCGATTTCGCCATGATGTTCCTGATGCGCATGCGCGTCGTGATCGGCGCTCGCCGGCTCATGATCGTCTCCAGGCTCCTCGTGTTCCTCCTCCCCAAGGCCATGGATATGCCAGACGGCCTGGATCGGAACGAGAATGGCTCGGTCCCAGGCTGTCCCCGTCGACCGCAGGCGGCCGGCAACGTGGTAGACGAGTTCGGTGTGGGTCTCGCCGCCTTCTTCCGCTAGGCCATGCATCGGCTTGATCTCGCCGCCGAGCGAAAGCTTGACGGCCGAGCCGATCACCGCCTCTCCCTCGCGGGCGAAAACCTTCCCCTCGGCAAAGCCGCCCGACAGCCTGTCCGCCAGGGTCGCAGTCGTGCCGACGATCGGATAGGCGGAGAACGAGTCGCCGAAGCCGATCGGTGCCGCCCAGTCGACACGGGGATCGGCGGCAAGCCTGGCCAGCACCTCGCCCGGCATCAGCGGCAGGGGCGAGGGCTGCAGGAAGACGGAGGATAAAACGAGCTGTGTCTCGCTGCCGCCGGCGCCGATAACGAGATCGAACTTGTCGGCGGCGCGGGCGCTGCCGAGGCGAAGCGCTCGCTCCTGCAGGACAACGGAGACGCCGAGCGCCGTCGCAAGCGCCACCAGCAGCACCACCACCAACGACCCCGCCCAGAGGCGGCGAAGATCGGAAAGGATGAAGCGGATCATGCAGCCTCTCCCGCCGTTGCCGCGGAATCGTCGCTGATCCGGCCCGAGCCGAAGGTGATGCGCCGGTCGAGCCGGCTTGCCAGGCGCTGATCGTGCGAAACGACGATCAGCGTGCTGCCCTCGGCAATGGCAAGATCGAGGAGGAGATCGCCGACGGCCTCACCGCTTTCGGCATCGAGGCTCGCGGTCGGTTCGTCGGCGATGATGACGCCGGGCTTGCGCAACAGCGCCCGGCCGATCGCCACGCGCTGCATCTCGCCGCGCGACATTGTTTCGATCTTCTGGCCCGGGCGGGAAAGACCGACAGTGGTCAAAAGCACATGCGCCCGCTCGATGACGTCAGCTGTGGCGGCCCTGGCAAGCCGCGCCGGCAGAAGCACGTTTTCCAGCGCCGACAGGCCCGGGAAAAGATGGAACTCCTGCATGACCAGGCCGATATTGGCAGCGCGGAACCGGTCGCGCCCGCTTTCGGAAAAACTGGCGATATCCTCGCGGTTCCAGCGGATGCGGCCTTGGCGTGTCCGCTCCAGCCCGGCAATGATGTTGACGAAGGTGCTCTTGCCGGAGCCGGACGCTCCCGTGATGGCGACCCTGCTGCCGGCCTTGATCGACAGGCGGCCGATTGCCAGCGCCGGCGAGGACAGGCCTGGAAAGGTGATGGCAAGGTTTTCGATATCGAGAGCGAGCATATCGGTTCAGACAGCGGAATATTCGGCTTGGCGGATGCGCAACAGACTGACGAAGCCGGTTTCCGGATCCGTCCAGGAACCGTATTCCAGCGTGCCGCGCACTTCGATCGTCTGGCGCGGCTGCACGAATGTCTGCTTCTCCGCGAGATACACGACGACGATATTATCCGGCCAATCCGCATCCGAAGAGCAGAAGGGGCAGAGCGACATTGGCACCTCGGTCAGCACGAAGAACTGCGCCTCGGCCTTCAGTGGCGGCGCCATGAAGCCTTTCATGCTGATGTCCTGGCCGGCAAGACGCTTCACCTTGTCGGAGAATTCGAGGCCCAGCACGCCGAACTTGCCGTAGAGCTCGTCGAAGGAAAGCGATGGCTCGACAGCGCGACCAGCAGACGCCGTAAAAGGGAACGCAATGGCGGCGGCGATCAACCGTCGGCGGCTGAGATGCAGCGAAGGGAATATATCCATGGTGATCTCCAGGAAGCAAATCCCGGCCTCTAGCATCGGCCCGAAATCGGAACGATTTTCGAAAGCACGATGCTAGCTTCAAAGTGTTACAGCGTCCTTTTGCGCGTCTGAAAGACGCGCGGCGCTGTAAGCGGCCGGGATAGATGATCGACGAAAGAGGCAAGGCCGGCAAGCTGCCCCGCAGGATCGGTTTCCGATCAGTTCGTCTGCTTGGCGCCGAGCGCGAAGGCGTCGGCGAGCACACGGTAGACGTCGCTCTGTTCGAGGTAGCCATGGAAGCCTTCAGCGCCCGGGCCGGCCGACTGCAGGACGACGTCGTCGACCGCATGAACGCCGCTCTCGCTGCTCTTCGGAAGATTGCCCTGCACGAAGACGGCGCCGGGAACATCCTTATACTGCTCGTTGGCGACATATTCCTTCTTTTCGTTCTGGACAGCCGGAACGAAGGGACCGTCGAGCTTCGGACGGAAGGTCTCGTAGTGATCGGGGCCATTGTTGGCACTCAGGAACAGGCGGCGGCTGACGTCGATCTTGTCGGGATAGCCGTCGCCATTTTCGTCCTTGTAGTTCGGGAAGCCGGCTTCGGCATAGGTGCCAACCTTTTCGCGCATTTCCGTACCCGGCTTCTCGTCATCGACGGTTCCGATGATCGAAACACCATGCGTGTGGTCGCCGGTAACGACGATCAGCGTGTCCGGATGCGCCTTCTGGAATTCGCGGGCAACGCCGATCGCCTGGTCGAATTCGATGGTATCGACAACGGCGCGATCCCAATCGAGCGGATGGGACATCTTGTCGATCGAGGAGCCTTCAACCATCAGGAAGAAACCATCCGGATTCTTGGAGAGGCGGTCGAGCGCGGCCTTGGTCATGTCGACGAGGCCCGGCTGGTTCGGGAACTTGTCGACAGTGCCCTTCTTCAGGAATTCGCGGTCGAGCGTCACGTCCATATTGCCGGTGTGGAAGAGACCGAGGAGATTGCCTTCAGCCGACGCATTGGCGGCGAGTTCGTTCTTGTCGGTCGCAAGCTTGTAGCCGGCATCCTGGAACAGCTTGATGTAATCCTGATTGTCCTTGCGCTTGGAACCGGCGACCTCCTTGCCGAGGAAATAGGCCGAGCCGCCGCCCAGCAGGACTTCCGGCTTGACGTCGAGCAGCATGCCGACGACGTCGGCCTTGTCGCCGCGGTTGCGGGTATGGGCAACGACAGCAGCCGGCGTAGCGTCTTCGACTTCAGATGTCGCAACGATGCCGATCGACTTCTTCGTCGTACGGCGGACGGCTTCGCCGAAAGTTTCGACACGCGGATCGTCGAGCGAAGATGGTGTACGGTCCGCGTAGACGCCGATCGCGTTGACGGCTGTCTTATGGCCGGTCATGAAGGCCGACATGGTGTTGGCCGAGTCCGTGGCAACGGCATTCGTCGCCGACGTGCCGATGAAAGCCATGCGATCGAGATCGTCCATGTTCAGACGGCCATTCGCCTTACCTTCGGTCATGCCCTTGGACATGATGCGGGCGGCGGTGCGATGCGCGACGGAAAGCCCGTCGCCGAGCATGAAGATGATATTCTTGGCCTTCGGCTGGGCAGCGGTTTCGTAAACGTTCCAGGTGACGGACTTGGTTTCGTCGCCGGCAGCGACTTCGATCTTGTAGTCGCCCGGAACGGAAATCTTCAAGCCGCGCAACAGCAGAGCGGAGCCGAGAGCCTTGTCTTCCTTGCCCTTTTCCAGCTCGATGAACTGCGCTTCGCCCCCGAGAACGCTCTTGTAATCCTGGCCGTTGACCGTGATCTTCACGTCCTCAGGCTTGACCTGCTTGTTGAGCTCGACCTTGAAATCGAACGGCGAGCCGACAAGGATCGTGGCGCGATCGAGCGGATAGACCGTCGTCGCCTGAGCGGCGCCCGCAAGGATGGTGGTGGCCGCAAAGGCGGCAAGAAGCGTACGCATGGAAAACCCCCGTTTTCGGTGCAGACATTGACAACCGAGCCGGGATACCTCCCTGGGATGACAGCGGCATGACAAAACGTCGCAGCATCGCGGCGGCCGCTTTCGCCCTCCGCCTCCGAGCGCAAAAACCTTGACTCCTGTGGAAAACCTTCTAAGAGCAACAGCGGAAAAGGAATCTCCATGGTTCGCGACGAACACGCCATTGCCGCATGCAATGACCGGGCACAGGTTGCCGGGGTGGACATTGCCGTCCCGGTTTCTGCCAAAACCAAGGCCAAAACGACGACGAAAACCGTCTGACGTCTCTGGCCTGCCGCTCTCTCCCCGGCTCGGCTGGGGACAGGAAGACGCGATCCGTCGCGCCTTTCCCCTCACCGGACAAGAGGAGAGAAGAGAAAGAGAGCTTGAGAAATGGGTTTCAAAGTAGCAATTGCAGGAGCCACCGGAAATGTCGGCCGGGAGATGCTCAACATCCTCTCCGAACGCGGCTTCCCCGCCGATGAGGTCGTGGCGCTCGCCTCCTCGCGTTCGCAGGGCACTGAGGTGTCCTACGGGGACCGGACGCTGAAGGTCTCCAATCTGGAGAATTACGATTTCTCCGATACCGATATCTGCCTGATGTCGGCCGGCGGCGAGGTCTCGAAGAAATTCTCCCCCAAGATCGGCCAGCAGGGCTGTGTCGTCATCGACAATTCCTCGGCCTGGCGTTACGACGCCGACGTGCCGCTAATCGTGCCGGAAGTGAACCCGGACGCCGTCACGCAGTTCACCAAGCGCAACATCATTGCCAATCCGAACTGCTCGACCGCGCAGCTGGTGGTTGCGCTGAAGCCGCTGCACGACTTCGCCAAGATCAAGCGTGTCGTCGTCTCCACCTATCAGTCGGTCTCCGGCGCCGGCAAGGACGGCATGGACGAGCTCTTCAACCAGACGCGCGCCGTCTTCGTTGCCGATCCGATCGAGAACAAGAAGTTCACCAAACGCATCGCCTTCAACGTCATCCCGCACATCGATAGCTTCATGGAAGACGGCTACACCAAGGAAGAATGGAAGGTGCTGGCCGAGACGAAGAAGATGCTCGATCCGAAGATCAAGGTGACCTGCACGGCGGTGCGTGTGCCCGTCTTCATCGGTCATTCGGAATCGGTCAACATCGAATTCGAGAACGAGATCACCGCCGACCAGGCCCGCGATATCCTGCGCGATGCCCCGGGCTGCCTCGTCATCGACAAGCGCGAGAACGGCGGTTACATCACGCCTTATGAATCCGCCGGCGAAGATGCGACCTATATCTCGCGCATCCGCGAGGACGCGACGGTCGAAAACGGCCTCAATATGTGGGTGGTCTCCGACAACCTGCGCAAGGGCGCGGCGCTGAACGCCATCCAGATCGCCGAGCTGCTCGTCAATCGCGGCCTGGTCAAGCCGCGCAAGCAGGCAGCCTGATACCATTTGTAAACCATAAGATGTTAAAGCCCTGCTCGTTGAGTGGGGCTTTTTCCGGGGCAAATACGACTGTATAAGCGCTCGCTAAACGGTGATCGTGACAAAATCGCGAGTGGCTGGCATTCTCTTGCCCGCTTAAAAACTATGCAGATCGAGAGCGGGGTTTCTCAATGCGCATGACAAAGTTGTTTCTGGCGGCCGCTGCGGCAATGGGCGTCCTCCACGCGGTACCGGCGTTCGCGCAAGGACTGCAATGTGGCAATACCAGCGCCGGCTTCGACGCCTGGGTCGCCGATTTCAAGCAGACGGCAGCGGCCAATGGCGTCAGCCAATCGGTGCTCAGCCGCGCCTTCGCCAACGTCAACTACAACAAGCCGACGATCGCCGCCGATCGCGGCCAGAAAAGCTTCAAGCTCTCCTTCGATGCCTTCATGCAGAAGCGCGGCGGTGCCGCCGTCATTTCCCGCGGCCGGTCGATGAAAGCGGCCAACCAGGCCCTTTTTTCCTCGATCGAACGCCGCTTCGGCGTTCCCGCCGGTCCGCTGATCGCAATCTGGGGCATGGAGACCGGTTTCGGCAGCTATATGGGCAACCAGCATACGCTGTCGGCTGTGTCGACCCTTGCCTATGACTGCCGTCGTTCGGACTATTTCACCGATCAGCTCTATGCTGCGCTTCAGCTGGTCTCCGAAGGTTATCTGAGCCCGCAGGCCAAGGGTGCCGCCCATGGTGAAATCGGCCAGACGCAGTTTCTGCCACGCAACGTCGTGCGCTTCGGCGCCGACGGCGACGGCGACGGCCGGGTCGACATGGTCGGCTCCCGCGCCGATGCGCTGGCCTCGACCGCAAATTTCCTCAAGGGCCACGGCTGGCGTGCCGGCGCCGGCTATCAGCCGGGAGAGCCGAATTTCGCTGCGATCCAGGGGTGGAACGCCGCCAGCGTTTATCAGCAGGCGATCGCCTATATCGGCCAACAGATCGACGGCGGCAGATAAGCCTTCATTGACAGCCAGGCTTTTGGAAACGCCGCTGCGAACGCGGCGTTTTTCATATGCGGGAATCAAAACTGCCGCCCGATGCCGTCTTGCGTCGCTCCTCCTGCGGCGGGGCCGGCACGACCGGCCCCGACACGACGCAATTGCGGCCGGAAGCCTTGGCGGCGTAGAGCGCCAGATCGGCGCGTTTGACCAGATCCTCGAAGTTCCGGTTGGCGGCGTCGTTTGCCCGGCCGGCGCATCCGAAGCTCGCCGTGACCTTGAGGAAATCGCCACTCGCAAGCGGGATTTCCGCCGTCTCGATCGCCCGTCGCACGCGCTCGGCGACGATTGCGGCTTCGTCGGGCGTCGAATCCGGTAAAAGAGCCAGGAACTCCTCGCCCCCATGGCGCACCAGGAGATCGAAGGAACGAAAATTCTGGCGCGCAACGCCGGCAACGTGCCGAAGCACGGCGTCGCCAGCGTCATGGCCATGGACATCATTGATCTTCTTGAAATGATCGAGATCGAAGAGAACGACGGAAATCCAGTGCGAGCCGTGCTCGGCCTGCGTAAGGAGCGCCGAGGCGGCGACCTCGAAGCCGCGCCTGTTGTAGAGCCCCGTCAGAAGATCGGTTTGAGCAGCGTTACGCAACTCACCCACCAACGTTTCCCGGTCCCGAGTAAGCTTGTCGATCAGCCGAAGCCCTCTTGCCGCCAGTACCATCACCAGCGTGGCGAGGATGAGCAGGCCTGCACACAGCGCCACAATCTGCGTCAGGTGTATGTGCGAGAGGGTAGAAAACTGTTCGCCAGTCTCGTGAATATCACTCGCGGCCTCCACCATCTTTTGCTGAAGGAAAGCCATGCGTTCGCGCTGTGCGGCCGCCCAGGCGTCGCCCATTGCGCGCGACGGCCGCGAGCCGGCGAGAATGGCGTCGGTGATCGCATTCGCCTTCATCTGGTCGCTGCGACCGAGATAGGCAACGATGTCGCGCACGACCGGCGCTGAGGAATGGAAGACCATGTGATCCATGCCGGCACCGAGCATGGTCTTGCCCTGAATGAACAGTTCAATCGGAAATCTGGCGGAAACGTCTTGATCGAGGTAGCGGGTGCCAATCCCGGTGATCAACCTTTCGCCGTAGTAGGTGAGCAGGATGCCCATCAACTGGTTGGATTTTTCAAGCAGCACCGGGTCGCTGATCAGCGGTGAAAGTGCGTCGACGACGGCAAGCTGCTTGAGAGCCGCATACCAGTAGATGGAGCCGGGGTTGCTGCCGGAGTAACGGCCCTGGTCGACGGCGCTTCGCGCGGCGATGATGCGGCTATAGGCAAGGCTGAGGGCCGCCAATTCATCTGCAAGCCCTTGATCGAGCGTATCGCGCGACGGCAAGCTGGCATAGAAAGCATGGCGTTCGCGATCCAGCGTCAGCCGGCTTTGCTGCATGTCGACAGCAGTCCCGCTGCTGGGATGCGCGAGATAGCGGCGAGTGGCATCGATTTCGCTCAGGATTTCCGTGGCCGCGATCGACCCGCCGCGCGCAAGTACGTCGGCGAACCGCCGGTCGTTCTCGAGATCTCGGTATTGCAAGATGGAAGTTCGGAGGACAAAAACGCCTTCAATGAGCATGAAGACGAAGGGCAGCAGGATGGCGGCCAGGATAACCTTTTTGATGGTTTCGAACTTCATCGCCAATCGCCACGTAATCAAATGCCGGTCGTGTGCAGCCGATTAGAAGCTTAACAGCAATCCTTAAAAAACTGATAAACCGGTCCGCTCCTAGATTTCGGGACGGATGAAATCGCGTGTTTCAGCGTCCATGACCCAGAGCTCGCCGGTCGAGATATCGAACCAGGCGCCATGAAGGTGCATTTTTCCTGCGTCCTCGAGCGCCTTTATTTCCGGGAAGGTTCTGAGATTGTTGATCGAATTGCGGATGGAGACACGCTCCAGCGCCGTCTGTCGCTCAGCCTCGGTCATCACGTCGTTGCTCTGGATTTGTTCGGCTGCGGGTTTGACCAGCGACATCCACCGACCGATGAAATCGCCGGGCGACAACGGCTCGGCGTTCGGATCGAGTGCCGCGCGGATGCCGCCGCAACGGCCATGGCCCATTACGACGATGTCCGAGACCTTCAGCGCCTGCACGGCAAATTCAAGAGCGGCCGATGTCGAATGGAAATGACCGTCCGGCTGGTAGGGCGGCACCATATTGGCAACGTTGCGGATGACGAAAAGCTCGCCCGGGCCGGCATCGAAGATCAGCTCGGGAGCCGCACGTGAGTCCGAACAGGCAATGACCAGCGTGCTCGGGTTCTGGCCGTTTTCGGCAAGTTGCCTATACCTGTCGCGGGCGTCGGCATAACGCCCGTTCATAAAGTTGCGATAACCGTTCAGAAGGGTGTTTGGAAAACGCTGCATGCCTCTGGATTAGCGCGCGCGGAAGACAAGATCAACTGCCGCACCGCAAAATGCGCACATTGACAAATGCGTCATTTTTTCCGCCGCTGCACCGGGTGCACGAGCCGGCGCATCTGCACCATGGCCATCGGCGTCGACAGGCTGAGCGCATCGCTGGCCAGCATCAGCTCGTTGCTGCCTCGCTTGACCGCACGCGCAAGCACTTCGAACACGCTGGCGGTGGCAAGCTGCAACGCCTTTTCATCCTCGAGGCCGGAGAGCAGGCGCGACAGGAAAACGGCGGCCAGCAGGTCACCGAGACCATTCGGCGGGTTCTCGACGACACGGTGCTCGGCAAGAAGCGCGTGGCGGCCGGAAAGGTAGAGATTGCCGGTACCGCCCGCCATCATCGGGACCGCCGAGGTGACGAGCATGCGTGACGGCCCAAGCGCCAGCGCCGCCTCCATGATTGCGCTGTTGTCATCGAGCGCTGCTCCCGACAGCCAGGCGAGCTCGTACCGGTTCGGCGTTGCGAGCGACGCGAGCGGAATGAGATGATCCCGAATGGCCTCGGCCGTCGCTTCCGGCACGTAGAGGCCGCCGAGGTCGCCCATGACCGGATCGCAGACATAAAGCAGTTCGGGATTGTTTTGCCGGAGCGCAGCGATCAGCCGAGCGACCGAGCGTGCCTGGGCGGCATTGCCGAAGTAGCCCGAAAGCACCGCCCTGACTTCGCCGATCCAAGGTGCGCGGATCAGATCGTCGATCGCCGCATCGAAATCCCCTTCGGCAAATGTCAGCCGCGTCGAACGGCCATGGCCGGGATGCCAGGGCAGAACGATCGTCGGCAGTGCCCAGACCGGATGGCCGAGCGTCTCCAACGCAAACACCGCCGCCCGATTGCCAACCGAGCCACGCACGACATGGCTGGAAATAACGATGACTGCGCCCGCTGCATTTTCCGACATTAAACCGAGGTCCGAATGATGATGGCGTTTGATGATCTTTTTGACGCCGGGCTGTCAACCATTCTTCACGTGAGCGTGGAAAAGTGCGGCGGAAGAGAAAACAAAAAGAGAGCCGTTCACGCTTGTTTTGGCTACGAAATCGGAAAAATCTCCGACATTTCCCCATCTCCGGCGTCAAAAAAGCATCAAAACCATCCGGCTGGGCCCCATTTTAGAGATTTTTTCGAAGAATCTTCTGCTAGCTTGCAGAAAATCAGTCTATTGCGGGAGGCGATCCATGGCTGCCAGAAACAATCCCAAACGAGAAAAACAGATTGAGGGCGCGCGAAAGATCGCCAGGGAGAGGGGCGAGGCCCATCTCGATCCGGAAATTCTCTTCGGCCGGGCAAGCAATGACGATCTCGAACGCTACACGCCCGAAATGCTGGCGCTTTCTGCCGTGCATTCGGCAAAAGAACTTGCCGCCTGGAACGCCAAGACGCCGCGCGTCAGCATCGACACCATCGGCGGTGTGACGCCTGACGGCATTGCCGTCTCGGTGCTTTCGGTGACCGACCGGAATATGCCCTTTCTCTATGAATCGGTCATGGGAGAAGTGACGAGCACCCATCGCGATCTCTTCATGGCCGTACATCCCATCCTGGTGATGGAAGGAGACAAGGCTCCCGGGCTCTATTCCGCCGACCAGCCGAGCGATCCCGCCACGCGGGTCAGCCATATCCAGCTTCATATCGCGCCGCTCAATTCCAACCAGGCGGCCGATCTCGTCAAACGTATCCAGATGGTGCTCGAACAGGTCCGCCTGTCGGTTTCGGACTGGAAGCCGATGCTTTCCAAGCTCGACGGGGTGATCGCCGAGCTTGCGGCCAACGGCGCCGGCCGCAGAAAGGCTGAACACGCCGAGGCGATCGCCTTCCTGAGCTGGCTGCGCGACGAGAACTTCACCTTCCTCGGCATGCGCGAATATATCTATTCCGGCAAGGGTGCCGACGCCAAGGTCGAGCGGGACAAGGGGGCGGGCCTCGGCATTCTCTCCAACCCCGATGTTCTCGTGCTGCGCACCGGTAAGGACGCCGTGACGACGACTCCGGAGATCCTCGCCTTCCTCGACGGCCCCGAGTTCCTGATCGTGACCAAGGCGAACGTGAAATCGATCGTCCATCGCCGCGCCTATATGGATTATGTCGGCGTCAAGCGTTTCGACGCCGCGGGCAACGTCACCGGCGAACTGCGCATCGTCGGCCTCTTCACCTCGACGGCCTATACGTCGCTCGCCTCGGAAATCCCGCTGCTGCGCTCCAAGATCGAGAAGGTGAAAGAGCATTTCGGCTTCGACCCGATGAGCCATTCCGGCCGCATGCTCGACAACACGCTGGAATCCTATCCGCGCGATGATCTTTTCCAGATCGACACGACATTGCTTGCCAGCTTTGCCGAGCAGATCAACGATCTCGCCGACCGGCCGCGTGTGCGCGTCCTGCCGCGCATCGACCATTTCGACCGCTTCGTCTCGGTCATCGTCTATGTGCCGCGCGAGGAATATGACTCGATCGTGCGCGAGCGGATCGGCACCTATCTGAAGACGGTCTATGACGGCCGTGTCTCCGCCTATTATCCGGCTTTCCCCGAAGGCGGCGTTGCCCGCGTGCATTTCATCATCGGCCGCTCCGGCGGCAAGACGCCACGCATTCCGCAGGCAAAGCTTGAGCAGACGATCCGCGAAATCACCGCCCGCTGGGACGACCGTTTCGAAGCGCTCGCCGGATCGAAGTCGCCGAGACTATCAGTCGATCAGGCCTTCCAGGATTCCTTTAGCCCTGAAGAGACCGTGGCCGACCTCGCCGATATCGGCGCCTGCGCCGCCGGCGAGCCGCTTCGCATCCAGTTTTATCATCGCCACGAACAACAGGGCCGCGTGCTCTCGCTGAAGATCTTCCATGCCGGCGGCCAGCTGGCCTTGTCGCGCCGCGTGCCGCTTCTCGAGAACCTCGGCTTCAATGTCGTCAGCGAACGCACCTTCGACATTGGGGTACAGGTCGCCGATGGCCCAACCCAACTTGTGGTGCTGCACGACATGGAACTCGAAACCCGCAGCGGCAGCGATATCGACCTGCATCGTTATGGCGCTGCGCTCGAGGAAGCCTTCGTCGCCGCCTTCGCCGGCACGCTCGACAATGACAGCTTCAACCGGCTGATCCTTTCGGCAGGGCTCTCGGCGCGCGAAGCCAATGTGTTGCGCGCCTATGCCCGTTATCTCCGCCAGGCCGGCATCGCCTATTCGCAGGATTACATCGCAACGACGCTCGATAAATATCCTGGTGTGGCCGCCGCCATCTTCCGGCTGTTCCACGACACGCTCGACCCCAAGCTTGCCGACAAAGCCCGTCTCAAGAAGATCGCCGACCTGCACCAGGCGATCGAGGCCGAGCTTGCCGACGTGCCGAGCCTTGACGACGACCGTATCCTGCGCCGCTACGTCAACATCGTCGACGCGACGCTGCGCACCAACTATTTCCAGAAGAACCCTGACGGGTCGCCGAAAGCCATGCTTGCCTTCAAGCTCGATCCAAATCTGGTCGACGGCTTGCCGCAACCGAAACCCTTCCGCGAGATGTTCGTCTACGGCGTCGAGGTCGAAGGCGTGCACCTGCGTTTCGGCCGGGTAGCGCGCGGTGGTCTGCGCTGGTCGGACCGCGCCGAGGACTACCGCACCGAGGTGCTCGGCCTGGTCAAGGCGCAGCAGGTGAAGAACGCCGTCATCGTCCCGGTCGGCGCCAAAGGCGGCTTTTACCCGAAAAGGCTTCCGGTGGGCGGCAGCCGCGACGAAATCTTCAATGCGGGCCGCGAGGCTTACAAGACCTATATTCGCACGCTGCTTTCGATCACCGACAATATCTCCGGCGCCGAGGTCGTGCCGCCGAAGGATACGGTAAGGCTCGATGGCGACGATCCCTATTTCGTCGTCGCCGCCGACAAGGGCACCGCGACCTTCTCCGACACCGCCAATGCGTTGGCGCAGGAAGCCGGCTTCTGGCTGGACGACGCCTTCGCCTCCGGTGGCTCGGCCGGCTACGACCACAAGAAGATGGGCATCACCGCCCGCGGCGCCTGGGAAACCGTGAAACGCCATTTCCGCGAAATGGATATCGACATCCAGACGACGCCCTTTACCGTCGCGGGCGTCGGCGACATGTCGGGCGACGTCTTCGGCAACGGCATGCTGCTCTCCCCTAAGATCCGGCTCGTCGCCGCCTTCGATCACCGCGACATCATCATCGACCCCGATCCCGATATGGAAAGGACGCTGGCCGAGCGCCAACGGCTCTTCAACCTGCCGCGCTCGAGCTGGCAGGACTTCGATAAAAACGTGCTTTCGAAGGGCGCGATGATCATTTCGCGCGCGGCGAAATCGGTGACGCTGACGCCGGAAGCGGTAAGTGCGATCGGCATCGACAAAGCCGTGGCCACGCCCTTCGAGATCATGACGGCGATCCTGAAGAGCCCGGTCGACCTGCTCTGGTTCGGCGGCATCGGCACCTATGTAAAAGCGCCGTCCGAAACCGATACCGAAGTCGGCGACCGCGCCAATGACCCGATCCGGATCACCGCGGCGGAGGTGGGCGCCAAGGTGATCGGCGAGGGCGCAAACCTCGGCGTCACCCAGAAAGGCCGCATCGCCTACGGCCTGAAGGGCGGGCGCTGCAATTCCGACGCCATCGACAATTCGGCTGGCGTCAACACCTCGGACGTCGAGGTCAACATCAAGATCGCGCTGGCGGCGGCCCTGCATGACGGGCGGCTGACGCGGGCAAAACGCGACCAGCTACTTTCGTCGATGACCGGTGAAGTCGCGGCCCTGGTCCTGCGCAACAACTATCTCCAGTCGCTGGCGATCTCACTGACGGAGCGCAAGGGCACGGCCAACGGCCTGGAACTCGGCCGCTTCATGAGCGTGCTCGAGGGGGCCGGTCAGCTGAACCGCAAGGTCGAGACCTTGCCCGACGACCAAACTCTTGCCGAACGTTATGCGGCCGGCAAGCCGCTGACGCGGCCGGAAATCGGCGTGCTGCTGTCCTATGCTAAGATCGTGCTCTTCGATGCGCTTGCCGCGAGCGACCTGCCCGATGACCCTTATTTTGCGGCGACACTGTCGAATTACTTTCCCGTCAGAATGCAGAAGTCGAACGCCGGCGATATCGCCGGCCACCGCCTGCGGCGCGAAATCATCGCGACCGTGCTTGCCAATGAAGCGATCAACCGCGGCGGGCCGAGCTTCACCATTGCCATGATGGACGCAACGGCGGCTTCGGCGCCGGAGGTGGTGCGCGCCGCAATCGTTGCCCGCGACGGTTTCGACCTTAACCGGCTCTGGGCCGAAACGGACGCGCTCGACGGCAAGATATCGGGCGGGGTGCAGAACCGCATTTACGAGGAAATCAGCCACAGCTTTATCGTGCTCACGCGCCTGCTGTTGAAAACCGCCATGACCAAAGCCGATATGGCCGAGGTGATTAGCCGGCTGCGGGCGGCTCTGAAGAAGTTGAGGCCTGCTTTCGCCGAACAGGCGGCCGGCGATGCTGCCGCGCGCCAGTCGGAATATGCCGAAGCGGGCGTGCCTGAAAAGCTGGCAGCCGAAATCGCCAACCTCCAGAGCTTCGCGCTGGTGCCGGAGATCATGCAGATTGCCGAGCGCACCGGCGAGCCGCTGGTGCGCGCGGCCGAAAATTATTTTGCCGTGTCTAAGACCTTTCGGATCGCGCGGTTGCTCGCAGCCGGCGGCCGGATCCTCACCTCCGACCATTACGAAAATCTGGCGCTGGCGCGCAGCATCGACCAGATCGCCAGCGCCCGGCGCGATATCGTCATCTCGGCGCTTTCCGATCACGGCAAGGAGAAGCTGCCCGTCCAGGCCTGGCATGCGCAGGATCGCGTCCGCATCAACCGCATCGTCGAGGAGCTTTCGAGCCTCAGCGATAGTGGCGATCCCAATCTTGCGCGCATCACTGTTGCCGCAGGCATCCTGACCGATCTTGCGCGCGACCGGGCGAGGTGAGACAGTCCGCGAAAAAGGAGCGGATGTTGAATCGCATAGACTGGACAGGAACGCAGCCGCCGAAAGCCACGGAGAAGGGCATCTGGGCGTGGATGTTCTTCGATTGGGCGGCCCAGCCTTTCTTCACTGTGGTCACCACCTTCATCTTCGGGCCCTATTTCGTCTCCCGCCTGACGGATGACCCGGTGTCGGCGCAGACGACGTGGAGCAACATGGCGACGATTTCGTCTGTGATCATTGCCCTGCTCTCGCCCGTTCTCGGCTCGATCGCCGACCAGTCCGGCGCGCGCAAACCGTGGATCGGCTTCTTCGCCATCATCAAGATAGCCAGCCTCTTCGGCCTGTGGTTCGCAGCCCCCGGTTCGCCTGTCCTCTATCCCGTGATCTTTATGATCCTCGCCTCGGTTTCAGCCGAGTTTTCGATCGTCTTCAACGATTCGATGATGCCGCGGCTGGTCGGCAAGCACGAGGTCGGCAAACTCTCCAACACCGCTTGGGGGCTCGGTTACCTCGGCGGCATGATCGTGCTGATTGCCGTCGTTACGCTTCTGGCGGCAAGCCCGGAAAGCGGCAAGACCGTTCTCGGCCTCGATCCGCTTTTCGGCCTCGATCCCAAGACCGGCCAGGACGCACGCATCACCGGGCCGATCTCAGCCGTCTGGTACCTGATTTTTATCCTGCCGATGTTCTTCTTCACACCCGATGTTCGCAGAGGCCTGCCCTTCGGCACCGCCATCCGCGCCGGCCTGCGGGAACTGAGAAACACGCTCGGCGAACTCAAGGAACGCCGCGGCACCCTGAAATTCCTGATTGCCCGCATGATCTATCAGGATGGCGTCAACGGCCTGTTGATCCTCGGCGGCGTTTTCGCCGCCGGCATGTTCGGCTGGGCGACGATCGAAATCGGCCTCTACGGCATCATCCTGAACGTCGTCGCGATCTTCGGCTGCCTGATCGCCGGCCGGATCGACAAGGGCGTCGGTTCGAAAGTGACCGTCGCCATCAGCCTCACCATGCTGCTTCTCGCCACCATCGGCATCATCTCGACCGGGCCGGGCTACACCCTGTTTGGCCTGATGGCGCTGCCGACGGCCGATTCCGGCGGCCTCTTCGGCACCGCCGCGGAAAAGGCCTATATCCTTTACGGCCTGCTGATCGGGCTCGCCTTCGGGCCGGTGCAGGCCTCGTCGCGCTCTTATCTCGCGCGCAGCGTCAGCCTTGAGGAAGCCGGCCGCTACTTCGGCCTCTATGCGCTTTCGGGACGCGCCACCAGTTTCATGGCGACGCTGCTCTTCTCGCTGGTGACCTATATGAGCGGCTCAGCGCGGCTCGGAATGGCAACGCTGATCCTGTTTCTCGCCGGCGGGCTGGTGCTGCTGATCCGCACGCCTTATCCCGCCGACCGATCCTGACAATTCTCCGGCACGCGTCAGTGCCGGAAATGGCGCATGCCGGTGAAGACCATCGCGACGCCGTGTTCGTTGGCGGCATCGATGACCTCCTGGTCTCGCATCGAACCGCCCGGCTGAATGACCGCTGTCGCCCCTGCGGCGATCATCGACAGAAGACCATCGGCAAATGGCAGGAAGGCTTCGGAAGCAACCGCCGAGCCTTGCGTCATCGGCGAGGGGAGGCCAAGCGCCTTGGCGGCCTCTTCGGCCTTCAGCGCGGCAATGCGGGCGGAATCCACCCGGCTCATCTGGCCGGCGCCGATTCCAGCCGTCTGGCCATCCTTGGCATAGACCACGGCATTCGATTTGACATGTTTGCCGACTTTGAAGGCAAACTTCATATCATCAAGCTCCTGCGCCGTCGGCGCACGCTTGGTGACGACCTTGAGCTCCTGATCCTCGATCATGCCGTTGTCGCGACTCTGGACGAGCAGGCCGCCGGAAACGGTCTTCGCCGTCAGTCCTGGGGCGCGCGGATCGGGCAGGCCACCGGCCGACAGCAGCCGCAGGTTCGGCTTGCGAGCGACGATAGCCCTGGCCTCCTCGGTGACATCGGGCGCGATGATCACTTCGGTGAAGAGCTTGACGATCTCCTCCGCCGTTTCGGCATCCAATATCCGGTTGAGGGCGATGATGCCGCCGAATGCGGAAACGGAATCGCAGGCAAGCGCCCGCTGATAGGCTTCCACCAGGCTCGAGCCGGTGGCGACGCCGCAGGGATTGGCATGTTTGATGATCGCGCAGGCGGGCGCCTTTTCCGGCAGGAATTCGGCGACGAGTTCATAGGCGGCATCGGTGTCGTTGATATTGTTATAGGAGAGCTGCTTGCCCTGCAGCAGGACGGCCGTCGAAACGCCCGGGCGCTTCTCGCCCGTGACGTAGAAGGCCGCCTTCTGGTGCGGATTTTCGCCGTAACGCATCTCGTCCTTCAGCACACCGCCGATGACGCGGTGGCGCGGCGTGTCGATCGCCAGCGCTTCGGCAAACCAGTTGGAAATCGTGGCATCATAGGCCGCGGTTCGGGCATAGGCCTTGGCAGCCATGCGCTGGCGGAAGGCATAGGCGGTCTTGCCGTCATCCGCCGAAAGCTGCTCCTTGAACTCGGCATAATCGTCTGGGTCTGTCAGGATGGTCACATAGGCATGGTTCTTGGCCGATGCACGGATCATCGCCGGACCGCCGATGTCGATATTTTCGACGGTCGTCGGATAATCGCCGCCGGCCGCGCGTACCTCTTCGAAAGGATAGAGGTTGATGACGGCCAGATCGATGCCCTCGATCCCGTGCTTTTTCATCGCTTCCTGGTGTTCGCCGTCGTCGCGGATCGCCAGCAGGCCGCCATGCACGATCGGATGCAGCGTCTTGACGCGCCCATCCATGATCTCGGGAAAGCCGGTGATCTCGGAGACGTCGGTGACCACCAGACCGGCAGCGGCGATCGCCTTGTAGGTGCCGCCGGTCGACAGCAGCCGCACGCCTCTTTCGGACAATGTCCGGGCGAGCTCGACGATGCCGGTCTTGTCGAACACGGAGAGGAGTGCGGTCTTGATTTCGACCTTGTCCGGGGCGGGGATCTTTTTGGAAATGACGGCCATGAACCTTCTCCGTTCGGGCTTCGGAAGATATCCGCTAGAGCATGAGTCCGAAAAGTGTGAGCGGCTTTCGGACGAAATCTGCCTTAGGGACGTTTTCTTGCTGCCGCCGCGTTAGCACAGCTTTGACGTCACGCAAACAGCGCTGATGCTCTGCCTTTCGATTTAGTCCCGAATTTGAATTTTGGCCAGTTGGCCGTCCCGTCTAAGCTTTACGGGAGAGAAACCAGCGGATCTCCGTCTTCTCGGCCAGGTCGAAATCGATCTCGATCTGGTCCGAGCCACAAATGCCGGAGCTGTCGGCAAAGAAGATGTCCTCGGAAACCAGGACTTCATTTCCGGGCGCGGAAAACAGCCAGCTTTCGCCGTCCGGCGCCGTCAGCAGCACGGATTCTCCATCGCTCTGCTGCAGAACGATGGAAGGATGAATATGAAAACGGGCGACGGCCTTCAGGGGGTCGTCACTTTCATATCCTTCACGCCGGATGAGCCGGTCGTGGCCTGTCACCATCGAACCCGCGGCATTGAGCGTCAGCTCACGCTCGTGCAGCACGCCGAACGGCTTGAGATAACCGTCATGGCTGAGCTTGATGCTGTCGCGCCCATCCTCCGTTTCGACACGTTCGACGGTGACGGTCTTCACCGGTTCGGTGATTGCGTGATCGAGGAAAGGCGAACGTGAAAAACGGCTGGATGAGGTGTCGTTGAGGATGACGGTTGAATGCGCCGCGGTCGTGCGCGCCATCTGCACATAGCGGTGTCCGGCAAATTTCGGCGAGCCGGAATTGACGATGAAGCGATGGCGGCCGGACGACATTTCGAAGGAAAGGCTGCCGGCATGCGCGGTGCGCACTGCGCCGCCCGAAGGCGGCGTTCCGGTATCGGCGATTATGACGGTCTTGCCCCCGGAAAGCCGCTGATAGCGCGACTGCGGCAAAGCCTTGAACGGCTGGCCGGCGGTCTCGTCATATCTGAGCACCGACATCAGCTCGTTGGCGAGCGTCGAGGTTGCGCCGTTGAAAAGCGCCAGGTCCCCGTCCTGATGCCGGAAAAACCGCAAAGCGGGATACATGCGGTCGATGCCGGAGATCAGCTTCTGCGGCAGGTCATGGCCGAGATTGACGTAAGTCTGCCGCAGCGGCAGCAGGTCGAGCAACAGTTCCAAGCCGATGCGCGGGTTGCGCGAGATGTGGCCGCCATCCGGCAGAATCTGGCTATCGAATTGACGGTCGAGCGCCTGCGCCGCTCTCCGAAGCGTGGAGGCGCGGGCCGGCATGGCGACGGAGGCCATGGCGAGCGCGATGCGTAGCCGGAACAGCTCCAGACCGCCAAGCGTATAGGGCGCCACGCGATGCAGGAACCTGACCTGGAAAGCGAGCGACTTCATGAAGCGCCGATAAAAGCCGCGATCGGCGTTCTGCAGCACAACAGGCGAATGTGACAGCCAGGCAATGACGCGCTGGGCGGTGACGTCGGTCTCCCAGGCAATTCCTTCCATGCGGCCGGCATGGATGGAAAGCCAGCTGTCGACGATCGCTCGGGCAACCGCCGCGCTGCGTTCCGTCTTGTGCGCACGCATGTGCCGCAGCCAGCCGAAGCTGTGCAGGCGGGTCGCAAAGGGCCGCGAAGGCAGGGTGAAGGTGAAGGGCGATTTGCCGTTCGTTTCCAGCATGCGCCCGGCCAGGAGGAAACGTCCATTGAGAATTTCGTCCGCCACATGTGAATCGATGCCGCGAAGATCGGTCGGGGCGACGATCAGGCGCTCGGGCGGTTTGATCGAATGGCGAATGAGCTTCAGGCGCAGCAACGCGACGCGGCGCAAGGCGCGCCGCCAAGCCTCCCGAACATACATGCTCGCAAAACGCCGACCGGACTGCATATTCTATTGTCTATTGACCCTCATGGTTAAGAATAGGTGAAAAGCAGCCGATTTCATCGCCCACAATGAATTAATTCGTTACAAATTTCGAATATACGAAAATTGTTGCACGTAATTCCGTCGCTACGCAAAGAACGACAGCTGTGCTGCGGGCGTGTAATCAGCGCATGAGACGGTTTCGGGCGACGAGGTTGAAGCAATCAGGCGGCTCGCCGCAGCATCACCGCGTAGAAGCCGTCGAGGCCGGAGGCAATGCCGTCCGGCATTTTCAGCATGGTCGGAAGCGTGCGGAATTCACCGAGCGGCGTGATCGCCGCTTCAAGACCGGGCCAGTCGCCCGCGCTGATCGGCACACGCTCGATCGCGTCCGTATTGGAAACAACGCGGGCGACCACCTCCTCGCCTTCGGCCGGATCGAGCGAGCAGTTCGAAAACACCAGCGTGCCTCCGGGTTTCAGCAAGGTCAGCGCATGACGCAGCAGCCGCTCCTGCAGCGCCGCCAGCCTCGCAATATCATCCGGCCCCTTGGTCCACAGCACGTCAGGGTGCCGGCGCGTCGTGCCGGTGGAAGAGCAGGGGGCGTCGAGCAGGATGGCATCGAAGCCTTCCGTCGGCTTGAATGTCGTCAGATCCGTCGCAACCGTTTCCGCGTTGAGGCCAAGCCGGTCGAGATTCGACCGCAGCCGTCTCAGCCGGCTTTCCGACTGATCGAGTGCGGTCACCGCGCCGCCGGCAAGGATGAGCTGCGCTGTCTTGCCGCCAGGCGCAGCACAGAGATCGGCGGCACGTTTGCCCGACAGATCACCGAAAAGCCTGGCCGGAATGCTTGCCGCCGCATCCTGCACCCACCACGCACCGTCGTCGAAGCCCTCGAGTGAAGGAATTCCGCCGTCAAAGGCGGCAAGCCGCACGCCGCCCGTCGGCAGGGCAACGCCGTTCAGCTTCTTCGCCCAGGCTTCGGCGTCGGATTTGACGGTCAAATCGATCGCCGCAGGTTCGAGCTGCGATTGCGCGATCGCCAGCGCCGCGTCGCGGCCATAAGCCTTTTCCAGCCGTGCGAGGAACCAGCCCGGCATCGGCGGAACCTTACCGATCTTCTCCAGCACCTCGTCCTTTTCACGGCCGAGCCGGCGCAGCACCGCATTGACCAGCTTTGCGAAGCGGCGATTGCGTGGATCCAGGTTGGCCTGCTCGACGGCAAGATCGACGGCCGAATGATCCGGCACGTCGAGATAAAGGATCTGCGCCGCCGCGATTGCCAGAACATGGTGTAAGGCCCGCGCACCCTCCGGCAGCGGCGATTCCAGCAGCGAGGCAATTGCGGCGTCGATGCGCGGCAGGTGGCGCAGCGTCGTGTTGAGAATGGCGCGGACGAGGGCGCGATCGCTTTCGCCAAGCGCCTTGTAGGCCGGATTGCCGTGTTCATGATCGAGAGCGCCGTCGAGCGACAGCTTTCGGTCGACGACGGCTGCCAGAATTTTTGCGGCCGCCGCCCGGGTCTGCAGGCCCGGCTTGGCTGGCGCCGATCGGCCGGCGAAGGGTTTCTGTTGGCGGAATGGCTTTTTCGTGCCGTCTGAATTCAAGACCACGGACCTTTTGGCGGTTGCGAACCACCGCGACCCGTATTCGGAACAGAGCGCGATTTGCGCGACGGATTAGCAGCACGCACCGGTCCCGTCGAGACACTCATGCCGCTTTGCGCCATCTCCTGCAGCGCGGCAATGCGGTTTTCCGTGTTCGGGTGGGTGGAAAACAGATTGTCCATGCGTTCGCCGGAAAGCGGATTGATGATGAACATATGCGCCGTCGCCGGATTGCGCTCGGCATCCTCATTCGGCACATGAGCCGCGCCGCGGGCAATCTTTCCAAGTGCGGAAGCGAGCCAGAGCGGATTGCCGCAGATTTCGGCGCCGTGGCGGTCGGCCGAATATTCACGCGTGCGGCTGATCGCCATCTGCACCAGCATGGCGGCGAGCGGTGCGACGATCATCGCGACGAGAACGCCGATGAAACCGAGGGGATTATTGTTGTTGTCGCGGTTGCCGCCGAAGAAGAAAGCGAAGTTGCCGAGCATCGAGATCGCGCCGGCAAGCGTTGCCGTGATCGTCATGGTCAGCGTGTCGCGGTTCCGGATATGGGCGAGCTCATGCGCCATCACGCCGGCGACCTCCTCGGGAGACAAGGCGGAAAGCAGGCCGGTCGAGGCGGCGACGGCGGCATTTTCGGGATTGCGGCCGGTGGCGAAGGCATTCGGCTGCGGGCTGTCGTATAGATAGACCTTCGGCATCGGCAGACCGGCATTACGAGCGAGATCGCGCACGATCGCAAAGAATTCCGGCGCATTGCGTTCGTCGATCTGCTGCGCGCGATAGGCCGCTAGCACCATCCGATCGGAGTTCCAATAAGAGAAGAAATTCATGCCGGCGGCAATGAGAAAGGCGATCATCATGCCGCCTCGACCGCCGATCAGAAAACCGACGAACATGAAAAGCGCCGTCATGAAGGCAAGCAACATGGCAGTGCGAACGAGGTTCATTGCGAATCTCCAACTCGATTACGGCGTCGCAAGCTTTCATTCCCGGCGACCGCGCATTATGATTTGGTTATTCACCCGCCATTTTCAATATTTCCGGCAGGAGAAGGCCATGCAGGAAGCCGACAACGACAATAGCCAGACGCCGACGGTGGAGGGATCGGAGCCGCCGCGCAAGGTACTGTCTCCGGCGGCCCGACGTGCGCTTGCCGAGGCTGAAGAAAGACGCAAGAACCAGAAGCCGCTGGATCTGCCACCCGAGATCGGCGGCCGCGGCGGAGCCGAGCCTGCACGCTTCGGCGATTACGAGATCAATGGCCGGGCGATCGATTTTTAAGGCCGGATTGTCGGGCCCAAATCCGGGCCTCATGCAGGCCGTCCAAATTCAGCCAGCCAAAGCAAAGTGAGCCGCCCCGGGACTCGGATGGCCGGAGCGGCTCTTTATATCAGGCAGTCACCTTGTTCTGCCGGTTCGCGATCAGATCGTCGACGACGGCGGGATCGGCGAGCGTCGAGGTATCGCCGAGAGCGCCGAAATCGTCTTCGGCAATCTTGCGCAGGATGCGGCGCATGATCTTGCCGGAGCGGGTCTTCGGCAGGCCGGGCGCGAACTGGATCTTGTCGGGCGCCGCGATCGGCCCGATTTCGGCGCGCACATGTTTCACCAGTTCCTGGCGAAGCGTGTCGGTGCCTTCGTGGCCGGCCATCAAGGTCACATAGCAATAAATGCCCTGACCCTTGATTGAATGCGGATAGCCGACGACGGCCGCTTCCGACACCAGATTGTGCGAGACGAGGGCGGACTCAACCTCCGCCGTTCCGAGCCGGTGGCCGGAGACGTTGAGCACGTCGTCGACACGGCCGGTGATCCAGTAATAGCCGTCTTCGTCGCGCCGGCAGCCGTCACCGGTGAAATACTTGCCCTTGTAGGTGGAGAAATAGGTCTGGATGAAGCGGTCGTGGTCGCCATAGACGGTGCGCATCTGGCCCGGCCAGCTGTCGGTGATGCAAAGATTGCCGTCGGCAGCCCCTTCCAGCACTTTGCCTTCATTGTCGACCAGCTGCGGCTTGACGCCGAAGAACGGCATCGTCGCCGAACCGGGCTTCAGGTCGGTGGCGCCCGGCAGCGGCGTGATCATGTGGCCGCCGGTTTCCGTCTGCCACCAGGTGTCGATGACCGGGCAGCGCTTGTCGCCGACGACATTATAATACCACTCCCAGGCTTCCGGGTTGATCGGTTCGCCGACCGTGCCGAGCAGCCGCAGCGACGAGCGGGAGGAGCGCGTGACGAATTCGTCGCCCGCGCCCATCAGCGAGCGGATTGCCGTCGGCGCGGTATAGAAAATGTTGACCTTGTGCTTGTCGATCACTTCCCAGAAACGGCCCTGATCCGGGAAATTCGGCACGCCCTCGAACATCAGCGTGGTCGCGCAGTTCGCCAGCGGCCCATAGACGATATAGGAATGGCCTGTGACCCAGCCGACATCGGCTGTGCACCAGTAAATGTCGCCGTGGTGGTAGTCGAAGACATATTCATGCGTCATCGCCGCATAGACGAGATAACCGCCGGTCGTATGCAGCACGCCCTTCGGCTTGCCGGTGGAACCTGACGTGTAGAGAATGAACAGCGGATCTTCCGCCTTCATCTTCACCGGCGGGCATTCCGCCTTCACGCTGGCGATTTCCTGATGAAACCAGAGGTCGCGTCCCGGCGCCCAGCCAGTCTTGCCGCCGGTGCGGCGAACGACGAGGACCTTGCTGACGGTGACGTGCTGACGGGCGGCGATATGGATCGCCGTATCGGTGTTGTCCTTCAGCGGTACCGGCTTGCCGCCGCGCACACCTTCGTCGCAGGTGATCACGAAGGTGGATTCGCAATCGACGATGCGCCCTGCCAGCGCCTCCGGCGAGAAGCCGCCGAAGACGACGGAATGCACCGCGCCGATGCGAGCACAGGCGAGCATCGCATAGGCTGCTTCCGGGATCATTGGCATGTAGATGGTGACGCGATCACCCTTCTTGACGCCATGCTTCTTCAACACGTTCGCCGTCCGGCACACATGCTCGTAGAGCTCGTTATAGGTGATCTTCTTGTCGACGTAAGGGTTATCGCCTTCCCAGATGATCGCCACCTGGTCGCCATTCGTCTTCAGATGGCGGTCGATGCAATTGTAGGAGACGTTCGTCTGGCCGTCTTCGAACCATTTGATCGAGACCTTGCCGGTAAAGGAGGTGTTCTTGACCTTCGTGTAAGGCTTGAACCAGTCGATCCGCTTGCCGTGCTTGCCCCAGAACTTGTCCGGATTTTCAATGCTTTCCTCGTACCATTTCAGGTACTTCTCCTTATCGATCAGGGCGCGCGCCTTCACCGGCTTCGTGACCGGATAGATCTTCTCCGACATGGAACTCCTCCTCATGGGACATGCGACGGACCGCCAGCTATGCAGGGCCGAACTTCAAATCACGGCAATTCATAGCAGTTCGCATCGCCACGGCAATTAGACAAAGGTCATTTGATTTCGGAAGAATTGCAATTCTGCGACAGTCCGGTTATATAGCGCCATATTTCCCGGACATTGTGGTGACAATCCACGGACCGCGACCGGCGCGGACGATAGAAGGACTATATCCATGGCTCAAACATTGCTCATGCCGAAGGCGACTGCCATCTGGCTTGTCGACAACACGGCGCTGTCTTTCGATCAGATCGCGCAGTTCTGCAAACTGCATCCGCTCGAGGTCAAGGCGATTGCTGACGGCGAAGCCGCGCAGGGCATCAAGGGTCTCGACCCGATCTCGACGGGACAGCTCTCCCGTGACGAGATCGCCCGCGCCGAAGCCAACCCGAACCACAAGCTGAAGCTTTCCGAACCGAAGGTGCGCGTGCCGGAATCCAAGCGCCGCGGCCCGCGTTACACGCCGGTCTCCAAGCGTCAGGACCGCCCGAACGCCATTCTCTGGCTGGTGCGCAATCATCCCGAGTTGAAGGACGCGCAGATTTCCCGACTGGTCGGCACGACGAAATCGACGATCGAGCAGATCCGCGAGCGCACCCACTGGAACTCCGCCAACCTGGCGCCGATGGATCCGGTCACGCTCGGCCTCTGCAGCCAGATCGACCTCGACATGGAAGTGGAAAAGGCATCCAAGGGTCGTCCGCTGCCGACCGCCGCGGAGCTTGGCGCAACGCTGCAATCGGCGCAGGAGACCGAACGGCTGACCCCGAACTACGAGCGCGAAGAGGAAAAGGAAATCGACGCCGACGCCGTCTTCCGCAAGCTGAGCTCGCTGCGCTCGGCCCCGAAGGACGAGGATGACGAAGATCAGTACTGAGATATCGGTCATCTCCGCAAAAACCCTGCCGGCCGGCAGGGTTTTTTATTGCGATAACGACGTGCGGAACCGGGCCCGTCGATATCTAGCTTACATCGGCAGGGAGCCAAAACCACGCTTGCGCAGTGCCTCTGCGATCTCTTCCAGAATCGCCGGATCATCGATGGTTGCCGGCATTTTCCAGGGTATGCCGTCAGCGATCTTCTGCATGGTTCCGCGCAGGATTTTGCCGGAGCGTGTTTTCGGCAGGCGATTGACGGTGATGGCCGTTTTGAAGGCCGCGACCGGGCCGATCGACTGGCGGATCATCGCCACGACCTCCGATTCGATCGCCGGCGTTTCACGGGAAACATCGCGTTTCAGCACCAGGAAACCACAGGGCACCTGACCCTTCACCGCATCGGTCACACCGATGACCGCGCACTCGGCGACATCGGGATGGCGCGCGCAGACCTCCTCCATCGCCCCGGTGGAAAGCCGGTGACCAGCGCAATTGATGATGTCATCGGTGCGCGACATGATGAAAAGATAACCGTCCTCGTCGACATAGCCGGCATCGGCGGTCTTGTAGTAGCCAGGAAATTCATCGAGGTAAGCCGACCGGAAGCGATCGTCGGCGTTCCAGAGGGTCGGCAGGCAACCCGGCGGCAAGGGCAGCTTTATGACGATATTGCCGAGCTTTCCCGACTCGACCGGGTGACCGGCATCGTCGAGCACCGCGATGTCATAACCGGGCATCGGCAATGTCGGTGAGCCATGCTTGACGGGGAGGGCGCCAAGACCAAGCGGGTTGGCGGCGATCGGCCAGCCGGTCTCCGTCTGCCACCAGTGATCGATGACCGGAACGCCGAGCATGCGCTCCGCCCATTTCAGTGTCTCTGGGTCCGCCCTCTCACCGGCCAGAAATAGTGCCCGGAAATCCGGCATTGGATATTGTCGCAGCAGTTCGCCCTCACCATCCTCCCGCCGAATGGCGCGGAATGCGGTCGGCGCCGTAAAGAGCACACGCACCTTGTATTCCGAGACGACCCGCCAGAAGACGCCGGCATCCGGGGTGCCGACCGGCTTTCCCTCGTAGATCAGCGTGGTCACGCCCGCGATCAGCGGTGCATAGACGATGTAGGAATGGCCGACGACCCAGCCGATATCGGACGCCGTCCAGAAGACCTCTCCCGGTTTCAGCCCGTAAATATTGCGCATCGACCAGTTGAGCGCGACCATATGGCCGCCATTGTCGCGCACCACGCCCTTCGGCTGGCCCGTCGTCCCGGAGGTGTAGAGGATATAGAGCGGATCGGTCGCTTTGACGGGAACACAGGCCAGCTCCGCGCCGCGATGGCGCGCCACCGCCGCCTCGAAATCCTGATCGCGGCCGCTGACGAGATCTGCCGGAAGCTGCGGCCGCTGCAGCACCAGGCAGCGCTCCGGCTTCATCCGTGCAAGCTCGATCGCCTGATCGACCAGCGGCTTATAGGCGACGACTCGGCCGGGCTCGAGGCCGCAGCTCGCGGTGATCACCAGCTTGGCGCCGCTGTCGTCGATGCGCGCGGCAAGCTCGCTGGCGGCAAAGCCGCCGAAAACGACCGAATGGACCGCACCGATGCGAGCGCAGGCGAGCATCGCAAACACCGCCTCTGGCACCATCGGCATATAAAGGATCACGCGGTCGCCTTTGCCGATGCCGAGCCCGAGCAGCGTCGCGGCGATCGCCTTCACCTCGGCAAGCGCCTCGTCATAGGTGAAGCGGCGTTTCTCGCCGCTCATCGCGCTGTCGAACAGGATCGCCGTCTCGCCCCCGCGTCCCGCCATGACATGCCGGTCCAGACAATTGTGACAGGTGTTGGTTTCCGCACCTGAGAACCAGCGGCCATAGGCGCCGTCATCGGGCGAAAATATCCGCTCCGGAGGCGTGAACCAGTTGATATCGGTGGCCGCTTCGCGCCAGAAGCCTTCGGGATCGCCTTTCCAGGCCGCATAGACTTGATGATAGCCGTTTTGCATCTGCTCCTCCCCAGGACATGCAAGCCTCGATATCAATTTAGGCTGGGCCGGGGAGGACGGAAAGCCCGACGAAAGCAGGTATCAGCGCGCGCCGAAAATCGCCGATCCCACCCGTACGCTGGTGGCGCCGAAGGCGATCGCCGTCTCGTAATCGCCCGACATGCCCATGGAGAGTTTTTCGACGCCGCATTTCAGTGCGAGCTTTGCCAGCAGGGCGAAATGCGGCCCGGGATTTTCGTCGGCCGGCGGAATGCACATCAACCCGTCGATGGCCAGGCCGAGCTCATCGCGGCAGAGGGCGACGAAACCAGGCGTATCCTCGGGAGCGATGCCGGCCTTCTGTGGCTCCAGTCCGGTATTGACCTGGACGTAGAGCCGCGGCGTCCTGCCTTGCCGCTTCATCTCTTCGGTAAGGGCGCGGGCGATCTTTTCGCGGTCCACCGTCTCGATGACATCGAAAAGCGCCACCGCATCCGCCGCCTTGTTCGATTGCAGCGGCCCGATCAGGTGCAATTCGATATCAGCATGCTCGGCCTTCAGATCAGGCCATTTGCCCTGGCTTTCCTGTACCCTGTTCTCACCGAACACCCGCTGCCCCGCCTCGATCGCCGGGCGGATCGCATCCGCCTCGAACGTTTTCGATACGGCGACGAGCTGAACGGAACCAGCCGGACGGCCTGCCTGGCGTTCCGCCGCCGCGACCCGCGACCGCACGTCATTCAACCGCTCTTGAAGGTCCATCATTCTGCCTCGACATATCTCAGTGAAAAGAATTGGCAATGAACTAGCCAGCCATTCGGTGCTTGCCAAGACCCGCTCCGGCGAAATCGCTTCGGCGGCATGAAGATCGGACGCTTGCAACGCCTGCAAAACTTGACGCTACGGTGGTTTCATGGTGAAGGTCTCGACCAACTCCCCTGATTTTCTGGAATTCTGAATACCATGGCCACCGAACGTTATAATCCGCGCGACGCCGAGCCCCGCTGGCAGCAAAAATGGAACGAAGAGAAGGTCTTCGAGACCGACAATTCGGATCCGCGCGAAAAATATTATGTCCTCGAAATGTTCCCCTATCCCTCGGGGCGCATTCATATGGGCCATGTCCGCAATTACGCCATGGGCGACGTGGTCGCCCGTTACAAGCGTGCCCGGGGCTATAACGTGCTGCATCCGATGGGTTGGGACGCCTTCGGCATGCCGGCGGAAAACGCCGCCATGGAGCGCGGTGTGCACCCCGCGTCCTGGACCTACCAGAACATCGCTTCGATGAAGGCGCAGTTGAAGGCCATGGGGCTGTCGCTGGACTGGAGCCGCGAATTCGCCACCTGCGACGTTGACTATTACCAGCACCAGCAGCATCTGTTCCTGGACTTCCTGGAAAAAGGTCTGGTCTACCGCAAGCAGTCGAAGGTGAACTGGGATCCGGTCGACAATACCGTTCTTGCCAACGAACAGGTGATCGACGGCCGCGGCTGGCGCTCCGGCGCGCTGGTCGAACAGCGCGAACTGACGCAGTGGTTCTTCAAGATCACCGATTTCAGCCAGGACCTGCTGGACGCGCTGGATACGCTCGACCAGTGGCCGGAAAAAGTGCGCCTGATGCAGAGGAACTGGATCGGCCGTTCCGAAGGCTTGACGGTCCGGTGGGAGATCGTGCCGGAGACGGCGCCCGCCGGTGAGACCGAAATCAGGGTCTATACGACACGGCCGGATACCTTGTTCGGCGCCTCCTTCCTGGCGATCGCCGCCGATCATCCGCTGGCCAAGGATGCGGCGGCGAAGAATGTCGAGATCGAAGCCTTCTGCGAGGAGTGCCGCCGCGCCGGCACCTCGCTCGCCGCGCTCGAGACCGCCGAAAAGAAGGGCATGGATACCGGCATCCGGGTCAGGCATCCGCTCGATCCCTCCTGGGAACTGCCGGTCTACATCGCCAATTTCGTGCTGATGGATTACGGTACCGGCGCGATCTTCGGCTGCCCGTCGGGAGACCAGCGCGACCTCGATTTTGCCCGGAAATATGGCCTGCCGGTTGTGCCGGTCGTCATGCCGAAGGATGGTGACGCCGCAAGCTTTTCCGTCGGCGACACCGCTTATGACGGCGACGGCGTGATGATCAATTCGCGTTTCCTCGACGGCAAGACGACGGAGGAAGCCTTTAATATCGTCGCCGACCGGCTTTCGGCGGCTTGCCTCGGCAATGCGCCGCAGGGCGAGCGGATGATCAATTTCCGCCTGCGCGACTGGGGCATTTCGCGCCAGCGCTACTGGGGCTGCCCGATCCCGGTCATCCATTGCGACGCCTGCGGGGTTGTGCCGGTGCCGAAGAAGGATCTGCCGGTCAAGCTGCCCGAGGACGTAACCTTCGACCAGCCCGGCAATCCGCTCGACCGCCATCCGACTTGGCGTCATGTCGCCTGCCCGAACTGCGGCAAGGACGCTCGCCGCGAGACGGATACGATGGACACCTTCGTCGATTCAAGCTGGTATTTCACCCGCTTTACCGCGCCATGGGAAGCCAAGCCGACCGATCCTGAGGCGGCTAATCGCTGGCTGCCGGTCGACCAGTATATCGGCGGCATCGAGCATGCGATCCTGCATCTGCTCTATTCCCGTTTCTTCACCCGCGCGATGCGCGAGACCGGCCATGTCGCCGCCACCGAACCCTTCAAGGGTCTTTTCACCCAGGGCATGGTGGTCCATGAGACCTATAGCCGCGGTTCCGGCGCCAGCCGCGAGTGGGTGGCTCCCGCCGATATCCGTATCGAGGAGATCGACGGTAAACGCCGTGCCTTCTTGCTGGCGTCAGACGAGGAGATCGCCATCGGCTCGATCGAGAAGATGTCGAAGTCGAAGAAGAACGTCGTCGATCCGGACGATATTATCGCCTCCTATGGCGCCGATACTGCCCGCTTCTTCGTTCTGTCCGATTCGCCGCCGGAGCGTGACGTCATCTGGTCCGAGGCCGGGGTCGAAGGTGCCCATCGCTTCACCCAGCGCCTGTGGCGTCTGATTTCCGAAGCCGCTAACGGCCTGTCGAGCGTTGCCCCCGCACCGGCAAGCGAAGGGGAGGCTCTGGCAGTCTCGCAGGCGGCGCACAAGACGCTGAAGGCCGTTCAGAACGATTACGACAAGCTTTGGTTCAACAAGGCCGTCGCCCGTATCTATGAGCTGGTCAATGCGCTCGCCGCGCCGCTGACGAGGGTTGCGGCGGGTGAAGGCGATATCGCCTATCGTGCCGCCGTGCGTCACGCTGCCGAGATCCTGATCCAGCTCGTCGCACCGATGACGCCGCATCTTGCCGAGGAATGCTGGGCCACGCTCGGCAATGCCGGGCTGCTCGCCCGCACGGAATGGCCGCGCTACATGGAAGCGCTGGTCATGGAAAATGACGTCATTCTGCCCGTCCAGATCAACGGCAAGAAGCGCGCTGAATTGACAATTTCTCGCGACGCAGATCAGAATGCCGTCACCAACGCCGTGCTGGAACTGGATGCGGTGAAGAACGTGCTGAACGGTCAGGCGCCGAAGAAGATCATCGTGGTTCCCCAAAGGATTGTGAACATTGTCGTCTGATATCACCCGCAATGCCGGCATCGCCATGATCCTTGCCGCCTCGGCCTTTCTTGCGGCCTGCCAGGTTCGGCCGCTTTATTCGGAGAACTCGGGTGTTGCGGAAAAGCTGTCCTCGGTCGGCTTTTCCGATGCGGCAAGTCGCGTCGAGCAGCAGGTGCGCAATCACCTGATCTTCCTGGCATCGCGAGGCGCCGGCGAAGCGGTAAATCCACAATATCACGTCCAAATGCGCGCTACATCGATCGTCGCCGATACACTGCTGCGTCAATCCGGCGATACCTCCCGCGCCGGTCGCGTCACCGTCACCGTCACCTATACGCTGAGCTCGGTAGCCGATGGTCGCGTGATCAAGGCCGGCAGTCGCCAGACGACGGCTCTGGTGGATTTCTCCGAGCAGGAATTCGCGAAGCAAAGGGCGATCCGCGATGCCGAAAACCGCGCGGCCGACCAGGCGGCGGAATTCGTAGGAGCCGATCTCGCCGCCGCCCTCAGCCGCTGAGGGCGGGGCAGTGGCTGAAATCAAGTCCCATGAATTCGAGACTTTCCTGCAGAAATCGGCGGGGAATTACCGGATTTTCGTCATTTACGGGCCGGACCGCGGTCTGGTTTCCGAACGGGCCGGCCAGATCGCCGGCAAGACCGGCGTCGCGCTCGATGATCCTTTCTCGATGACCAAACTCGATATCGGCGATCTGCAAAAGGATCCCGGACGGTTGCTTGACGAGGCTCAGTCTATCGGGCTGTTCGGCGGCGAGAAACTCATCTGGATCCGCGGTGCCGCCAACGAGAAATACCTCGTCGACTCGCTGGCGGTGCTGGCTGAAAAACCGCTCGAAGCCGCCCACCTGATCGTCGAGGCCGGCGATCTGAAAAAAGGATCCCTGCTTCGCAAGACTGCGGAAGCCATGCGATCCATCATGACGATCCCCTCCTACGCCGACGACAGCCGCGCTCTGAACGGCTTGATCGACGCTGAACTCGGGGCGGAGAAGCTTGGTATTACCCCGGCGGCCCGTCAGGCGCTGATTGCACTGATCGGCGGTGATCGCATCGCTTCTCGTAACGAAGTGCGCAAGCTCGCCCTCTATTGCAGCGGCCTCAACACGGTTGAGGAACATCACGTAACCGAAATAATTGGCGACGCCAGCGCGATATCCGTCGATGACGCCGTCGATGCTATCCTCGGCGGTGATCTCCACGGTTTCCTACATGCCATGCAAAAGATCAGCAGTTCAAAAACCGCGATCTTTCTGGTGCTGCAGGCCTGTCTGAAGCAATTCCAGCTTCTGGACATGATGCGCGCTGAAATGGAAGAAAAAAGGGTACAGGCGCCTCAGGTCATGCAGACGATGGGTCGGCATCTGCATTTTCGTCGCAAGCCGATCATCGAGCAGGCACTACGCCACTGGTCGGCGGAAAACATTGCGCGTGAATCCAATCGCCTGCAAGCGGCGATCCTCCAGAGTCGGCGGCGACAGGTGCTGGAAGACAGCGTTGCAATGCAAACACTTCTCTCCACCACCCTTCAATCCGGCCGCAGATCCGCGTAATCATCGCCTTTCCAGCAGGCGGCAGACTTCCTCGAGCTGTTCCAGCGACTTGTAAGCAATCTTGATCTGGCCGCCGCCGGATTTGTGATTGATTGAAACCTCAAGCCCAAGGGCATCAGAAAGCGTTCGTTCGAGCGCCAGCGTATCCGAATCCTTCTGATCACGACGCAAGGCCGGCTGCTGCGGCTCCGATTGCGCCTTGATATTGTTCTGCGCCAACTTCTCGGCATCACGCACCGACATGCCCTTGGCGACGATGGTGCGGGCAAGGCTTGCCGGGTCGGGTGTCGAAACAAGCGCGCGTGCATGTCCGGCCGAAAGGCTGCCGGCAGCAAGAAGATCGCGAACCGGATCGGGCAATTTCAGCAAACGCAACGAGTTGGCGACATGACTGCGGCTTTTGCCGATGATCTCGCCAAGATCATTTTGGGTATAGCCATACTCGGCGATCAGCTGCTCATAGCCCAATGCCTCTTCGAGAGGATTGAGATCGGCTCGCTGCACGTTTTCGACAATCGCAATCTCAAGCGCGGTCTTGTCGTCAACGTCCCGAATAATGACGGGGATTTCAATCAGGCCGGCGAGCTGAGCTGCACGCCAGCGCCGTTCACCGGCTATGATTTCATATCGGTCTTGCGACATCGTCCGCACCACGATCGGCTGAACGATGCCGTGCTGGCGGATGGAACTCGCAAGGTCGTGCAGTTCGGTGTCGTCGAAGAAACGGCGCGGGTTGCGTGGGTTACGGCTGACGAATTCGATCGGAATCATCCGGTCGGCGCTGACGGTGCGTTCAGCTTCGACCGGAACAGGCTGATCCATTTCACCAATCAGTGCTGCAAGGCCGCGACCCAGTCGTCTTTTCGATACGTCGTCATTCATATTCTACACTCACCTATACCCCGGAAATGATCTTACGCGGCCAGTCTCTGGCGCTCACGCTGAATGACCTCGGAGGCCAGTTGCAAATAGGCCTGGCTACCCGCACATTTCAGATCATAGAGAATAGCAGGCTTGCCGTAGGATGGCGCCTCGGACACCCGGACGTTACGGGGGATTAACGTATGATAAACCTTTTCCCCGAGATGGGTCCGCACATCATTGACCACCTGCTGGGCCAAATTGTTACGCGCATCGAACATCGTCAAAACGATGCCCTGGATGTCCAGCCGCGGATTTACTGTCCGCCGAATCTGACTGACGGTCTCGAGCAGCTGGCTCAGCCCCTCCAGCGCAAAGAATTCGCATTGCAGCGGCACCAGCACCGAATGGGCGGCCGCCATGGCATTCATCGTCAGCAGATTGAAAGAGGGCGGGCAATCCAGAAGAATATAGGAGAATGCCATAGCCTCGGGAGAGGACAGTGCCTTCCGCAATCTAAACACCCGATCGCTCTGCTGCGAGATCTCCATCTCGATGCCGAGCAGATCCATGGTCGAAGGAACGATGAAGAGGTTGGGAACGGCTGTCTCCAGCGTCACGTCGCCGATCCCGCGTTCGCCGACCATCAGGTCATAGGAGGAGAGCTTGCGATCACGACGGTCGATACCCAGGCCGGTGCTGGCATTGCCCTGCGGATCCAGATCGATGATCAGGACACGCTCGCCGATGGCGGCCAGCGCCGTTGCCAGATTGATTGCAGTGGTCGTCTTGCCAACGCCACCTTTCTGATTTGCGATGGTTATTATCCGATGTCGTTCGCCAGCCATTGCTGCAATATCCGATCTGTTAAACCAAGCGCCGGAGATTGGATACTTCCAAAATCACGGATTCCTGCTCGACGGCGCTCTCATGTTCTATCAGATCGAATTCCCACCGACCACGGGCTTCGGCAATTTCTCTCAGGTAATCCCGGCCTTTGTGAAAAAACCCCCGGCAATTTTCCTTGCCAAGCATCCAGGGGGCTGTATAGGCAATCAACCCATCAAGATCGGCAAGGGCTCGCGCTGAGATCGCTTCGCAGTCGCCGATCTCCGCATAGGCGTCTTCGATTCGAGTGGCGTGTACGCTTCCCCGTGCATTCGTCTCTCGTAGCGCCGTTCGCAAGAACGCAGCCTTTTTGTGATTGCTTTCGACAAGATGCACCCAACCGTCTTGCAGCTCTGCCAGGAAGATGGCGGTAATCACACCGGGAAAGCCGCCGCCACTGCCGAGATCGACCCAGGTGACAGGCCGCGGGCAGATCTGAAAAATCTGACTGCTATCAGCGATATGGCGGCGCCACAGTGCATCGAGCGTCGACGGCGCCACCAAATTGATCGTTTTGGCCCATTTTTGAAACAGTGTCGCAAAATGTTGAAGTCGTTCCTGTGTTTCACGTGAAACACGCAAACCGTTCAATTCCATTCTCACAGACTCTCACATCTTGTATCAGGCGCTTTGGCGTTCGAATCCCTGCTGCCGACGCAAGTGCACCAGCAACAGCGCAATGGCGGCGGGGGTCATGCCCTCGACAATCGCCGCCTGGGCAACGTTGAACGGGCGAGCAGCATTGAGCTTAGCCTTGAGTTCATTCGAAAGCCCAGAGAGAGCGTCATAATTGAAATCCGCCGGTATCCGCCGCTCCTCGTCGCGCTGCTGGTCGGCAATCGCCGCCGCTTGCCGATCGAGGTAAACCGAGTAACCCGCCTCAATCTCCAACGCCTCCATGACTTTTGGCCGGAGCCCACCCAATTCTTCCGGCCAAACCTGTCGAAGTGCGGCGAAATCATAGGCCGGATAGGACAAGAGATCGTAGGCCGTCCGGCGCTGGCCATCGAGGTTGATGTTCAGGCCCGCCCGTCGCGCCTGGTTGGGCGTCACCGTCAGCGCCATCAGTTGGGCGCGGCCAGCGTCAATCTCGGCCTGATAGGCCGTGAATCGCTCGGCGCGCTCGGCGCCCACACATCCAAGCTCCATTGCCAGCGGTGTCAGCCGCGCGTCCGCGTTGTCGGCGCGCAAAGTCAGGCGGTATTCCGCACGCGAGGTAAACATTCGATACGGCTCCGTAACGCCACGCGACGTCAGGTCGTCGATCATCACGCCAATATAGGAGCTTGTACGGCTGAAATGGAACGGTTCCGAATCGGAACTGCGTAGTGCGGCATTCAATCCAGCTGCCAGTCCCTGGGCCGCGGCCTCCTCATAGCCGGTGGTGCCATTAATCTGGCCCGCGAGGAACAGACCTCTCAGTCGCTTGACCTCAAGCGATGGGGTAAGCTCTCTTGGATCGACATGGTCATATTCGATGGCATAACCCGGCTGCAGTATCTTGGCAGATTCGAGGCCCGGAATGGTCTTGATGAAAGCAGCTTGAACTTCGGCCGGCAGCGACGTCGAAATGCCGTTCGGATAAACCGTGTCGTCATCCAGTCCCTCAGGCTCAAGAAAGACCTGATGCCCGTCGCGTTCTCCGAATTTCACCAGCTTATCTTCGATGGACGGGCAGTAGCGCGGCCCGACGCCTTCGATCTGGCCGGAATACATCGCCGAGCGCTTGATATTCTCGATAATGATGCGGTGTGTCGCCTCGGTCGTCCTGGTAACGCCGCATTCAACCTGCCGCGTGGTGATGGAATTCGTCATGAGGGAAAAGGGCACAAGTTCCTCATCCGCACCCTGTCGGCCGACGGAGTCCCAGTCGATCGTCTTGCCATCAAGCCGGGCCGGCGTTCCGGTCTTCAACCGTCCCAGCCGCAGCCCCAACCGCGCCAGGGTGGCGGACAGGCCGATCGACGGAGCTTCGCCGACACGACCAGCAGGCGTCTTTGCAGCGCCGATATGAATAAGGCCGCGCAGGAAGGTGCCGGTTGTCAAGACCACCGCCGGCGCCTGAAGCCGTCGACCGTCTTTCATGATGACGCCAGCAACACGGCCATCGAGCACATCGAGATCAAATGCGTCGCCCTCGATAATGTCCAAGCCTGGCATTGCTTCGATTGCGGCGAGCATCGCCAGCCGGTAAAGCTTTCGGTCTGCCTGGGTCCGTGGACCCCGCACAGCGGCGCCCTTTTTGCGGTTCAGCATTCTGAACTGGATGCCGGCAACATCGGCAACCCGGCCCATCAGGCCATCCATCGCGTCGATCTCACGAACCAGATGTCCCTTTCCGAGCCCGCCGATAGCCGGATTGCAGGACATGACCCCGATCGTGTCTCGTCTGTGAGTAACCAGCGCAGTTTTCGCACCGAGGCGCGCAGCCGCACTGGCTGCCTCGGCCCCTGCATGGCCGCCGCCGATGACGATCACATCATAGCCACTATCGGTCATATCAAAACTCCAAAACAGCAGGGTTTCACGTGAACCTGAGAGGCGCCGCCGGAAAAGGTTTCACGTGAATCACTTGCCGATGCAAAACTCCGAGAAGATCACGTCGAGCAGCTGTTCGACATCCACCCGCCCGGTAATTCTCCCCAGGTATTCAGCCGCAAGCCGAAGCTGTTCGGTGCGCAGTTCAAGATCTGCGTCAATCTCCGAGATTGCCGCGTCGAGCGCCGCCAAACATTTCGTCAGCGAATCCTTGTGCCGCTGCCGGCTGGGGATGGCCAGAGACAGGCCACTGAAACGCTCGGCGACAATGCCCCCGATCAGCTGGCGCAACTCCGACAGACCGTCACCGGTCAGCGTCGAAATCTGCAGGTCATAGCGATCCGAACCAGTTTCAACGAGATCCTTCTTCGTTCCGACAGTAACATGGGGCAAAGTCTGCTCCAAGTCGCCGGGAATCAACGGATTGCTCATGTCGACCAACAGCAGCGCTAGATCGGCATCACGAAGCGCAACACGCGCGCGTCGCACGCCCTCCATTTCCACCCGGTCGTCCACCTGGCGCAGACCGGCGGTGTCATAGAGTTTGACAAGATAGCCGTCAATATCGAGATCGACTTGCAGCACATCACGGGTCGTTCCGGCAATGTCCGTGACGATTGCGACGTCACGCCGGGCCAGAGCGTTCAGCAGGCTCGATTTTCCGGCATTCGGAGCGCCGGCGATCACCACTTTAAAGCCGTCCCTGATGATTTCGCCCGCCGAGGCCGATTTGAGATGAAGGCCAATATCGTCACGAAGCCGCTTCATGTCGGTCCAGACCATATCCGAGACGGAGCCTGGAACGTCGTCTTCGTCGGGGAAATCAAACTCAGCCTCGATCAAGGCCCGAGCCCGGGTTAATCGTTCCGCCCACGAATCGTAAATTGCCGAGACACCGCCGGCACTCTGCTCCACGGCAAGACGACGCTGCATTTCTGTTTCGGCGCCGATCAGGTCGGCGAGCCCCTCAACCTCGACAAGATCAAGCTTGCCGTTTTCAAAGGCCCGCCGCGAAAACTCGCCTTCGTTGGCCATACGAACACCTGGAATATCGCCGAGTTCGGAGAACAATGCCGCCAGCACGGCCTTACTGCCGTGGATCTGCAACTCGGCCACATCCTCGCCGGTGAAGGAGTGCGGGGCGGGAAAAAACAGCACCAAGCCGTTGTCGATCGGCTGGCTGTTACGAGTCCGAATCGTTCTGTAGGAAGCCGATCGGTCCGCCGGCACGGATCCCGCCAGCCGGGCCAATATATCTCTGGTCAGCGGACCGCTGACGCGGACGACTGAAACACCCGAGGGCGGAGCACCGCTCGAAAGCGCATAGATGGTATCATTCAACATGGCCATGCGTCCGGTTTTCAGTTCGAGTCCGAATCGATTCCCTCAAACAAAAAGCTGGCGACATCGAGACGATGCGCCAGCTCTCACAATCGGAATCCGGCTAAGGATTAGGTATTCATCGAATCGAAGAAGTCCGAATTGTTTTTCGTCTGTTTGAGTTTGTCGATCAGGAATTCGATCGCATCGGTGGTGCCCATAGGCGCAAGAATACGGCGTAGAACGAAGATCTTCTGCAGATCCTGGCGCGGAACAAGAAGGTCCTCCTTGCGTGTGCCGGACTTCAGAATATCCATCGCCGGGAAGATGCGCTTATCGGCAACCTTGCGGTCAAGGACGATTTCGGAGTTGCCGGTACCCTTGAACTCTTCAAAGATGACTTCGTCCATGCGGCTGCCCGTATCGATCAACGCGGTAGCGATGATCGTCAGAGAACCGCCTTCCTCGATGTTGCGCGCGGCGCCGAAGAAGCGCTTCGGCCGCTGCAGCGCGTTGGCATCGACGCCACCTGTCAGAACCTTGCCGGAGGAGGGAACGACCGTGTTATAGGCGCGGCCCAGACGTGTAATCGAATCGAGCAGGATGACGACATCGCGCCCGTGCTCAACCAGACGCTTTGCTTTTTCGATGACCATTTCGGCCACCTGGACGTGACGCACCGCCGGTTCGTCGAAGGTCGAGGAGATAACCTCGCCGCGGACCGAGCGCTGCATATCGGTCACTTCCTCGGGACGTTCGTCGATCAGGAGAACGATGAGATAACATTCCGGATGGTTGGCCGTGATCGAGTGCGCGATGTTCTGGAGAAGCACGGTCTTACCGGTCCGCGGCGGCGCGACGATCAGTCCGCGTTGGCCCTTGCCGAGCGGCGCCACGAGGTCGATCACACGCGGCGACAGATCCTTGGAGGTCGGGATCTCGAGTTCCATCTTGAAGCGCTCGTTCGGGTAGAGCGGCGTCAGGTTGTCGAAATGAACCTTGTGACGAATCTTTTCCGGATCGTCAAAATTGATGGTGTTGACCTTCAGCAGCGCGAAATAACGCTCGCCTTCCTTTGGCCCGCGGATCGGTCCCTCGACCGTGTCGCCGGTTTTCAGCGAGAAACGGCGGATCTGCGACGGCGAGATGTAGATGTCGTCGGGACCGGGCAGGTAGTTTGCGTTCGCCGAACGCAGAAAGCCGAAACCGTCCTGCAGCACCTCGACGACCCCTTCGCCGATGATTTCCACATCCTGGCTGGCAAGCATTTTGAGGATCGCAAACATCAGCTCCTGCTTACGCATCGTGCTTGCATTCTCGACCTCGAGCGATTCGGCGAAAGCCAGAAGATCCGTCGGGGATTTGCTCTTAAGTTCCTGAAGCTTCATTTCAGCCATGAAGTGACCAATACTCTTTTCAATTTCGAAGGGGAAAGGCGATGTTGGGTCGTATTCGGTACTGCGAAAGGGGCTCGCAGACGACTGAAATCTACACACATGCCACGTAGATGAGATGCGCGGAAAATAGCGACTCGTTATCGCCGCCGCAAGGGGGCTGCTTAAAATGAAGCAAATTTAACCTGAGAGAGGATTTCTCGTCAGAACGGCTTCACCACGACGAGGATCACGATCGCGATCATCAGCAATGTCGGCGCCTCGTTCATGAACCGCCAGTAGCGCGCAGAACGGCGATTTTCATCCCGCTCGAACGCCCGCACGGCGCTGCTGAAGAACATATGGATCGCGGTCAGCAGCACCACCAGACCGATCTTCGCATGCAGCCAGCCGCCCTGGAACCCGTAGACCGACCAGGCGAGATAGAGACCGAAGATCCAGGTCAGCATCATCGCCGGCGTCATGATGATGCGAAGCAGCCGGCGCTCCATCACCTTGAAGGTTTCCGACTGCACCGAGCCTGGTTCGGCCTCCGTATGATAGATGAACAACCGCGGCATATAGAACAGCCCTGCCATCCAGGAGATGACGGCGATGATATGAAGCGCCTTGATCCAGAGATAGAGGTTGTCGGGATTCCAGGCGAAAAGCCCGACCGCCATCAGCGCGAAGAAGGACAGGGCAAAATGCGCGCGGCGCCGGGCGTAAGCGCCAGCTCTGCGGTCCGTCTCTTTTTCCATCGTCACGCCCGGGGCATCCGTAAACCCCGCACGCGCTCGACCAGCAAACGCACCTGTTCGGGGTCGGCTTGCGGCGTGATGCCGTGGCCGAGATTGAAGATCAGCGGTCCATTGCCGAGATGATGAAGAATATCATCGATACCCTCTTCCAGCGCCAGGCCGCCGGCAACGACGCGCATCGGATCGAGATTGCCCTGAACCGGACCATCCTTCTGAAGATCGGCGGCAAAGGCCAACGGAACGGACCAGTCTAGACCGATCGCATCCGTTCCAGTCTTCTGGCGATAGGTCTTCAGCTGGTATCCCGCACCCTTGGCGAAGGCGATAATGCGCGCCTGCGGCCGTCGCGCCTTGATCGAGGCGATCATCCGTGCAACCGGCTTGACAGCGAAGGCGTCGAACTCTTTCTCACCGAGAACACCCGCCCAGGAATCGAAAATCTGCACGGCATCGGCGCCGGCATCGATCTGCGCCACCAGATAATCGGCCGAAACGTCGGCAAGCAGCATCAGCAGATGCTCGAAGGCGCGGGGATGTTTGTAGGCGAAGAGACGGGCAGGGGCCTGATCCGCGGTGCCATGGCCGGCGATCATGTACGTCGCAACCGTCCAAGGCGCGCCGCAGAAACCAAGCAGAGCCGTTTCTTCAGGCAATTCGTGCCGCAACCGCCGCACCGTTTCCAGAACCGGTCTGAGATAATCGACAACGTCGTCGCCGTTCAATCTGCCGATGCCCGCTTCATCGATTGGATCCATCTCCGGTCCGTGACCTTCAGTGAAACGAACATTCCGCTTCATCGCGTCGGGAATGACGAGGATGTCGGAAAATAGGATCGCTGCATCGAAGCCATAGCGGCGGATTGGCTGCAAGGTCACTTCGACGGCGTAATCGGGCGTGTAGCAGAGATCGAGGAAACTGCCGGCCTTTGCCCGAATCTCCCTGTATTCCGGCAGATAGCGTCCAGCCTGTCTCATCAGCCAGAGAGGAGGAGGGAAAACGCATTCGCCGTCGAGAACCCTCATGATCTTTCGCCGCGTATCGCTCAAGCGCGTCTTCCCTATAAAAAATCAAAGATATTTTAAAAGGTTTCTATTTCTTAGAGTCGGTGTCTATCAAGGATTAAAATCCATCCACTGCCGATGCCATTTGTCGCGTGTTCGAAGAGAAACTCGAAAGAATTTCTCCATTCCCGTCAATTTCCGGGGAGAATCTGAATCCGAAAGCGATTCCAGATCCTTGCCGGGAGACGTGTTTCTTCGCGCCTGTGGATAGGCTGTGGGTGGCTGGACGACAAGTTGATTTCATCCCCAGCCTCCACAGGAGCGATCGAAACCGGTTAGCAAAATTCGAAATGTGGATAAGCAGGCATGTTTTCCCTTGCTCGAGGCAGCCTAGCCGCCTTAGCTCTCCATCATCCAGTCTTTTCAACAGGCAGCGGAAAATAACGTGGAGAACAGAACGAACTTCTTTCATCTGCACCTGATTTCTGACTCGACCGGAGAGACTCTCATCTCCGCCGGCCGCGCCGCTTCGGCGCAGTTCAGATCCGCTCAGCCGATCGAGCATGTCTATCCGCTGATCCGCAATCGCAAACAACTGCTGCCGGTTCTTCAGGCGATCGATGATGCGCCCGGGATCGTGCTCTACACGATTGTCGACCGCGATCTGGCGAGCCTGATCGACGAACGCTGCGTCGAGATGGGGGTCGCTTCCGTCAATGTCTTGGAGCCGGTCATGAACGCGTTCCAGATCTATCTCGGCGCCCCGTCCCGCCGCCGGGTCGGCGCCCAGCATGTGATGAATGCCGGTTACTTCGCACGCATCGAGGCGTTGAACTTCACCATGGATCATGACGACGGCCAGATGCCGGATGACTACAATGATGCCGATGTCGTCATCATCGGGATTAGCCGGACATCGAAGACGCCGACCAGCATCTATCTCGCCAATCGCGGTATCAAGACCGCGAATATTCCGATCGTCTACGGCGTACCCTTGCCGGAGAGCCTGCTCGCAGCAACAAAACCGCTGATCGTCTGCCTGATCGCCACCACCGACCGCATTTCCCAGGTCCGGGAAAATCGCGTGCTCGGGACGACGCAAGGTTTCGACCGGGAGCACTATACCGATCGAGCCACGATCTCGGAGGAGCTGAAATATGCCCGCTCCCTCTGCGCCCGCCACGGATGGCCGCTGATCGACGTTACTCGCCGCTCAATCGAGGAAACGGCGGCCGCCATTGTTGCCCTCCGCCCGAAGCTGCGCTAAGCGCAGACGAAAAGCCGGGAGTGGGAGAATCCATGACACCGAAACTCATCCTTGCATCGTCAAGCCCTTTTCGGCGAATGCTGATGGAAAATGCCGGTCTCTCCTTTGAGGCACATCCCGCTGAGATCGACGAAAGGGCGGTTGAGGCGCCGCTGGAAAAAGCCGCTGCGAAGCCGGATACCGTCGCCTGCATCCTGGCCAAGGCTAAAGCCGAAGACGTCAGCACCCGTTTTCCCGAGAGCCTCGTCATCGGTTCGGATCAGACGATGTCGCTCGGCGACCGCGTTTTCCACAAACCGAAGGACATGGCCGACGCAGCGAACCATCTTCGCGCCCTGTCGGGCACGACCCATCGGCTGAACAGCGCCATCGCTATCGTCCGCGGCGGCGCCGTTTTGTGGGAGCATGTCGGCCATGCGGAACTGACGATGCGACCCTTGACGGAAGATTTCATCGCCAGGCACTTGGCGCGGGTCGGCGAACGCGCGCTCTCCAGCGTCGGCGCCTACCAGCTGGAAGGCGAGGGCATTCAACTCTTCGAGAAGATCGAGGGCGACTATTTCACCATACTGGGGTTGCCGATGCTTCCGCTCCTGAGAAAATTGCGAGAATTCGGAACGATCGATGGATGATTCACGTGAAACACTGGGGCCGAACGCGTTTGTCACGGGCTTTCCCGTCAAGCATTCACGCTCGCCGCTGATCCATGGATACTGGCTGAAGAGACTTGGCCTGCCGGGCAGCTACTGCGCCCACGAGGTGGCGCCGGATGCCTTTCCGTATTTCATTGCCTCGCTGAAGGACGGCAGTTCCGGTTTTATCGGAGGCAATGTCACCATCCCCCACAAGGAACTTGCCTTCCGGCTCGCCGACAAGCCGGACGATCTGGCGCATGAGCTCGGTGCCTCGAATACGCTCTGGTTGGAGAATGGCCTCCTGCACGCCACCAATACCGACGGCCGCGGCTTCACCGCCAATCTCGACGAGCGCCATCCCGGCTGGGACCGTCATGATACGGCCGTGGTCTTCGGCGCCGGCGGCGCAAGCCGGGCGATCATTCAGGCGGTCCGCGATCGTGGCTTCAGGGAAATCCATGTCGTCAACCGCACCGTCGAACGCGCGCGCGAACTGGCCGATCGCTTCGGCCCGAGAATTCGAGCCCATCCGGTGGGCGCGCTTGCCGACGTCATGCATGGCGCTGGCCTCTTCATCAACACGACCTCGCTCGGCATGGATGGCGAAGCGGCGCCGTTGATCGATTTTGCGCCGCTTGCAGCAGATGCCGTCGTCACCGATATCGTCTACGTCCCCTTGAAGACACCGATCCTGAGACAGGCGGAAGAGCAGGGACTGTCGGTCGTCGATGGTCTCGGCATGCTGCTGCACCAGGCTGTTCCCGGTTTCGAAAAATGGTTCGGCGAGCGCCCTGTGGTTGATGCGGCACTGCGAGCTCTGATCATTGCTGACATGGAAGCGCACTGATGCTGAAGATCGGACTCACGGGCTCAATCGGAATGGGCAAGTCGACGGTCGGCAAACTCTTTGCCGAAGCGGGAATCCCCTTGAACGATTCCGACGCTGTGGTCCACGATCTCTACTCCGGGGAGGCAGCGCCGTTGGTGAACGCCGCTTTTCCCGGCACGATGACGGATGGAGCAGTCGACCGGCATGAGCTAGGCCGCCAGCTCGCGCTTGATCCCGAAGGCTTTAAACGTCTCGAAGCGATCGTTCATCCGCTGGTTCGCAAACGGGAAACGGAATTTCTGGCGCGACAGCAGGCCGCCGGCGCTGAAATGGTGCTGCTCGATATTCCGCTGCTCTTCGAAACCGGCGCCTGGGAAAGAGTGGATGTCATCGTCGTCGTCAGCACCGATCCACAGATTCAGCGTCAGCGGGTGCTTGCACGCGACGACATGACCGAAGAAAAATTCGATATGATTCTCGCTCGCCAGACCCCGGATGCGGAAAAACGACGCCGCGCCGATTATCTGGTCGACACCAGCCACAGCATTGCCGAGACGCGGGCGCAGGTGCTTGAGATCATCGCCGAACTGAAAATGCGGATTGCCAAGGGAGATTTCCGGAATGCGTGAGATCATCTTCGATACGGAAACCACCGGCCTCGATAACCGCGCCGACCGTATCATCGAAATCGGCGGCATCGAGCTCTTCAACCATTTTCCGACCGGCAACACGCTGCATATCTACATCAATCCGGGAGACCAGAAGGTCCATCCGGATGCACTTGCGGTACACGGCATCACCGATGAATTCCTGAAGGACAAGAAGCCTTTCGCCGCGGTGGCCGACGAAATCCTCGCCTTCTTCGGCGACGGCAAGTGGATTGCTCATAACGCGACCTTCGATATGGGCTTCATCAACGCCGAATTCGCGCGCATTGGTTTGCCGCCAATCCTGCCGGACAAGGTGGTCGATACGCTGTCGATGGCGCGGCGCAAGCACCCGATGGGACCGAACTCGCTCGACGCCCTTTGCCGGCGTTACGGCATCGACAACTCGCACCGTACCAAACACGGCGCGCTGCTCGACTCCGAACTATTGGCCGAAGTCTATATCGAGATGATCGGCGGCAGACAGGCAGCGTTCGGCCTGAGCATATCGGGTCAACCAGGCCAGGCGGCCCGCGGTGAAATGGCGATGGAAGACGATATGGCGTTTGCTGCGGCACTCGAACGCCCTCGTCCGCTTGGCTCCCGCCTCAGTCAGTCCGAAGCACAGGCGCATGAGGCGCTGGTCGCCAAGCTCGGCGAAAAGGGCATCTGGGCGAAATACGCCAGCTCGAATTGAAAATGCCCGGGACCGGCCCGGGCATCCGCATGTCAGAATCATAAGAATTCGATCAGTTCGGAACGGCCTGAACCTTGGCGCGGGCCTGTTCTTCGGCAACGCGCTGAGCGAACATCTGCGTGAAGTCGATTGGGTCGATCATCAACGGCGGGAAGCCGCCATTGCGGGTCACGTCGGCGATGATCTGACGGGCGAAGGGGAAGAGCATGCGCGGGCACTCGATGAAGAGTACCGGCAGCATGTGCTCCTGCGGGAAGCCGGCAACGCGGAAGACGCCGCCATAGACGAGTTCGGTGTGGAACACCGTCTTGTCGCCGTCCTTGGCTTCGGCATTCAGCGACAGCACGACATCGAAATCCGTGTCGGAAAGCGGGTTGGCGTTGACGTTCACATTGATGTTGATCGTCGGCGCCTTGTCGCGGGCCTGCAGAGAACGCGGCGCACCCGGATTTTCGAAGGAGAGGTCCTTGGTATATTGCGCAAGGATCGAAAGAGTGGGGTTCGTCGCACCGTTGCTGTTGTTATCGTCTGCCATTGGCTTTTCCTCGAAGGGCATGGGAATGGTGCCGCCATCTAACATTTCGGGGAGGGGCTTACAACCCTGGGCGCAAGCCGCACCCTATCGCCGGCAAAGCCTCAGTCACCGAGATGTTTGCCGGACCATGGCGAGTTCCGGTTCGGCTCTCTATGATAGTCCTCCTCGTCGAGATCGACCACCTTTGAATTCGGGTTGCGATCGCGGAAACCAGGTTTCGGGCCAGCGCCAAAGCCGCCCTTGGCGTTGACGACGACGAAGCGTTTGGCGATCGATCGCCAGACGAAATCCCGCAGCGGCGGAATGAGAATGAGGATGGCGATGATATCCGTGAGGAAGCCGGGAATGATCAGGAGCAGCGCGGCAATGACCGTCATCGCCGGCTTCAGCAGATCGCGTCCGGGCATGACGCCGTTCCGTCCTTCGTTCGACATGCGCCGCAGGATACCGATCCCCTGCCGGCGCAGCAAGACCACGCCGAGGAGGAAGCTCGCCATGACGAGCGCAAGCGTCAGCGCCAGGCCGATCGCCCGACCGACGACGACGAAGCCGGCAATTTCGCCAAGCGGTAGCAACAGAATGAAAGCCGGCAGAATTGAAAAACGCATGGTCGTCATGTCCCGGGCTTACCGGTCTCCTCGTGGCGCCGGCGAAGATGCCAGCCATGATTTGAATCATCTGTATAGGCGGACTATATGGGAGTACAAATCAGAGATGTTAACGGCGGTTGCGACAGGATATGAGTTCGAACGACTTCATCACATTATTCTTCCTGGTGGCGGCGGTGCTGATTTTCTTTCAGCTCCGTTCCGTGCTCGGGCGCCGCACTGGCAATGAGAAGCCGCCGCGCGATCTCTATAGCCCGCGCGATGCGGCTCCGCCCGAGGCCGCTGATGCCGGTAAGGTCGTGACCCTCCCGCGCCGTGATGCGACAGCCGACGATGAGGATCGCTTCTCCGCCATCGACGCCTTTGCCGCACCGGGGACACCGCTCAACGAATCGCTGCGCGCCCTGAACAAGGCCGATCCTTCCTTCAGCCCGAAGGAGTTTCTGAACGGCGCCCGCATGGCCTACGAAATGGTCGTCATGGCCTATGCCGATGGTGACCGCAAAACGCTGAAGAGCCTTTTGTCCCGCGAGGTCTATGACGGGTTCGAGGCGGCCATCGCCGAGCGTGAAACCCGGGGCGAGAAGGTCAAGTCCACCTTCGTCGGTATCGACAAGGCCGAAATCACCCATGCCGAGACGAAGGGCAGCGAAGCACAGATCACCGTGCGCATCGTCAGCCAGCTGATATCGGCGACTTACGACAAGGCGGATGTCCTGATCGAGGGCGACGCCGAAAACGTCGCCGAGGTCAACGACCTCTGGACCTTCGCCCGCGACACCCGCTCGCGCGATCCGAACTGGAAACTTGTGGCGACCGAATCGGAACATGAGTGATCAGGCATCGGACTTCGTCCTGCAAGCCATCAGCTTCGATCGTTTGGAAGGCTGGAAGGATGATGATCCCTCCGGCCTTTTTGAAGTGATGCGACACTGCCGGCGGCAGATCACCGACGTCAAACCCTACCGCACCGGGTCGCTCGGCCTGAGCGCGGAGGACTTGCTTCCGCTTCTGATGGACGCTGAAAATTTTACGCCGTCGTCGCCGGCAGCGGCGCGCACTTTTTTCGAAACGCGTTGCCTGCCCTTTCTGATCCGCCGCAAGGACGGCAAGTCCGGTTTCGTCACCGCCTTTTACGAGCCGGAGATCGAGGTATCGGATCGGCCAAACGAGGTTTTCCGTTTTCCCTTCTACAGCCGTCCGAACGATCTGATCGATCTCGATGACGGCAATCGTCCGGCCGAATTGGATGGATCCTATGCTTTCGGCCGACTGCATGACGACGGCCGCATTGGCGCTTATCCGGATCGCCGCGAGATCGATCAGGGCTTTCTCGACGGCCGCGGCCTCGAAATCGCCTGGGCGAAATCGAAGGTCGATGTTTTCTTCGTCCACGTGCAGGGCGCCGCGCGCCTGCGTTATCGAGACGGGCGTATCGGCCGTATCACTTACGCGGCAAAAGCAGGGCATCCCTTCTCGGCAATCGGCAAGCTCTTGATCGACCGCGGTGAAATCGACCGTGGCGAGATTTCCATGCAGTCGATCCGCGCCTGGCTAGCCCGCAATTCCGAGCGGGTGGATGAGGTTCTATGGCATAACCGCTCTTATATTTTCTTCCGCGAAACGCCCTCGCGGGCTATCAGCCTGCGAACCGCTGATACTGAGGCCGGTCCGATCGCCGCCGCCAAGGTGCCGCTTCTCGCCGGGCGCTCGCTTGCGGTCGACCGGCTGATCCATACCTTCGGTTTCCCCTTTTTCATCCGCGCCGACAGCCTCACTCATCTTGATCATGGCCGCCCCTTCCGCCGGCTGATGCTGGCGCTCGATACAGGCTCGGCGATCGTCGGGCCTGCGCGCGGCGATATTTTTACCGGTTCGGGGGACTTGGCCGGAGAACGCGCCGGCACCGTCCGAAACGATGCCGATTTCGTCATCCTCATCCCCAACGCCGCCGCCGGACGTTTCAACTGATGGCCAGGGATCGCAAGCTCAGCGCCGATGAGAGGATTCTGTGGGGCAAGGTTGCCCGCAGCACGCGGCCGATGCCCGGCAAGGCGAACGAGTTGACCGAGCTTGACGCTTTTCTTGCCGAAACCGAAGCGGCAGCCGAACGGCAGACAGCCGAAAAGCAGACCTCCGTTTCGCCGACGGCGGCACAGCCGGCCCCACCGTCGACGCCGAGACAGCCGGCTAAGGTGCACCATCCGCTGGAAAGGCCGGTCAAGCGCAAGATCGCCAAGGGCCGTCTGGCGCTCGAGGCGCGCATCGATCTGCATGGCCTGGTGCAGAGCGAGGCCCATGTCATCCTCCTCGATTTTTTGATCCGCGCCCATGAGCGCGGCATGCGCCATGTGCTTGTCATCACCGGCAAGGGCAGCTCCCTGGGCAGCGAAGGTGCATTGAAGCGGGCCGTCCCCCTGTGGTTCGCGAAGCCCGAATTCCGCTACCTGATCTCCTCCTACGAGTCCGCCGCGCAGCATCATGGCGGCGACGGCGCGCTCTATATTCGCCTGTCGCGGCGGCATGGGGAAAAGCCATGACTCCCTTCGGAGAGGCGGTTCGCAGGCTGAGAGCCCGCAAGGGCGTCTCGCAGAAGGAGATGGCCGAAGCGCTGAACGTCTCCCCCGCCTATCTCTCGGCGCTCGAACATGGCAAGCGCGGCCTGCCGACATTCGACCTGCTGCAGCGCATCGCCGGCTATTTCAACATCATCTGGGACGAGGCCGAGGAACTGTTCCTGCTTGCCCGTTCCTCCAACCCCCGCGTCGTCATCGACACGTCGGGCCTGCCGCCGGAATATACCGAATTCGCCAACCGGCTGGCCCGGCGGATCCGCAGCCTTGACAGTGCAGAGATAGGCCGGCTATCGGCTGTTCTCGAAAATGACGGCAAAGGCGACGGAAAAGCGTCATAATCCCCTGTTTTATGGCTTGTTCAGGGGACTTGCCATTGGGAACCGGGCTCAAAAAACCTATATACGAGAGTGAAGAAAGCCGGTGATTCGCAGGGCGCGCCGCCGCTTTACGACAACAGGGAAAATCTCGACAGAATGAGCGATACATCCGCGACGGAAAACGGCGTAAGCAGCGAATATGGCGCAGATTCCATCAAGGTCCTGAAGGGCCTCGACGCCGTGCGCAAGCGCCCCGGCATGTATATCGGCGACACTGACGATGGCTCCGGCCTCCACCACATGGTCTATGAAGTTGTCGACAACGCGATCGACGAAGCGCTTGCCGGTCATGCCGACATCGTCACCGTCACTCTCAATCCGGATGGTTCGGTAACGGTCACCGACAACGGCCGCGGCATCCCGACCGACATCCATAGCGGCGAAGGCGTGTCGGCAGCGGAAGTCATCATGACGCAGCTGCATGCCGGCGGCAAATTCGACCAGAATTCCTACAAGGTCTCCGGCGGTCTGCACGGCGTCGGTGTTTCCGTCGTCAACGCGCTCTCGGTCTGGCTGAAGCTGAAGATCCGCCGCCATGGCAAGATCCATGAAATGAGCTTCACTCATGGCGTCGCCGATGCTCCGCTGAAGGTCACGGGCGATGCCCCCGATTCGACCGGTACGGAAGTCAGCTTCATGCCGAGCAGCGAAACCTTCACCATGACCGAATTCGATTACGGGACGCTGGAGCACCGCCTGCGTGAACTCGCATTTCTGAATTCCGGCGTCCGTATTCTCCTGGCCGACAAGCGTCATTCCGATATCAAGCAGGAGGAAATGCGCTATGACGGCGGCCTCGAGGCCTTCGTCTCTTATCTCGACCGCGCCAAGAAGCCGCTCGTCGACAAGCCGGTCGCCATCCGCGGCGAAAAGGACGGCATCACCGTCGAAGTGGCGATGTGGTGGAACGACAGCTATCACGAGAACGTGCTCTGCTTCACCAACAACATTCCCCAGCGCGACGGCGGCACCCATATGGCCGGTTTCCGCGCGGCCTTGACCCGTCAGGTGGTTTCCTATGCCGACAATTCCGGCATCACCAAAAAGGAAAAGGTGACGCTGCAGGGGGAAGACTGCCGCGAGGGTCTGACGGCAGTTCTGTCGGTCAAGGTGCCCGATCCGAAATTCTCGTCGCAGACGAAGGACAAGCTTGTTTCCTCGGAAGTCCGCCCTGTCGTCGAAAGCCTCGTCAACGAGGCGCTGAACACCTGGTTCGAAGAACATCCGAGCGAAGCCAAGATCCTCGTCGGCAAGGTCGTCGAGGCGGCAGCCGCGCGCGAAGCGGCCCGCAAGGCCCGTGAATTGACCCGCCGCAAGGGTGCGCTCGATATCGCCTCGCTACCGGGCAAGCTCGCCGACTGCTCCGAACGCGACCCGGCCAAATCCGAAGTCTTCCTGGTCGAGGGCGATTCCGCCGGCGGCTCGGCCAAGCAGGGCCGGTCGCGCGAAAACCAGGCGATCCTGCCGCTGCGCGGCAAGATCCTGAATGTGGAACGGGCCCGTTTCGACAAGATGCTCTCCAGCCAGGAAATCGGCACGCTGATTACCGCGCTCGGCACCGGTATCGGCAAGGACGAGTTCAACGCCGAAAAGCTGCGTTATCACAAGATCATCATCATGACGGACGCCGATGTCGACGGCGCCCACATCCGTACCCTGCTGCTCACCTTCTTCTTCCGCCAGATGCCGGAACTGATCGAGCGCGGCCATCTCTACATCGCCCAGCCACCGCTCTATAAGGTCGCACGCGGCAAATCGGTGCAGTATCTGAAGGATGAGAAGGCGCTCGAGGAATATCTCATCGCCCAGGGTCTCGAAGATGCAGCGTTGAGGCTCGGCAGCGGCGAGGTCCGCACCGGCCAGGACCTGCGCGAAGTTATCCTCGATGCGCTGCGCATGCGCGCTTTGCTCGACAATCTCCATTCGCGCTACAATCGCGCCGTCGTCGAACAGGCGGCGATCGCCGGCGCGCTCAATGCCGAGCTCGTCAGCGATCAGGCAAGAGCGCAGGCATTGGCGAGCGAGGTCGCAAGCCGCCTCGACATCATCGCCGAAGAGACTGAGCGCGGCTGGCAGGGCGACCTGGCGAGCGATGGCGGCCTGCGCCTCGAGCGCATGGTCCGCGGCGTCAAGGAAGTGGTCGTGCTCGACATGGCGTTGATCGGCTCCTCCGATGCCCGTCACATCGACCAGCTGACCGCGCGCCTCAAGGAAATCTACCAGACACCGCCGTCGCTGCACCGGCGCGAAGGCGACATCGAGATTTCAGGGCCGCGCGCCCTGCTCGACGCGATCTTCGCCAGCGGCCGCAAGGGTCTCAGCATGCAGCGCTACAAGGGTCTCGGTGAGATGAATGCCGAGCAACTCTGGGAAACGACGCTCGATCCGAATGTCCGTTCGCTGCTGCAGGTCAAGGTTGCCGACGCCACCGATGCCGATGGGCTCTTTGCCCGCCTGATGGGGGACGAAGTCGAGCCACGGCGCGAATTCATCCAGGACAATGCGCTAAGCGTCGCAAACCTCGATATCTGATCGATATGCCTTCAACAAAAAGCCCCGCCGTCGCAGGACGGCGGGGCTTTCGCTTATTCTGATGTCGCTCAGTTGGCTAGGAAATGGCCGTTAAAGGCGAGATCGGAGAGCGGCTTGCGCTGGCTCGGGATTTCGCGCGCCTGATTGCGTTCTGAAAGGACGCGCTTGTCGGCCAGACGGCCGACGGCAACGCCTGCTTCGACCCGGTAGCCCTCGGGGATATCGAACGTTTTTTTGATGTCCTCATGTTTGATGCCGCCCATGCCATGGGCATAGAAGCCGGAAAGGCGCGCCTGCAGCGCCAGATATCCCCAGGCTGCACCGGCGTCGAAGGAATGGGTGTAGCTCGGCTTTTCCTCGCCGGATCCGGCAACGCCGGTGAAGCTGCGTGAGACGACGAAGATCAGCGCCGATGCGTTCTTCGCCCATTCCTGATTGGCATCGACAAGCAGTGCGACGAATTTCTCCCAATGCTCCGAGCCCTTGAGGGCATAGATGAAGCGCCAGGGCTGCTGGTTGGACGAGGACGGCGCCCAATGGGCGGCTTCGAGCAGGCTGAGCAGCTGTGCCTCCTCGATGATTTCGCCGGTAAAGGCGCGCGGCGACCAACGGTCGAGAAACATCGGATCGATCGGATATTGGGATTCGCGGTTATTGCTCTGCGTCATGCTTGTTCCAGGGTTGGGACATAAAAATCGTTGAGGTCAATCGGTCCAGACGATGTCGAGTTCCTCGCGGAAGGCGAAACGCTTCAGATGAGCGTCGATCACGCTTTGCATCCCTGCCTGCTGGTCGGGATCGGCAACGGAAAGCGTCATGGTGAGCGCCGCATCGTCGGCGGCGAATATCACCTCGGCGCTATCGCTGAACGGCACCCGGCCCTTATGAGGATCGAAATCGACGCTGAACTTGTGGCTCCAGTGTTTGCAGAGCTGCTGCAGGTACCGGCTCGCATGTTCGGTGCGTACGACGGCCTTGGAGAGGTGCATGTCGAACTCCATCTCGTGTTGGACGACAGCATGTCGCACCAAAATGTGCAGCGGTTTTGCGATAACGACATGCGTAAAACAAGGACCTGAAGCGCGGGCCAAGCGAATCTGAAAGGTCGTGACGCGCTTTAGAGCCAAGTCATATTTCCTGCTTCGCCGGCTTGGCAAGCGCAGCATCGTCGCAGTTGCGTGGACGGACTGTCTCCATAAAAGCGGCCTTACGCGTGCGCCGAAGCAGGGTAATGGACTGCTTCAATCGATCGGTTGGAGAAGTGCGCATGCTGGTGAACGGAAAATGGACGGAAGACTGGCAGCCCGTTCAGGCGAAGGATGAAAAAGGCGGCTTCGTCAGGCAGGTTTCGAGTTTCCGCAATTGGGTGACGCCGGATGGCAGCGCCGGGCCGACAGGCGAGGGCGGTTTTGAAGCCAGCCTCGGCCGCTACCATCTCTATGTCGCCTATATCTGCCCCTGGGCCTCGCGCACCCTGGTCGGCCGTAAGCTCAAGGGCCTGGAAGAGGTCATTTCCGTCTCCGTCGTCGAACCGGTGCTGACGAAGCAGGGCTGGCGCTTCGGCGACTATCCCGGTGCAACGCGGGATCATGTCAATGGCATGAGCTACATGCATGAAATTTACACGAGGGCAGCGCCCGGTTTCACCGGCCGCGCCACCGTCCCGGTTCTCTGGGACAAGCAGAGGCAGACCATCGTCAACAATGAATCTGCCGATATCCTGCGCATGCTGAACAGCGGCTTCGGTGAACTGGCGAAAAATCCGATCGATCTTTATCCCATCGAAAGGCGCGCCGAGATCGACGCTTTCAACGAACGTATTTATCCCGCCCTCAACAACGGGGTCTATCGCGCCGGTTTTGCCACGACCCAGATCGCCTATGAGGAAGCCTTCGCCGATGTCTTCTCCTGCCTCGATTGGATCGAGCCGAAATTCGAATGCAGGTCTTTCCTCTTCGCGGATCACCCCACGGAAAGCGATATCCGCCTTTTCGTGACGCTGGTGCGCTTCGACGTCGCCTATCACGGCATCTTCAAATGCAATCTGCGCCGGCTTTCGGACTATGCCAATCTGCGCACCTTCTGCCGGCGCATGCTGGATTGGCCGGGCATTGCCGACACGGTGAATCTCGACCACATCAAGCGCGGGTACTACTCGGTCGAAAGCCTGAACCCGGCGAAAATCGTTCCTGCCGGTCCGGATCTCTCCGAAATTTTCTAGTAACGCCGTACCGCTTCCGGGCAAAGCCGTAATGACACCGATGAATAATTCGTTCATAGGTGGCTGCAAATTCGTTTTCGATGAGGAGGCATTCCATGAAGCTGATGCGTGTTGGCGAAGCAGGTCGGGAAAAACCGGCGCTTCTCGATGCCGATGGCAAGATCCGCGATCTCTCGGCGCATGTCGCCGACATCGGCGGCGAGGCAATCTCGCCGGCCGGCCTTGCAAGGATCGCCGCGCTCGATCCGAAGAGCCTGCCGGAACTTGCCTCCGGCCGGATCGGAGCCTGCGTAGCCGGCACGGGCAAATTCATCTGTATTGGCCTCAATTTCTCCGACCATGCCGCCGAAACCGGCGCCACCGTGCCGCCCGAGCCGGTCATCTTCATGAAGGCGACCTCGGCGATCGTTGGCCCGAACGACACCGTGCTGATCCCGCGCGGTTCCGAAAAGACCGATTGGGAAGTCGAGCTCGGCGTCGTCATCGGCAAAACGGCGAAATATGTCAGTGAAGCCGAGGCGCTCGACTACGTCGCCGGCTACTGTGTGTCCCACGACGTGTCCGAACGCGCCTTCCAGACCGAGCGCGCCGGCCAGTGGACCAAGGGCAAGTCCTGCGACACTTTCGGCCCGATCGGCCCCTGGCTGGTCACCAAGGATGAGATCGCCGATCCCCAGAACCTCGGCATGTGGTTGAAGGTTAACGGCCAGACGATGCAGAACGGTTCGTCCAAGACCATGGTTTATGGCGTCGCCCACGTCGTTTCCTATCTCAGCCAGTTCATGTCGCTGCATCCGGGCGATGTCATCTCGACGGGGACACCGCCCGGCGTCGGCATGGGCATGAAGCCGCCGCGCTTCCTCAGGGACGGCGATGTCGTCGAGCTTGGCATCGAAGGGCTCGGCAGTCAGAAGCAGAGCTTCGTTGCGGATCGTTAACGACGCTACTTCAGCGGAACCTTAAGTTTTCCGTCTACGTGATGCCGGAGATCAACTCTCCGGCATTTCCTGTGCAGCTTCGGGACGTCCATGTTGCTGTGCAACAGAAACCTGTTAGTCTGCGTTACGTGCCAGCGTGCGGAAAGAGCTCGATGTCTATCAACCGACGTCATCTTTTCGATAGATGAAAGGCAGCGCCTTCTATGTTCTATCAGCTTTATGAATTGAATCATGCCGCTATGGCGCCGTTTCGCGCCGCAGCGGACATCATGCGATTTGCCTATGCCAATCCGCTGAATCCGTTCTCTCACACACCCTTCGGCCGGGCGATGGCGGCAAGCCTCGAAATGTTCGAGCGCACGACGCGTCGCTACGGAAAGCCGGAATTCGGGTTGAAGCAGACGACGATCGGCGCGCAGACGGTTTCCGTCCGCGAAGAGGTCGTCTGGTCGAGATCCTTCTGCAATCTCCTGCATTTCGCACGGAACGTTCCGCCCGGCCGGGCCAGCGATCCCCGTATCCTGATCGTCGCGCCGATGTCCGGCCACTATGCGACGCTCTTGCGCGGTACGGTCGAGGCGCTGCTGCCGAGCGCCGATGTCTACATCACAGATTGGATCGACGCCCGCATGGTGCCGATGACGGAAGGCAGGTTCGATTTCGACGATTATGTCGATTACGTCATCGAGATGCTGCATTTCCTCGGTCACGACACCCATGTCATCGCCGTCTGTCAACCCTCCGTTCCGGTGCTCGCTGCAGCGGCGGTAATGGAGGAAGCCAACGATCCGCTCTCGCCGTCCTCGATGACGCTGATGGGCGGCCCGATCGACACGCGCATCAACCCGACGGCGGTGAACAAGCTCGCCCAGGAGCGGTCGCTGCAGTGGTTTTCCGACAATGTCATCATGGACGTTCCTTGGCCGCAGCCGGGCTTCATGCGCCCTGTCTATCCGGGCTTCCTGCAGCTGTCGGGCTTCATGTCGATGAACCTCGATCGCCACCTCGTCGCCCACAAGGAATTCTTCATGCATCTCGTGAAGAACGACGGCGAGCCGGAAAAACATCGCGATTTCTACGACGAATATCTCGCCGTCATGGATCTGACCGCCGAATTCTATCTGCAGACGGTCGAGCAGGTCTTTATGAAGCATTCGCTGCCGAAGGGCGAGTTGATGCATCGCGGCAAGCGCGTCGACCCGGCCGCGATCCGCAACGTCGCGCTGCTGACCGTCGAGGGCGAGAATGACGACATTTCAGGCGTCGGCCAGACCAGGGCGGCCCAGACCATCTGTGTCAACATTCCTGAAGACATGCGCATGCACTATCTTCAGCCGGATGTCGGCCATTACGGCGTTTTCAACGGCTCGCGCTTCCGTCGCGAGATCGCGCCGCGCATCGTCGATTTCGTCCGCCAGCATTCCCGCGCCGCCGTCAAGCCGCGGGTGCCGCGTGTGATCAAGGGCGGACGGACAGCGTGATTCAGCGACGTCTGAATTAGCAACGCCGATTCAAGGCTTTGTCCGATTTCGCCGGCAATCGTCTTGAAGGCGGTTCTTGCGGTTACCACATCGATTTCCAGCGTTCGGCATCTTGCCGGGCGCCGAAAGCGAGGATACCGCACGATGAACCAGTCAGCATTGCTTCGACCGGATTGGACTCCGGCTACCATTGCCCTGATGATTCTCGGCTTCATGGTTTTCTGGCCTCTGGGTCTGGCCATGCTTGCCTATATCATCTTCGGCGATCGTCTGCGCGGCTTCAAGCGCGACGTCAATCAGGCGACCGATGGTTTCTTTGCCTCCTGCCGCCGTTCGCATGGCCGCCACCGCCCGCATTTCTCGACCGGCAATGTCGCCTTCGACGACTGGCGTAAGGCCGAGCTCGACCGGATCGAGGAAGAGCGCCGCAAGCTCGACGAAATGCGCGAGGAATTCGACGAATATCTGCGTGAACTCCGCCGCGCCAAGGACCAGGAAGAGTTCGACCGCTTCATGCGTGACCGCAAGAACGCCAAGCGCGACGACAACGGCCCGGTCGCGGAGTTCCAGACGCCGTGAAGGCCTAAAGCATGTCGCGCAAAAGTGTGAAGCGGTTTTGCGGCAACGACATGCGTAAACGAAGACCTAAAGCGCAAGGAGCGAAGCTGGAAGATCGCGACCGCGCTTTAGGCAATGAAATGATGACCGGCATCTCGCGATGCCGGTTTTTCCATGTCCGCCTGCCCCGCAAATCGTTTAGATTCCCCGGCGAATCGTATAGAAAACCCCCATGTTTCCGCTTCTGAAGACACGGCCAAAGGCGCGAAAGCCAGCTCCGCCCGAAACGCGGACGCTCGATGTCGCCGGCCGGCTCATGCCGCTGACCATCAAGCAGCACGATCAGGCAACCCGGATCACGCTTCGCATCGAGCCGGGCGGGCGGGCCTTGAAGATGACGGTGCCGAGAGGTCTGGCGGCGCGTGAGGTGAACGCCTTCCTCGATCGGCACCAGGGATGGCTGCTCACCAAGCTTGCCAAGTTTTCGACCGATACCGGCTTACGCAACGGCGGCAAGATCCTCCTGCGCGGTGTTTCCCATCGCATCGAGCACACGGGCAGCCTGCGCGGCTTGACGGAGGTCGTCTCCGTGGATGGCAGTCCTGTGCTGCGCGTCAGCGGCATGCCCGAGCATGTCGGGCGGCGCATCGCGGCCTTCCTCAAGAAGGAGGCGCGCGCCGATCTTGAGAGGCTGGCGATGATGCATGCCGCGACAATCCGGGCGCCGATCCGCTCGATCTCGATGAAAGATACCCGCAGCCGATGGGGCTCCTGCTCGTCGGAGGGAAACTTGAGTTTCTCCTGGCGTATCGTCATGGCGCCGCCTTCGGTGATCGATTATCTCGCCGCCCATGAAGTCGCTCATCTCAAGGAGATGAATCACGGCCCCCGCTTCTGGGCGCTTTGCAAGACGCTTTGCCCCGGCATGGAGGAAGCGAAATCCTGGCTGAAGCGGCACGGCAGTCAGCTGCACGCCATCGATTTCGATTAGCCGCAAGCCCCGCTAAATACAGCTTTCCATGCAATTTGGCTCGACTCTTGCCGCATTTCGTGTCACTTCGCTGCCATGAAAACCGATATCAAGATCTGTGGCTTGAAGACGCCCGAAGCGATCGATCGTGCGCTGAAACGCGGCGCGACCCATATCGGTTTTATCTTCTTCGAAAAGAGCCCGCGTTATGTCGAGCCCGATGTGGCGGCAAAACTTGCCGAACCGGCGCGCGGCAAGGCGAAGATCGTCGCCGTCGTCGTTGATCCCACAAATGACGATCTCGACGAAATCGTGTCGCTGCTGAAGCCGGACATCCTCCAGCTCCATGGCAACGAGAGTCCCGAACATGTGCTGACCATCAAGGCGCTCTATGGTTTGCCTGTGATGAAAGTCTTTTCCGTGCGCACGGCCGACGATCTCAGGCGCGTCGAAGCCTATATCGGCATCGCCGACCGTTTTCTCTTCGATGCGAAAGCGCCGAAGGGTTCGGAACTGCCTGGCGGCAACGGGATTTCCTTCGACTGGAGCCTTCTCGGCTGGCTCGACGGCAGCATCGACTACATGCTGTCCGGCGGGCTGAACAAGGACAATGTCGCGGATGCGCTTGTGAAGACCAAGGCACGTGGTATCGACGTCTCCTCGGGTGTCGAAACCGAGCCCGGCGTAAAGAGCGTCGCGTTGATCGATGAATTTTTCGATGCGGTCGAAAAGGCGGATACGCCTGTCATGGCCTCAGGGAGTTGATAGTGAACGAAACGCCTAAACCGAATTCCTTCCGTTCCGGGCCAGATGAAGATGGCCGCTTCGGCATCTATGGGGGTCGTTTCGTTGCCGAAACGTTGATGCCTTTGATTCTCGATCTGCAGGACGAGTGGAACAAGGCGAAGAGCGATCCGGCCTTCCAGGCGGAACTGAAGCATCTTGGCGCCCACTATATCGGCCGGCCGAGCCCGCTCTATTTTGCCGAGCGGCTGACTGCCGAACTCGGCGGCGCGAAGATCTATTTCAAGCGCGAGGAACTGAACCACACCGGTTCGCACAAGATCAACAACTGCATCGGCCAGATCCTGCTCGCCAAGCGCATGGGCAAGACCCGTATCATCGCCGAAACCGGCGCCGGCCAGCACGGCGTCGCTTCGGCCACCGTTGCCGCCCGCTTCGGGCTTCCCTGCGTCGTTTACATGGGCGCCACCGACGTCGAGCGTCAGGCACCGAACGTTTTCCGCATGAAGCTGCTCGGCGCCGAAGTCAAGCCCGTGACGGCAGGCAGCGGCACGCTGAAGGACGCGATGAACGAGGCGCTCCGCGACTGGGTCACCAATGTCGAGGATACCTATTATCTGATCGGCACGGCGGCCGGCCCGCACCCCTATCCGGAGATGGTCCGGGACTTCCAGTCGGTGATCGGCGCGGAAGCGAAAGAGCAGATGCTGGCCGCCGAAGGCCGCCTGCCGGACCTCGTCGTCGCTGCCGTCGGCGGTGGCTCGAATGCGATCGGCATCTTCCACCCCTTCCTCGATGATCCCTCCGTGAAGATCGTCGGCGTCGAAGCCGGCGGCAAGGGCCTCCAGGGCGACGAACATTGCGCTTCGATCACCGCCGGGTCTCCCGGCGTGCTGCACGGCAACCGCACCTACCTGCTGCAGGATGGCGACGGCCAGATCAAGGAAGGTCATTCGATTTCGGCTGGTCTCGATTATCCCGGCATCGGCCCCGAACATTCCTGGCTGAGCGATATCGGCCGCGTCGACTACGTGCCGATCATGGACCACGAGGCGCTCGAGGCGTTCCAGACCCTGACCCGCCTCGAAGGCATCATCCCGGCGCTCGAGGCTGCGCATGCGATTGCCGAGGTCATCAAGCGCGCACCGACAATGAGCAAGGACGAGATCATCCTGATGAACCTCTCCGGCCGCGGCGACAAGGACATATTCACCGTCGGCAAGATTCTGGGAATGGGACTGTAAGACATGACTGCACGCATGGACAAACGCTTTGCCGCGCTCAAGGCCGAGGGCCGTCCGGCGCTTGTGACCTATTTCATGGGCGGTGATCCTGATTACGATACCTCTCTCGGCATCATGAAGGCACTGCCGGAAGCAGGTTCCGACATCATCGAGCTCGGCATGCCCTTTTCCGATCCGATGGCCGACGGCCCGGCCATCCAGCTGGCCGGCCAGCGGGCGCTGAAAGGCGGTCAGACGCTGAAGAAGACGCTGCAGCTGGCGGCAGACTTCCGCAAGAGCAACGACGCGACGCCGATCGTCATGATGGGCTATTACAATCCGATCTACATCTACGGCGTCGAGACGTTCCTGGACGATGCGCTGGCCGCCGGTATCGACGGCCTGATCGTCGTCGACCTGCCGCCGGAGATGGATGACGAACTCTGCATTCCGGCGATCCGCAAGGGGATCAACTTCATCCGCCTGGCGACGCCGACCACCGACGAAAAGCGCTTGCCCACCGTGTTGAAGAACACCTCCGGCTTCGTCTACTACGTCTCGATGAACGGCATCACCGGTTCGGCACTGCCCGATCCGGCGCTGGTTTCCGGCGCCGTCCAGCGTATCAAGCAGCATACGGAGCTGCCCGTCTGCGTCGGTTTTGGCGTCAAGACGGCGGAACATGCGAAGGTCATCGGCGGCTCGGCCGATGGCGTCGTCGTCGGTACCGCCATCGTCAACCAGGTCGCGACGAGCTTGACCAGCGATGGCAAGGCGACGGCGGACACGGTTCAGGCGGTCGCAACGCTGGTGCGCGGCCTTTCCTCGGGAACACGCTCGGCACGCCTTGTTGCTGCCGAATAGTTTTCCCACATTGGCGCTATTCAACCAGGAGAATTCGAGTTGAACTGGATCACCAACTACGTTCGCCCGCGGATCAATTCCATGCTGGGCCGTCGCGAAGTGCCGGAGAATCTCTGGATCAAGTGCCCGGAAACGGGCGAGATGGTCTTCCACAAGGACCTGGAAGGCAATAAGTGGGTGATCCCTGCTTCCGGCTATCACATGAAGATGCCGGCCAAGGCCCGGCTTGCCGACCTTTTCGACAATGGTGAATATGAATCGCTGCCGCAGCCGAAGGTCGCCCAGGACCCGCTGAAATTTCGCGATTCGAAGAAATACAGCGATCGTCTGCGTGACAGCCGCCTGAAGACCGAGCAGGAGGACACGATCCTCGCCGGCCTCGGAAAGGTGCAGGGTGTGAAACTCGTGGCCGTCGTGCACGAATTCAACTTCATCGGCGGTTCGCTCGGCATCGCCGCCGGCGAGGCGATCGTCAAGGCTTTCGAACGTGCGACGTCGGAAAAATGCCCGCTGGTGATGTTCCCGGCTTCCGGCGGTGCGCGCATGCAGGAAGGCATTCTCTCGCTGATGCAGCTGCCGCGCACGACCGTTGCCGTCGACTTGCTCAAGGAATCCGGCCAGCCCTACATTGTCGTGTTGACCAACCCGACAACAGGCGGCGTCACGGCCTCCTATGCCATGCTTGGCGATATTCACCTGGCCGAGCCCGGCGCCGAAATCGGCTTTGCCGGCAAGCGGGTGATCGAGCAGACGCTGCGTGAAAAGCTGCCGGAAGGCTTCCAGACCTCCGAATATCTGCTGGAACATGGTATGGTCGATATGGTTGTCAAACGTCATGACATTCCGGAAACGCTGGCGCGCATCCTGAAGATTCTGACGAAGAAGCCCGTCTCGGCAGCCAACGACGTGACTCGTGGAGCGATCGCCTTGGCGGCGAGCGCCTGATATCAGGCAAGCAGGCGGGGTGCCGAATTGATACCCAGAGGCCAAACCGCGGTGAGTGAGGCAGCGCAGGAGATCGAAAAACTCATGGGATTGCATCCCAAGGGCTTCGATCTGTCTCTCGATCGCATCACCCGTCTTCTCGACCAACTCGGCAATCCGCACCGGAAACTGCCGCCGGTCATCCATGTCGCTGGCACCAACGGCAAGGGTTCGGTCACTGCCTTCAGCCGGGCTCTGCTGGAAGCGGGGGGTTACAGCGCCCACGTCCACACCTCGCCGCATCTCGTCAATTGGCACGAGCGCTATCGCATTGGTGTCGCGGGCGGGCGCGGGCAGCTTGTCGATGACGCCGTCTTCGCCGATGCTCTGCGACGGGTGGCCGAGGCCAATGCCGGGCAGCATATCACCGTCTTCGAAATCCTGACGGCGGTCACCTTCATTCTGTTTTCCGAACACCCGGCCGATGCCGCGATCATCGAAGTCGGTCTCGGCGGCCGTTTCGACGCCACCAATGTCATTTCCGATCCGGCTGTGTCCGTCATCATGCCGATCTCGCTGGATCACCAGCCTTATCTCGGCGACAGGGTGGAACTGATCGCGGCTGAAAAGGCTGGCATCATGAAGCCCGGACGGCCCGTCGTCATCGGCCATCAGGAATATGATGCGGCGCTCGACGTGCTGATGTCGACGGCCGAGCGACTGCATTGCCCGAGCGCCGTCTTCGGGCAGGATTTCATGGCGCATGAGGAATATGGACGGCTGGTCTATCAGGACGAGTACGGGCTTGCCGACCTGCCGCTGCCGCGCCTTCCCGGTCGCCATCAATATGCCAATGCCGCCGCCGCCATCCGCGCTGTCAAGGCCGCCGGCTTCCCCGTCACCGAGACGATGATGGAAAAGGCGATGAATTTCGTGGAATGGCCGGGCCGGCTGCAGCGCCTCAGCGAGGGCCGGCTGCTATCGCATGCGCCCGCCGGCGCCGAGATCTGGGTCGATGGCGGGCACAATCCCGGAGCGGGTGAGGTGATCGCCGAAGCCATGGCTAATTTCGAGGAGCGCCAGCCGCGGCCGCTTTTCCTGATCATCGGCATGATCAACACCAAGGACCCGATCGGGTATTTCAAGGCCTTTACAGGCTTGGTCGAGAAGGTGTTCTGCGTGCCGATCCGCGGCAGCGAGGCGATGATCGACCCGGTGATATTGTCGAACGCCGCCTATGATGCCGGTTTGGTCGCCGAACCGATGTCGACGGTCGGCGAGGCGCTGGAAGCGATAAAATCGGCCCTCGACCCGACGGCACTGCCGCCCCGCATCCTCGTCGGCGGCTCTCTCTATCTCGTCGGCGATGTGCTTGCCGACAACGGCACGCCTCCGAAATAAGCAAATGAAAAAGCCCGGTCGAAGCCGGGCTTTTCATGCAATATAAAGACGATATCGATCAGGCGGCGTTCGAAATCCAGTTCGAAAGAGCTGTCTTCGGCTTGGCGCCGACCGAAATATCGGCCACTTCGCCGCCCTTGAAGATGGCGAGCGTCGGAATGGAGCGCACGCCGAACTGGGCGGCGAGTTCCGGGTTTTCATCGATATTGAGTTTGGCGACCTTTACCTTGCCTTCCATCTCGACGGAGATTTCCTCGAGGCTCGGAGCGATCATCTTGCACGGACCGCACCATTCAGCCCAGAAATCGACGACGACGGGTTCTGCGGATTCCAGAACTTCCGACTGGAAGTTATTGATATCGACTTTCACGGTAGCCATAGGCTGCTCCTTTGACCGAAGAAGATGTTGAACCACATGTGATGGTGCGGCGCCAAATTTTCAATGTCCGGTATTTCACTTTGTCTTGAGTCCTGCAAGCGCCAAACCGAGCGCCTTTTCGCTCAGCGTATAAAGCGACGCATTCTCGGTATAGACGAGCATGCAGTCGATGCGTTTGCCGGGATAGAGCGGCGCCAGGATCTCACGATAGATCGCGAGCTGAGCCTTATGTGCGAAAGGGATCGCCTCCTCGGTCGAAGGCGGCACCCGATTGGTCTTGTAATCGAGAATGACAACGCGATCGGCAAGCACGGCGAGCCGGTCGATACGGCCCGAGACCGCATAGCGGCTGTCTTCGAGCGTCAATGTTCCCATGATCGAAACTTCCGGCTGGGCCTCTGCCCCGAGAACCGGCTGCAAAGCCTGTTCGTCCATGAGTTTCAGAACCGAATCGACGAGCCGGCGGCGTTCCGCTTCCGGCCAGAACCGCGCCGCCCGTTCGGCATAACGGCATGCGGCATCGGGTCGTTCTCGAAGCGGAATTTCTGGAAGCGCCTGCAGCATGCGATGGATCAGTCTGCCCTTTTCCAGTGAACGATCGCTGCGCTCCTTCTCCCCGAACAGCGGCGAAGCGACAAACAAGCTGCCCTCGTCTTCGTCGATGATCGTCCCGATACCGGACGGGCTGAGGGGGCGGGGCAGCTCAGCCTGTGGTGGCAATGGCCGCAATAGGCCTTCCGGCAACGCCTGCTGACGGTCGCGCGCCTCGTTGCGTTCGATACGCTCGAAGCGCCGCTCCACCCGCGGCACGCGCCATCGGATACCCGGCCATTCCCCGTCAGGGCCGGAGAAGGTGGCCGCCTCCACATGCGGATGGCCTTCGCTGAGCGCAGTGGAGATCATCGTGTGCCAGGTATCGTTATTGACACGAACGCCACGATAGCCGCAGACGACCAGCCGGTCGGCAGCCCGCGTCATGGCGACATAAAGCAGCCGGCGATACTCCTCTTCCGCCAGCATCTGGATCCGCGTTGCATCGTTTTGCGTCAGCGAATTGGCGAGGTCCGAGACGGGAACCCAGGCCGGCAGCGGCGGCTCGTCGGGGTCGGTTTCGATCAGGCGAAGTTTCGGCAGATGCGTATGCGTGAAGGGCTTGGAGCCGCCGTCGACGAGGAAGACGATTGGTGCTTCAAGACCCTTGGAGGCATGCACGGTCATGATCCTGACCTCGTTGCGCCCCTTGTCCTGCTCACGCTTCACCTCCGGCGCTTCAAGCTCCAGCATTGAGATGAAGGATTGCAGCCCGGGTAGGCCGGAGTTCTCGTGGTCGAGGGTGAAGGTCAGGAATTCGTCGAGAATATCGCTGACCTCGGTGCCGAGACGGGCAAGGAATTGCCGCCGCCCGCCATGGCTGCCCAGCACCCGCGCATAGAAATCATGGACCGACAGATGTCGCGACTGCCGCAGAAACAGCTCCAGCCTTTCGACGGCGGCACGGAAACGTTCGGTGCCGTCGGCCGCAAACCTCTTGAGATGGCTCCAGACGCTCTCGTTGTCGCCCCGCAGGCCGGCGATTGCAAAGATATCGTCCTCGGAAAGATCGAAAAGCGGGCTCTTCAGCACCGCAGCGAGCGAAAGGTCGTCCTCCGGCAGAAGCAGGAAACGGCCGAGCGCCAGCAGATCCTGGACGGCGATATGGCTGGTCAGCGTCAGTCGGTCGGCGCCGGCCACGGGAATGTCGCCGCGGCGCTTCAAGGCGCGGGTCAAGGCATTGACGAAGGCGTCGCGCTTGCGCACCAGAACGAGGATGTCGCCGGCTTCGATGAGCCGCTCCCTGCCTTTGTCGACGATCGTTTCACGGCCGACGAGGGTGCCGATCGCATGGGCGATCCGCCGCGCGAGGATTGCGGCCGGCGCACTTTCCGGCGTCGCATCGAAGGGCGCCGTCCAATCCTCTTCCTTCACCACCGCCTCAGGCGCGACCATCTCCCAGAGGTCGACGGCGCCAGGATGTCCGATCCGGCTGGATCGATGCACGACCGGTTCGCCGACCGCGCTCAGACCCCGCGCATTATCCGATATCCTGAAGATCTGGTCGACGGCCTCGAGTACGTCGGCGGTTGAGCGAAAGGAGAGCGGCAGCCGTACGGAGGAAAAGCTCTGCCCGCTGTCGGAGACCCGCCGCCGCGTCCGGTCGCTCTCTTCGGAAAAACGCTCGGGCCGCGCCCCCTGAAAGGAGTAGATCGACTGCTTCTCGTCGCCGACGGCAAAGAGCGTGCGTACGACTGGCCGGGCGCTCTCGCCGGAAAAGAAATCCTCGGCGAGCGACTGGATGACGCTCCATTGGATCGGGCTGGTATCCTGTGCCTCGTCGACGAGGATATGATCGATACCCCGGTCGAGCTTGTAATGGATCCAGGGACCCACGCCACTCTTTGTCAGCAGGTCGGCGGTGCGGGTGATCAGGTCTTCGAAATCCAGTTGGCTGCGCTGCTTCTTCAACTCCTCGTAGTCATGGTTCAGCCGACCGGCGAGCACCAGCGCGGCCTGCGTGGCGCCGAACATTCGCATCGTTTTCAACCGATCACGGCTTGCCGCGACATGCGCACGGGCGACGGCGATGGCGCGCGTCAGTTGCGGTGCTTCCGCAAGCATGGCCTTGACCAGGAACTGTGAATCCGATTTCGGCTCGCCCTTCGCCGTCAGGAAGATTTTCTCCAGCATTTCGGCGCGCCTGGCGTCATCGCGCTCCCGGCCGGCGAGCCTGAGGCCATAAGCAACCTCCTGCGCCTTGGCGCCGCCTTTCTGGTCGGCAAGCGACAGATAAAGCTCCAGCATGCCGCCCGAAAGCTCCGGCAACGGCCAATATTGCGCCGCGATCCGGCTTTCCGTATCGCCGGCGGCAAGCCCGAGCCTGTTGCGCAGCACCGCCTCCACGCCGCCGCGTCGCTCGGCAGCCGCGGTGAAGCGGCGAATGGCATTGCGGTTGGCGATGATGTCGGCGAGCAGGTTCTCCAGCCCGGATTCGTCGCCGAGATTGAGCACATAGGCGAAAGCCTTGGCAAGGGCGCTGCCTTCTTCCGGCGCGGTCGCCGTCAGCAGCGCCCGGCGTGCATCGGAAAGCAGCGCCGCCGCCGCGCGATCGTCGAGGACCGAAAAATGCCCGGCAACATTGGCCTCCAGCGGGAATTGGTGCAGCAGCGCTTCGCAAAAGGCATGGATCGTCTGGATCTTCAACCCGCCCGGCGTTTCCAGCGCCTTGGCAAACAGCCGGCGCGCCTCGGCGAGCTTCAGCGCATCGGGCGCCGTCCCCTCGATCTGCATGATCCGCCGGCCGAGCTCTTCGTCGTCGAGCACCACCCAGTCCGCCAGCCGTTCGAAGACGCGATTCGACATTTCAGAGGCCGCGGCCTTGGTATAGGTCAGGCAGAGAATGGCGGAAGGCCGCGCGCCGGCAAGCAGCAGACGAATGACGCGCTGGGTCAGGACATGCGTCTTGCCGGAACCGGCATTGGCCGAAACCCATGCCGAGCGCTGGGGGTCGGAGGCGATCGCCTGTTGAATCGTGGTCCAGCCGATCCAGGCGCCGGGATCGTCGTCATTCGGAAGAGCGTCACTCATCGCCGCCGCCTTCCTCAGTCTCAGCCGTGGACCATTCGGAGACGCGGGCGAGATGATCGTAGTCGCCGCCGAAATCAAACTGCTGCGCCGGGATGAGCCGCGAGGTAAAGCCCTTTTCGCCGGACTGCAGCAAACTGACGAACTTGATCAGCTGGTCGATCGATTCTCCGGCAAGGTCCATCGCCGATTTCGCCTTGTCGCTGCGGGCCGCGTTTTCGTTGTTCACCGTATCGACCTGGAAGCGACGTCCCGGTCGCAGGCGAACATAGAGCAGATCCTGCGGCACAAGACTGCCGGCATCGCGGAAGGCGCCGGCGCTCAAAGCCGCCGCTTCCAGGGCGAGCTGCGGATCGAGAAGCGCGCGTGCCTGTGTCGGTGAGGGATTGTAGCCGGTCTTGTAGTCGATGATATCGGCCGCCCCCGGTCCTGTAATATCGATCCGGTCCGCAACGCCGTTCAGCCGGATATTGATCGCCTCCAGCTCCACGCCGCCGCGTACTTCCGTCAGCGTCCTGCGGATGCCGGGACGTCGTCCGGCCTCCCATTCGAGGAAGGCACGGGCCACTTCGCGAAAGCGCGGCCGCCAGACGGCATCGATATGCGGTGGCAGCTTCTCCATGTCGAAAAGCTCGTTAAGGATCCGCTCCATCGCCGCTGCCGCCGCCGGCGTGCCGGCCACATGGGCCCCGCGGACGAACCGGTCGATGATCGTGTGATAGAGCGTTCCGCGTTCGGCCGCTCCCGGGTCGCGGTTGAACGCGTCCACCGGATCGAGCCGCAGGATGCGGCGGGCATAGATCGCATAGGGATCGCGGCGCAGCCGTCCGACCTCGCTGAAGGAATAGGACTTCGGCTGCAGCGCCAGCGGCGGTGTCGGCGAGGGCCGCTGCGCCGGTGCCTGGGCGTCTCCCCGATCGATCAGACCAGCCCATTGCAGGTACCGGTTACCGCGCTCCCTCAATGCCGCTTGAAAGGTCCCTCCGCCGAGCGCCAGCAGCCGCTGCAGCCAGCGTGAGGCGACGGTCGGCGTCGAACCTTGGCGCAGCGCTCTCGAATAGATCAGGTGGCGGGTGCCGTTCGCCATCTCGAAATCATGCGCTAGCTGCCCGATGCGCCGCTCCGGCGGTTCGAGCCCGATCTCCGTCTTCATCATACGTGGAATGAAGGGATTGTTCGCGCTCTGCCCTGGCCAGGAGCCTTCGTTCAACCCGCCGAGAATGAGCGTGTCGACGCTCTGCAGGCGGGCTTCGAGCGTGCCGAAGATGAAGAGGCGGGGATGGCTGAGCGCCCGCGGCTTCACCGCATGGCCGGCGGCAAGTGCTGCCATGATGTCGATCCATTGCGGTCCGTCGGCCTCCATCTGGCCGTCCGTGTCTATGACTTCGCTGAGGAGTGAGGCGAGGGCGTCCCCTGCCTCGTGTGCCCAGAGATCGGCAAGATTGCCGTGCGGATCTGCCGCGACCGCTTCGAGCGAACGGCCGGTCCGCTCCGCCCATTCCGACAGCGTGAAACTTGCTGTCTTGCCGCGCTCCTCCGGCCGGTGCCGGACCAGCGCGGAAGCAAGAGGCTCGGTTGCGCGGGTGACCCGGCGCGCAAGTTCGGATGCGGTCTCGACGGCCTCGGCTGGCAGCGTCTTGCGCCATTGCGGCGCGTGTCGGTCGAGGACCTGTTCGCCGAGCTGCTGGCTCAGGAGCAATTCAAGTGCGTTGATATCCACCTCCGCCACCCCGCCGCGCAGCGCCAGCAGTTCGAGCGCTTCGGTCGCGGAAATCAAGGCGTCGCGTTCGAGGCCGAAGCGGGCCAGCGGATGTTTGAGCAGCGAAACGATCGCCACCGGATCACCCGGCCGAAGCGCCGCCTCCAGCAGCAGCTGTAGCAGCGTGCCCTGCGGGGTCGCCGAAAGCGGTGTGCCGGCCGAATCGTCGGCGAGAATCCCGAAGCGGGAGAGCTCGGCCATCACCCGACGGGCGAGATTGCGGTCTGGCGTAATCAGCGCAGCCCGGCTTTCGCCATCCTGTCCCTGCCTTTCCAGTGCAAGCCTGAGCGCGATGGCAATCGCGGTTGCTTCCTCGCGCTCATTGGCGGCTTCGATCAGCGAAACATCGCCGAAGGCCGAAGTCAGCGCTCCCTCGGGTAGCGAGCTCTTCCAGGCCCCCCAGTCGCTGGTCGCCTCTGCCGGGGCGAGCGCGCGCGACAGGATTTCGGCGCGCCGGTTAAGATCGGCCTCTGGTCTCCCCAGGAGGCTGACGTCGGCTCGTGTCAGCCTCAGCCTTTTCAGCAGCAAGGACAGGCCATATTGCGGATGGCTCCGGCTGGCCGGATTGGCATGCTGGCCTGGCGCCGGTTCCGGCGCCACCATTTGCCAGTGCCTGTCGGGCATGGACAGATCGAGGCCGGGAAGGACGATCACGCCTTCGGGCAGATTGGCAACGGCGGCGATGAGATCGGCCGTGGCAGGAACCGAACCCGTCGAACCGGCAATGATAATCGGCCCGGCCGGCTTCGCCGCCGAAATCCTGGCTGCTTCGGCCCGCAGAATTGCGTTCCTGTGCCGCGCCGGCGAGGACTTGCCGAGCTCGGAAAGCCGCTCCGGCCAAAAGGCGCTGGCGATCTGGAGGAACTCCGCCGTCAGCTGCCACCAGGCGGCGTAGTCGCCAGTGTCGAGTTTCGACAGTTCCGACCAGTCAAGATCCTCGGTTTCGATGGAATCGATCAGCTCCGCGAGGTTGCGGGCGAGCCAGATCGCATCTGCCGGGCTGGCCGGCGCAACGAGCGGCGAGTCGGAATGGATATGGCGGACGATCTCCGGCAGCTTGTTTCGCCAGGCAAGGATCAGCCGCGCCAGTTCCAGGAGCCGGGCGGTATTCGACAGCGGCTGGGCGAGATCGATCGTCGCCGGCAGCGCCTCTTCGAAATATCCGCTGTCGTCATCGGTTTCGCCGAGAGGACGGATCACCGGCAGGATCGCCGAGCGGCCGCCGAGCAGGTCGACGAATTCTGAGCGCAGCACGCGCACGGCGCGCCGGGTGGGCAGGTAGATCGTCACCCTGGCGAGCGACAGCGGATCATCGGATTCATGCCGAAAGAGCGGCGTCAGGCGTCCGTCGCAAAGCGTCGTCGCCAGCGTTTTCAGGAAGGGCAGGCCCGCCGGGATCGTCAGGATGCGTGGCTGGTGCCGGTCCGCCATGAGCTCACGCGAACGCCCGCAGTCGGCGGATTGTTTCCTCCGCTTCGCCGATCGCCTCTGGCGTTCCCACAGTCAGCCAATGGCCGTCGAGCACGATGCCGAACAGACGTCGGCGCGCGATCGCCTTGTCGAAATAGATATTGAGGTTGAAGGCATCCTTCGGCGCATCATCAAACAGCGTCGGGTTCATGGCGATCGCCCCGGCATAGACGACGGGATTGGACGGATCGTCGCGATACCGCGTCAGCCGGCCATCTGCAGCGAGGCTGAAATCATTCTTGCCGTTGTGACCGGTTGTATCTTCGATCCTGACGCAAAGCAGCGCCATGTCCATTTGCTCTGCATCGAAGAATCCAGCTAAGCGCTGCAGGTTCGTCGGCCGTCCCGGCTGTTCTCCGATCCAGAAGAGATCGGCATTCATGACGAAGATGTCGTCGCGTTCAAGCAGCGTCAGGCCCTTCGCCAGTCCTCCGCCGGAATTCATCAGTCCGTCCCGCTCGTCCGATATGATGATGTCGAGGCCGCGATATTTGCCGAGATGGTCGAGCATCTGCTCGGCATGATGATGAACGTTGACGACGGCCCGCTCGACGCCGGCCGAAACCAGCGCGTCCAGCGAATAGTCGATCATCGGCTTGCCGTCGATCTTCACCAGCGGCTTCGGAATCGTATCGGTGATCGGGCGCATGCGGGTCCCGAGACCCGCGGCCAGAACCATGGCTTGTCTGATGGTCATCTTGATCCAGAACTTATGATTCGCTCTGGCCTATTCCAGCCCTTGTGCACCAATCGCGCAAGGGGGCAAGCGCCTCGTGCTCGAGCGCGACATTCAGATAGGCAAGTGTGCGCGGCATATGTTTGAGATAGCCGGGCTTGCCGTCCCGCTGCAGCAGCCGCACCCAGAGACCGGCAAGCTTGCAATTGCGCTGCGCCGACATGATCGCCCATGCTTTCAGGAATCCGGCTTCGTCGAAGCCGCCCTGTGTGCGGCGAAGCGCCAGATAATCGTCCATCAGCTGCCGGAAAAGCTGCGGTTCGATCGTGACGCGCGCGTCCTGGACGAGCGAGGCAAGATCATAGGCTGTGGGCCCGATCATGGCGTCCTGGAAGTCGATGAGTCCGATCTTTTTGATGCCCGGCTCCTGCGGCCGCCAGATGATGTTCGGCGAGTGGAAATCGCGCAGCAGCAGGTTCTTTTCGGCCGTGGCAAGTTCATCGATCAGGGCGTCCCAGATCGCCAGATATTCCTTGCGTTCGGTATCCGAGGGGGCGGTGCCGCGCTTCCAGGCTATGTGCCAGTCGAGCACAAGCTGCACTTCCATCTTCATCGCCGTGCGATCGAAGTCCGGTATGTGATGCGTGTGCGTGGCGGAAACCGGTATGTCTGGCGGAAATTGCATGGAATGAAGATGGGCAAGACAGGCGACGCTTTGCCGGTAACGCTCGATGATCGGCCGCCCCTCGTCATCGAGCACGCCTTCGGTGCCGAGATCCTCGATCAAGAGGATCCCCTGCTGATAATCGACCTTATAGATCTCCGGCGCCGCAAAACCCCGTTCGCGCAGCGCATCGGCAATCGCAACGAAGGGATAGGCGTTCTGTGCCAGATGCGCGACTTTGGGATAAGGTTTGCCGTCATGGACCGGCGGTCCCTCGGGATGCGGCCGCCAGTCCATCAGGATGATGCGGCGCTCGGCGTTCTCGCGATAGATCGCCTCGTAAGCGCGAAGCGAGGCATCACCGGTCAGGAAGCGGCGTTTGGCATTGGAATAGCCGGCGTCTTCGAGGAAATTGCGGATCGCCAGGACGCGCCGGATGCGCAAAGCCTGTGCGCCGGCGGCGCTAATCGTCGCCCGGCGGCCGTTGCCTTCATGCGTCAGCGTCAACGTGATGCATTCGCCAGGCAACTCGCTCGCGGCCATCTCCGGCCATTCGACGAGACAGATGCCGTTCTGCAGGGCCTCGTCGAAGCCGAGCTCCGTCAATTCGCCGGGGTCACCGAGCCGATAGAGATCGAAGTGCGAAACCGGGATACGCAGATCGTAGGATTGCACCAGTGTGAAGGTGGGGCTCGGAACTTCGAGCCCATCGTCATCGGCAATGGCACGCAGGATCGCACGGGCAAGCGAGGATTTGCCGGCGCCGAGATCGCCCGACAGGGCAAGGCAATCTCCGGCCTTCAGGCCAAGCGCCAGGTCTTCGCCGAGGCGAACCGTGGCCGCTTCGTCTTTCAGGAACAGCGAGATCGTATCATCGGTCGTCATTCGGCGGCGGCGGAATGCGGTATGTTGACCGATGGGATACGGCAGACGACCGTCGTGCCTTTGCCCGGCTCGCTGTCGATCGTCACGTCGCCATGATGAAGGCTGACAAAGCTGTCGACGATCGAGAGACCGAGGCCGGCGCCGCCGCGTTTGCCGCTTTTAGCCCCCGTCGCGAACCGGTCGAACACGGTCGCGATCATGTCGGGCGAAATGCCGGGGCCGCGATCGCGGACGGAGAAGACGAAATCCGTGCCTTCGCGATGGCATTCCAGCGAGATCGACGTGCCCTCGGGCGAGAAATTCGCCGCATTGGCAAGAAGCTTCAGAAGGATCTGCTTCAGCCGCTGCGGATCGGCGACGATCGAGCCGAGATAGGCGGAGGCGGTGATTTCAAGCGCGACACCGCTTTCGTGCAGCCGGTCGGCGATCTGCATCGAGACGTCGTCGAGCAGGTCGTTGAGATCAATCTCGGCATAGTTGAGCCGCATGATGCCGGCATCGACCGTCGCAAGGTCGAGGATATCGTTGACGAGCGTCAGCAGAACCGAGGACGAGGTCGAAATGTGGTCGACATATTCGGCCTGCCGTTCATTCAGCGGCCCGACGCCCTGCGTGCGCAGCAGATCGGTAAAGCCGATGATATTGGTCAGCGGTGAGCGAAGTTCATAGGAAACATGCTGAACGAAGTCGTTTTTCAATTCGTCGGCTTTGCGCAACGCCTCGTTCTTCTCGGTCAAAGCCCGCTCGGCCCGCACGCTGTCGGTCATGTTGACGAAGGTCAGCATGGTCTGCGCGTTCGGCAGCGGGATGACGGCGTAATCGAGCACGAGGCCGGAGAAGAGTTCCAGCGTCCCCTGGCTCGAGCGGCGTTCGTCATCGAAGCTGGTGATCAGTTCCGCGAAGGTCTTCCAGCCGTCCGGCCGGTCGTAGGACGGCGCGCAGGCCTCGCCCAGCGCGCGGATATGAGTGCCGGGCTTGGCTTCGGTTTCCGTAATGCCCCACAGCGCCCGGAAGGCCGGATTCGACAGGCGGATACGTCCATCCGGTCCGAATACCGCCACCCCTTCGGAAAGGTGATCGATCGTCTCGCCCTGTACCTTGACCAATGTGTTGTAGCGCGTTTCGAGATCGACCTGCTCGGTCAGATTTTCGAATACCCAGGTGGCGCCGCCCTGCGGATGGGCGGTGGCGAAGACGCGCAGCGTCTGGCCGTTGGGCAGGTGCCAGAGATCCGATTGCGTGTCGAGCGCGCGATAGACGGAAAGGGCCGCTTCCTTCCAGCTTTTCCAGTTGAGCTGGTCCGGCAGCTTCTTGGCCGCGCGCAGCCGCTCGAGCAGCTCGCTATTATCAGGCCGGCTTTCGAGGAAGGCGATATCGAGCTCCCAGAGCGCGACGAAGGCTTGGTTGTAGAATTGCAGCCGGCGCTCGCCGTCGAAGATGGCGACGGGTGTGGCGAGATGGTCAAGTGTTTCGGCGTGGCTCTTCAGCGTCCGTTCCAGCTCGGCGCGCACGGCCTCTATATCAGACACGTCAATCGCAATCCCGGCCGAGCCACCCGGGACCTTGACGTCGACGACGTCGAAGAATGTCCGATTGCCGCGCACAACGGTCGAGATCGTGTCGTGGAAAGGCGATTCCGGCGTCGTAACCGCGCGAATGCGTTCGCGCGCCACGGTCGTCAGCATCTCGCGGCCTTCGTTGATCGCCTGCTGCGGCGAGCGTGCCTCGACCGCGTCGCCATAAGCTTGGTTGACCCAGGTGAGGCGGCCCGCCGGGTCGCGCTGCCAGGCCGGCATGTCGATCGCGTCGAGCATGGTCTGGAAGGCCGAGATCGAGGTCATCAGCCGGTCGCGCTCGATCCTGAGTTCGGCAAGCTCGGCGCGCAGATTGTTGAGCGCCACGAAGCGGACGAAGGCGCGTCCGCCGGAAACCCGGCCCTGCGCCTCGAGGATTTCATCGCGGATGGTTTCGACCACCATATCGAAGCTCTGCGCGCCGTCGCGCAGCCGGTCGATCGCCTTTTCCAGATCGGCGGCCGAATGCGATTTCAGCCAGAGGCCGAAGGCCAGGAATTCGCCGTCCTGCGGCGCGCCGGTCTCGGGCGGAAGCTGGCCGAGAAGCTCGGGGCGCGTATTGCCGTCCCAGATGACGATCCGCCGGTTCTTGTCGGCGATCAGCGCCTGATATTGCGAAATGCGCTGCTGGGCATCGGAAAGCGCCGAGCGGATTTCGCGGCTCTCGTTTTCCAGATTGCCGCGCTGGCGTACGAGCCAGAGCGTTGAAAGCAGGGCCGCCGAGATGACGCCGATGACGACGGAAACGCCGACGACCTGCGAGGAGGTGAAGAGGTGAGCCGAGGCGGCCACCTGCCGCTCGGTCTGTGCCAGAACCGGCCGCGCCAGCGCGGCAAGCGCCGTGCCGGCCGCGCACGTTTTCAGGAGGCGCGCCAATGATCCATGCTCTTGCTTTGCGGCCTCGTGTGCCGTTGCAGATTTATATTCTCGGCCCGCCGAGAGCGGGCGGCGACCGGCGCGAGCGCCGTCATCCGCCTGACCGGGCAGGCTGTTTTTCACTTCCGACATCCGCGGTATGTCTCCGTCCTTCAATGTGCCGCATTACGACAAGACATCCCATTTTCGGAGCGGTCGGACGGGGTCCGGCGTCCCGAATCAAGTCTTAAAACAATACTTCGGAAGGGAATCGGCGGGAAGAGAGCGGCCAAAAAATAAGCCGCGGCATTTGTCAATGCCGCGGCTTCTACATCTTGTGGATATTGATGGTGCCATCAATATCTGTAGTGGTCGGACTTGAACGGACCCTGAGGCTTCACGCCGATATAGGCGGCCTGCTCTTCACTGAGCTGGGTCAGCTTCACGCCGAGCTTGTCGAGGTGAAGGCGTGCGACCTTCTCATCGAGATGCTTCGGCAGGATGTACACCTTGTTCTCGTACTGGCCGGGCTTTGTGAAGAGCTCGATTTGCGCCAGCGTCTGGTTGGTGAAGGAAGCCGACATCACGAAGGACGGATGGCCGGTCGCATTGCCGAGGTTGAGCAGACGGCCTTCGGAGAGAAGGATGATGCGGTTGCCCTTGGGGAACTCAATTAGGTCGACCTGCGGCTTGACGTTGGTCCACTTGAGGTTACGCAGCGCGGCGACTTCGATTTCGTTGTCGAAATGGCCGATATTGCCGACGATCGCCATGTCCTTCATCTGCCGCATGTGGTCGATGCGGATGACGTCCTTGTTGCCTGTCGTGGTGATGAAGATATCGGCCGACGAAACGACGTCTTCGAGCAGCACGACTTCATAACCGTCCATGGCGGCCTGCAGAGCGCAGATCGGATCGGCTTCCGTAACCTTGACGCGGGCGCCGGCGCCGGAGAGCGACGCAGCGGAACCCTTGCCGACGTCACCGTAACCGCAGACGACGGCAACCTTGCCGGCCATCATCACGTCGGTGCCGCGGCGGATGCCGTCGACCAGCGATTCCTTGCAGCCGTATTTGTTGTCGAACTTCGACTTGGTGACGGAGTCGTTGACGTTGATCGCCGGGAAGGGCAGCAGGCCCTTCTGGCTGAGCTGGTAGAGGCGGTTGACGCCGGTCGTGGTTTCCTCGGTGACGCCCTTGATGGCATCGCGCTGCTTGGTGAACCAGCCCGGGGAAGCGGCAAGGCGCTTTTTGATCTGGGCGAAGAGGATTTCCTCTTCTTCGGAATGCGGGTTGGAGAGCACGTCCTCGCCGGCTTCGGCGCGGGCGCCGAGCAGGATGTACATGGTGGCGTCGCCGCCGTCATCGAGGATCATGTTGGAAAGGCCGCCATCGGGCCACTGGAAGATCTTGTCGGTATAGACCCAATAGTCTTCGAGCGACTCGCCCTTGATGGCGAAAACCGGAACGCCGGCGGCGGCGATCGCGGCTGCGGCATGGTCCTGCGTCGAGAAGATGTTGCACGAGGCCCAGCGGACTTCGGCGCCGAGCGCAACCAGGGTTTCGATCAGCACGGCCGTCTGGATGGTCATGTGCAGCGAACCGGTGATGCGTGCGCCCTTCAGCGGCTTTGCGTCGCCGAACTCGGCGCGGCACGACATCAGCCCCGGCATTTCGGTTTCGGCGATCGTAATTTCCTTGCGGCCGAAATCCGCAAGCCCGATATCGGCGACGACATAATCTTTTTCAGTGCTCATAGAGGTCTCCAGGCTGAAAAACGTCTCAAAAATTGGCGCAGGCGCAAGCAAGCGCACGGCATATCAGCCGTTTAGCAGGCTTCGCCTGGGATGGCAATAAGGATATAAAGAAGTCTTTATATGTTTATATGAACTCGGCCGAGCTCACATTTCTTCGCCGAACTTGTTCTGGATCAGCTGATCCAGGGCCTCCAAGGCTTCCTGAGCCTGGCTGCCGCTTGCCGAGACGACGACGCTGGACCCGGGGCTTGCGGCAAGCATCATGAGGCCCATGATTGAGGTGCCGCCGACCGTCATTCCATCTTTGGAAACGGTGATGGCCGCATCGAAATTCTCGACCATCTGCACGAATTTGGCGGAAGCGCGAGCGTGAAGGCCGCGCTTGTTGATGATAAGGAGTTCCCGGGAAAGCGATGTCATGAAGCGCCGTTATTTTCCGCTGAGCACGCGGCTCGCGACATTGATATATTTCCGCCCGGCTTCGGAAGCCTCCACCAGCGCCTTCTCCATGTTGTTCTCGCCGCGGACGCCGGCGAGCTTGATCAGCATCGGCAAGTTCATGCCGGCAATGACTTCGGTGTGGCCGCTACTCATGACCGAGATGGCGAGGTTAGATGGTGTGCCACCGAACATGTCGGTCAAGATGACGACGCCATGGCCGTCATCGGCGCCGGATACGGCTTGCAGAATGTCCTGCCGTCTCTGGTCCATATCGTCTTCGGGGCCAATACAGACCGTCTCGATAAATTTCTGAGGACCGACGACGTGCTCGACAGCATGACGAAACTCTTCAGCCAGCTTGCCATGAGTGACAAGCACAAGTCCGATCATGATATTACTGCTCCCATATACGCAAACGGTGGCTGAGATATCGCAATGCAGCAATTTCGTCCACCGGTGGCGGCACATCTTGGCTATGAAAAGCCGAAGTGCAAGATAAAAATGCAAACATATAAGGCGGATTGATCAATCCGGAAGCCTTTCAGCATCCGATGTCAGGCGCTTTCGCCATCAGGATCGCCAGCGGTGAGGCAACATTTGTGAGCAACCGCAATGCGGGAAGCGAAAAACCAGGGGCAAGACTGACGATTTCGCCCTCCGCAGGGACGCGGTTTTCACCGGAAGCGCTGCCCGGAAGCACGGCATAGTGCATGGTCGCCGGGGACACGTGATCCTGCCGGACGATGCCGGTGCCGCGAAGTTCGATGAGCCCGGCGATCGACGGCGGGCAGGTGGCAATCACCGACCCGGCTTTTTCCGATAGGAGGACCTGGTCGTCGGCGACCAGCGCCGTAAAAAGACCCAGCCGGCGGGCTTCGGTCATGCAGGTGAATGCCAGCATCGACTTTCCCCAGCCGGAGGGCCCGCTGAACAGCAGCCCCGTCCTGCCAACGACAATCGCCGTCGCATGGATGGTGGGAGCCGGCTCGCTCATGCGGCGGCATCGAGCGGAAGGGCGAGGATGAAGCGCGCGCCGAGCACGCGCCCGTTCTCGCCATCGGTGATGTTCTCCGCCCTCAGCGAACCGCCGTGGGCTTCGGCGATCTGGCGGCTGATCGAAAGGCCGAGGCCGGAATTCTGGCCGAAACCTTCCGATTCCGGACGGTCCGTGTAGAAACGCTCGAAGATGCGGTCGATATTTTCCGCCTGAATGCCGGGGCCGTTGTCTTCGATGGTGGTGACGCAGCGTGACCGTGTGCGTACCAGCCGCACGGTGATCTTGCCGCCCTTCTCGGGCACGAAGGAGCGGGCATTCTCGATCAGATTGGTGACGATCTGGCCGATGCGCAGATCGTGGCCGTTGACGACGAAACGGGTTTTGATGTTCGGCTTGCGTTCCACCGTATACTCGATCTCCACCTGCTTCTTGCTTCCCCTGATCTGGCGGGACACGTCGATCAGGTCGCGCAGCAGCACCTCCATGTCGACAGAGCCGGCATCGACGCGTGCGAGTTCGGCATCGAGCCGCGAGGCGTCTGATATATCGCTGATCAGGCGGTCGAGGCGGCGGACATCGTGCTGGATGACATCAAGCAGCCGTTTCTTGGAATCCTCCGACCTGGCGAGCGGCAGTGTTTCAACGGCGCTGCGCAGTGAGGTCAGCGGGTTCTTGAGCTCGTGGCTGACATCGGCGGCAAAGCTCTCGATCGCGTCGATGCGGTCATAGAGCGCCGTCGTCATCTCGCGTAAGGCGATGGAGAGGTTGCCGATTTCGTCCTGGCGGGCGGAAAAGTCCGGAATTTGCTCACGTGTCTTGGCGCCGCGGCGAACGCGGATGGCGGCGGCCGAAAGACGGCGCAGCGGATTGGCGATCGTCGACGAGAGCACCAGCGACAGCAGTACGTTGACGAGCGTCGCCACACCGAAAACCCGCATGATCGCCAGCCGTTCGGCATGAACGATGTTGTCGATGTCGCCGGCTTGCGTCGACAACAGCAGCACGCCGAGCACGGCACGGAAGCGCTGGATCGGAACGGCGACGGAAACGATGAGCTCGCCTTTCTCGGTGGTGCGCACGACTGCGCCGCGCACGCCGGTCAGCGCGTTCATCACCTCGGGATAGATCGAGCCGTCGCCGCCCGGTGCTTCCTTGTAGAGCGGCAGATTGCCCGGCTGCAGCGCCTTGTTGAACAACGTCGCAAACCAATCGCTCCAGGTCTGCTTCTCTTCTTCGACCGGCGGCAGGTCGAAGCGCAGCACCTGGCCGCGCGAATAGAGGTGGCGCGAATCGAGCAGCAGATTGGCGTCGGCATCGAAGATGCGCGCGCGTGTGCGTGTTGGCGAGATCAGTCGGCGCAGGACCGGCGCGACCTTTTCCGGATCAATCGGAAATTCCAGATCCTCGTCGTTCGGCACCGGGGTGATGCTCTGGCCGGCCTGCAGTTCGAGCAGCTTTTGCGGATCGATGGTGATCGAGTTCGTATCGACTGACGCGGAGGCCGAAACGGCGCCAGCAATGATTTCACCCTGCGTCAACAGGCTTTCGGCGCGGGCGTCGATCAAGCCTTCGCGAAACTGGTTGAGATAGAGAATGCCGCCGACGAGCACCACAAGCGCGACGAGGTTGAAGAACAGGATGCGCCGCGTCAGGCTCGAAAACACCGCATTGCCGAAGATGCGGCGGATCAGCGTGAAGGGATGCGACCAACGGCGGCCTCGGACGCGACGGGTGCTCACGCCCTCCGCATCGTCCAAATCCCTTTCCTGCACCAACTGTGCCAATGACAGGCCCTTTCGAAAGGTTGGGCCGGATAAACCGGCCGGCAACCTTCAACATTTCCAGCTGTGCCGCTCGGGCTCAGGCTGCTTCGCGGAAGCGGTATCCCACTCCGTAGAGTGTTTCAATCATATCAAAGTCGGTATCGACCATCTTGAATTTCTTGCGCAGCCGCTTGATGTGGCTGTCGATGGTCCGGTCGTCGACATAGACCTGTTCATCATAGGCTGCATCCATCAGGGCGTCGCGGCTTTTCACGACGCCGGGGCGCTGCGCCAGCGAATGCAGAATCAGGAACTCGGTCACCGTCAGCGTCACGGCCTCACCCTTCCAGGTGCAGGTATGGCGCTCCTGGTCCATGACGAGCTGCCCGCGCTCCAGCGAGCGGGCCTGCTGCACCGCGCCGGCCTTCGGCGCACCGCTGGGGCTCGTGCCGCCGGCGGCTGCGGCTTCGCGGCTCGAGGCCCGACGCAGGACGGCGCGGACGCGTTCCACCAGCAGGCGCTGCGAGAAAGGCTTGGTGATGAAATCGTCCGCCCCCATCTTCAGGCCGAACAGTTCGTCGATCTCCTCATCCTTGGAAGTGAGGAAAATGACCGGAATATCCGATTTCTGCCGCAGGCGGCGCAACAGTTCCATGCCGTCCATGCGCGGCATCTTGATATCGAAGATCGCCAGCTGTGGCGGTCGCGCCAGAAGGCCGTCGAGCGCCGAGGCACCGTCCGTATAAGTCTCGACCTTATATCCTTCGGCCTCCAGTGCGATCGACACCGAGGTGAGGATGTTGCGGTCGTCGTCAACGAGCGCGATTGTCGCCATAGCATTGGTCTCCGTCATCAGTGCGCAATCTCCCGGATTTTGGTCGTCCCCAGGCGGTCTCAATGACCGGATGCGCTTATGGAGGATAAAGGTGGAACAAATTGTGGCAAAGATAAAGGGGAAGATTGTTGTAAAATTCCCCCGGCATCTCAAAGTTGTAGGTGGAAATGTTTCAACGCGGCTCTTCAAACGATTTAAAAAGAATGAGACAAATTTAAATCGATTAATTATTTGATATTACTATATTTTCTCAATTTTTGTCTCTTGTCTTTTAAAATTTCTCCCCGTATTTTCCCGCTTGGTTTTAACGGCAACGAGCCTGAGCAAAGGGAACTAGCCATGGAAAAGTTCGGAGTTCATAACCCGGCAACGGAGCTTGCAACGGTTGGATTGGGCGGCGCAGCCAGCGTCCGCTATAACTTTTCCGCCGCAGCGCTCTATGAAGAAGCGATCCGCCGGGGTGAAGCCGAACTGACAGCTCAGGGCGCGCTTCGGGCCCTCACCGGTCAGCATACGGGCCGTTCGCCGCGCGACAAATTCGTCGTTCGCGACACCAATACCGATGGTCAAATCTGGTGGGACAACAACAAGCCCCTCTCGCCGGAGCATTTTGCCCTGCTGCGCGACGATATGCTGGCGCATGCAGCGGGCAAGGATCTGTTCGCTCAGGATCTCGTCGGCGGCGCCGAGGAAGGCCACGCCCTGCCGACCCGCGTCATCACCGAATTCGCCTGGCATTCGCTGTTCATCCGCAATCTGCTGATCCGCCCTGAGGAGGCGGCGCTGCCGACCTTCGTGCCGAAGCTGACGATCATCGATCTGCCGAGCTTCAAGGCCGATCCGGCCCGTCACGGCTGCCGTTCGGAAACGGTGATCGCCTGCGATCTCACCAACGGTCTCGTTCTCATCGGCGGCACCTCCTATGCCGGCGAAATGAAGAAGTCGGTCTTCACCGTGCTCAACTACCTGCTGCCGGCCAAGGGTGCCATGCCGATGCACTGCTCGGCAAATGTCGGTCCGGACGGTGACGCGGCTGTCTTCTTCGGTCTTTCCGGCACCGGCAAGACGACGCTTTCGGCCGATCCGGCCCGCACGCTGATCGGTGACGACGAACACGGCTGGAGCGAAAACGGCATCTTCAACTTCGAAGGCGGCTGCTACGCCAAGACCATCCGCCTTTCGGCTGAGGCCGAACCGGAAATCTACGCAACGACGCAGCGCTTCGGCACCGTGCTCGAAAACGTTGTCCTCAACGAACGGCGTGAACCCGATTTCGATGACGGTTCGCTGACTGAAAATACCCGTTGCGCCTACCCGATGCATTTCATCCCGAATGCCTCGGAAACCGGCCGGGCCGGGCATCCGAAGACGATCATCATGCTGACGGCCGATGCCTTCGGCGTCATGCCGCCGATCGCGCGCCTGACGCCCGATCAGGCGATGTATCACTTCCTCTCCGGGTACACCGCCAAGGTGGCCGGCACCGAAAAGGGTGTCGTCGAGCCGGAAGCGACCTTCTCCACCTGCTTCGGCGCGCCCTTCATGCCGCGTCATCCGGCCGAATACGGCAACCTGCTCAAGGAGCTGATCAGCCGCCACGGCGTCGAGTGCTGGCTCGTCAACACCGGCTGGACCGGCGGCGCCTACGGCACCGGAAAGCGCATGCCGATCAAGGCGACGCGTGCCCTTCTCGCTGCCGCCCTCAGCGGCAAACTCGGCCAGCTCGAATTCCGCACAGACACGAACTTCGGCTTTGCCGTGCCGGTTTCCGTCGATGGCGTCGACGGTGGCATTCTCGATCCGCGCTCGACCTGGGCCGATAAGGCAGCCTACGACGCGCAGGCCGAAAAGCTGGTCTCGATGTTCATTGCCAACTTCGCCAAGTTCGAAGGTCACGTCGACGGCGGCGTTCGCGATGCGGCCCCGGGCGTAAAGGTGGCCGCCGAATAAGAAGCGCAAGCAATTCCAGCAAAAGTGTGCAGCGGTTTTGCGCGCGGAATTGCGCTAGACAAAATCTCTGATTCACGTGAAACCCGGTATTGCAGGATTGCCGGGTTTTCTCGTTGAGGGCCAATTTTCAATTGGCGGCCGATATGAGATAGAACGCCGCATGGCCAGTGACGCGCTCTACATCGATGACAGGATCACCATCGCGGGATGGGAACTGACGGAACAATTCGTTCTGGCGGGCGGCCCCGGTGGGCAGAACGTCAACAAGGTTTCGACCGCGGTCCAGCTGTTCTTCAACATCGCCAATTCGCCTTCCCTCAATGATCGCGTCAAGGCCAACGCGATCAAGCTCTCCGGTCGGCGCATGTCGAAGGAGGGCGTGCTGATGATCGAGGCGAGCCGCTTTCGCAGCCAGGACCGCAACCGCGAGGATGCCCGCGAGCGGCTGAAGGAACTGATTCTGGAGGCAGCCAAGCCGCCGCCGCCGCCGCGCAAGAAGACCAAGCCGACCAAAGGTTCGGTCGAACGCCGCCTGAAGGAAAAATCCGGCCGCTCGGAAGTCAAAAAAATGCGCGGCCGGCCCGACGGCGGTGAATGACATGCCCGAGCTCCTGAACGGCATCCGGTATCTGCCCGGCTATCTTGACCGGGCGCGCCAGGAGGAATTGGTGGAGGTGATCCGTGCCGTGGTCACCGAGGCGCCGCTCTATGTGCCCGTCATGCCCGGCACCGGCAAACCGATGTCGGTCAGGATGACCAATTGCGGGCCGCTCGGCTGGGTGACGGACAAGGAGCGGGGCTATCGTTATCAGCCGACGCATCCGGCAACCGGCGGGCCCTGGCCTTATATGCCGCAGCAATTGCTCGATATCTGGAATGACGTTTCGGGTTATGAGAAGCCGCCGGAGGCTTGCCTCGTCAATTTCTATTCCGACGACGCCCGCATGGGCCTGCATCAGGATAAGGACGAGAGGGATTTGCAGGCGCCGGTCGTCTCGATCTCGCTCGGCAACAGCTGCCTCTTCCGGGTCGGCGGCCTCAACCGCAATGATCGCACGCTGTCCTTCAAGCTTGCGAGCGGCGATCTGGTCGTGCTGGGCGGTGAGGGGAGGCTTTGTTATCATGGCGTCGACCGGATCTACCCCGCGACATCGACGCTGTTGAAGAACGGCGGCCGCATCAATCTGACGCTGCGCCGCGTTCGTTCGTGAAAATTGATCGCCTGCTATAGTTTTCTGAGTGCGACCTGTTCGATCAGATGATCCTTGCCCTTTTTCAGGATGAGATCGGCGCGCGGCCGCGTCGGCAGGATGTTCTGGCGCAGGTTCTTCAAGTTGATGTTCCTCCAGAGATCTTCGGCGATTTCAAGCGCTTCCGCATCGGTGATCGAGGCGTAGCGATGGAAATAGGAGTTGGGATCGCGGAAGGCGGTTTCACGCAGCCGCATGAAGCGCGTCACATACCAGTTGTGGATCTGGTCTTCCGCGGCATCGATGTAGATCGAGAAGTCGAAGAAGTCGGATACCATCGGCACGATCTTGCCGTCGGCCGGCAGGTCGCGCGATTGCAGCACGTTGATGCCTTCGAAGATCAGAATGTCGGGACGGTCGACGATCTTGTATTCGTCCGGCAGCACGTCATAGACGAGATGCGAATAACACGGCGCCTTCACATCGGGCCGCCCGGCCTTGATCGCCGAGAGGAAGCGCAGGATCGCGCCCGTATCATAGCTTTCCGGGAAACCCTTGCGCTGCATCAGCTTTTCCCGCTGCAGCACCGCGTTCGGGTGGAGGAAGCCGTCTGTCGTGATGAGATCGACCTTCGGGCTGGAAGGCCAGCGCCCCAGGAGCTCCTTCAGGATACGGGCTGTGGTCGATTTTCCCACAGCGACCGAGCCGGCGATGCCGATGACGAAAGGCGTTTTCGTGACATCCGACATGCTGAGGAAGCGGTTGCGCTGGTCGAACAGCATCTGCGAGGATTCGACATGCGACGAAAGCAGGCGCGACAGCGAGAGGTAGATGCGCCGGACCTCGTCGAGATCGATCGGGTCGCCCATTGAACGCAGCCGCTTGACCTCGTCGCCGGTCAGCGTCAGCGGCGTGTCGGCGCGGAATTTCGCCCATTGCCCGGAAGAGAAGAAATGGTAGGGCGAATAGGATTCAGACTGGAAGTGATCCAATATCTCCGGCACCCCGATAATCTCAGTCGCGATACTCATGAACTCTGCCGGCTGGCCTTTTCCTTGAGACCGGACTGCGCGGTTCTGCGCTCGAGTTCGGCCATGACATTCTCTAGCGGTATTTCAGCAATCTTCAATACGACCAATAGGTGATAGAGCAGGTCGGCCGCCTCATAGGTCAGATTGTCGCGATCGCCTGTCACCGCCGCCATCACCGCTTCGATGGCCTCCTCGCCGAGCTTCTTCGCCGCCTTCGGCTGGCCGGCGGCCACGAGTTTGGCTGTCCAGGACTGCTCCGGTGAGGCTTTCGATCGCTCTTCGACGATGCGTTCGAGGTCGGAAAGGGAAAATCCGCTCATTGTCTGCTCTCAGGGTTCAGTCGAGACGCATGTCGATGCCGCACTTCGACATATAGTGTTTTGCCTCGCCGACAGTATAGGTGCCGAAGTGGAAGATCGATGCGGCCAGCACGGCATTGGCATGGCCTTCCTTCACCCCGGCGACGAGATCGTCGAGGTCGCCGACACCGCCGGACGCAATGACCGGCACACGCACCGCATCGGCGATCGTCCGCGTCAGCTCCAGGTCGTAGCCGACCTTGGTGCCGTCGCGGTCCATGGAGGTGACCAGCAGTTCGCCGGCCCCGCGCGCCACCATCTTCTGCGCGAATTCGACGGCATCGATGCCGGTCGCGTTGCGGCCTCCATGCGTATAGATTTCCCAGGCGCTGAGATTGTCGCCGCCGACCGCTTGCGTGCGCCTGCGCTTGGCGTCGATCGAGACGACGATGCACTGGTCACCGAACTTGTCGGCCGCCTCGGCGACGAAATCAGGATTGCTGACAGCTGCCGAGTTGATCGACACCTTGTCGGCGCCGCACAGCAAGAGCTTGCGGATGTCGGCGATGGTTCTGACCCCGCCTCCGACCGTCAGCGGCATGAAACATTGATCGGCCGTGCGCGACACGACATCGAAAATCGTTTCGCGATTGTCCGAGGACGCGGTGATGTCGAGGAAACAGAGCTCGTCGGCGCCGGCCGCGTCATAGGCCTTCGCCGCTTCGACCGGATCGCCGGCATCAACGAGATTGAGAAAATTGACGCCCTTGACGACGCGGCCGTCCTTGACGTCGAGGCAGGGAATGACACGAGCCTTGAGGGTCATTTACGCAGTCTCCTTGGCCCTGTTGGCCTTGATCAGCGCCAGCGCTTCCTTGGGGTCGATGCGACCGTCGTAAAGCGCCCGGCCGGAAATCGCTCCTTCCAGCTTCTGCGCGTCGGGCTGCAGCATGCGCTTGATATCGTCCATGGAGGCCAGGCCGCCCGAAGCGATGACGGGAATGGAGACGGCATCGGCGAGTTCCAGCGTCGAGCTCCAGTTGATGCCGGTCAGGATGCCGTCGCGGTCGATATCAGTGTAGATGATCGCGGCAACGCCGGCGCCCTCGAATTTCCTGGCAAGCTCGATAATGCCGAGTTCGGAAGCTTCAGCCCAACCCTCGACCGCCACCTTGCCGCCCTTGGCATCGATGCCGACGGCGACGCGGTCGGGAAACTTCCGGCAGGCCTCGATGACCAGCTGAGGATTTCTGACGGCGACGGTGCCGAGGATGACCCGCCGCAACCCCCGCGACAGCCAGGCTTCGATGTGGTCGAGCGTGCGGATGCCGCCACCGAGCTGCACCGGATTTTTCGTCGCCTTCAGGATCGTCTCGACGGCGTCGCCATTGGCCGAATGTCCCGCGAAGGCGCCATCGAGATCGACCACATGCAACCATTCGAAGCCCTGGTCTTCGAAGGATTTCGCCTGGGCGGCCGGATCGGTGTTGTAAACCGTCGCCTGCTGCATGTCGCCGAGCTTCAGGCGAACGCATTGGCCACCCTTCAGATCGATCGCGGGAAAAAGAATCATGTCGTCTTACGTCCGTAGAGTGATCGCCGCCATCAGCGCATTCCACGCATCTACGATATCCGAGCGGAAAAAGACAGCGGCAATGGCGGCCGCGCTCAAAAGCAGCAGAAGCAGCAGGATGACGATGAAGCCGGCACGCACCTGGCGCCAGAAACCGAGGCGCTTCTTCACCGATTTCTCGATCTCGCGCACCCGCCGCAGGGCGTCGCTGTTGACGGCGGCGAGCCGGATATCTGGCTCCATCGCCTCCACATAGGTCTCGGCATAGCTCGAAAGAATCTGCGAGGCGCGATCGCGCAGAGTGTTGCGCAGGTCGGTGGAGAGATAGTTGCTGGAAACTGCGGCAAGCTCGGCCTCATTGGGCGAACGACCGGCATTCCGCTTGCGATAGCTGACGACGAAATCGCGCTTCTGCCGCTCGTAAAGGGCGTAGGCAAGCAGGCCGATCAGATCGTCTTCGCCTTCGATATAGAATTCCAGCACGGCTTCGGTGATATCCCCGGCGTTGATCCCATTGGCGCGCAGCTGCGAATTCTCGTTGCCGGCAAGGAATTCGTGGATCATCGGTCCAGCCTTTCTTTCAATGCCTTGGCCGCGTTGGAAAGCGCTCTTTTATGGAGGGCTTCGTCGACACGACGAATGATCGTCCCGTCGGGAAGCCGGATGTCCGAGAAGGGAGGCAGACCCTCCCTGGAGGGCCGCAGCATATAGAACACCTTGCCTGATTTCTGCGAAGCCGGCATCGAGCGCACTCCTGTTCCTCCCTTTCCATAAAGAGGAAATAAGGCGCAGGTATTACGGATTCCAGCGCAGGAAATTGGCGATCAGGGCGAGGCCGAGCTTCTGGCTCTTTTCCGGGTGAAACTGGGCGCCCACCATGTTGTCGCGCCCGACGAGGGCGGTCATCGGCCCGCCGTAATCGACGGTCGCAATGACATCCTCGGGGTTTTTGGCGGCAAGATGGTAGGAATGCACGAAATAGGCGTGCAACCCCTGCGTCCCGGTGGGAATGCCGTCGAACAGCGGATGTTCGCGCTTCAGGTCGAGCGTGTTCCAGCCGATTTGCGGAATCTTCAACGAGGGATCGTCAGGCGTCATCTCGATGACGTCGCCTGGGATCCAGCCGAAGCCGTGTGTTACGGTTTTCTCGAGGCCACGCGACGACATGAGCTGCATGCCGACGCAGATGCCGAGGAAAGGCCGCGCCTTATTCTCGACAGCCTCGATCAGCACCTCGCTCATCCCGGGCACGGCATCCAGGCCGCGCCGGCAATCGGCGTATGCGCCGACGCCGGGCAACACGATACGATCGGCCGCAGCAACGTCCTCCGCCTTATTAGTGAGATCGATATGGGCATCGATGCCCGCCTCGCGCGCGGCCCGCTCGAAAGCCTTGGTCGCCGAACGAAGGTTGCCGGAACCGTAGTCGATAATCGCGACGCGCATCGTCAGCGTCCTCCATCAAAACCAAAGAGACCAAGAGATGTCGCTTGGCCACGCAGCCTGTTTGCACCGGGCTTGTTCTGCCAATCCGGTGCGACCGTATCGTCACTGCCAGCAGGCACCGTCTTGTCCGCAAAATAGACCTGCTCGGCAATATCGAGCTTATCGGCTGCAATGAGGGCGTCCTCGTTCCAGCCCTTGGCGGCAAGATTGCGGATGCGAAAGTTCTGGCCTTCGAGACCGACCACTATATTCACGCCCAGCATGATCGCCGCACCCGCCGGCCCCAGACCGGGTTCGTCCATCAGTGCGGCGCCGATTCCCTGTAAGAAAAACGCCGCAGCCGCATGCAGCCATAGCCGGTGCACCAGAAGCCAAGCCCATGGAAACAGGAGGCCGAGCCAGGTGAAACCGTCGCGAATCGTGCGCACCTCATCGGTCGCTACGCTCGCGCCGCCCGGCGGTGTCAGGAAAATATAGCTGGAGGTCATTGTCGCCGCTCCCTGAGGGGCTCAGACGAGTGTGCCCTTCGTCGAGGGAACACGGCCCGCCTGTCTCGGATCGATCTCTGTCGCCGTGCGCAATGCGCGGGCGACCGCCTTGAAGCATGTCTCGGCAATATGGTGGTTGTTGGCGCCATAATGGTTGAGAATATGCAAGGTGATGCCGGCGTTCTGGGCGAGCGCCTGGAAGAATTCGCGCACGAGTTCCGTGTCGAAGGTGCCGATCTTCGGCGCGCTGAAGGCGACATTCCAGACGAGGAACGGGCGACCCGAAAGATCGACCGCCGCCTTGGTCATCGTCTCGTCCATGGCGAGATCGATCGAAGCATAGCGTGTGATGCCTCGCCGATCGCCGAGCGCTTTCGAGATCGCCTGGCCGATCGCAATGCCGGTATCTTCGACCGTATGATGATCGTCGATATGCAGGTCGCCCTTGGCTTCGATGTCCATGTCGATGAGCGAATGCCGCGAAAGTTGGTCGAGCATATGGTCGAAGAAGCCGACGCCGGTCGAAATCTTCGATTTGCCGGTGCCGTCCAGGTTGACGGAAACGGAAATCGACGTCTCGTTGGTCTTGCGGGCAACGCTGCCCGTTCGGCTTGCTTCGGTCTCGGCCATGTGGCCCTCCATCGGAATAAGGCCGTTCCTTATCAGGCGCATCAGCAAATATCCAGAAGCCGCGGAGGAGAAAAGCCCCCATTTGCAATCGGCTCAGGCCTGCTTACATAGGGTTCAACAAGGACCGGCATGCGGTCTCGCGTAAAGGCCCGCCTCATGGGCAGACAGGTGTTTTATGACAACAATCATTACAGTTCGAAAAGGCGGCAAGGTGGTGATGGCGGGCGATGGCCAGGTGAGCCTCGGCCAGACCGTCATGAAGGGCAATGCCCGCAAGGTGCGGCGCATCGGCAAGGGCGAAGTCATCGCCGGTTTCGCCGGCGCCACGGCTGACGCCTTCACCCTGCTCGAAAGGCTTGAAAAGAAGCTGGAACAATATCCCGGTCAGCTGATGCGCGCCGCCGTCGAACTCGCCAAGGACTGGCGTACCGACAAATACCTGCGTAATCTCGAAGCCATGATGCTCGTCGCCGACAAGTCGATCACGCTGGCAATCACCGGCAACGGCGATGTTCTGGAGCCCGAACACGGCACGACGGCGATCGGTTCTGGTGGCAATTTTGCCTTCGCCGCCGCCCGTGCACTGATGGATAGCGACAAATCGGCCGAAGAGGTCGCCCGGCGCGCCCTCGAGATCGCCGCCGACATCTGCGTCTACACCAACCACAATATTGTGGTGGAATCGCTGGATGTCGAAGGCTGAATACCAGGCCTTTCGGCTGCCGCCGCGGCTGACCTGCCGCGGCGAAACAACGAATTGCGGCCGGGCCGATGGCTCCGGACCGCCAGGAGAATGATACGCAATGACGACCTTTTCCCCCCGCGAGATCGTTTCCGAGCTCGATCGCTACATCATCGGCCAGCATGATGCCAAACGCGCCGTCGCGATCGCGCTGCGCAACCGCTGGCGTCGCCAGCAGCTCGACCCGAGCCTGCGCGACGAGGTCATGCCGAAAAACATCCTGATGATCGGCCCAACCGGTGTCGGTAAGACGGAGATCTCCCGGCGTCTGGCAAAACTCGCCGGCGCCCCTTTCATCAAGGTCGAAGCCACCAAGTTCACCGAAGTCGGTTATGTCGGCCGTGATGTCGAGCAGATCATCCGCGATCTGGTCGAGGTCGGCATCGGCCTAGTGCGCGAGAAGAAGCGGGCCGAGGTGCAGGCCAAGGCCCATGTCAGCGCCGAGGAGCGTGTGCTCGATGCGCTGGTCGGCACCACCGCTTCGCCCGCCACCCGCGAAAGTTTCCGCAAGAAGCTCAGGGACGGCGAGCTCGATGACAAGGAAATCGATATCGAGGTGGCCGATGCCGGTTCTGGCATGGGCGGCTTCGAAATACCCGGCATGCCGGGCGGCAATATCGGCGTGCTCAACCTGTCGGAAATGTTCGGCAAGGCGATGGGCGGACGCACCAAGAAGGTGCGCACGACGGTCAAGGCCTCCTATACCGATCTGATCCGCGATGAATCCGACAAGCTGATCGACAACGAGGTGATCCAGCGCGAGGCCGTCCGTTCCACCGAGAACGACGGCATCGTCTTCCTTGACGAGATCGACAAGATCGCCGCCCGCGACGGCGGCATGGGCGCCGGCGTTTCACGCGAAGGTGTCCAGCGCGACCTGCTGCCGCTCGTCGAAGGCACGACGGTTTCGACCAAATACGGCCCTGTGAAGACGGACCATATCCTCTTCATCGCCTCCGGCGCCTTCCATGTCTCCAAACCCTCGGATCTTCTGCCGGAGCTGCAGGGCCGCCTGCCGATCCGCGTCGAGCTGCGTCCGCTGAACAAGGAAGACTTCCGCCGGATCCTGACGGAGACCGAAGCAAGCCTCATCCGCCAGTATCGAGCGCTGATGGAAACCGAAAATCTGAACCTCGATTTCACCGAGGACGCGATCGACGCGCTGGCCGATGTCGCCGTTCACTTGAACTCCTCGGTCGAGAATATCGGCGCACGCCGGTTGCAGACGGTGATGGAGCGGGTGTTGGACGATATTTCCTACAATGCGCCCGATCGGGCCGGGGCAGCCATCACGATCGATGCAGCCTATGTGCGAGAACATGTCGGCGATCTCGCGCAGAATACCGATCTGTCCCGCTTCATTCTGTGATATCGCCGCACCGGTGCATGGCTTTACCGATGTGAATGCCGCATTCTGTTGACCTCGACTATCGACAGCGGGCCTTTTCCTTTTTAGTGAAGGCCCGTTTTGTTTTCCGCTACGGCATTATTCGGCCAAGATTCTGGTCCAGTCAGCCGCATCGCGAACAGGACGATGAACGGACGGGATAGCGGATCGTGCGACGCCTTTTGACAAGCCTTTTGATTGCCGTTGCCCTGGTGAATTCGAAGCCGGCTTTCGCCATGCAGACGGTGCCGGCGGGCAATCGCCATGCCGAGCAGCCCGATATTCCCGGAGCGTCCGTCCGCCGCACCAAGGGCACCAAGAGCAGCTTCGATCTGAAATATGAGAAGGTCCATGAGCTTCTCGCGACCGATCACGAACTGATGGCAAAGATCCGCAAGGTCTCCAGCGCTTATGGCATCAATCCCATCCATGTCATCGGCGCGATCGTCGGTGAACATACCTATAATGTCGACGCCTATGACCGGCTGCAGGCCTATTACGTCAAGGCCGCCTCCTATGCCGGTGAAAGTTTCCGTTTCGCCTATGACGGCGAGAGCGTCGACGATTTCGTCGCTCGGCCCCAATTTGCCGGGTGCAAGGGCAAGAGTGATTCCTACACGCTCTGGTCCTGCCGGGAAGATGTCTGGGAAAGCGATTTCCGCGGCAAGACCGTCGGCGGCGAGAGCTTCCCCAACAATCGCTTCAGTGCGGTCTTCTTTCAGCCCTTTTACGCCGGCCAGACCTTCGGCCTTGGCCAGGTCAATCCCCTGACGGCGCTGATGCTTTCCGATCTCGTCAGCCGCGTCTCCGGCTATCCGAAGCTGAACGAGAAGAATGCCAGCGCCGTCTACAGGGCAATCATGGATCCCGACATCTCGCTCGCTTTCGTCGCCGCCTCGATCCGCAGATCGATCGACGATTACAAAGAGATTGCCGGCATGGACATCTCCGGCAATCCCGGCCTGACGGCGACGCTTTACAATGTCGGCAATTCCCGTCAGCGTGCCGCGGCGCTGGCCGCGAAAAACCGCTCTTCCGGCGCGACCGTTTGGCCCGAAGAGAATTATTACGGCTGGCTGATCAACGACAAGCTGGACGAACTCAAGGGCCTGCTCTAGCTTCAAGCTTGCCGGGAAGGCGTCGCTCTTCCCCGAAAGGCTTTGACGATGGACATGCGTCCGGATCCCTTCGTTCCGCCGGCACCGCTGCCGCGCACCGTGCCGCCGAGCCGGCTTGATATCATCCGCATCATTCTGCGCAACCCGCTCGAACTCTGGGGCGAGCCCTCCTACACGCTGCCCTGGATCAAGACGAGCTTCTTCGGGCAACACACCCTGATCGTCAACGATCCCGGCTTGATCAAGCACATACTGGTCGACAATGCCGCCAATTACCGAATGTCCGACATTCGCCAGCTGGTGCTGCGGCCAATCCTGCGTGACGGGTTGTTGACGGCGGAAGGCCAGGTCTGGAAGCGATCGAGAAAGGCGGTCGCGCCGGTCTTCACGCCGCGCCACGCCAAAGGTTTTGCCGGCCAGATGCTGCGGCAATCGGAAGATTTTGTCCGCAAATACGCGAACGTCGATGCGGATGGCCAGGACTTCGACATTGCCACCGATATGACTGATCTGACCTTTGCGATTCTTGCCGAGACGCTCTTTTCCGGCGAAATCATTTCGTCGAGCGGCCATTTCGCCGACGACGTCAACCAGCTTCTCCACCGCATGGGCCGCGTCGACCCGATGGACCTGCTGCGCGCGCCCTCCTGGGTGCCGCGTCTCACCCGCATTGGCGGCCAGAAGGTGCTCGAGAAATTCAGGGCGATCGTTCGCGACACCATGGATATGCGTCTGGCGAAGATGAAGGCCGATCGCGCCGCCGCACCGGAAGATTTTCTGACGCTGCTCCTGGAACAGGCCGGTCCGGATGGCCTCACCAAGGAGGAGATCGAGGACAATATCCTGACTTTCATCGGAGCCGGTCACGAGACGACCGCGCGTGCGCTTGCCTGGACGCTCTATTGTGTCGCCAACAGCCCGCATATTCGCGAGGCGATGGAGACGGAGATCGATGCCGTCCTGGCGACTGGAGCCGAACCTGTGGAATGGCTGGATCTGATGCCAGTGACACGGGCGGCCTTCGAAGAGGCTCTCAGGCTCTATCCGCCCGCACCTTCCATCAACCGCGCCGCGATCGCTGATGATCTCTGGATAAACGCCAAGGGCGAAAGGATCGAAATACCGGCCGACATCACCGTGCTCATCATGCCCTGGACGCTGCATCGCCACGAACTTTATTGGGAAAAGCCGCGCGCCTATATGCCGGAGCGCTTCCTGCCGGAAAACCGCGGCAGCATCGGCCGGTTCCAGTTTCTGCCGTTCGGCGCCGGCCCGCGCGTCTGCATCGGCGCGACCTTCGCGCTGCAGGAGGCGGTGATCGCACTGGCGGTCATGATGCACCGTTTCCGTTTCGATCAGACGGCAGCCACCAATCCCTGGCCGGTGCAGAAGCTGACGACTCAGCCGCAGAACGGGCTTCCCATGCGCGTGACGTCGCGCATAATTTCCCGAACGGCATAAATCTTTCGAACCATTGCAGAATTGACTGTGAATGAAAGGCGGGCAAAGTGGCAGCATTCACAGGCGTTGCCGAGGAGAATATCGCATGAGCCGCATTGATAAGAACGGTCTTGCCATCGAAACCGTCCTTCACGATTTCCTGATGCAGGAGGTTCTGCCGGGTCTGGCGATCGATGTGGACAGATTCTTTGCCGATTTTTCGGCAATCGTCCACGATCTCGCCCCACGCAATCGCGCACTGCTGGCCAAACGCGACGAGCTGCAGACGAAGATTGATGACTGGTATCGCCAGCATGGCGCCCCGTCGGATATGGACGAATATCAGTCCTTTCTCCGCAGCATCGGCTACCTCCTGCCGGAAGGGTCAGACTTCCAGGTCTCAACCGGAAACGTCGATCCCGAGATCGCCTCCATCGCCGGTCCGCAGCTCGTCGTTCCCGTGATGAACGCCCGCTACGCCCTGAACGCCGCAAACGCTCGCTGGGGCTCGCTCTATGATGCGCTCTATGGCACCGACGCCATTCCCGAGAGCGACGGCGCCGAGAAGGGCAAGGGCTATAATCCAAAGCGCGGCGAAAAGGTCATCGCCTGGGTGCGAGATTTCCTCGATACGGCGGCGCCGCTACAGGACAGCAGCTGGAAGGATGTCGGCAGCTTCGCCGTTAAGGACGGAACGCTCGTTATCAGATCGGTCGACGGCGAGCAGACAATGCTCAGAGACCGCGGGCATTTTGCCGGCTATCGCGGCGATGCCGCGGCGCCGAGCCATGTTCTCCTGAAGAACAACGGCATTCATATCGATATCGTCATCGATCCGACAACGGCGATCGGTAAGGCCGATCCGGCCCATATTTCCGATGTCTGGCTGGAATCGGCGATCACCACGATCATGGACTGCGAGGATTCGATTGCCGCCGTCGACGCCGAGGATAAGGTCATCGTCTATCGCAACTGGCTCGGCCTGATGAAGGGCGATCTGCAGGAAGAGGTGGCAAAGGGCGGAACGACCTTCGTCCGCAAGCTCAACCCGGATCTGGACTATACCGGCCCGGATGGCACTTCGTTCGAAGTACATCGCCGTTCGTTGATGCTGGTGCGCAATGTCGGCCACCTCATGACCAATCCCGCGATCCTCGACAAGGACGGCAACGAAGTGCCTGAGGGCATCATGGATGCCGTCATCACTGCTCTGATCGCGCTTTACGATATCGGTCCCGCCGGCCGGAAGAAGAATTCCCGCACCGGCTCCATATATGTGGTGAAGCCGAAGATGCATGGGCCAGAAGAGGTCGCCTTCGCCGTCGAGATTTTCTCTCGGGTTGAAGACGCGCTCGGCATGGCGCGCAACACCATCAAGATGGGCATCATGGACGAGGAGCGGCGCACGACGGTCAACCTCAAGGAGTGCATTCGTGCCGCCCGCGAGCGCGTCGTCTTCATCAATACCGGTTTCCTCGACCGCACCGGCGATGAGATCCACACCTCGATGGAAGCCGGTCCGATGATTCGCAAGGGCGATATGCGCCAGGCAGCGTGGATATCGGCCTATGAGAACTGGAACGTTGATATCGGCCTGGAATGCGGCCTTTCCGGCCATGCGCAGATCGGCAAGGGCATGTGGGCGATGCCGGACCTGATGGCGGCGATGCTGGAACAGAAGATCGCCCATCCCAAGGCCGGCGCCAATACCGCCTGGGTGCCTTCGCCGACGGCTGCAACCCTGCATGCCACCCACTATCACCGCGTCAACGTCGCCAAGGTCCAGCAGGGGCTGAAGGACCGTGCTCGCGCCAGACTTTCCGACATTCTCTCCGTGCCGGTTGCGGTGCGGCCGAACTGGACGCCGGAGGAAATCCAGCGAGAGCTCGACAACAATGCTCAGGGTATCCTCGGCTATGTCGTGCGCTGGATCGATCAGGGCGTCGGCTGCTCGAAAGTGCCCGACATCAACAATATCGGCCTGATGGAGGATCGCGCGACCTTGCGCATTTCGGCCCAGCACATGGCAAATTGGCTGCATCACCAAGTCGTCACCGAAGCTCAAATCGTCGAAACGATGAAACGCATGGCTGCCATCGTCGACCGACAGAACGAATCCGATCCGGCCTACCGCCCAATGGCCGGCAATTTCGATGATTCGATTGCCTTCCAGGCCGCCCTCGATCTCGTCCTGAAGGGCAGGGAGCAACCGAACGGCTATACGGAACCGGTGCTTCACCGCCGCCGTCTCGAGCTCAAGGCGAAGCAATCGGCGTGACCGAGAATACGAAAAGGCCGCCGGGACGACAGTCCGGCGGCCTTTTTTACACCGAATTCGGTATCTACCTTACTGGATGACGATGACCTTGGAGGTCCCCTTGCCGGGGCGGACGCGGCTGTAGAGGTCGATGACGTCCTGGTTCATCAGGCGAATGCAGCCCGAGGAAGCGGCGGTGCCGATCGAAGCCCATTCCGGCGTGCCGTGCAGGCGGAACAGGGTGTCCTTGCCGTCGTCGTTGAAGAGATACATGGCGCGCGCGCCGAGAGGATTGCTGAGACCGGGGCCCATGCCCTCCTCGACGTATTTGGCGACGTCGGGGCGGCGTTCAGCCATTTCCTTCGGTGGGTGCCAGGTCGGCCATTCCTGCTTCCAGGCGACATAGGCGGTGCCGGCCCATGCGAAGCCCTGCTTGCCGACGCCGATGCCGTAGCGCATCGCCTTGCCGTTCGGCAGGATGTAATAGAGGAAACGCTCGCGCGTGTTGACGATGATGGTGCCGGGACGCTCGGTGGTTTGGTAGCTGACGACCTGGCGGCGGAACTGCGGCTTGACCCTGTCGATCGGGATCGCCGGCAGGGAGTATCCGGCATCCTTCGTCACGCCATAGGCGTCGTTGAAGATTTGAGCTGTCTGTACCGTCGGGCCTGCGCCCTTGTCGTCGACGGATGCGCTTTCGGAATTAGTGGAGCAGCCGGCCAGTGCGAGCGTCGTCAGCAGGCCAAATACAGGGAATGCATTGCGGATGCGCATAGATAACTCTTGAAGTTTTTGGGCGAGGAGAACAGTCTTTCGACCATCGTTGATTATGGTTTATTTTCGATTAACTTGCGCTTTGCAAGGCTACTGTGGCGCGACGAATTCGTCTGCTGCGCAAATTAAAAGCGCATGGTTTTTTTGCAACAACACACACGGCTCTGCGACGGTTATCCATGACGATTTTGAGCGTTTACAATAACAATCCGTTAATCGATGGCCGGCAATCGGACAGGGCCATGATGGTGCGGCGCGGGACGCAGATATTGCTGCATGAAATGCGCCATGCCGTGCTACCCGAACTGCCGCTCGCCAGCGGCCGCCGCGCCGATCTGATCACGCTTTCGGAAAAGGGCGAAGTCTGGATTATCGAAATCAAGACATCGATCGAGGATTTCCGGGTGGATCGCAAATGGCCGGAATACAGACTGCATTGCGACCGCCTGTTCTTTGCGACACATGAAGGTGTGCCGCTCGACATCTTTCCGGAGGAATGCGGGCTCTTCCTCTCGGATGGCTATGGCGCCCACATGATTCGCGAGGCGCCGGAACACCGCATGGCACCAGCCACGCGCAAATCCGTCACGCTCAGTTTCTCGCGCGCCGCCGCGCAAAGGCTGATGATGGCCGAATGGGCGAACGGAAAACCGTTCACCGTGGATGATGTCTGACGAAGGTTTCGTCTATTTCGGCGCGCGTTTGGCAAGGATGCGCTGCAGCGTTCGCCGATGCATGTTGAGCCGGCGTGCCGTTTCCGAGACATTGCGCTCGCACATTTCATAGACCCGCTGGATGTGTTCCCAGCGCACCCGATCGGCCGACATCGGATTCTCGGGAAGTTCCGCTTTTTCACCCGGCCGTTGCGTCAGCGCCGAAAAGACATCGTCGGCATCCGCGGGCTTGGCCAGATAATCGACGGCTCCAAGTTTTACGGCCGTCACCGCTGTTGCGATATTGCCGTAGCCGGTCAGCACGATGATCCGGGTATCGTCGCGCCGCTGGCGGATCGCTTCGATGACGTCAAGCCCGTTGCCGTCGCCGAGGCGAAGGTCGACCACCGCATATTTCGGCGGCCTGCTTTTCGATTTCGCAACACCTTCCGCCACTGAGTCGGCCGTCTCCACCTCGAAGCCGCGCGTCTCCATCGCCCGTGCAAGACGGCGCAGGAACGGCCCGTCATCGTCGACGATCAGCAAGCTGGCGTCGGGCCCGATATGGTTTTCGTCCGATGCGGCGAAATTTCCGTGAGTCTGTTCTGTCATCGTCTCGGGTCCCGGCGGTTGCGCCTGATCCTGGTCAACCGTTCTCATTCTACTTATGCCCACAAACTCATTTTGTCGAATTTGCGTCGATCAGCATTCGCGGCCATTCGATGCGGATGCGCGCGCCGGCTCTTTCCGGCTCGCGGTTCTCGAAAACCAGCGATGCGCCCGAGCGCTCCAGCAGCGTCTTGGCGATGAAAAGTCCGAGCCCGAGGCCGCCGGCCGTATCTTCCTTCTGCCGCCTGGTCACATAGGGCTCGCCGATTCGCGTTAGGATGTCAGGCGAATAACCATTGCCGTCGTCCTCGATGACGATCAGCACTTTGTCGTGATCGTGTTCGACGGTGATGGTCACCTTCTCCCTGGCATAATCGACGGCATTTTCGATGAGGTTTCCGAGCCCGTACATGATGCCGGCATTGCGGTCGGTGACCGGCTCGTTCTTGCGCGGGCTTTTTTCGATGAGCTCGAGCGTGATGCCGAATTCCCGGTGCGGCGCGACGACCTCTTCGATCATCGAGGAAAGCGGTAGCCGGCGCATATGCGCCTCGCCTTCGGAGGAGAGCGTCGTCAGCCGCCGCAGAATATCACGGCAGCGTTCGCTCTGGCTCCGCAGCAGCATGACATCCTCGCGGAAGCGATCATCGTCCTTGAGCTCGCGTTCCATTTCCTTGGCGACGACGCTGATCGTGGCAAGCGGCGTGCCGAGTTCATGAGCGGCGGCCGCAGCCAGGCCGTCAAGCTGCGAAAGATGCTTTTCCCGCTGCAGCACCAGTTCAGTCGCGGCCAGCGCATCGGCAAGCTGGCTTGCTTCCATCGAGACGCGATAGGCATAGAAGGCGGCAAAGGCCATCGTCGAGGCGATCGAGCACCAGACGCCGAACTGCATGACGTTATGGACATTGATCTCGACCCCGTCGAACCAGGGCAGCGGGAAAGGCGAAAAGGCAAGCACGGTAATGCAGGCCATCGCAAAGCCGATCAGCGCCGTGCTGTAGCGGATCGGCTGTGAGGCAAAGGAGATGATAACAGGCACGCAGACGAGTGCGGCGAAGGGATTGGCGAGGCCCCCGGTGATGAAGAGCAGCGCGCAGAGCTGCAGGAGGTCGAAGCCGAGCAGCGCGAAGGCGGCGGGCGGCTCCAGCCGGTGCGTCGGCGGATAGCGGATCGTCAGGTAGAAATTCACCCAGGCGAGGGCGGCGATCAGCGAAGAGCTGGCGATCAGCGGCAAGGGAAATTTCAGCCAGAAGGCGACGATGAACACTGTCAGCGCCTGGCCGCCGACCGCAAGCCAGCGCAGCCGCACCAGCGTCTGCAGCCGCAGCCTGCGGCTGCTGTGCCGGTCTTCCAGCGTATGGCTTTGCGTCTTGTCGATCACGCCGGGCTTGTCGATCATGCCGGGGCTCCTTGATGGCTCTCATGTACTACGTGGTTTTGCCCGTGTCGTCGGCAACGCCTCTTCTGGCCGCTCCGGCCAGGGATGGCGGGGATAGCGCCCGCGCATCTCTGCGCGTACGTCCTTCCACGAGCCCGCCCAGAAGCCGGGCAGGTCGCGCGTCGTCTGGATCGGCCGGTGCGCCGGCGACGTCAGCTCCAGGAGCAGCGGCAGGCGGCCTCCGGCGACCGCTGGATGTTGTTTGAGCCCGAACAACTCCTGCACCCGGATCGTCAAGACCGGCTCCTCACCCTCATATTGGATAGGATGTCTTTGACCGGTCGGCGCCTCGAAATGCGTCGGCGCAAGCCGGCTAAGATCGCGCTGCAGCTCGTGCGGCACCAGCGACATCAGCCCGTTCGAAAGCCCTGCCGCAGAAATCTCGGAGAGGCTTCGGGCGTCTTCCTGGAAGGGAGCAAACCATTCCTCCAGCCGGGAAAGCAGAGCATCGTCGCTGACATCGGGCCAGGGATCACCGATCGTCCGATAAAGGAAACCGATCCGTTCGCGAAGCTGCAGGGCTTCCTTCGAGAAGGCGAGCTGATCGAGCCCCAGTTCGCGCACGCCCTCCATCAGCGCCTGAGTGACGGCGGCCCCGGAGGGACGCGGCAACGGCGTCTCTTCGAAGACGATCGAGCCGAGCCGGGTTGCCCGCCGCGCTCGCACCTGCCGGCTTTGGCGGTCGAAGAATGTCTGGTCATCGGTTCTGATCTCGCCAGGCAGTTCGGCCTCGATATCCGCACGCGTCACTTCGGCCGCCGCCAGAATCCGCCCCTGTGCCGCACGCCCGGTGAGATCGGCGATGACGAGCATCTGGCTGCCGGCGAGCCTCTCGGTTTCCGGCAGTTCCGCTCCCCGCCCGTTCGCCATGACGAATCGCCCGCGCCCGCCGCGCTGAAGCGCGATCCGATCCGGGAAAGCATGCAGCAGCAGCTGACCCGCCAATACAGGTGCGGCCGTGGTGACGGTATCGAGGCCCGCGGCCAGCCGCCCCGCCAGCCGCCGTGAGGCGTCGGCTCTTTCGCCGCGCTCGGCCTTGAAGCGCCGCAGCCGGTCCTCAATGTCGACGCTCGGTCCGCCAAGCCCCTGTTCGGTCAGGAGCAGGGCAATCATCGCCGCCTCCCGGGCATGGCCCGACTCGCCTGATGAAACGACCATGGCGGCAAGCCGCGGCGGCAGAGCGAGATTGCGCATCATCTTGCCGCGGACGGTCAACGCGCCATCCTTGTCGAGCGCTCCCAACTGGCCGAGCAGCGCCCGTGCCTCCTTAAGCGTCGTTTCCGGCGGCTGATCGACGAAGGCAAGAGATGCCGGATCCTGGACGCCCCAATGGGCGAGATCGAGCACCAGGCCGGCGAGATCGCTGGAGAGGATCTGCGGCGGCGTGAAAGCCGGCAGTGCCGCCGTCTGCCCCTGGTGCCAAAGCCGAATGGCGATGCCAGGCTCCGTTCGTCCCGCGCGGCCGGCCCGCTGATCGGCGGAGGCCCGCGACACCCGCACCGTCTCGAGCCGTGTAATCCCGGTCGAGGCTTCGAAGACCGGCAGACGCTGCAATCCGCTGTCGATCACGATTCGGACGCCGTCGATGGTGATCGAGGTTTCGGCGATCGAGGTGGCGAGGACGATCTTACGCGTCCCCTTCGGCGCTGGCCGGATCGCTGCATCCTGCTCCTTCTGACTGAGATTGCCATAGAGAGGCGCAATCAAGGTTTCAGGGCCGAATCGCCCCTGCAGGCGCTCCACGGTGCGCGTGATTTCCGCCTGGCCGGGCAGGAAGGCGAGGATAGAGCCGTCCTCGTCGGCATGTGCCTCGATAATCGCCCGCGTGACGGCATCCTCGATGCGCTCGCCGCCAGGCCGGTCTTGATAGCGGATATCGATCGGAAAGCTGCGCCCCAGGCTCTTGATGACAGGCGGATGATCGAGCAAGGCGGCCACACGCTCCACGTCGAGCGTCGCCGACATCACCAGGATGCGCAGATCCTCGCGGAGCGCTGACTGCACGTCGAGCGCCAGCGCCAGCCCGAAATCGGCATCGAGCGACCGCTCATGGAATTCGTCGAAAAGCACGGTCGAGACGCCGGTCAGTTCTGGATCGTCGAGGATCATTCGGGCGAAAACCCCTTCGGTCACCACCTCGACCCGGGTCGCCGCCGATATCCTGCTGTCGAGGCGCATGCGGTAGCCGATCGTCTCGCCCACCTGCTCGCCGATGAGTGACGCCATCCGGCTTGCTGCGGCTCGCGCCGCCAGCCGCCGCGGTTCGAGCAGGATGATCTTGCCGTCGCCGCGCCAGGCCTGATCGAGCAGGTAGAGCGGCACCAGCGTCGTCTTGCCGGCGCCTGGCGGAGCGGAAAGAACGGCGCGTCTCTGCTCGGTCAGCGCCGCCGCGACGGCGGGCAGGACATGCGAAACCGGAAGCTCCGGCAATGATGCACTGATCGTCACTTGCGGCCCGCCACCGTCTGATAGGCAAGGATGGCGCCGGCGAGATCCTCGAGTGCTGCGCCGACCGACTTGAACAGCGTGATTTCCTCGTCATGGCTCCGCCCTCCATGGGCGCCGCTCACGAGTTCCGCAAGCTCCGATTGGATGTCGTTCATGTCCAACAGGCCGCTTTTCATCGGCTGAACGATGTCGCCGGCCTCGCTGGTGGCGCCCGCGCGGGTATCGACATGGACCGAAGCGCGGCGAATGGCTTCGTCGTCACTTTCGCGCATGCTTGGTTTGAACGCGCCGACGAGGTCGAGATGTGCGCCGGGCTTCAACCATTCCCCCGATATGAGCGGTGCGCTGGAAAGCGTGGCGCAGGAAATGATGTCGGCGGTCCGCGCCGCCGCTTCCCTATCGGCCACCGCCTCGGCATCGAGGCCCAGCGCCCGCGCTTCCGCCGCGATCTTCTCCGCCGCTTGCGCGTTGCGTCCCCAGATCCTGTATCTCTGGATGGGCCGCGTCACGCCGTGGGCGAGCATCAGGTTGAGCGACAGCCGCCCGGTTCCGCAGACGAGCATTTCCTCCGCATTCGTGCGGGCGAGATAACGGGCGGCGAGCGCCGATGCCGCCGCTGTCCGCCGCGCCGTCAGTTCGGCGCCGTCGATCACGGCCAGCATCTCGCCGGTTGCGCCCGAGGAAAGAAGATAGGTTCCTGAGATTGCCGGCAGGCTTCGCCGCGCATTGCCGGGAAAGACCGAAACCACCTTCACCCCGGCATAACGACCGGGAACCCAGGCCGGCATCAGAAGCAGCGTTGCACTCTCTTCCCCGGGCACGTCCATCTCGTGGTGATGACGCACCGGCATCACGCATTCGCTCGCAAACATGGCGGCGATCGCTTCGATCAGCTCACGCCAAGGCAGGGCTGCGCGCGTCTGTTCTTCGTTGAAGACAAGCATTTTTCACTCCGGCGGATCGTTTTCTCCCCGGCAAACTAGCGAGTGCCGTGCGTGGGAGGCAAGCGCCCTGGAATTTCATCTGGCGGCTTCCCATATAGGTCATGGCTTCGCCGTCGAAGCGATTTATCGAGGTTCGGCGAAAACGAATCCCCAGAACTGCCAGATCCGGCAGTAAATTTGCGCGATTTCGAACGGCAAGCCAAAAACCCTTTACGAATCAGCCTGTTACAAAAATGTCAAAAAACTTTTGGAATGGCAGTTGACTTAGAAAAGGGGAAGGTTCTATAAGCCCACTCACTGAACGAGGGCGGCGGCGCTGCTGGCGACGAAGTCTTTCGTTCTAAAGAAACTCAAGCGGATTGGCGATTGCTGGTTTGTGTT
>NZ_JABDWI010000006.1:0-400185 GCF_019685235.1 Rhizobium sp. NLR8a
TGCAGATCGGCCATCTGCTCGACCGCAAGCCGAGCCAGCTGTCGGGCGGCCAGCGCCAGCGCGTCGCCATGGGCCGGGCGCTGGTGCGCGATCCCAAGCTCTTCCTGTTCGACGAACCGCTCTCCAACCTCGACGCCAAGCTGCGCGTCGACATGCGCATCGAGATCAAGCGACTGCATCAGGCGACCGGCAAGACCATCGTCTACGTCACCCACGACCAGATCGAGGCAATGACGCTCGCCACCCGCATCGCCGTGATGAAGGACGGCATCGTCCAGCAGTTCGGCACGCCGGCCGAGATCTACAACAATCCCGCCAACATGTTCGTCGCCGACTTCATGGGTTCACCGGCGATGAACCTGGTCCAGGCCTCGGTCGAAAACGGCGCCGGTGGGCTCGCCGTCTCGCTCGAGCGGCCGAACGCCGCTCCGCTCAGGCTGCCGGTCACGACAATCGCAAACGGTCTTTCCTCCTATGCCGGCCGGCAGGTGGTTTTCGGCATCCGCCCGGAGGCGCTGACCGACCCCGACGGCGCCGACCGCAATGCCCGCTCGCTCACCGAAGGCGACTGCCTGATCGAGGTCGTCGAACCCGCCGGCTCCGACACCTTCGCCGTCACCAAGCTCGGCGGCAAGGAAGTGGTCGCCCGACTGCGCGCCGATGCCGGCATCGCACCCGGCCAGCACACACGCCTCGCCTTCAATCTCGACAAGGCTGTGTTCTTCGACCCGGAAACACAGGCGCGGATTCCGTAAGGCGGAGCGCCGCGTGTCCGATAAGACGTGGCAAGAGCGCTCCAACACCTTCAGTTCGGCTTATGCGTCAGGCGACGGCTGTTACGCTGAGGGTCACCGGCGCGAAACGTGAGCAGACAGCCTCGACGGTAATGTCTCCCACCAGCCCGGTCGCCTCCAGCCAGAAGCCTGATGTGCCGCCCTGCAGCGGCACATTGGTCGGGCCAACGATCTTTGCCGGGCCATGCACCTTCAGCGAAATGCAGTCGTTCATGAACGGCAGGCGCTGACCGCACTGGTCGAGGGCGCGGATGATGACGCGGGTGCTGTCGCGTTCGCGGGCTTTCAGCGTCTGGCTGTCGGCAACGATCTCAAGCGTCGTCGGTAAAGGATCGGCAGCCAGCGTCAGGCTCGCCACCGGCTGGCCGCCGATATAACCGGTAAAGGTGCCGTCGATCCATTCGAGCCCCCAGGTGCCGAGCTCATCGGCAGTGAAGTGCCGGTGGTCGAGCACGACGGGCGGATGCGGCAGGTGCGGGTAGTTCTCGCGATCCGGACCGATGCGCTTGGAAAGCGCGCCATATTGCAGTTCCACCTCGTCGCAATTGGTCAGGATGATCAGCGGCAGCACGCCGCCGATATTGCGCTCGCCGCGCGCCCAGAAGGTCACCGGCTTCATGACGATTTCCTCGGAAGGGTCGCACTGGCTGATATAGGCATAGGCCGCGAACTTGGGCTCACGGAACATGTCCATGACGCCGTGATAGCAGATGCGGTCGCCGGAGCCGAAATCCTTGTGGGTGTTGTAATCGAACATGCACCAGCCAATGGCGCCCGAGATATCCGGATCGCCATAGGCGGCGTTCAGCACCTCGAGATGACGGCGCACATGCTCGGCCTGGCGCTGTTCCTGATCATAAATCTTCGTCGGGTGCATGTGACCATTGAACTCGGTGATGAGGTACGGCACCTTGCGGGATAACCCGGTATTTTCCTGCTGGCTGCGCAGCACGGTGCGCGGACGGTTGGCGCCCGGCAATTCCTCATTGCCGAGGATGAAGTCGTTCATCGTGTAGACGTCCTCGAGCAATTCGCTCTCGGTGATATAACGCACGCCGCCGGTCTGGCGGGTGCTGTCGAGTTCACGGGCCAAGCGGTTGGTCTCAACGTAGAAGTCGTGGCTATCCTGCGACTCGTTGATGCGCACGCCCCAGATGATGATCGAGGGATGGTTCCAGTCGCGCTCGATCATGCGGCGGACATTCTCGATCGATTCCTTCTGCCAGTCGGCATCGCCGATATGCTGCCAGCCGGGGATTTCCTCGAAGACCAGCAGGCCGATCGCATCACAACGATCGAGAAACCATTTCGACTGCGGATAATGCGAGGTGCGGACGATATTGCACTTCAGCACTCTCTTCATGATGTCGGCGTCGCGCTCCTGGGCGGACCGGCCGGCGGCATAACCGACATAGGGGAAGGCCTGGTGGCGGTTGAGGCCGCGCAGTTTCAACGGCTTGCCGTTCAACAGGAAACCTTCCGGGGTGAATTCGGCGGTGCGGAAGCCGAACCGGGTGGAGAGGCGGTCGGAGCCGTGCTCGGTCCTGACTTCGACCGTGACCTCATAGAGCGTCGGATTGGTAATGTCCCAGAGTGCTATGCCGGTGAGACCGCCGAAGGAAAGCGTCGTGCGGTCGCCGATCGTTTCAGTCGCTGCAGTGGCGATCACCGTGCCGTCGGCCTGCTTCAGCGTAGCCGTGACGGTCGCCGAGAAGCTGCGGCGCTCGGGATTGGCGATGTCGACGCGGACCGTCGCCGATTTCTGAGGGGCGAGAACGTCCGACGTTTCGATCTTGAGGTTGCGGATCGAGACCGGGTCGGTGACCTTTAGCCAGACATCGCGGTAGATGCCGGCATAGGTCAGATAATCGATGCGACCGCCGAAAGGCGGGATGGCGGGATTTTCACTGCCGTCGATCTTGACGGTCACCAGGTTTTCGCCCTTCACCAGCTTGCCGGTGAGGCGGGCTTCGAAGGGGGTGTAGCCGTCTTTGTGAGCGATAATCTGCTCGCCGTTGAGATAGACGACACTGTCCGCCATGGCGGCGTCAAAGATCAGCGAAACCTCGCGATCCTCGAATTCCGGTAGCCAACGGAGCACCTTCTGATAGGTGAAGGCGCGCTGATAGTCCTTCTCATCGAAATAGTTGAAGGGTAGTTCGACGGCGGTGTGGGGCAGGCTGACCGGCTTGGCCGCATCGAAGTTTTCGAGCAGGCGCTGGCCGAAGCCCTCGTGGAAACTCCAGCCCTCGTTGAAGGAAACGACGGAACGCATCTCAGGCTCTCCCGGTCGTGGCACCAGGAGCCGTGCGGCTCCCCTTGGCGCGTGAAAATCGGATCATCGGGTAGTCCTCCTTGATGCATCGAGGCGCGAGCGCTCCAGCGCGTCGCATCAAATCTGATTCATGTGATGCGCTTTAGCTTTTTTCGTACAGGTCGTCATCCGGAACCGCTGCCGCCCCTTGCAGATGACGCGCCGGCGGCAACGCCGCCCCGCCGCCAGCGGCGATATCGTCAGGCATGCCTGTCGCACGCACGCCGTCGTGCTTCCATAAGTTACGGATATTGTGCCCCGTTCGTCTTGGTATAGATCGAATAGACCGAACGGGTCGCGGTGATGAAGAGCCGGTTCTTCTTAGGGCCGCCAAAGGTGAGATTGGACACCGTCTGCGGCACTTTGACCTTACCGAGCAGCGTTCCATCGGGTGAGAAGCAATGCACACCATCACCCGCGCTCGTCCAGAGATTGCCGCCGACATCGAAACGAAAGCCGTCGGGATGGCCGGCATCGAGGCTGCAGAAATAGCGGCTGTTGGCAAGCTTTCTGCCGTCGACGACATCGAAGACCCGGATATGGCATGGCACTTCATGTTTGCCCGAGCCCGAATCGGCAATGTAGAGTTTCGTTTCATCGGGCGAGAAGGCAAGGCCGTTCGGCTGGATGAAATCCTCCACGACCGCCTCTGTCGCGCCGCTTGCGGGGTCGATGCGGTAGACGTTGCGGGTCGGCTGCTCAGGTTCAGCCTTATGACCCTCATAGTCCGAGAGAATGCCGTAGGTCGGATCGGTGAACCAGATCCCGCCGTCTGAGTGGACGACGACGTCGTTCGGCGAGTTCAATCTCCTGCCTTTGTAGCTGTCGGCGAGGACGGTGATGCTCCCGTCCATTTCCGTGCGGGTGACTCGGCGGCCGCCATGTTCGCAGGAGATGAGCCGGCCCTGCCGGTCACGGGTATTGCCGTTGACGTAATTGGAAGGCGAGCGGAAGACGGAGACCGTGCCATCCGGCGTCCAGCGCATCATGCGTTCGTTCGGGATATCGCTCCAGAGCAGGCAGTTCAGGTCGGAGAACCAGACCGGGCCCTCCGTCCAGCGGCAGCCGGAATAAAGCTCCTCGAGCGCGGCGCTGCCGATGACCATGGCAGCGAAGCGCTCATCGCGAATGTCGTAAAGCGAATTGTCGGCCACGCCAGTTCCTCCCTGAATGCGGTCGTCCTTCTGGTAGCGATAAATCCTGCGAGGTGCCAGAGCCCGGCAATGGGAAATGTCAGGCTTGGGTCTTCTCAGAGGGCGGCGACCGGATGCGGCGAGCCGTCGTAGGCACCCCAGATCGATTGGTCGAAACAGATGACGGAGCCGGTCATCAGGCCGGATTCCGCCGATGACAGGTAGGCGCAGGCGCGCGCCACCTCGTGCGGATCGACGAGCCGGCCGAAGGGCTGGTTCGCCGCCGCCTTCTCCAGCCAGTCGGAAGGTGCATCGTGATATTCGCGCTGGATGCGGTCCTCGCCTTCGGAGGCCATCCAGCCGATGTTGAGGCCGTTGACGCGAATGCGGTTGCGCAGCAGCGCATAGGCGGTGTTCTTCGTCAGCGTTTCCAGCGCGCCCTTCGAGGCGCAATAGGCGGCGATAAAGGGCTGGCCGGCTTTAGCCGACATCGAGCCGATATTGACGATCGTGCCTTCTATCTTTTCGCGGCGCATGACCTTTACCGCCTCCTGCATCAAGAAAAACGGCGCCCGTACATTGACGGCGAACATGGCATCGAACAGTTCGGGGCTGGTGTCGAGAATGGTGCCGCGATCGGTGATGGCGGCGGCATTGACCAGGGCGTCGACACGACCAAAGGTCTGGTCGCAGACCTGCACCACATTTCGGACGTCCTCGACCTTGCCGAGATCAGCTTTGACGTAGACGGCTCTGGCGGCGGTCGCAGCCGAAATCTCCGCGGCCTTCGCCTTGCCCTTGGCTTCATTGCGGCCGCAGATGACGATGCCTGCCGCGCCGCGTTCGGCGAAGAGACGGGCGATGGTTGCGCCCAGGCCCTGCGTACCACCGGTGACGATGGCGATCTTGCCGTCGAAGCGGCCGTGATCCGTGCTCATGTGGTTCCTCCCTTTTCATGTGCGAATGGCCTCCCGCGCGTGCGGGAGGCTCGCATGTCGGTGCCGTGTGGCCCTCTCAGCAGCCTGCCGGCACCTTCTGCTCGGTGGGGAGAAGAGACAGGTGGCGGCGCCTCGATTCTCCCTTCTCCCCTCGAGAGAAGGTGCCCGTAGGGCGGATGAGGGGGGTCGATTTCCAAAGTCAACTCAATTTCCTTCGCGCCTGTTCGGCAAGTGCTGTCGCAAAAACTTCGTCGCTCCAGCCTTCCCTGAGTGCCTCGTGCATCAGCTGTGCCTGCGTCTTCGGCGCCAGCCCGCCGAGCGGCGGGTCGCGATCGAGATTGGTGGGGAAGGAATAACCCTCGGCGCAGGCGGCGACGGCGTTGGCGATTTCTTTGGGCGAGAGCCGGTCTTGCAACGCCTTCAGGGCGGGAAAGAGTCTGGCGCTCATTCTCTCGCGGTTGACCGTTTCCATGGCACGGCCGAAGGCGGAGGAGATCTGCAGGAGGTTGGCGACACGCTTGATGTCGGCCGAGCGGTTGGTACCGGCGGCGTGGAAGAGGGCGGGGTTGAAGAAGACGACGTCGCCCTTTTCGAGCGGCAGTTGGACGTGGTTGGCCTTGAAATAATCCCGGAATTCCTGGCGCTTCAGCGCCAGAAAACCCGGTACATAGGTCTGGCTGTGCGGCAGGAAGAGTGTCGGACCGCTTTCGAGCGGCATGTCGCAATGGGCAACCGCGCCTTGCAGCGTCAGAACCGGCGAGAGACGATGAACATGCGCCGGAAATTGCTCGATGACCGCAGACGACTGGAAACCGAGATGGTAGTCGCGGTGGGCCGACTGCGCCGCGCCGCCTGGATTGACGCGATTGACCTGCGCTGTCATCTGATAGCTCGGGCCGAGCCAGGCTTCGCTTGCGAGCGCGATGATGGCATTGCCGTAATATTCGGTGAAATTATCCGGATCGGCGAGGCAGTGTTTTTCCAGCGAATTCCAGATGCGGTCGTTGGCGCCGGGCTTGGCGAAGTGATCGCCGCCTCCAGTCGAGGTGCGGTGCTGTTCCTCGATGATTGCGTCGAAGAGAGCGCTTGCACGGTCGATGATGCCGGTGTATTCGTAAGCGCGCTTGAACACGACCACACCCGGCCCTTCGCCGAAGGCGTCGCAGATTTCCGCCAGCACGGCGCGCCGGCCTTCCGGCGTATCGGCCGCTGCCGCCACCTTGCGGCTGTCATAGATCAGGATGTTTTTTTCGACCGCCGAAGCTGTTGGATATTCGGCAAGGACGGTCGGTTTTTCCGCAAGCCGTCGAAAGTCGTGGAGATTGCAGGCGTCTTCGCTGAGCCAGACGCGGTCGGCGCGCAGTTTCTGCAGGTCATCGGTTTTCAATAGCGGCTCCTCCCTGGTTCCGATGGAGGCACTATACGCCGGGCCGCAAGCTGATATAGATCAGCAATCCATCAAAAAACCATCAGACGGAGCCGATGGCGCATCTCTTTCTTGTCAAAGACATCGCCTTTCAGGCGGGGCTCAGCACCGCGACAGTCGATCGGGTGCTGAACGGCAGGCCAGGTGTGCGCCGGCAGACGGAAATGCGGGTGAGGGCAGCGATCTCGGAGCTGGAGAAGCAGCAGACGGGAACGATGGTCAGCGGGCGAACGCTAGCGATCGATATCGTCATGGAGACGCCCCAGCGGTTTAGCGATGCAGTGCGTGCGGCCTTCGAGGCAGAGATGGCGGCCTTTCTGCCCGGTGTCTTCCGCTGCCGCTTCCATTTCGCTGAGGTGATGAGACCGGCCGAACTTGTGCAGCTTCTTGACCGCATCCGGCTGCGCGGCACGCACGGCATCGTGCTGAAGGCGCCTGACGTCGCCGAGGTGGTGGCTGCCGTCGCACGGGCGGATTCGGCCGGCATTCCCGTGGTCACGCTCGTGACGGATCTGCCGAATTCGGCGCGCATAGCCTATGCCGGCGCCGACAACCGGACGGCGGGGGAGACGGCGGCCTATCTCATCGGCGAGTTCCTCGGCTCTGACGGCGGTCAGGTACTTGTGACGCTGTCGAGCGGACGGTTCCGCGGCGAGGAAGAGCGCGAGATCGGTTTTCGCCGCATCATTCGCACCCGTTATCCCGGGATCGGCATCACAGAAATCAGCGAGGGACACGGCACCGATGCCGTGACGGGAACGCTTGTGGCGGCAGCGCTTGCGACCGATCCTGCCATCAATGCCGTTTATTCGATCGGCGGCGGCAATCGGGCGGTGCTGACGGCCTTCGATGCAGCCGAACGTCCCGTCCGCATTTTCGTCGCTCACGATCTGGATGCGGACAATCGCGCCCTGCTTGCCGCGCGCCGCGTCGGCTTCGTGCTGCATCACGATCTCCGAACCGATGCGCGTGCGGCCTTCAGGGCGATCATGAGCCGGACCGCGGCCTCCGTTCGGACGATTTCGACCTCGCTTTCGTCCATCGAAATCGTTACGCCCTACAACTTGCCCGCAGGCGATTGAGCCAATCGGCTTTTCGTCCATTACGCATTTGGGCTAAAGCTTCAGAACAGGTAGAGGTGAGCGCCATGGATTACAGCGACGTCAGCAGTATCGCAGCCTGGGTTACGGAACAGGGGCTGAAGGGCGCCTCAGAAGCGGAGCTCATGACCGGCTTCTGCGCGGCCTGCCGCGATGCCGGCCTGCCGCTCGACCGCGGCATGGCGCTGATGGACACGCTGCACCCCGTGCATGAGGGCCGGGCCTTCCGCTGGGACAGTGTGGAAGAGATCGAAACCGAATTCGAGTATGGCCCGACGGGCTCAGGCGAAGCGGCTGCGACCTGGCAGCGCTCTGCCTTCTATTATCTTTGGTCGGGAAACGAGCGGGAGGTCCGCCGACGCATCGGCTTCGGCGATCCGATCGATTTCACCATGCTCGACAAGATTGCCGAAGCCGGCAACACCGATTTCGTAGCAATGATGCATCGTTTCAGCGAAGCCGGCACGATCGGTGAGATGGATTGCTTCTTTTCGCATTTCGCAACCAAGCATCCCGAGGGTTTCTCGGATCACGATCTCGCCATTCTGCGCAAGCTCGTGCCGGTCCTCGGACTGGCGATCAAGTGCATTGCGCTGGGGCGCATCGCGCGGACCATCGCGGAAGTCTATCTCGGCGAGGATGCGGCGCGCCAGGTGATGGAAGGCAAGATCAGCCGCGGCAAATCGGAGCGGATCTCGGCGGCGCTGTGGTTTTCGGATCTGTTGAACTACACCAAGATTTCCGACCGTGTGCCGCCGGAGGAAATCATTCCGCTGCTCAACGATTACAGCGAGGTCGCCATCTCGGCGATCCATGAGGCCGGCGGCAATGTGCTGAAGCTGATCGGCGATGGTGTGCTGGCCATCTTCAAGGGCGAGGTGCCAGCCGAAACCTGCCGTTCGGCGCTTCGCGCCGAATCGCTGCTCCGGGAAAAGCTCGCCAAGCTGAATGCCGCGCGCGCTACCGACGGCCGCGCGACGACTGACGTCTATATCGGCCTTCATATTGGCGATGTCTTCTACGGCAATATCGGCAGCCAGGACCGGCTGGACTTCACCGTCATCGGCCCCGCCGTCAACGAGGTCAGCCGGATCGCCTCCATGTGCCGTTCGGTCGACCTTAACCTGCTGATCTCCTCCGATTTCGCCGCGGCCATACCGGCGGAAGAGCGCGCCGCGCTGGCATGCGTCGGACGTTATGCGTTGCGCGGGGTGCAGCGTGCCCAGGAACTCTATACACTCGACAGCGCCCGGCTGAACGGCTGACTTTTTCGCGAAACCTCCGAGGACTACCGCAACAGGCCCTGGCCGCCGTCGATCCAGATCGGTGTGCCGGTGATGTGCCGGGCCCGATCGGAGGCAAGGAAGAGGATCGTTTCGGCAACATCCTCGCTCTTGCCTGCCTTCCCGCCGGCAATCGGGATGTCGCCCTGTGGCCAGATCACCGGAACCTCCGTCTCCTCGCGATGACGGCTGTCGGTATTGGCGTTGATATTGGTCTCAATCTCGCCCGGGCAGACGGCATTGACGCGGATGCCGTGGCGGCCGAGTTCCAGGGCGAGCTGCTGGACCATGGCGACCTGGCCTGCCTTGGTTGCGGTATAGGCGGTGGCACCCGGCGTAGTGAAGGTGCGGGTGCCGTTGATCGATGCGACGACGACGATCGAACCGCCGCGGCGCTTCAGATGCGGAACCGTCAAGTGCAGGGTCAGATAGGTGCCGCGCAGATTGACGGCGATCGTCTTGTCCCATTCATCCGGACTCAGATCGTCGATCGGCGCCCAGACGCCATTGATCCCGGCATTGGCGACAACGATGTCGAGGCCGTTGAAGGTCTCTATGAGTTTCTGCACCGCAGCTCGCATTTGGCCTTCGTCGCTGGTGTCGGCGGTCAGCGAGATCGACTGGCCGCCGGCGGCCTTGATCTCGGCGCAGGTCTTCTCGACCTCGTCTGCCGTCCGGCTCAGGACTGCGACCTTTGCACCTTCGGCGGCGAGTTTCAATGCGGCCGCTTTGCCGATGCCGGAACCGGCACCAGTGACCAGCGCGACCTTGTCCTTCAGCTCCATGGGCGACCCTCCGTGACGTTCTGCAGATAGGCCAATGTTTGGCGCGGCAGTTCGTTCCGGAGGGAAAAGCCTAACGGAGGAACGTTTGCCGCAAGGCCCATCTCTCCGGCCCGTGGACGGCGGCAAAGAGCAGGCCGGCGAGGAAGGTGAAGTGATCGACGAAGAAGCCGAACTCGGCCTGGTTCTGTTGCCAGTGGGCCGGTCCGTGGAAGGCGAAGGCAAGGAAGATCACGTAGATGCCTGCCAGTAGGCTCGCCTCGGTGAAGAAAGCGCCCGATATGAAGGCAAGGGCCAACGCGATCTCGAAAAGGGCCGCGACCCAGGTGAGGAAGGTCGCCATCGGGAAACCGGCGGCGGCAATGTAGCTCGCCGTGGCGCCGATATCGGCAAACTTGAAGCCGGCGGCCATGAAGAAGATGAGGCTGAAGATGAAGCGGGCGATGATGATTACGATTGCTCTGGCCATGGGAAACCTCCTTTTGAGCTGCCATTATGACGCAGGAGGTGGCCGATATCCTACACTGCGAATGAAAAAGGGCCGCTTGCGCGACCCTTCATTCTCTCACCACTCGGCAAAGCTGCCGTCGGCGTGCCGCCAGATTGGGTTGCGCCAGCGATGTCCCTCCTTGGCGCGCTCGCTGACATAGGCCTCGTCGACCTCGATGCCGAGGCCCGGCCCCTGCGGGATCGAAACGAAACCATCGGCATATTCGAACACCTCCTTGTTGGAGATGTAGTCGAGGATATCGTTGCCGGTGTTGTAATGGATGCCGAGGCTCTGTTCCTGGATGAAGGCATTATAGCTGACGGCATCGACCTGAAGGCAGGCAGCGAGCGCGATCGGGCCGAGCGGGCAATGCGGGGCCAGGGCGACGTCATAGGCTTCGGCCATCGCCGCGATCTTGCGGCATTCGGTGATGCCGCCGGCGTGGGAAAGATCCGGCTGGATAATGTCGACATAGCCGTCCGAAAGCACCTGCTTGAAATCCCAGCGCGAATAGAGCCGCTCACCAAGCGCGATCGGTGTCGAGGTATGGTTGACGATGTCGCGCAGCGCTTCCTTGTTTTCCGAAAGCACCGGTTCCTCGATGAACATCAGCTTGTAGGGTTCGAGCTCCTTGGCGAGAACCTTGGCCATCGGCTTGTGGACGCGGCCGTGGAAATCGACGCCGATACCGATATGCGGGCCGATCGCCTCGCGGATGGCGGCGATGGTCTCGACCGCCCTTTCCACCTTCTCGTTGGTGTCGACGATCTGCATTTCCTCGCAGCCGTTGAGCTTGATCGCCTTGAAGCCGCGGGCGACGACGTCTCTGGCATTGTTGGCGACATCGGCGGGGCGGTCGCCGCCGATCCAGGAATAGACTTTGATGCGGTCGCGCAGCTGGCCGCCGAGCAGGGAATGGATCGGCTGGCCGAGCGCCTTGCCCTTGATGTCCCAGAGCGCCTGGTCGATGCCCGAGATGGCGCTCATATGGGCCGCGCCGCCGCGATAGAAACCACCGCGATACATCACCGTCCAATGGTCCTCGATCAAGAAAGGATCCTTGCCGATCAGGTAGTCTTCCAGTTCGTGGACGGCGGCCTCGACGGTCAGCGCACGCCCCTCGACGACCGGTTCACCCCAGCCGACGATGCCTTCGTCGGTCTCGACCTTCAGAAACAGCCATCGCGGCGGAACGATATAGGTGGTGAGTTTGGTGATCTTCATCGTGGTTCTTAATCTCTTCTCGGATTTGCGATGGGGCAGCGCGTCCACGGCTTTTCGTGATTGATCATTTTGCCCTGCCGATTGCCTTCTCTGCGGCGGCAAGGTCGCGTACCGCAAGGTCGAGCATACGATTGGCGCATTCCCTCGCACCTGTTTTGTCGCGCATGCGCAAGGCCTCGACGAGTTCGCCGTGAACGAGCACCGCATCCTCCCGGTTTTCGACGGCGATGTTGGAGGCATGCAGCGCATATTTCAGCGCAGCATGGATGGCGCTTGACAGGCGGCGGAACACCTGGTTGTGGCTGGCGGTCAGCAGCACCGTATGAAACATCACGTCGGCGTCGGTGAAGCGTTCCGGATCGCCTGCGCTGTCGCGCATCTGCCGCCAGGCCCTGTCGAGATCGGCGATCTCCTGGGCGCTGGCGCGTTCGGCGGCATATTCGGCGGCCGCCGGTTCGATGGTGCGGCGGGCTTCGAGAATGCATCCCAGCAGGTCGAAGTCCTTGATGTAAGGCCCCATCCAGTCGAGCACCTCGGCATCCAGGATGTTCCATTCATCCCGATCGCAAACGGTCGTTCCGACCCGCGGCTTGCCACGGACAAGCCCCTTGGATTCCAACACTTTCAGCGATTCGCGAATGACGGTGCGGCTAACGCCGTAGAGTTCGCAGAGGTCGTTCTCGCGCGGCAGCGGCGAGCCCGAGGGATAGCGGTCGGCGCAGATGTCCTGAGCGATGGCCGCCGTCACGTTGCGGCGTACGCGCGGCCGGCGTTCGCTGCCGGAGCTTTCCGTTCGGCCTTGTTCCTCAGTCGATTCCAACTTCACCTCTCCGCGCTCTCTCCCGGGCAGCAACCGAACCTGATTAACCGAATTCGATCCAGTTTGCGACGGGTCCATCCGTTCTCGCCACTACCTATTATTCTAATCATCATACATTAGCAATTGACTGGTATGATGATTTAACATAATTCATTGGGCGCTGCCTGGGAGGCAGCTGCTCGATTTCAGAGTTTAGGGAGAGAGACATGCGCTTGTTCAAAGCAGCTATTCTGGCTGGCACGTTCGCCATTCTGAGCACCGGCTCGGCATTTTCCGCAGACGTCAAGATCGGTTTCATCGTCAAGCAGCCGGAGGAGCCCTGGTTCCAGGACGAATGGAAATTCGCCGATCAGGCCGCCAAGGATAAAGGCTTCACGGTCGTCAAGATCGGCGCCGAAGACGGCGAGAAGGTTCAGTCGGCGATCGACAATCTCGGCGTGCAGGGTGCGCAAGGCTTCATCATCTGCACGCCCGACGTCAAACTCGGCCCCGGCATCGTCGCCAAGGCCGAAGCCAATCAGCTGAAGCTGATGACGGTCGACGACCGCCTCGTCAGTGCCGACGGCAAGCCGCTGGAAGACGTGCCGCATATGGGCATTTCCGCCACCAAGATCGGCGAGACCGTCGGACAGGCCATCGTCGACGAAATCAAGAAGCGCGGCTGGGACATGAAGAATGTCGGCGCGATCCGGGTTTCCTACGATCAGCTGCCGACCGCCGTCGACCGCGTCGAAGGTGCGATCTCGGTCCTGAAGTCCGCCGGGTTCCCGGCTGAGAACATCTATGATGCGCCGCAGGCGAAGACGGATACCGAGGCAGCACTCAACGCGGCGACCACCGTCCTCAACAAGCATGCCGACGTGAAATACTGGGTGGCCTTCGGCCTCAACGACGAAGCCGTTCTCGGCGCCGTCCGCGCTTCGGAATCGGTCGGTATTCCGGCGACCAACGTGATCGGTGTCGGCATCGGCGGCGCGGAATCGGCGATCAACGAGTTCAAGAAGCCGGCAGCGACGGGCTTCTTCGGCACGGTCATCATCTCGCCGAAGCGTCACGGCTACGAGACGGCGCTCAACATGTACGACTGGATCGCCAACGGCAAGGAGCCGGAAAAGCTGACCTTGACGGCAGGTTCGCTGGCGTTGCGCGGCGATTATGAGAAGGTCCGCAAGGAACTCGGCATCGAGTAATCATCGCCCGCGATAATGCATCTCCGGCGGCCGCTTGAGCGTGCCGCCGGAACCTCCGGTGGGGTGATGATGGCTTTTCTCGAATTCAAACATATCTCAAAGGGCTATCCCGGCGTACAGGCGCTGTCGGACGTTTCTTTCTCAGTCGAGAAGGGCGCCGTCCACGGCCTAATGGGTGAGAACGGCGCGGGCAAATCGACGCTGATTCGTGTGCTGTCGGGCGATCAGGCCGCCGATGCCGGCAGCATTCTCATCGATGGCGCAGAACAGAAATATGTCTCGGTGCGCGACGCCCTCCATGCCGGCGTCATCGTCATCCATCAGGAACTGCAGCTCGTTCCGGAGCTGACGGTGGCCGAAAATCTCTGGCTTGGCCGCTTTCCCGGCAAGGGCGGAGTGATTGATGCCAAAACCTTGATCGAGACGGTGCGGTCGAAACTCGAAGAGATCGGCATCGATGTCGATCCGTCGGCCAAGGTCGCTTCGCTTTCGATCGGCGCGCGGCAGATGGTCGAGATTGCCAAGGCGGTCATGTTCGAGGCGCGGGTCATCGCGCTCGACGAGCCCACCTCATCGCTTTCCTCGCGTGAAAGCGAAGTCCTGTTTTCACTCATCGACAGGTTGAAGGCGAAGGGAACGGTCATTCTCTATGTTTCGCATCGCCTCGACGAGATTTTTCGGCTTTGCGACAGCCTGACCGTGCTGCGCGACGGCAGGCTTGCCGCCCATCATGCCCAGATCGCGAAGACGACGCGCGAGCAGATCATTGCCGAAATGGTCGGGCGCAAGATCAGCAATGTCTGGGGATGGCGTGAGCGCCCGCTCGGCGGCGTCAGGCTTGAGGTCAAGGGCCTGTCGGGACCGAGGCTGCGCAATCCAATCAGTTTTTCGGTCCGCCAGGGTGAGATTCTCGGCTTCTTCGGGCTGGTCGGCGCCGGCCGCAGCGAGATGGCGCGGCTGCTTTACGGCGCCGACCACAGGCATCGGGGCGAGGTAACGATCGACGGTATTGCCGTTTCGCCGAACGATCCGACGACGGCGATCCGGGCCGGCATGGTGCTCTGCCCGGAGGACCGCAAGTTCGACGGCATCGTCCAGGGCCGATCGATCGAAGAGAATATCGCGATCTCGTCGCGCCGGCATTTCTCGCCCTTCGGCATATTGAACCCGAAGAAGGAGGCGGCGCTGGCCGATCAGTTCATCGCCCGGCTGCGGGTGCGCACGCCGTCGCGCAAGCAGGACATCATCAACTTGTCCGGTGGCAACCAGCAGAAAGTCATCCTTGGCCGCTGGCTCTCCGAGCAGGGTATCAAGGTTCTCGTGATCGACGAACCGACGCGCGGCATCGATGTCGGGGCGAAGTCGGAAATCTATGAAATCCTTTATGAGCTGGCGGCCGGCGGCATGGCGATCGTCGTGATCTCAAGCGAGCTGCCCGAGGTCATGGGCATCTCCGATCGCATCATGGTGATGTGTCAGGGCAGGGTGGCGGCCAATGTTGCCCGCCCGGATTTCGACGAGCGCAGCATCCTGACGGCGGCACTCCCCGACAAGAACGCCGCAGGCATCATTTAAGACTGGGAACACGGACGATGACTTCGTTGAAAAAAATCCTTCTCGGCGAACAGGGACTGGTGGTGATCTTCGCCGCCGCCTTCGTGATCGTCTCGCTCTTCGTTCCGAATTTCCTGACCGAGCGAAATATGCTGGGGCTGCTGCAATCGGTCGTCACGATCGGCATCGTCGCCTGCACGATGATGTTCTGCCTGGCCTCCCGCGATTTCGATCTTTCGGTGGGATCGATCGTCGCTTTCTCCGGCATGGCCGCAGTAATGGTCTCGAACGCGACGGGCTCCATTCCCGTAGGGCTCTTGGCCGCCCTGCTCTGCGGCGCCGTCGTCGGTTTCGTCAACGGCATCGTCATCGCCCGGTTCCGCATCAATGCGCTGATCACGACGCTTGCGACCATGCAGATCGTGCGCGGGCTGGCGCTGATCGCCTCGGACGGCCGCGCCGTCGGCATCAACGATCCGGCTTTCTACCAGCTTGCGCTATCGCGATTCCTGACCGTGCCGATGCCGATCTGGATCATGCTGATCCTTTTCCTCCTCTTCGGCTTCGTGCTCAACCGCACCGTTTTCGGAAAGAACACGCTGGCGATCGGCGGCAATCCCGAGGCGTCGCGGCTTGCCGGCGTCAATGTCGTCACCATGCGCGTCTGGATCTTTGCACTGCAGGGTCTCGTCTGCGGAATTGCCGGCATTCTGCTTGCTTCGCGCATCACTTCCGGCCAGCCGAACGCGGCGACGGGGCTCGAGCTCTCGGTGATCTCGGCCTGCGTCCTCGGCGGCGTTTCGCTCGCCGGCGGCCGGGCGACAATGAGCGGTGTTATCGTCGGGGTGCTGATCATGGGCATTGCCGAAAACGTTATGAACCTCCTGAATATTCAGGCATTCTATCAGTATGTCGTGCGCGGGCTGATCCTGCTGATCGCCGTGCTGCTCGACAATCTCAGGTCTTCGGCAACGGGGCGGCGCGGATGAGCAAAGGGCATGGCGGGGACAGCATCGATCTGAGCCACGGCGATCTCTCCGTGAGGATCAGCCGCCAGGGCGCGGCCGTCACTGCCGCAACATTCCGGGGCAAGCCTTTCCTCGTTTCGACAGGTGGCCCGGATGGGACCTTTGCGAGTTTTCCTCTGGTCCCGTTCGGCAATCGCGTGGAAGGCAATGCCATGTCCTTCGGCGGATGCGACTATGCCTTCCAGCGAAATTGCCACGACCCGCTCTACCTGCATGGCGATGGCTGGATCAGCCCATGGCAGGTGGAAGAATCGAGTTCCAAGCACGCGCAGCTCTGCTTTTCGCGTGATGCCGACCGGGTCTCGCCCTATGCCTATCTTAGTCGGCAAGAGATCCGTCTCAGCGGCAATCGGCTGGCGCTGACGCTCTCGGTGGAGAACAGGGGAGAGGCGGTCCTGCCCTTCGGGCTGGGGCAGCATCCCTTCTTCACACGGACGCCGGAAACACGGTTGACCATCGCAGCCGACCGCTTCTGGAGCGAACGGTCGGACCATCTCCCTGATGCACCCGGCCCGGTACCCGCTGAATTCAATTTCACGTCCGGTGCGCCGTTGCCGCGGCAATGGATGAACAACGCTTTCGAGGGATGGAACGGACGGGCAGCCATCACCTGGCCGGAACTTGGAATCCAGGCGGCGCTGGAAGCCGATGGTGCACTCAATCGCTTCATGCTGTACCTGCGGCTCGACCGGACAGATTTCTTCTGCCTGGAACCGATGAGTCACCTGCCGAATGGGCATCATCTGCCGGATTTCGGAGGGCTCAAGCCTCTTGAGCCAGGCGAGGTTCTTTCAGGCAGGGTCACGATCGATCTGTCGGCGCTGCCGGGTCAGCCGGAGGGAAGATAGATGGGCGATCGCCTGCAGGGCAAAAATATTCTGATCACCGGCGCTGCGCAGGGCATCGGCCTTGCGATCGCCAAGGCTTTCCTCAGGGAAAATGCTGCGGTTTATCTCGTCGATCGCGATGGAGCGCTGCTGGCGCAGGTAGCGGGAGTGCTTGCAAGCACAGGCGGCCAGGTTGGTTATCTGCCGGCCGATATTACCGATGCCGGAACGATCACGAGAGCGGTTGCTCAGGCGAACGACGAGATCGGCCCATTGAATGGGCTCGTCAACAATGCCGGCGTCAATGTCTTTGCCGAACCGCTCCACACGACCGACGAGGAGTGGAGCCGCTGCTTCGATATCAATCTGAAGGGAGCCTGGAATTGCTGCAAGGCGGTGCTGCCCGGGTTTATCGAGCGCGGCGGCGGCGTCATCCTCAACATCGCCTCCACGCACGCCTTCACGATCATTCCGCACACGTTTCCCTATCCGCTGGCGAAACATGCGCTGCTCGGCATGACGAAATCCCTGGGCCTGGAGTACGCGCCCCGCAATATCCGGGTCAACGCGCTGGCGCCGGGCTATGTCTCGACGCAGAAGGTGATCGACTACTGGAACAGCTTCCCCGATCCGGAGGCCGCCAAGGCCGAGACAATGGAGCTGCATCCGGCCGGGCGGATCGCAACTCCGGAAGAGATCGCTATGGCGGCAGTGTTCATGATCTCCGACGAATGCCCGTTCATGAACGCCACCTGCCTGACGATCGACGGCGGTCTCAGCGTGCAGCAGCATCCCGCCTGAAAGGCTTTCTATTCCGCCGATTTTTACGAGCCTGTCGTCTTCTCAGGATAGAGCGTTATATTGTCCGGCGGGAGCCTATCCATCTCCCTCAGGCATGGAGCGGCGCCCTGCCGCTTCCTCAAAACCATCGAAACAGGAGGACGGCATGCAGATCAATCGCACGGCTTCGGCTCATTGGAGCGGCGGCCTCAAGGACGGCAAGGGCCTGATCTCGACCCAGAGCGGCGCCCTGACAGACTATCCCTACGGCTTTGCCAGCCGCTTCGAAGGCATTCCCGGCACCAACCCGGAAGAGCTGATTGGTGCTGCCCATGCCGGCTGCTTCACCATGGCGCTGTCGCTCATCCTCGGCGAAGCCGGTTTCACCGCCGAGCATATGGAAACCTCGGCCAAGGTGACGCTCGAAAGCGTCGAGGGTGGCTTCGCCGTCACTGCCATCCATCTCTCACTTTCCGGCCGCATTCCCGGTGCCGACGAGGCGACCTTCACCGAACTCGCCAACAAGGCGAAAGCCGGCTGCCCGATTTCCAAGGCGCTCGCCGCCGTTCCGATCACGCTCGACGTCAAGCTCGCCTGATTATTTGCTGCCGCCGAGGAAGTGCCGCGCGTCTGACGTCGCGGCACTTTCCAATTGTGGCCGACGCTCATCGTCACATCGTTTCGAAATTCATCACGCTCAGCCGCTCGCGCCACGCAGGCGGCATTGACAAATGACGCATGATATTTTACGACTGACGAAATTCGAAAATCGTCAGTCGTAACTCGAGGTACCAAAACTCATGAACGACATCGCGGAAAATACGCTCGACGTCACGCGGCAGGAGAATGTCACGCGCATTCTCGACGCGGCCGAGCGGCTGTTCCGCCACTACGGCTACAGCAAGACGACGGTGGCCGACATCGCTCGCGATCTCGGCATGTCGCCGGCCAATATTTATCGTTTCTTCGCTTCGAAGGTGGAGATCCATCAGGCGCTCTGCGGACGCATGCTCGCCACCTGCTATCAGCTCGCCTACGACATCCGCCACCAGCCGCTCAGCGCCAGCGAACGCCTGCGCCTTTATGTCGAGACCCAGTATCAATGGACTATGGATACGATGCTCGACGAGATGAAGGTGCATGAGATGATCGTGGTCGCGATCGAGCGCGACTGGCATGTCATCGAGAAACATATCGATCGCGTCCATGATCTCATCGCCGAGATCATCGCCGAAGGCATCGCAGCCGGCGAGTTCGCCGAGCAGGACCCGGTCGTCGCCTCACGGTGTTTCGGCGCGGCGACGATCAATCTCTGTCATCCGCAGATGGTGGCGCAATGTCTTGCGAAAACCAACCGCGCAAGCGTCGACGAACTGATCGACTACGTCATCAGGGCGCTCAAGAAATAACCGACGGCAGCCGCCGTCGATCCCCCGAAACATTCCAGGAGTGCGGAAGATGTTTTCGCTCAAGATCCTCAGCAATCGCATGCCGTCCGTCGCGAGCCTCGCGCTCGTCGGCGCCGTCGGGATCGGCGTTTCCGCCTGCTCGGAAGAAAAAGCTGAGGTCAAGGAAGTCATCCGGCCGGTGAAGGTCGTGGAGATCGCCAAGGCCGACGATACCCGCAAGCTCGATTATTCGGGGTCGGTCAAGGCGCGGACGGAAATGAACCTCGGCTTCCGGGTGGCGGGCAAGATCACGGAGCGTCTCGTCGATATTGGTGACCGGGTGACGCCCGGCGACGTTCTCGCCCGCGTCGACGCCACGGACTACCAGCTCGCGGTCAAGACGGCAGAGGCCAATCTCGCCGCGGCCGAAAGGGGCGTCGAAACCGCCGATCTCGCCAACAAGCGCGCCGAGCAGCTGTTCGACAAGAGCGTCGCCCCGAAGTCGCAGCTCGAGCAGGCCGCGCTCAGCCATGATCAGGCGATCTCGCAGCGCGATGCAGCGCTCGCGGCGCTGGGCCAGGCGAAGAATCAGGTGAGCTATACCGATCTCAAGGCGGGGCAGAATGGCATCGTGACATCGATCAATGCCGATATCGGCCAGGTCGTCGGCTCCGGCAGCCCCGTCGTCACCGTTGCCGTCGAAGGCGAGAAGGAAGTGCAGATCGCGGTTCCGGAAAACGACATTGCCGAATTCAAGCCCGGCAAGACGGTCAAGGCCCGTTTCTGGGCGGATGACAAGCTGGTGCTCGACGGCAAGGTGCGGGAGGTTTCCGGCAGCGCCGACCAGCAGTCGCGCACCTTTGCCGTTCGCGTGAGCCTGCCGAACGATCCTCGCGTGTTGCTCGGCATGACCGCGACGATCGAAACCGACGTCAACAACGATAACAGCTATGTCTCGATCCCGCTTACCGCGCTGGCCGAGAAGCACGGCAAGCAAATGGTCTGGACGGTCGACCGCGACACGGCGACGGTACATGGCCGCGATATCAAGGTCGCCGATTTCACCGGCGATGGCGTGCATGTGACCGAGGGCCTCGATAGCGGCGATCTCGTCGTTGCCGCCGGCACCCAGTTCATGAGTGAGAACCTGAAGGTGAAGGTGCCGGAGCAGCAATCGGCCTCGGCCGATACCGACCAGACCGTGCGTTGATCGCGCAATTAAAGCAATTTGAGCATGATGTTCCCGAAAACCGCTGACACTTTTCGGCATCATGCTCCAAAGGAAACATGACCATGGACGCCAACACCGAAAAGCGGCCCTTCAATCTGTCGCGCTGGGCGATCGGGCATCCAAGCATCGCCCGCTTCCTCTTCGGGCTGATCATCATCACCGGCGTGCTCGGCCTGATGCGCATGGGCCAGCGCGAAGATCCGGAATTCACTTTCCGCGTCATGGTCGTGCAGGCAATCTGGCCGGGCGCTTCCATTCAGGAAATGGAAGATCAGGTCGTCAACAAGATCGAACGCAAGCTGCAGGAGACGCCGCATATCGACTGGGTCAAGTCCTATACGCGGGCGGGCAGTGCGATCATCACCCTGCAGGTCAAGGGCGACACCAATTCACAGGAGGTGGCGGATGCCTTCTACCAGGCGCGCAAGAAGGTCGGCGACATTTCCAGCGAACTGCCGCAGGGCCTGCTCGGTCCCTATTTCAACGACGAGTTCGGCGATACCTTCATCACGCTGCATTCGATCAGCGGCGAGGGTTATTCCTATCCGGAACTGAAGAAATTCGCGATCCAGGCGCGCGACATGCTGCTGACGACACCGGGCGTCGAGAAGGCCGTCATCATCGGCGACCAGCCTGAGAAGATCTATATCGACGTTTCGTCCAAGGCGCTTGCCGAGCGCGGCCTGACGGTCCTCGACCTGCAGAACGCCATCAAGGGCCAGAACAATGTCGATCCGGCAGGCTCGGTCGATACCGGTCTGCGCTCGGTGCGCATTTCGGTCGAAGGCGACATGAAGAAGGTGGCCGATATCCGCGAGCTGCGCCTTCGCGCTGGCGGCCAGGTGACCCGCCTCGGCGATATCGCCACCGTCAGTTCCGGGCTCGAGGATCCCTACCAGCGCAAATACCGGTTCAATGGCCATGACAGCGTTCAGGTCGGCGTCGTCATGGCCAAGGGCTTCAACGTCACCGATGTCGGCAAGGGCGTGGAAGCGACCTATCAGCGCTTCGAGGAAGCTCTGCCTTACGGCGTCGCGGTCGACCAGATCGCCAACCAGCCCGACGTCGTGACGGACGCGGTCAGCGAATTCATGCATGCGCTCGGCGAAGCGCTTGTCATCGTGCTCGTCGTCTCGTTCCTGTCGATCGGCTGGCGCTCGGGCCTCGTCATCGCCATCGCCATTCCGCTGGTGCTCGCCGCCACTTTCGCACTGATGTACGAACTCGGCATCGACCTGCAGCGCATCTCGCTCGGCGCGCTGATCATCGCGCTCGGCCTGCTCGTCGACGATGCGATGATTGTCGTCGAAATGATGGAGCGAAAGCTGGAGGAGGGGCTGGTCAAAATCGAGGCGGCAAGCTTTGCCTATTCCTCGACGGCCTTCCCGATGCTGACCGGTACGTTGATCACGACGGCCGGCTTCATTCCCGTCGGTTTCGCCGCATCGACGGCCGGCGAATATGTGCGTTCGCTGTTTTATGTCGTCGGCATCGCGCTCGTCACCTCGTGGTTCGTCGCGGTCTATTTCACGCCATGGCTCGGCTACATGATCCTCAAGCAGCGCCATCACGCCGGCGAGCACCGCGATGCTTTCGACACGAGCTTCTACCGCCGACTGCGCGGCACGGTCGGCTGGGCGGTTCGTCATCGGGTGATCGTGCTGCTGTTGACGCTCGGCACCTTCGTCACCAGCCTCTGGGCATTCCAGTTCATTCCGCAGAATTTCTTCCCGCAGTCGTCGCGGCCTGAGATTCTCGTCGATCTGTGGCTGCCCGAGGGCACCAGCATCAAAGAAGTCGAGGTGCAGGCAAAGGCGCTCGAAGCGAAGATGATGGATGATCCCGACAAGCGGTTCATCGCCACCTATATCGGCGAAGGCGCACCGCGCTTCTTCCTGCCGCTCGATCAGCAGTTGCGCAATCCGAATTTCGCCCAGCTGCTGGTCATGGCGAAGGACGAGCCGGCGCGCGAACGCTTGATCGTCAAGCTGCGCACCATTCTTGCCGAAGACTTCCCATCGATCCGCGGCAAGGTCGACCGCCTCTTCCTCGGCCCGCCCACCGGCTGGCCGGTGCAGATGCGCATCATGGGGCCTGATCGTCAGGAAGTGCGAGCGATCGCCGATCAGGTGAAGGCGCGTTTCGAAGCCAATCCGACGCTCGGCGCCATTCACGACGACTGGCTGGAACCGGTGCCGGCGATGAAGCTGGTGATCGACCAGGATCGCGCCCGGGCGCTGGGCGTGACCTCGCAGCGTGTGCGCCAGATGCTGCAGACCGCCATGTCCGGGGCGCCGCTCGATGATTTCCGTGACGGCGAGGAGACGGTCTCGATCGTCGCCCGCGAGCCGGACGCCAGCCGCTCGCTGCTGTCGGCGGTGAATTCCGTCTATGTCCCGACCGATTTCGGCGGCTTCGTGCCAGTCTCGCAGGTCGCCAAGGTCGTGCCCGTCATGGAGCAGGGCATCGAATGGCGGCGCGACCGGCTGCCGACGATCACGGTGCGCGCGACGCTGCCGGATGGCGTGCAGCCGAACGACGTCGTCATGAAGATGTATGCCGACATGAAGGACCTGCGCGACAGCCTGCCGGCCGGTTACAACGTCGAGATCCAGGGCGGCGCCGAGGATGCGGCGGAAAGCCAGATGTCGATCGCCGCAAAGGCGCCGATCATGCTTGCCGTCATCATCGTGCTGCTGATGGTGCAGCTGCAGCATTTCGGCAAGGCGATGCTGGTGCTTGCCACCGGTCCGCTCGGCATCATCGGGGCTGCGGCCGCCCTGCTGATCAGCGGCGCGCCCTTCGGCTTCGTGGCGATCCTGGGCGTCATTGCGCTGCTCGGCATCATCATGCGCAACTCGATCATCCTGGTCGACCAGATCGACCAGGATATCAAGGCCGGCATGCACCGGCAGGAGGCGATCGTCGGGGCTGCCGTGCGTCGTTTCCGGCCGATCATGCTGACGGCGCTGACGGCTGTGCTGGCGCTGATCCCGATCTCGCGCGGCGTCTTCTGGGGTCCGCTCGCCTTCGCCATGATGGGCGGCATCCTGGTCGCGACAGTGCTCACCATTCTGGTTCTGCCGGCCGGTTACGCTCTTTTCTTCGGCCGCGAGCCGAAGGCAAAGGACGAGCCAGGCCGGGATGCCGACGCCATCCAGGAAGAGGCGGATGACAGACATCCGCCGGCGTTGGCAGCCGAGTGAGGACGGCGCGGCGAAAGCCGCGCCGTTTTCCTTGCAGGTCACACTCTCACGGTTCTCATCACTGCCCGCTTCGTCTCGACTCGCGCCGATTCCATTGCCGTCTCGAAAAAGTTAAGCTTTTGAAAGCATGCCGGGGCGCGAGCCGTAATCCCGGCCGTCCATTGACAGGGGAGGCGCGACCATGGCCGATTATCGTCTGGAAACAAGCTGGCACCCGGTCGAAGGCAGTTTCGGGCGCTTGATCTTCACTCTCTTCAATCTTTCAGCCGAGCCTCTCTCCGGCTTCTCGCTCGCCTATACGTCGGAGACGCGGGTTGCCGACAAATATGTCTGCGATGGCGGCAGCCTGGAGCGACAGCTCGCGCATTTCCATGAATTCCGCCCGCCCGAGGAACTGAGCGTGCCGCCGGGCGGCCACTGGCGGTTCACCGTCGAGGGGCTGACCCGAGAACCGAAACATGTGACATCAGGGGTCAAATCGGCCTATCTGACACTTGGCGACGGGCGCCATGTTCCTGTCGGTTTCGGCGATCTCCTTCTCGAAGGCCGGGATGGCGGCATTGCGCCGCCGCTTCTGCCGCCGGGCCGGGTGGAGGAACCGTATTCGCTGCTGCCCTGGCCGCTGGCGCTCGCGCTGAAGGCGGGGGAACTGCCGGTCGTCCTTTATCCGGCCGAGAGCACGCGACCCGACGCGGTCAAGGCGTTGTCCCTGGTTCTTTCGCTTTACCAGCGGCTCTATCCGGCCAAAAACGTGCCGTTCTCGCTCTGCGGCGTAAAGGGCGGGCGCGCTATTCGTTTCGTTACCGAATCATCGATCGCTGCGTTCGCCTATGAAATACGATTTACCACGCATGAGGTCGTGCTCTCCAGCGCGGATGCGACGGGTCGACACAGTGGCCTGATCAGTCTGGCGCAACTCATGCACGGCGCGCGTGCCGATCGGGAGAGCTTCAGATTTCCGAATTTCGGCACGATCGCCGACCAGCCGCGTTATGACTGGCGCGGCTGCCATCTCGATGTGGCCAGACAGTTCTATCCGGTGGCTGACGTCATGCGGCTAATCGATATCCTCGCCTGGAACAAGCTCAACGTCTTCCATTGGCACCTGACCGACGACGAAGCCTGGCGGCTGGAGATCAAGGCCTATCCCCAGCTTACGGAGATCGGCGCGCGGCATGGCCCGGACGAGGTGCTCGTGCCGCAGCTTGGTGACGGGGCGAAACCGCGCTACGGCCATTACTCGCAGGAGGATGTCAGGCGGATCGTCGCGCATGCCGCCTCTCTGCATGTCGAGGTGGTGCCGGAAATCGATGTTCCCGGCCATAGCACCGCGACGCTGTTGTCATTGCCCGGCCTCGTCGACGGGCAGGAGGCGCCGGACAGCTACCGCGCCGTGCAGGGTTATTCCAACAATGCCCTCAACCCGGCGATCGAATTCACCTATGAATTTCTCGGCAAGGTGTTCGACGAGATGGTCACGCTGTTTCCCGGCGAATATATTCATATCGGCGGCGACGAGGTCGCAAGCGGCGCCTGGCTTTCCTCGCCGCTTTGCAAGGCGCTGATGGAACGGGAGAAAATTGCCGGCACCGCGGAGCTGCAATCCTATTTCCTGAAACGGATTAAGGCCATGTTGTCGGAGCGCGGCAGGAAGCTCGCTGGCTGGAACGAAGTCTCACATGGCGGCGGCGTCGATCGCGACGGTACTTTGCTGATGGCCTGGGAAAAGCACGCTGTCGGCATCGAGCTGGCGCAGCAAGGCTACGATGTGGTGATGACGCCGGGCCAAGCCTATTATCTCGACATGGCGCAGGCGGAAGCCTGGTCCGAGCCCGGTGCGAGCTGGGCGGGCCATGCGCCACCGGAACATAGCTATGCTTACGAGGCCGAGGGCGAGTTGCCGGATACGCTACGCGAGAAGATGCGCGGCGTCCAAGCCTGCATCTGGACTGAAAACTTCCTCTCTGGCGCCTATTTCAACCGGCTGGTCTTCCCGCGCCTTTCGGCCGTCGCCGAAGCCGCCTGGACGCCCCTGGAACGCAAGGACTGGGACCGGTTCGCAGCGATCGTACGGATGTGGCCGGTGCTTTAGGATGCAGCGGCATCGGCTTTCAGTCCCAGCAGCGCTGCGCCGATCAGGCCTGGCTCGATGCGGCATTCGCTCGGCACCACCAGCGGACGGTCGAACTTGCGCAGGGTGCGGGTGCGCACCGCCCGGTCGAGCTTGGCCAGCAGCGGCTCGACATTGGAAAGCCCGCCGCCGACCGGCACGATGGTCGCGCCGGTGATGTTGATCGTCAGGGCGAGCGGCGAGGCGACGAGATCGACATAGACGTCGATGGTGCGGGTTGCCTTCTCCTCGCCGCGCCGCCACTGATCGATGATTTCTTCGCTCGCAAGGTCGAGATCATGCAGCGTCTTGTGCAGGCGCTCCAGGCCGCGCGCGCCGCCAACGGTGTCGACACAGCCCTTCTGGCCGCAGCCGCAGGCATAGGCGGGAATGGCGACGGGAGGATTGCCGGCCGCCGATGCGATGATCGGTCCATGACCCCATTCGCCGGCAAAACCTCCGGCCTCGTTGACGAGGCGCCCATCGGCGACCAGGCCGCCACCGACACCGGTGCCGAGAATGGCGCCGAAGACGATACGGTGGCCGCGGCCGGCTCCGAGACCGGCTTCAGCCATGGCGAAACAGTCGGCGTCATTGGCGATCAAAACAGGCAGGGCGAGTTCGGCTTCTAGGTCGGCTGCGAGCGTGCGGTCGTGGATGCAGGGAATGTTGGCGCAGGTCAGGCGCTGGGTATCGGGATCGACGACGCCAGCGATCGACAGGGCAATGCGGCTCGGCTGTTCGCCGGTCTCGGCGATAATGCTGCACAGGGTCTCGACGAAAGCGGCAAAATCCTCCTTCGGCGTCGGACGGCGGCCGAGGGGCACGATGTCTGTCTCGGAGCGGGCGATGCCGCCCTTGATGGCGGAGCCGCCGATGTCGAATGAAATAATCATTGCCTGCCTGCCGTTTCTCTGGCCTTCAGCGTCTGCTCGCACTGTTGGCCGGGAATTTCAAGCCTTCATGCATCTGCCTGCCATGCGCTTGCGGCGCAAAGGAGCGACGGTCGAACGTGAATCGCCGCCGACAGGTCTTTCATTGATTTCCTGTCCCTTAAGTCATTCAATTGGCATATTGCGCGGCCAAAATCGCAATTCGCACCTCCATCATCTACCGGTATCATGACCATCGAAAACGCCGATTCCAATAGACGCAGAAGACCCCGTCCGCCACGTCCCAAAGGCCGCCGCCTCTCAGCGGTCCTGCGGCAGCTGGCAGGCGACCGAAGCCGGCAGTGGATCTCGATCGGCGATCTGTTCGAGACGATGGGTGACAGGGCGATCAGTGCTCTGATGCTGATCTTCGCGCTGCCGAACGCCTTTCCCACCCCGCCCGGCACCTCGGCAGTGCTGGGCGCGCCGCTGGTTCTCCTGGCGGTGCAATTGACCTTCGGGCTGAAACCCTGGCTGCCGAAGGCGATCGCAAACCGGTCGATGCGGCGGGAAGACTTCGAGACCATCGTCGGCCGCATCCACCGCTGGCTCGCCTGGGCGGAGCGCATGCTGAAGCCGCGGCTTGCGATCTTCGCCGAGCCGCCGGCGGAATATTTCGCCGGCCCTGCCTGTCTGCTGCTTTCGATCGTGCTGGTTCTGCCGGTTCCGCTCGGCAACATCCTGCCGGCGATCACCATCTCGGTCTTCGCTTTCGGCATCATGGGGCGTGACGGGCTCTTCGCGCTCATCGGCTTTATCATGACGACCGTGTCGCTCGTCATTGCCGGCAGCGTGATCTACGGTCTCGCAAAGGCGTCGATTTATTTCGTCATGCAATGGTTTGCCTGAGCGGTGGCGTCAACAGGCTCGACATTTTCGGGAATTTTGTTTTGATCTGGCGCATAGAGACTCACATCGAGCCGGCGGCGGCAAGCCGGCTCATTTTGCGCGGTAGGCAGTAGATGGCAAAAAGATCAGAGACCCCTGCACGGCTCGACGATGCAGCCCGTGCCGGCTGGCTTTATTACGTCGCCGGACGCACGCAGGATGAAATCGCCGCCGCGATGGGCATTTCACGGCAATCGGCGCAGCGGCTGGTCTCGCTTGCGGTCGCCGAGCGTCTGATCAAAGTGCGGCTCGACCATCCGATCGCCGCCTGCCTCGAGCTTGCCAACCAGCTGCGGCGAAAATTCGGGCTGAAACATGTGGAGGTGGTGCCGAGCGACGCGGGTTCCTCATCGACCACCGTCGGCATCGCCGAGGCGGGTGCGGCCGAGATCGAGCGCTGGCTGAAGCGGCCGGAACCGATCGTGCTGGCGGTCGGCACCGGCCGCACGCTGAAGGCGGCGGTCGACCAGCTTCCGGCGATCGAATGTCCCAATCACCGGATCGTCTCGTTGACCGGCAATATCGCGCCGGACGGTTCGGCCGCCTATTACAACGTCATCTTCAGCATGGCGGATGCGGTGAAGGCGCGGCACTATCCGATGCCGCTGCCGGTGCTCGTCACCTCGGCCGAAGAACGGGAGCTGCTGCATGGCCAGCAATTGGTGCGCTCGACGCTCGACATGAGCGCGCAGGCCGACGTCACCTTCGTCGGCATCGGCGAGCTCGGCATCGACGGGCCGCTCTGCGTCGACGGCTTTCTGGAAAAGGACGAGATGATGGAACTGATGCGCGGGGGCGCCGTCGGTGAAATCTGCGGCTGGATCTTCGATGTCGACGGCAAGCTGCTCGACAACCCGATCAACGAGCGCGTCGCCTCGGCGCCGATCCCATCCCGCGAGGCATCGATGGTCATCGGGCTCGCCAAAGGCAAGCGCAAATTCAAGGCGATCAGAGCGGCCGTTGTCGGCCATCAGATCAACGCTCTGATCACCGACGAAGAGACGGCCGAATTTTTGCTCAAAAGCTGAGCAAAAAATATCTCAATCAAATCAAAGGGAAGACCTTTGTCTTCGGCATCGCAGCAACGATTGCCGATTGACATTTTTCGTCGAGTTGTGAGTAATTGCTCATGAGCAAAGCTAATGCTCACATCTCGTCTTCTGGGAGGAAGATATGACATTGAGAACTTTCCTGCTGGGCGCCTGCTCAGCATTGGCGTTTGCCAGCATGGCTTCGGCCGAAACGCTGACAATCGCGACCGTGAACAACGGCGACATGATCCGGATGCAGAAGCTGACGGATGATTTCAAGGCGAAGAATCCCGGCATCGACCTTGAATGGGTCACCCTCGAAGAAAACGTGCTGCGCCAGAAGGTCACGACCGACATCGCGACCAAGGGCGGCCAGTACGACGTTCTGACGATCGGCACCTATGAAGTTCCGATCTGGGCGAAGCAGGGCTGGCTGCTGCCGCTCGACAACCTCGGCGACGCCTATGACGTCAACGACCTGCTGCCGGCCATCCGCAGCGGCATCAGCATGGACGGCAAGCTCTATGCAGCGCCGTTCTATGGCGAAAGCTCGATGGTCATGTACCGCAAGGATCTTTTCGACGCCGCCGGTCTGAAGATGCCCGATGCGCCGACTTGGGACTTCATCGCAGACGCTGCGAAGAAGATCACCAACAAGGACAAGGAAATCTACGGCATCTGCCTGCGCGGCAAAGCCGGTTGGGGCGAAAACATGGCCTTCCTGACGGCGATGTCGAACTCCTTCGGGGCGCGCTGGTTCGATGAGAAGTGGAAGCCGCAGTTCGATCAGCCCGAGTGGAAGGACACGCTGACCTTCTACGTCAACCTGATGAAGGAAGCCGGCCCTCCGGGCGCCTCCTCCAACGGTTTCAACGAGAACCTGGCGCTGTTCCAGACCGGCAAGTGCGGGATGTGGATCGATGCAACGGTCGCCGCGTCCTTCGTCTCCGATCCGAAGCAGTCGCAGGTCGCCGACAAGGTCAGCTTCGCGCTCGCTCCGGACAAGGGCCTCGGCAAGCGCGGCAACTGGCTCTGGGCCTGGAACCTCGCTATTCCGGCAGGCTCGCAGAAGGTCGAAGCCGCCGAGAAATTCGTCGCCTGGGCAACGAGCAAGGACTACACCAACCTTGTTGCCGAGAAGGAAGGCTGGCTGAATGCACCTCCCGGCACCCGCACCTCGCTTTATGCGAATGCGGAGTATCAGAAGGCTGCCCCCTTCGCCAAGATGACGCTCGATTCGATCAACTCGGCCGACCCGACCAAGCCGACCGTCAAGCCGGTCCCCTATGTCGGCGTCCAGTTCGTGGCGATCCCGGAATTCCAGGGCATCGGCACGGCGGTGGGCCAGCAGTTCTCGGCAGCCCTTGCCGGCCAGATTTCGGTCGATCAGGCGTTGAAGAGCGCACAGCAGCTGGCAACCCGCGAAATGACCAAAGCCGGCTACATTAAATAAAACCTCCTGAGAAGAGGCGGATCCTTGACAATCCGCCCCTCTGGGCCGCCGATTGCCCGAACCGCATCGGCGGCCTCTTTTCAGATTAAAGCTGCCTTGCGGCCGCTCCCTGCTTCAGATCAGATCGGTGATTGCCATGGCAACAACACATACTCGCTCCGCGGCGCGCCTGATGATTGCGCCCTCCGTGCTGTTCCTCTTTGCGTGGATGATCGTTCCGCTCGCGATGACGATCTACTTCTCGCTGCTGAACTACAATCTGCTCAGCCCCGGCATGGAGAGCTTTGTCGGCCTGCTGAACTACGAATATTTCCTGTCCGATCCGGCCTTCATCGCCGCGCTGATCAATACGCTGCTGCTTGTCGCCGGCGTTCTCGTCGTTACCGTCGTCGGCGGAATTGCCTTTGCGCTGTTGCTCGACCAGCCGATGTACGGCCAGGGCATCGTGCGCATCCTCGTCATCGCGCCGTTCTTCGTTATGCCGACAGTGGCGGCACTCGTCTGGAAGAACATGTTCATGAACCCGGTCAACGGCCTGTTTGCGCATCTGGCGAAGGCGCTCGGCCTGCAGCCGATCGACTGGCTGGCGAATGCGCCTCTGTTGTCCGTCATCCTCATCGTCGCCTGGCAGTGGCTGCCCTTTGCCACCCTCATTCTGTTGACGGCGCTGCAGTCGCTCGACGAAGAGCAGAAGGAGGCCGCCGAAATGGACGGCGCCGGAGCAATCTCGAAATTCATCTATATCATCCTGCCGCACATGGCGCGCGCCATCACCGTGGTGATCCTGATCCAGACGATCTTCCTGCTTTCGGTCTTCGCCGAAATCCTCGTCACCACCAATGGCGGGCCGGGCACCGACAGCACCAATCTCACCTATCTCGTCTATGCGCAGGCACTCCTGCAGTTCGATATCGGCGGCGCTTCGGCAGGCGGCATTGTCGCGGTCGTGCTTGCCAACATCGTCGCGATCTTCCTCGTCCGCCTCGTCGGCAAGAATCTGGAGGCTTGAGATGGCCAGAAAAGTCACAACTCAGCGCAAGGTCATCATGACCGCGATTGCCTGGACGCTCGGCATCCTGATCTTCTTTCCAATCCTCTGGACGTTCCTGACCAGCTTCAAATCGGAAGCCGATGCCATTGCCTCGCCGCCGCAGTTCCTGTTCTTCCACTGGACGACGGAAAATTATGCGGAAGTGCAGAGCCGGTCGAACTATCTCAGCCACTTCATGAACTCGGTGGTCATTTCCTTCGGCTCGACGCTGATCGGGCTGGTCATCGCCATTCCGGCCGCCTGGGCGATGGCTTTCGCGCCCACCAAGCGGACCAAGGACGTGCTGATGTGGATGCTCTCGACCAAGATGATGCCGCCCGTCGGCGCGCTCATCCCCATCTATCTGATGTTCCGCAATTCTGGTCTGCTCGACACGCGCACCGGGCTGGTGATCGTGCTGACGCTGATCAACCTGCCGATCATCGTCTGGATGCTCTACACCTACTTCAAGGAAATCCCCGGCGAGATCCTGGAAGCAGCCCGCATGGACGGAGCGTCGCTGATGAAGGAGATCGTCTACGTGCTGACGCCGATGGCGGTGCCCGGCATTGCCTCGACGTTGCTTCTGAACATCATCCTTGCCTGGAACGAGGCGTTCTGGACGCTCAACCTCACCGCCTCAAAGGCAGCGCCCTTGACGGCCTTCATCGCCTCCTATTCCAGCCCGGAAGGCCTGTTCTACGCCAAGCTTTCGGCGGCCTCGACTATGGCGATCGCGCCGATCCTGATCCTCGGCTGGTTCAGCCAGAAGCAACTCGTCCGCGGCCTGACCTTCGGCGCAGTGAAATAAGAAAAGGGAGACAAACATGGGCAGCATTACCCTTCAGAAGGTTTCCAAGGTCTTCGGCGAAGCCAAGGTCATCCCTTCGATCGATCTCGATATCAACGACGGCGAATTCGTCGTCTTCGTCGGTCCGTCCGGCTGCGGCAAGTCCACCCTGCTCAGGCTGATCGCCGGCCTCGAGGACGTCTCCGGAGGCAAGATCGTCATCGACGGCAAGGACGCCACCGAAAAAGCGCCGTCCGAGCGTGGCCTTGCCATGGTGTTCCAATCCTATGCGCTCTATCCGCATATGAGCGTGCGCAACAACATCGCCTTCCCGCTGAAGATGGCAGGCGTCGACAAGGCGGAGATCGACCGCAAGGTGACGGATGCCGCGCGGGTGCTCAATCTCACGGACTATCTGGAGCGAAAGCCGCGCCAGCTTTCCGGCGGTCAGCGCCAGCGCGTCGCGATCGGCCGCGCCATCGTGCGCCAGCCTTCGGCCTTCCTGTTCGACGAGCCGCTGTCGAACCTTGACGCCGCTCTGCGCGTCAACATGCGCCTCGAAATCAGCGAACTGCATCAGCAGCTGAAGACGACGATGATCTATGTCACCCATGACCAGGTCGAGGCCATGACCATGGCCGACAAAATCGTCGTGCTCAATAGGGGCAATATCGAGCAGGTCGGCTCGCCGCTCGAACTGTACAGCCGCCCGCGCAACCTTTTCGTCGCCGGCTTCATCGGTTCGCCGAAGATGAATTTCATCAAGGGTCAGAATGCTGCCGTGCTTGGCGCGCATACGATCGGCATCCGCCCCGAACACATGCTGCTGTCGATGGAGAGCGGCGACTGGAAGGGCAGGGTCGTGGTCGCCGAGCATCTCGGCTCCGATACGTTCCTGCATATCGATGTCGAGGGGATCGGCATGGTGACGGCGCGCGGCAGCGGCGATTTCGCCGCCAAGGCGGGCGATATGGTCTATCTGACGCCGGATCGTTCGCGCATTCATAAATTCAACGAGGGCGGCCTTGCCATCTGAGCAGGCGGCCGGGTGGGGGCAGGCATGCGAGCCGGGCGATGGCGCCCGGCCGTCTCGGCAAGACCTTCAAGAGGACTGAAACATGACGTGCAAACTATCGCTGGCAACGCTTTCGGACGCGGCGCGCACTGCCGCCATCCCTTCCTATGAGAGGGCGTCGCTGAATGCCGGCATCATGCACTTCGGCGTCGGCAATTTCCACCGCGCCCATCAGGCGATCTATCTCGACGATCTCTTCAACCACGGCGTCGATCACGACTGGGCAATTGTCGGTGCCGGCGTTCTGCCATCGGATGCCGCCATGCGCGAGAAGCTTGCGGCGCAGGATTTCCTGACGACGGTGGTGGAGCAGGACAACAACAAAACGGCGGCGCGAGTGACCGCCCCGATGATCGATATTCTGCCGGTGGGCGATCCCGCCGCCATCATCGCCAGGCTTGCCGATCCTGAGATCCGCATCGTCTCGCTGACGATCACCGAGGGCGGTTATTTCATCGATGCGTCAGGCACGTTCAATCCGGCCCATCCTGCTATCGCCGCCGACGGACAAAATCCCGGTGCTCCGAAGACGGTCTTCGGTCTGATCGTTGCCGGCCTGAAGGCGCGCAAGGACAAGGGCATCGGGCCCTTCACCGTGATGTCCTGCGACAACATTCCTCATAACGGCGTCGTCACCGCCAATGCCGTGATCGGCACAGCCGCCCTTTCGGATGCCGCCCTTGCCGACTGGATCAGGGCTAACGTCGCCTTCCCAAACGCGATGGTCGATCGCATTACGCCGGCGACCGGCCAGCGGGAGATCGATTTCCTCAGGGACAATTTCGGCATCGAGGATAACTGGCCGGTTTATTGCGAAGAATTCAAGCAGTGGGTGCTCGAAGACAAGTTCACGGCTGGCCGCCCGGCCCTGGAAAAGGTTGGCGTCACCTTCGTTCCCGATGTCACGCCTTACGAGCATATGAAGATCCGCATCCTGAATGGCGGACATGCCGCGATCGCCTATCCAGCGGCGCTGATGGACATTTATTTCGTGCATGATGCGATGGAAGATCCGCTGATCCGGGCTTTCCTGGCCAAGCTTGAGAAGGACGAGATCATTCCGATCGTACCGCCGGTGCCGAATACCTCGCTGACGGATTATTTTGCTCTCATCGAGCATCGGCTTCTCAATCCGAAGATCGCGGACACCATCCCGCGTCTGGCGCAGGACGGCTCGAACCGCCAGCCGAAGTTCATCCTGCCGTCGACGCTCGACAATCTGCGCCAGAGCAGGGACGTCATCGGCCTGGCGCTGGTCTCGGCGCTCTGGTGCCGTTATTTCGCCGGCAAGACCGACAGCGGCAAGGATATCGTCTTCAACGACGCCAGCGCCGAGCGCCTGCACGCGGCGGCCCTGAAGGCAAAGGACGATCCGTCGGCCTTCCTTGCCTTTGATGATATTTTCGGCGAGGTGGCGAAATCGGACCTTTTCCGAAGACGGTTCGCTCATGCTCTTAAAACCTTGTGGGAAAAGGGTACGCGGGAAACGCTGCAGCTCTATCTCGACGACAAGCTCGCAATGTAAGGGAATGCGGATGGCGACATCGGCTGGCGCCATCCATCCCGCTTTGCGGGCGAAGCGGCATGATCACGAGTCTGAATTGAAGTCAGGTTGGGTCTTTCATGGCTGATGCTGAACCACGGCTGGTCATTTTCGATTGCGACGGGGTGCTCGTCGACAGCGAGCCGATCTCGATCAGCGTACTCGTCCGGGCGATGAGCGATCTCGGCGTTTCGATCACCGAAGACCAGGCCTATGAGCGTTTTCTCGGTCGCAGCCTGGCAACCCTCATCGATACGCTTGAAACCGAGTTCAATATTCACGCCGGCGAAGAATTCCTCGAGCGCATCCGCACCGATCTCTACGCGCGGTTCCGCACCGAGCTGAAGCCGATCGGCGGCATTGCGGCGACGATCGACGGGCTCGGCATTCCCTGCTGTGTCGCTTCATCAAGCCAGATGGAGCGAATCCGGCTGTCGCTGTCCGTCACCGGACTTCTCGACAGGCTCCCCGACATTTTCAGCGCGACGATGGTCAAGCGCGGCAAACCGGCGCCCGATCTCTTCCTCCACGCGGCGCGACAGATGCATGTCGAGCCGGGATCCTGCCTTGTCATCGAGGACAGTCCGGCCGGAATTGCCGCCGCCAAGGCGGCGGGCATGACGGTCTTTGCCTTCACCGGCGGATCGCATGCGAATTTCGCCGGATACCGGGCCGAACTCGACCGGCTTTCGCCTGATGTGGTGTTTGACGCCATGCCGGATTTGATACACCTTGTCCGCAACCATAAGCTGGACGGGACCGAGATTTGATGCGTGATCATGTGGTTGCGGTGGATGTCGGCACCGGCAGCGCGCGCGCCGGCGTCTTCGATGCCAGCGGCCGTCTGCTGGCCAAGGCGGAACATCCCATCGTCATGAACCGGCCGCGTGAAAACCACGCCGAGCACGATTCCGAAGATATCTGGTCGGCCGCCTGCACCGCGGTGCGCAGGGCGATGGACCAATCCGGTATCGCCGCCGCCTCGGTCGGAGCAATCGGCTTCGACGCGACTTGTTCGCTCGTCGTCCGCGATGTCGAAGGCCGGCAGATCAGTGTATCCACCAGCGGCGAGCAGCGTTTCGACACCATCGTGTGGCTCGATCATCGGGCGCTGAAGGAAGCCGACTTCTGCACGGCGACGGAGCACAGGGTGCTCGAACATTCCGGGCACGTCATGTCGCCGGAAATGGAAATGCCGAAGCTGATGTGGTTGAAGAAGAAGCTGCCGGCGACATGGGAAAAGACGGGCTATTTCTTCGATCTTGCCGATTTCATGACCTGGAAATCGACGGGATCGACTGCCCGTTCTCGCTGCACGCTGACGGCAAAATGGAACTATCTCGCCCATCTCGAAAAGGGATGGCAGCAGGATTTTCTGCAGCGGATCGGGCTCGACGATCTTCAGGCCCGCGGCGGGCTACCGGATGAGACTGTGCCGGTCGGCGGCAGTATAGGCCGGCTGACGGCTGATGCGGCCGAGGCGCTGGGGCTGACCACGGAGTGCCATGTCTCGGCGGGAATGATCGACGCCTATGCCGGCGCGCTCGGGGCGCTCGGCGGTTATGCCGCCGATCCTGTAACACGTGAGCTTAAGCTGGCACTGATCGCCGGCACGTCGAGCTGCATCGTCGCCTTCTCGCAGGAGTGTAAGCCGAGCCACGGCATGTGGGGGCCTTATTATGAGGTTGTCTTCCCGCAGTCCTGGCTGGTGGAGGCGGGGCAATCTGCGACCGGTGCGCTGCTCGACCATATCGTGCGCATGCATGCGGCCGGCGGCGAGCCGACGGCGGCGCTGCACCAGAAGATCGTCGCGCGCATCGCCGAATTGCGGGCAGAGGAGGGCAACGCTTTCGGCGAGCGCATTTTTGTGCTGCCAGACTTTCACGGCAATCGCTCGCCGCTTGCCGATCCGCATGCCGTCGGTGTGATCAGCGGGCTGACGCTCGACACCTCCTTCGACGGGCTCTGCGCGCTCTACTGGCGGTCTGCAGTCGCGATCGCTCTCGGGATCCGCCATATCCTGGAGACGATGAAGGAATATGGCCAGGTGCCCGATACGCTGCATATCGCGGGCGGACACGTGAAGAACCCGGTGCTGATGGAGCTTTATAGCGACGCCACCGGCTGCAAGGTCGTGGTGCCGAAGATGAACGAGGCGGTGCTGCTCGGCACGGCGATTGCGGCATCCGTCGCCTGCGGCCTGCACGAGAATTTGGCGGCAGCCGGCGAAGCGATGTATCCGGGTGGCGACGAACGGCTTCCAGACAAGGCAAAACAGGCGCTTTACGACCGCGACTATCGCCGTCTTCTGGCCATGCACCGGCACCGCGCCGAACTGGAAGCGATGTTCTGAAAGCTCACATCTAGTGGTTCGCGGTTTCACCGAGGACGGTCGCAAATTCCAGCATGCGGCGGCGGCGGAGGGCTGCCTCCTCTCCGACTTCGAGAATGACGGATTCGGACAGGCAATCGAGCAGCGCAATCAGCGGCGGAAGATTGTCGAGATCAGGGGCGCGTGCCGGCGGCAAGGACAGCATGACGTTTGACTGATCCGCCATCCAGTCTGCTTGCTGCGGCGAAATTAGCACGACCTTGTAGCCGTAGCGCCGCGCGGTTCTGGCAAGCAGCCGCGCCTTGGCGAAACGGCGGCAATCGATGATGACGAGCAAAGCGTCGTCCACGGCCTGCCGGGCGAAGAGTTCGGCAAAACGGTTGTCGGTGGCATCGAGCGTGCGGACGCCATCGCGGGCCTGCGTCAGCCGCTGGCAGAAGTGATTGGCAAGGCTTGCGAGCCGCGCATGGGTGGCGATCGATACTTCGCGGGCCGTGCTGATCAGGCGGACGGCTTCGGCCCAAAGCGGCTGCGCCGTCAGATGATAGATGTGATGCAGGGCCTGGATCTGCTCGGCAACCAGCACGGCAAGCGGCTTGCCCTCCGCGGCGTCCGCATGCAGCTCGCTCATGGCGCTCTGCAATTGCGCCGGCGATGTCGTCACGGTCTCGCGAATTTCCACTTTGACGCTGTCCAAACCCTGGTAGCCGAGCGCGCGCAGGAAGCGCCCAACGGTCATCGGCGAGAGGTCCAGCCTGTCGGCGACAGATGCTGCCGTCTCAAACGGCAGGTCGTTGAGGTGCTCGGAGAAATATTTCGCGATGCGACGCTCGGCCGGTGTGCCGCTTTTTACGTATTGCCTGAGTTTGTGCACAAAGTCTTCCACATCAGCCTCCCCGTATTTCCTCAGAGGCGTTCCGTGGATGCGCTAACGCGACCCTTTGTCTTTGCAACTATTTTCGGAAGCTGCTTCTCAGGCTCGTATTTCTGCGTCCGATAATATTATATTCGTTCTAATATTGCGACAAGTTTCTATTAAAGCATGCAATTTTATTCTCTCTTGTCGGTAGCATTCGCCTTTCCTACATCTTCTGCGTAACCGGAGACGCTGAAGAAATGATTCTTGATGCCGCACGCCTTTCGCTCGCCAATCTGTTCGCGCCGGAGACACGCTCGGTCTTCTGGAAAGTGCTCGGCCTGACGCTTCTCGTCCTCGTCGGCCTCTGGTTCGCGCTACGCGGGGCCTTCATGGCCTTTCTCTTTCCCTGGCTCACCAGCTTCTTTCCCGAGATGCCGGACTGGGCGGGGTGGTTCGCGCTGGTTTTCGCGATCTTCGCCGGGATCGGCCTTGCGCTCGTGCTGGCGCTGCTGCTTTCGCCTGTGACGGCGCTGATCGCAGGCCTTTTCCTCGACGATGTCGCCGACGTTATCGAAAAACGTGACTATCCCGGCGACGCGCCGGGTGCCGCAATGCCGCTCGGCCCGGCGATGGCGAGCTCGATCAAATTTCTCGGGGTTGTGATCCTTGGCAATATCGTGGCGTTGTTGCTACTGTTCGTTCCCGGCGTCAATCTGGTCGCGTTCTTTCTGGTGAACGGCTACCTGCTCGGACGGGAATTCTTCGAATTCGCCGCCATGCGCTTCCGTCCGCCTCATGAGGCACGGCTCTTCCGCACCAAACATGCGCCGACGGTCTTTCTCGGCGGGCTGGTGATCGCCCTCTTTCTGGCGATCCCGGTGGTCAACCTGCTGACGCCCCTCTTCGCGGCGGGTATGATGGTGCATCTGCACAAGCTGATTTCCGCAAAGGACGCCGGTTTCCGCGCCTGAGGCTCAGCCAGGTAATTCAGATGTCTCGTACATTGCCGCGAATTCGGCGCTCGGCGGGATCGGCTTGATGATGTCGATCAGCACGCCGTTCGGATCGGCGGTGATAAAATGCCGCTGGCCGAAATCCTCGTCGCGGATCTCCTGCAGGATCGGAAGGTTTGCGCTACGGCAAGCAGCGTAGACCGCATCGACATCGGCAACCTCGAAATTGAGGAGCAGTCCGGACACTTTGCCCCGAGCCGCAGCCGGAATGGTTTCGTGGTTGCCATCGAGAACGGCGAGAGCGACATGCTTCTCCTCTTCCGACTGCAGATGTACGTACCAGTTGCTCTCGAACACTGCCCTGAAGCCGAAATGCGCGCAATAGAAGCGGGCGGAACCGGCGACGTCGTCGGTCATGATGACAGGGTAATAGCTCGTTGATTTCATCCCTTTCCTCCTTGGATGCATACAGCCTGTATGTTTTTTGTTCTTAACATACAGGCTGTTTGTATGTAAATGGGAGAAATGAGCCGCAGCAATCGCCAAAGAACGGAACAGACAAAAAAGGCGCTGATCGATGCCGGACGACGCCTCTTCGTCGAAAAGGGGTATGCCGAAACGGCGACGCCGGAGATCGCAGCGGCGGCGGGTATGACGCGCGGAGCGCTCTATCATCATTTCGAGGACAAGAAGGCGCTGTTTCGCGCGGTCGTCGAAGCCGAGGCGCGCGCAGTTGCCGAAGCGATCGCGGCATCTTCGACACCCGATGATACGCCGCGCGACGCGCTGACTGCGGGCGCTGCGGCCTATTTCAATGCGATGATGGCAGAGGGCCGCACGCGGCTGCTGCTGATCGAAGCGCCCGCCGTTCTTGGTCTGGCGGCGACTCAGGCGATCGATGCTGACAATGCCGAAACGACCTTGCGGGCAGGACTTGCAGCCATGTTTCCGAGAGCCGGCGCTGCGCTCGAGCCTCTGGCATTGCTGCTATCGGCGGCCTTCGACCGCGCTGCGCTGGCGATCGAAGCGGGTGCCGAACGGCGGAGTTACGAGCAGGCAATCGCTGCTTTACTCGACGGCCTCGCCAATCACCTGCGGCGGTAGCTCGACGAGTGGGGCCGGCACGTCCGAGCTCTTCTCCGACGATTTGCAAATGTCGGCGATGACGCAGCACTCGCATTCGGGTCGGCGTGCCTTGCAGGTGTAACGCCCGTGGAGGATCAGCCAGTGATGGGCGTGATAGAGGTAGTGTTTCGGCACCACTTTCATCAATCGCGCTTCGACTTCATCCGGTGTCTTGCCGGGAGCAAGCCTGATGCGATTGGCGATCCGGAAGATGTGCGTGTCGACGGCCATGGTGGCCTGGCCAAAGGCCATGGACAGCACGACATTGGCAGTTTTGCGGCCGACGCCAGGCAGGCGAACCAGTTCCTCACGCGTTTCCGGCACCTTGCCGGCGAAGTCGTCGACCAGCATTTGCGAGAGCGCGATGACGTTTTTCGCCTTGTTGCGGTAAAGGCCGATCGTCTTGATGTAATTGCGAAGCTTGTCCTCGCCGAGATCGAGCATTTTCTGCGGCGTATCGGCCACCTTGAAGAGCGCCCGCGTCGCCTTGTTGACACCGGCATCGGTGGCCTGGGCGGAGAGAGCCACCGCCACGACAAGGGTGAAAGGGTTGGTGTGCTCCAGCTCGCCCCGCGGCTCGGGCCGCTGCACCGAAAAGCGACGGAAGATTTCCTCGCGTTCAGCCGGCGAATAGGCGGTTTTGACCGCCGCCGCCGGTTTGCGGCGGGTGATCATGTTCGTGCCTTGCGGCAGGGATTTGAGTTTCGGATTCGCCATAGAAACTCTATACTCAGCGGTCATGATGGAAAGCAACGCCAACAGCTCCAACGAGCAGCCTGTTTTCGCCGCCGAGCTCTTCCCCCACCGGTCGCTCGGCCGCCGGGGCTTCAAGGTGCTGCTCATTCTGTCCGGCGCCGTATGCTTCCTCTACGGGATGTTCTTCATCGCCAGCGGCGCCTGGCCGATCGGCTTCTTCTTCGGATTGGATTTCGCGCTTCTTTACGGCGCCTTCTGGCTGAATTACCGCTCCGGACGGGTGCGCGAACAAGTCACCGTGTCGCGCACGGACGTATCGGTGCGCAAGGTTGCCCCATCGGGGCGGATCGTGGAGCATCATTTCAACCCGTTCTGGGCGCGGTTCCTCGTCCGAAGGCACCAGGAGATCGGCATCCTCTCCATGCATATTTTCGGCGAGGGCCGGCGCACGGATATCGGCTCCTTCCTCAATCCTGACGACCGCGAAAGTTTCGCCAAGGCCTTCAAAGGCGCGCTCGCCACGGTCAAACACCGTATCTGAGCCTATCAGGCGAGCGCGCAAGAATCGGGTGGTTTACGCTCCGCCTATTGATTATCTCCTTGTTACAAGGAGAAAGACCATGGATATGATCGCGAACCTGCAGACCGACATCACGCCTGACGGCCCTGATTATGATATCGTCCGTCGGGTCATCGAACTCATCACCGAGGATTATCGCGATCAGCCGTCGCTGGAGGCGATCGCCGCTAGGCTCAACCAGTCGCCGACGCAATTGCAGAAGACCTTCACCCGCTGGGCTGGCCTCTCGCCGAAAGGTTTCCTGCAGGCGGTGACGCTCGACCACGCCAAGCGGCTGCTGCGCAAGGAAGACATGCCGTTGCTCGAGACGTCGATCGAAGTCGGCCTCTCCGGGCCGAGCCGCCTGCATGACCTTTTCGTGACCCATGAGGCGATGTCACCCGGCGAATGGAAGGCAAAAGGCGGCGGCCTCTCCATCCGCTACGGCTTCCACATCTGCCCCTTCGGCGTGGCGCTGATCATGGTGACCGATCGCGGTCTTGCCGGCCTTGCCTTCAGCGATTCCGGCGGTGAAAGGGCTTGCCTCGAGGACATGACCGGCCGCTGGCCGAATGCCGAATACATCGAAGATCTGCAGGCGACGATGCCCTATGCCGCCCGCATCTTCCAACCCGGAAAATGGTCTTCCGAGCAGCCGCTCCGCGTCGTACTGATCGGCACGGACTTCCAGGTGCGCGTCTGGCAGAGCCTCATGAAGATACCGTTCGGCAAGGCGGTCACCTATTCCGACATCGCCAACGATATCGGCCGGCCGACGGCGCAGCGCGCTGTCGGCGCGGCGGTGGGCGCAAATCCGATCTCCTTCGTGGTGCCTTGCCACCGGGCGCTCGGCAAGAACGGGGCGTTGACGGGTTACCACTGGGGCCTCACACGCAAACGGGCGATGCTCGGCTGGGAATCGGCGCATGCGTAAAGCATGCCTTGCTAAAAAGCACGGCATGAGGCGCGGCAAGCCGACCTGAAAGATCACGGCGCGCTTCAGGCCTGTTCGGCCAGATCAAGCAATGCTCGCGCCGCACCTTCATCGGTGATCAGCGTATTGCAGCCGATGCGCTTGATCGTGGCGCGGATGGCGGTGGCCCGGTGGGCGCCGCCGGAGGAAAGCACGATGTGCTTGGCCTCTTTCAACATATCGAGGTCGACGGACATCACGCGCTGGTTGATCGAGTGGTCGACCGAATTGCCGTCCCTGTCGAGGAAGTTGAACATGGTGTCGCAGACGCAGCCGGCATTGATCAGCTCGCGCAACTCGGCCTTCGATATCCAGCCTTCCGATAGCGAGGTCGAGTGCGGCCCGATATCACCGCAGCTGACGATCGCGAGATCGAGGTTCTCGGCGAGACGGTAAATCGTGTCCAACCCGCATTTGTCGATCAGATTGCGTTTGGTTTCGATGGAATCGACGAGAAGCGGCGCCAGGAACATGTAACATTCGGCGCCGAGCTGATTGGCCAGCCGCCAGGTGTAATCGATCGGGTTCGTCTGGTGCACGGCAACGATGCCGCCGAGCAGCGAAACGACCTTGCAATTGGCGCGGCGTGGCGGCCGGAAGCTCGCCAGCGAAGCGGTCATGGTGCGGCCCCAGCCGACGCCGATTGTATAGTCGTCGGGGATGGCTTCGGAGAGGAACTGGCCAAGCGCCAAGCCGACATTCTTTGCCAGCGAATCGACATCGCAATGAACCGGCGCAGGCACGACGATCGCCTCGTCAAGGCCATAGGCGCGCTCCAGCTTGACGGACAGCTCGACGCATTCGCCGATCGAATCGTTGATCCAGATCTGGACTTCGCTGCGTTTCATCGACTCGTCGAGCAGGCGGATCACCGTTGTCCGGCTGATGCCGAGCTGTTCGGCGACGTCTTTCTGGGTCAGGCCTTCATTGTAATAGAGCCATGCGGCCCTCAGCCGCAGCGAGGACGCTTCCGAATAGGCGGTATGGGTGCCGCGTTTGAGCTTGACCACGTCTCCTCCCGCAGGATTTTCGCCCTAAGTCCCTTGTGGGACGAAAGGCTGCGCCTGTGCGTTTGTCGCCGGGATAATGACGGGTGTGACACTTATGTCAATCGGAATGCACAAATGTCCTTGACTTTTCCTTGCGCGAACGGCGATAGTCCTCGCGACACGAAGTCGTCCCTGTCCCGTTCGAGGAGGACATAGTGCGGGCATGCCGAAAGTCACGATCGGTCTCCGAGCCGCAGGCGACCCCGCTTGTGTTCGAGGAGCCGTTCGACTGCATCAGGAACATGGCCAGTGTGCTTCACGTTTATGAATCATCCGTGACGGTTGCGCCTGTCCTTCACCGCTGGATGCAGGCCGTTTGTCCCCAAATCACCTTTGCCGGGCGGAACGCGCCGGCCCCGCAGCCCAAGTTCAACAAGGATTATTGACCATGACATCCAAGCTTGACCAACTTCGCGAGATTACCACCGTCGTCGCGGATACCGGCGACATCGAGGCTGTCGCGCGCCTGAAGCCTGTGGATTGCACGACCAATCCGAGCATCGTGCTGAAGGCATTGGGTACGCCGATGTTTGCCGACGCCATCAAGGAAGCCGTCGCCTGGGGCAAGAAGCAGGGCGGCAATCCGGAAGCGGTCTCCTCGGCCGTCGCCGATCGCCTCGCGATATCCGTCGGCGCCGCGCTGGTGAAGCTCGTCCCGGGCCGCGTCTCGACCGAGGTCGACGCCGATCTCTCCTTCGATACCGAGGCTTCGCTTGCCAAGGCACGTTCGATCATCGCCGCCTACAAGGACCGCGGCATCGATCGGGACCGCATCCTCATCAAGCTCGCTTCCACCTGGGAAGGCATTCGTGCCGCGGAAGTGCTGCAGAAGGAAGGCATCGACTGCAATCTGACGCTTCTGTTCAGCAAGGCCCAGGCGATTGCTTGCGCCGATGCCAAGGTGTTCCTGATCTCCCCCTTCGTCGGCCGCATCCTCGACTGGTACAAGAAGTCGACCGGCAAGGACTACACCGCCGAGGAAGATCCGGGCGTCATCTCCGTTCGCGAGATCTACAATTACTACAAGGCGAACGATATCAAGACGATCGTCATGGGTGCCTCCTTCCGCAACGCCGGCGAGATCGAAGCCCTTGCCGGCTGCGACCGGCTGACCATCAGCCCGGCGCTGCTCGACGAACTTTCCAAGGATGACGGCAAACTGGAGCGCAAGCTCTCGCCGGAAAGCCGCAAACCCGATGCCAAGGTCTCGGTCGACGAAAAGACCTTCCGCTGGATGATGAACGAGGACGCGATGGCGACGGAAAAGCTCGCCGAAGGCATCCGCGCCTTCGCCAAAGACCTGACGACGCTGCGCACCATGGTGCAGAAGGAACTGCAGCTCGCCGCCGCGTGATAGAGCACCTCAAGGATCGAAGGCGCGGATGCCGGCTGGCAACCGCGCCTTTTTCATGCTCTTATCAATGACATATGCTGTCGGAGACCGATATGGCGGAGGAGGAACCGGCAAGTTCGCCTGTGGCACTTGCACTTGCCCGCAAGCACGCAAGCTTCATCATCGCCGCTGTTGCTGGACTGGTGGTCTTCTTGGCTGTCACCTCGCGGGAGGTCAGCGCCGGCAATATCCTGTTCGGCTGGAATATCAGCGCCATTGTTTTTGTCGCGCTCAGCTGGCGCAAGATGCTGCGGGCGACGGTCGAAACGATCCGGAAACGCTCCGCCGATCTCGATTTTTCGGATACCGTTTTGCTGTCCCTTTCGATCGGCGCTGCGCTTGCGAGCATCGCCGGCATCGGCACCGAGCTTCATTCGATCAAGGAGGCGCCACCTGACGTCGCGCTGACGCGGGCGGGTGCCGCGGTGCTGACGATCCTGATCTCCTGGATTTTTCTGCATACGCTTTTCACCATCCACTATGCCCATTACTTTTATGGCGGGGCGGACGAAGAGAGCGGCCTCAAATTTCCCGACGGAATCGAAGAGCCCGGCTATTGGGACTTCCTCTATTTCTCCTTCACCATCGGCGTTGCCGCGCAGACCGCGGATGTCGGGGTCAGTTCGACCAGCATGCGCAAGCTAACATTGCTGCATGCCGTGCTGTCGTTCCTGTTCAACACGACGATCCTGGCGCTGGCGATCAATGTCGGCGCAAGCCTGCTTTAACCCCTTGCCGCCTTCCTGAAGAGCGCCTCGAACTCGGCCAGATCGCCGGCGGCGACATCTGAAATCGCTGAGAAAACGAGCCCGCCATCCGACCATTGCTCCATATTGTAGCCGTCATGCACGGCTGTCGTCTCTGCGGCCGATCCTGCGGGCCAAACGAACAGGTTGATGACATGGCCGTGGCGCCGATAGACGAGGGCCGCAACGGCGCGACCACCGAGATAGTCGACCCGCCCGCCGATCAGTGGAAAGCCGTCCTTGGATAGGTCGCTGACCGGCGGTGAAAAATCGAGCTTGCCGTTGAACCACGGTTTTACCGTATGCTGATCCGAGGTCAGCACGTCGGTCAGATGGTCGGCCATCATCGACCTGATATGGCTTGAAAGGATCTGTTCCTGCAGAAGCGCGGTCTGAGACGGTGCGTTGACGAACAGGAAGGCGCCGACCGCCAATGCCGCGAGTGAAGGAACGAAGCTCCATTGCCGGAAGAAAACCAGGGCGCGGCGCCATCCGGCCACCCGGCGTGGCAACGGCAGGCCGGATGTTGTCGCCTGTTCAAACGACAGCATCGACAGGACATGTGAACGCAGCGCTTCGGGCGGCCGCCATTTGACGCCATCTTGATCGATGATCTCTCTCACGGCCTGAACCCTTTCCACCTCCGCTCTGCAATCCGTACAGGCAGCAAGATGATCCTCGAATTGTGCCGCGTGGTCTGAATCGAGTTCGCCATCGACAAAGCCATGCAGCATGACACGCCATTCCGGGCAGCCTTTTTGGTGCGTGTCGCTCATCCTGCAATCTCGCCTTTGTCGCATGCGTGCCAGGCTTCACCAAATTCATGCCGCGCCCTTGCAAGCCTCGACATGACAGTGCCGATCGGCGCGTCGATGATTTCGGCGATCTGCCGGTAGGAGAGATCCTCAAGCTCCCGCAAGACGAGGATTTCCCGCATTGCCTCGGGGAGCCGACTAATGACAGCGCGCACGCGCTGCTGTTCACTTCGCCGGATCGTCGCCGCCTCTGGCGAATCCTCCTCCGAGGCGATCTCGTTCTCACCTGTTTCATCGTCGTCGCCATCACTCAGATGCCGCTCGAACCGCGCCTTGCGGCGATCCTGCTGGCGCCAGGCATGGCAACAGTTTCTCACGATGGCAAAGAGCCAGGCGCGCGGATCGCCACCGCGATAGCTATCGAAGTTGCGGAAGGCACGCAGGAATGCATCCTGGACGATATCTTGCGCCGCATCCGCGTCGCGGCTGAGGAAGCGGGCAAAATTATAGGCAGCGTCAAGGTGCGGAACGATCAAGTTCTGAAAGCGCTGCATGAGTTCACGCTGCGCGCTCACATCGGCCGCCGAAGCAACCTGCTCGCCGCTCGACTTTTCCGAGACCATAGGGTGGAACAACCGCGCTGCGCTGTCGAGAAGCAAGGCCAGCGGCGATGGTCGAAGACGGTCCTTCCAATGTCGCCACGCCAACGGCAACCACTCGTTTGATCCGATGGGATTGGTGATCTGAGCGTCTGTCATCATCCTCCCCTGCCTCAATAGTAGCCGAATTTAAAAGCGAGATCCTCAGGCATGGAGTGCGGTCCCTTGCCGTCTAGACCGACCGGCACGCGGTTTTATTCCAACCGAAGCCAATTTATTGGCACGTGGCCGGACAGCCGGCCGGGGCGATAGAAATGACGATGTCTTTTCAAGCGCTTGAACAAACGACGCTCGAGATCGGGAATAAGCGCGTCCGGCTGGCGATCTAGTTCATCAGCGAGGGAATCCGAATAATTGCGGTCTTCGCCAGCTGAAATCTCATCGACAAGAGGAGGCATATCCATGTTTAACATGTCACGTCGCGCCGTCCTTGGATCGGCTGCCGCGGCAGCTGCATTCGGGCTGTCGTCGAAGCTCGAATTCGTCGGGCCGGCGCTCGCCGCAACAACGCTGGAGCCGACCGTCGGCTTCTACAAATATCAGGTCGGCGATGTCGAGGTCACGGCGGTCTACGACGGAATCTGGAAAAAACCGCATGACCCGACCTTCATCAAGAATGCCTCGATCGAGGATACCAAGGAAGCGCTTTTCAAGGCAGGGCTTACGACCGAATTCATGCCGATCCCGCTGACGGTGGTCGTCCTGAAACTCGGCAACCGGCTGATCATGATGGACGCCGGCTCGGGCGTCGGTCAATGGCAGGCAAATGCCACACATCTGCCGGCGAATATGGCAGCCGCCGGCATCGATTATAAGAGGATCGACACGATCATGCTCTCGCATTTCCACCCGGATCACGTCTGGGGATTGATGGAAAAGGGAACGAACGATCCCGTCTTTCCGAACGCCGAACTCATCGTCAATGCCATCGAATATAACTGGTGGACGGAGCCCGGCCGGGTCGAGAAGCTTGCCGAAGGCCGCAGGCCGGCCGGCAAGCGCATCGCCGAGGTCTTTCCGAAATGGAAGAACTGGAAACTGGTGGACGAGGGTGCCGAGGTTGCGCCCGGCGTTCGGCTTCTTGCTGCGCCAGGCCATACACCGGGTCATTCGACCTATCTTGTCGCCTCCGGCAGCAAGCAACTGCTTGTCTCGGCCGATATCATGTACGTGCCGGCGCTGCTTGCGCCGCACCCCGACTGGCAGGGCAGTTATGATCAGGATGGGCCGGCGGCCATCGACACCCGCCGCCGTCTCATCGACCGCATCATTGCCGACAATATCGCCATTTGCGGCTCGCATTTCCCCTTCCCCGGCTCGGGCACCTTCGTCAAGGACGGAAGCGCCTATGGCTTTACGCCGACAGTCCAGGCCTGAAAGGCCGAATGGAGATCATCATGATGAAATATCTCATTCTCGGATTCATCTGGCTCTGCGCCATATCCGCGGGCTTCTCCGCGGTGACGGCGCTTCCCGCTTTTGCTGTCGATAATATGGAATCGACGGACGCTCCCGATTTGACGTCGGTACGCGCCAAGATCGATGCCAAGGATTATGCCGGCGCCCTGGCGGAGCTTCGCGGTCTTGCCGAAGACAATCAACAGGCAGATGTCTATAATCTTATGGGGTATACGCTGCGCAAGACCGGCGACTACAGAACGTCGCTGACCTACTACACCAAAGCACTTGAGCTTCAACCCGATCACAAGGCTGCGCGTGAATATCTCGGCGAGCTCTTTGCCGAAACGGGCGAGATGGCGAAGGCGGAGGAGCAGCTATCATCGCTGAAGCAACTTTGCCCAAGCGGCTGTGAAGAACTCGAAGACCTGCAAAAGGCCATCGCTGCCAAGGGTGGCAACTGACGAGTCCATGAACGTGAGAACGGGCGGCCAAGCCGCCTGTTCTCTGCAAATCGGAGGGTGTAATGGATAGCGCCGCAAGCCGGTCTCAACTGGCCGATTTCATTCTTCTCCTGGGCAGGCTGCTCCTGTCGCTGATCTTCCTGCATGAAGGTTCGGTGCTCGCATCAGATATCAGCGCGACCGTCGACACTTTCGCAAAACTGGGGCTTGCCACGCCGGTTGCATTTGCTGTCATAGCACTTCAGCTCGGCGCCGGCCTTTCCATTGCCGCGGGTTTCCTCAGTCGGCTTGGCGCGTTAGCGCTGGCCTTCTTCTGCCTGGCGACCGCCTTGATGTTTCACACGAATTTTGACAGCCAGAACGAGCTCCTGCATTTCGAGAAGGATCTGGCGATTGCCGGCGGCGTGTTCGTCCTGGTGGCTTCGGGGGCGGGGTCGATATCGGTCGACAACCTGCTGAGAAAGCGGGGTAGCAGCCTTCATCCCTGGCTGAGGGCGATGATGTAGCCAATTGGCTGCAAGCTTTTGCGCGCCATGAACATTCCGCGGCTCCGAGCCGCGGAATTGCTCCGGGTTGTGCGGTGCTCGGTTACAAGACCGCCTGGCCGGCCATCAACGCCAGAACCAGGAAGATCAGGAAAATCACCAGCGCGATACCGAAGAGCACGCGGGCGATGGTCGCTGTGGCGGCGGAAACGCCGGAGAAGCCAAAGAAGCCGGCGATGATCGAAATAACGAAGAATATCAGAGCCCATTTCAGCATGACACATCATCCTTTGCGTTTGCCTGAGAAGACGCGGCAACCGGGAAATTGTTCCACTACGCGCGAAATCGGATGATGTTCTCTGCCATTGGCCTCTATAATCCTGCCGGTTTCACCGTCAGCCATGATTGATCATCACGTGACGCACGGCGGTATAATCCTCCAGCGCATAGACCGACATGTCCTTGCCGTAGCCCGACTGTTTGAGGCCGCCATGCGGCATCTCGTTGACCAGCATGAAATGGGTGTTGATCCAGGTGCAGCCATATTGCAGGCGGGCGGCGGTCTTCATGCCGCGGCCGATATCCCTGGTCCAGACCGAGGAGGCGAGGCCGTAATCGCTGTCGTTCGCCCAGGCGATGGCATCATCGGCGTCGGAGAAGCGGGTGACCGAGACGACCGGGCCGAAGACCTCACGACGGACGATCTCGTCGTCCTGCAGGGCGCCTGATATGACGGTCGGGGTGAAGAAGAAGCCCTTGTCGCCGGAGACCTTGCCGCCGGTGGTGATTTCCATGTGCTTGTGCTCGGAAGCGCGGGCGACGAAGCTTTCGACGCGGTCACGCTGGCGCCTGGAGATCAGCGGACCGATCTCGTTTTCGGTATCGTCGGCCTGGTTGAAGCGGATGCTTGAGACGGCCGAAGAGAGATCTGCGACGAAATTGTCGTAGACCTTGGCGTCAGCATAGATGCGGCAGGCCGCGGTGCAGTCCTGACCGGCATTGTAATAGCCGAAGGTGCGGATGCCGGCGACGACGGCATCGATGTCGGCGTCGTCGAAGATGATAACCGGGGCCTTGCCGCCGAGTTCCAGATGAGTACGCTTCACGGTCTTGGCGGCGGCCTGCAGCACCTTCTTGCCGGTGGCGACATCGCCTGTTATCGAGACCATGTTGACCTTGGCATGGTTGATCAGCGCATTGCCGACGCTTTCGCCGCGGCCGAGGATGACATTGACGACGCCTTCGGGCAGGATGTCGGAAAGCAGCTTCGCCATCTTCAGCGCGGTCAGCGGCGTCTGCTCCGACGGCTTGAAGACGACGGTATTGCCGCCGGCGATTGCCGGCGCCAGCTTCCAGGCCATCATCATCAACGGATAGTTCCACGGCGCGATCGAGCCGACGATGCCGATTGGATCACGGCGGATCATCGAGGTGTGGCCGGGCAGGTATTCGCCCGCGGCCGGTCCGTGCAGGTTGCGCACTGCCCCCGCGAAGAAGCGGTAACAATCGACGATCGCCGGGATTTCATCGTTCAGCACTGAATTGATCGGCTTGCCGCAGTTCAGCGCTTCCAGCGCGGCGAAACCGGCGGCATCCTTCTCGATAGCGTCGGCGATCTTCAGCAGGTAACTCGAGCGTTCGGAAGGCGTCGTCTGCGACCAGCTCTTGAAGGCTTTTTCGGCGGCATCGACGGCGGCATCGACCTGGGAGAGCGAGGCTTCGGGAAGGTCGGTGACCGTCTCGCCAGTTTTCGGGTTCAGGATGTGCTCTTCCGTCTCCGTGCCTTTTTCGAAGCGGGAACCGATCAACATTTGCGTATCCATGATGTTCTCCCTGTTATTTGCCGGCGCCGGCGATCTGGTCGCCGTCGCGGGTGAGGTAATAGGCTGCCAGGATCGGCAGGAAGGTGACGAGCACCACGACCATGGCGACCACATTGGTGACGGGGCGCTGGCGCGGGCGGATGAGTTCTTCGAGCATCCAGATCGGTAGGGTCGATTGCTGACCGCCGGTGAAGGTGGTGACGATGACCTCATCGAAGGACAGGGCAAAAGCGAGCATGCCGCCGGCAAGCAAGGCGGTGCCGATATTCGGCAGGATGACATGGCGGAAGGTCTGGAAGCCGTCGGCGCCGAGATCCATCGAGGCTTCGATCAGCGAGCCGGAGGTGCGGCGGAAGCGGGCGACGGCGTTGTTGTAGACGACCACCACGCAGAAAGTGGCGTGGCCGAGCACGATGGTCCAGACCGAGAACGGGATGTCGAAGAGGCTGAAGGCGGAGCGCAGCGCTATGCCGGTGATGATGCCGGGAAGCGCGATCGGCAGGATGACCAGCAGCGAGATCGCCTCGCGGCCGAAGAACTTCGTCTGGCTGACGGCCGCGGCACAGAGCGTGCCGAGGATGAGCGCGATCGCGGTGGCGATGACGGCGACCTGCACGGAAAGGCCGAGCGCCGACCAGACGTCTGGCCGATTCCAGGCAACGGCGAACCATTGCAGCGTCAACGCGGGTGGCGGCCACTGATAGCTCTTCTCCTCCGTCGTGAAGGCATAGACGAAGATCAGCAGGATCGGCAGGTGCAGGAAGAGCAGCCCGCCTGCGGCGGCGATCTTCAGGGGCAGCGGCGATGTCTTGAGGTCAGAGCGCATCGAAGGCCCCCAGTCTTTTGGCGAGCGACAGATAAAGCGCCATGATGACGATTGGCACGACCGAGAAGGCGGCCGCCAGCGGCACGTTGCCGGCGGTTCCCTGCTGCGCATAAACGGCCTGGCCGATGAACAGCCTGGACGAGCCGATGATCTGTGGGATGATGTAATCGCCGAGGGTCAGCGAAAAGGTGAAAATCGAACCGGCGACGATGCCCGGCAGCGCCAAGGGCAACAGCACGGTGCGGAAGGTCTGGCGCGGTGTCGCGCCGAGATCCGCCGAGGCCTCGATCAGGTTGCCGGGCACACGCTCGAGCGCGGCCTGCGTTGGCAGGATCATGTAGGGCAGCCAGATATAGACAAAGACGATGAAGGTGCCGAGGTAGCTGACCGAAAGCGAATTGCCGCCGACGACGGGCAGGTTCAAGACGCCCTGGAGAAGCCAGGAGAGATGGAGCTGTTCGAAGATCCAGGTCAGGATGCCTTCCTTGGCGAGGATCAGCTTCCAGGCGTAGATCTTGACGAGATAGCTCGACCAGAGCGGCAGCATGACGCCGAGATAGAACAGCACCTTCCATTTGCCCTGCGCATAACGCGCCGCGTAGTAGGCGATCGGGAAGGCGATCAATGCAGAAGCGATGGTGACGAACGCGGCCATCATGACGGTGCGGATGATGATGTCGAAGTTCGTCGGGCTCAGAAGCTGGGCGTAGGTCGCAAGGGTGAATTCGTAATTCACCAGTCCGGAGAAATCGTCGATCGAGAAGAAACTCTGCAGAAGCAGGGCGATCAGCGAGCCGATATAGATGATGCCGAGCCAAAGCAGCGGTGGCGTCAGCATCAGGAAGAGCAGCAGTTTCGGGTGTCGCCAGAAGGCATCCGACATTCGGCCGAAGACGCCGCGGCGTGCCGGAAGGATCGATGTCTTGCCGTCGGAGATGATGAGTGCCGTCATGCCACATCGTCCATGTAGTGGATATCGGCGGGCTGCCAGGTGAGCCGGATGCCGGCGCCGACATCCGGCACAGGCGTGCCTGCCGGCAGCGTGACATGCAGCCGGCTGCCGCTCAGATCGACGCTGAGACGGGTGGCGGCGCCGAGGAAGCTCGCATGCTTGACCTTCGCCTCGATGCCATCGCTTGCCAGCCGGATCGCCTCGGGGCGCAGGCTCGCCCAGCGTTTCTCGCCGCCGAGCGCGGCCATCAGATCAGGCGCGATCACATTTGACGAGCCGACGAAATCGGCGACGAAGCGGGTCTTCGGGCAGCGGTAGATATCTTGCGGCGTGCCGTGCTGGACGATATTGCCATTGTTGAAGACAGCGACGCGATCGGCCATCGACAGCGCCTCGCCTTGATCATGGGTGACGAAGACAAAGGTGATGCCGAGCGCGCGCTGCAGGCTCTTCAATTCCTCCTGCATCTGCTCGCGCAGCTTCAGGTCCAGCGCACCGAGCGGCTCGTCGAGCAGCAGCACCTTCGGCTTATTGACCAGCGCGCGGGCGAGCGCCACGCGCTGCCGCTGGCCGCCGGAGAGCTGGCCGGGGCGGCGAGCGCCGTAGCCCGGCAGCTTGACAAGTTCGAGGGCATCGCTCGCCGCCTTCTTCCGCTCCGCCTTGCCGACGCCCTTGACCATCAGCCCGTAGGCGACATTGTCGAGAATGTTGAGATGCGGGAAGAGCGCGTAATCCTGGAAGACGGTGTTGACGTTGCGGCGGTAGGGCGGAATGCCGTCGGCCGTCTCTCCGAAAATCTGGATGTGGCCTGATGTCGGCTGTTCGAAGCCGGCGATCAATCTGAGGCACGTCGTCTTGCCGGAACCGGACGGCCCGAGCATGGCGAAGAACTCGCCCGGCGCGATCTCGAGATCGACACCGTCGACGGCGCGGACCTGGCCGAAATGGCGCGATACCTGCTGGAAACGGACGGCTGACGTCATGAGAGGACTCCGGGTCTTGTCTGTTTAAAGAGGGCTTGGTCCTGGCCAATATAGACCCCGCACCAAGCCCCTCCCCAAGGGGGAGGGGCTTAACCCGCCGTACCCCTTCGCAAATACCTTGGTGTTTCGGCAGATTTGGCGGTGCCACTCTTAGCCGCTCCCCCTTGTGGGGAGGGGTTGGGGAGGGATTCTTACGCATACGATCGGATCGGCTCACCGTCCGCCGATCACGCCGATGTAATCCGACACCCAGCGGTGATAGGGCACGCATTCGTTCTGCGTTGCGCATTTGGCGACCGGGGTCTTCCAGAACTTGATCTTGTCAAAGTGATCGAAGCCGTTGGTGGCGCAGCCGGTTTCGCCCATCAGCTCGTTGCCCTTGCAGGCGGCGGGAACGGAGGGCACGGCGCCGAACCAGGCGGCGGCGTCGCCCTGGACCTTGGCCTGAAGGGAATGTTCCATCCACATGTAGGCGCAGTTCGGATGTTCGCTGTCGGCGTGCAGCATTGTCGTGTCGGCCCAGCCGGTGACGCCTTCATCCGGGAAGGTGGAGGCGATCTTCTGCTTGTCGGCCTGCAGCAGGTTGACCTGGAAGGGCCAGGAGCCGGAGGCGACGACACCTTCATTCTTGAAGTCGTCGATCTGGATCATCGCGTCGTGCCAGTAGCGCGAGACGAGCTTGCGCTGGCCGCGCAAAAGGTCGAGAGCGGCCTTGTACTGGTCTTCGGTGAGTTCATACGGGTCCTTGATGCCGAGATCCGGCTTGTGGGCCATCAGATACATGGCCGCATCGGCGATATAGATCGCGCCGTCATAGGCCTGCACGCGGCCCTTGTTCGACTTGCCGTCCGGCAGGGTCTGCTCCTCGAAGACGACGCCCCAACTGGTCGGCGCCTTGTCCTTGAAGGCATCGGTATTGTACATCAGCACGTTCGGTCCCCAGAGATAGGGCACGCCGTAATGTACGCCGCCGACCGTGTACCACGGGCCCTCCTGCAGGCGCTTGTCGACATTTTTGAAGCTCGAAATCAGATCGGTATTGATCGGCTGGACACGCTTGCCGGCAATGAGGCGGAGCGACGCGTCACCAGATGCGGTGACGAGATCGAAACCGCCCTCGTTCATCAGCGACACCATTTCATCGGACGTGGCGGCCGTCTTGACGGACACTTTGCAGCCGGTCTCCTTTTCGAAGCCGGTGACCCAGTCGTAATTCTTGTCGGTTTCGCCGCGTTCGATGTAGCCGGCCCAAGCGACGATGCTGACCGCGCCTTCCCCCTTGCCCAAGGCCTTCAGCGGTTCGGCGGCGACCACCTGTGTCGCGAAGCTCAGGCAGGCGAGCGCTGCCGTGCAGGATTTCAACAGATTCGTCATCGTTCGTCTCCCGGTTTGGTGCCACTTTGTGGCAATTTGTTCCCGGCTGAAAAAGTGACGCGAAAAACCCGGTTTCGCAAATTCATTTATCAGAAAGGCGATATCGGAAATTCCGATATCAGCGGATTCGACCGGAACGCAGAGTTTCGGCGATGCCGACGAAATCGCGCGCCGCCTGCGGCAGGCTGGAGCCCTTGCGCCAGACCATGCCGACCTGGACCACCGGCAGCGAGCCGGAGACGTCGCGGCTCTCGATGCGGTCACCTTCGAGCGACCACGGGCGGTAGACGAGATCGGGAAGCAGCGCCACGCCGGCGCCCGTGGCCACCAGGCTGCGCACCGCTTCTACCGAACGGGTGCGGAAGGCGACATGCGGGCGGGCGCCGAGTGCGGAGAGCAGCTTGCCGGTATTCTCCTCAATCTCGTCGACTGTCAGCATGATCAGTGGTTCGCGGGCGATATCGGCGACGGAGATGATATCGGCCGACACCAGCGGATGGCCCATCGGCAGCCAGAGGCGATAGGGCGAGGTTTCGAGGATTTCCGCCTGCAGCGCCATGCGGTCGCGCAGATTGGATATCACCATCACCGCCACGTCGAGTTCGCCGCCGACCAGGAGATGTTCGAGGTAGCCGCCATTGTCCTCGATGGCGCTGACTTCGATGCCCGGGCAGGCGCGGCGGTATCGCGCCAGCAGATCGGAGAGCACATAGCCGGCGACAAGCGAGGTGACGCCGATGTTCAACGTGCCGGAGAGGGCACTCTGCTGGCCGGAGAAGCTGGTTCGCGCATCGGAGACGGAGGCGAGAATCTTGGTCGCGTGACGGAGGAACTGATGTCCGTTGTGGGTGATCGTCAGGCCGCGCGGATGGCGCTCGAAGAGTTCGACGCCGAGATCAGTTTCGAGCTCCTTCAGCGCTTCCGTCACCGAGGATTGGGAGATCGAAAGGTTCTGCGCGGCTCGCGTCACCGAACCCTGTTCGGCGACGGCCACGAAGTATTGGATCTGGCGAAGCGTGAAGGCCATGGGCGTTTAGAGCATGGCGGAATGTGCCGTGGCAAGCAGCCGATAAATTCGGACCTTTTTTGGGATTTTCCTGAAATGGAGCGAGCTCGGCGCAGCCACTTAAACTTTCCGAAACGTCATTTCCCTAGCATTCTCAGCACCTGTCCTGCGTTGGAGTTTGAGATGGCGGAGCAGTTGGCGTGAAGGCCTTACTGCGCATATTCCGGCCTTCCCGGAAATTGGCAATCATCATCGGCGGAGTCGCGCTTCTGGCGGGCGTTTCCGGCGGCGCGGCGCTTTATGTCGGCAAGGACAGGCTGGTCGGCGTCTCTGGTGGCGGTCATGGGCTCGAATGCAGCGACGTCAACCTCGTGACGATCAGGAAGCAGGATCATGTCTGGGTCCGCAAATACATCAAGACCGAACCGACCGATGGCATGACGCGGGTCAGGACTGCACTTCGTGTTGCCCAGGCCGTCTATGCCGCGCAGAAACCGGATCTGGTACAAGTGGTGGTGCTTGATGAGAACGGCCCGACGCTGCGTGCCGATATTCGCGGTCGGGCGATCGGAGCTGATGTCGTCTTCATCCCGCATCCGGACAAGACCGTTCCCGGCCTGGACGACAAGCGCTATACCGCACGCTACTATGACGGCAAGGCCAGCGAAAACGGGCTGTTCTTCGGCGAGCGCATCGAACTGCCGGCCGACGAGATCGCGATGATCAGCGCTTCGTTCAAGGATCCCGAGGATTGTGTCGATCCGGTCGCCGTTGCATCGACCAAGGGCGAGGCGACGGGCAAGAAGACTGAGGATAAGGACAACAAGGCCGAGGGCGGCGGACACGGCGCGGCACCGGCTGCCGAAAGCGAAGCGCCGCCAGCTGCAGAGAGTCACGGCGCCGATGCGGTGGCCGAGGCGCCGGTCGAAGAGCCGCCGGCGCAAGCCCCCAAGGCCCACTGAACGGGCGGCATGTAAAAAGCGGAGCGCCGGCCGGCACCCCGCTTTGCTTTTTCCGATTTTTTCCTGTCAGTCGGCCTTGTTGCGGCGGGCCGGGAAGAGAATGACGTCGCGGATCGACGGAGCGTTGGTCAGAAGCATGATCAGCCGGTCGACGCCGATGCCGAGGCCGCCGGCAGGTGGCATGCCCTGGTCGATCGCGTCGAGGAATTCGTCGTCCAGCTGTTTTTCCTTCTCGCCGCGAGCGAGCGCCTGTTCCAGTTGCTCGACCATGCGGCGGCGCTGCTCTTCGGGATCGTTGAGCTCGGAGAAGGCGTTGCCGAGTTCCCAGGCGTTGCAATAGGTCTCGAAGCGTTCGACAAGCCGCGGCTCGCCCGGCACTTCCTTGGCGAAAGGCGAGATGTCCTTTGGGAAATGCGTGACGTGAGCCGGCTGAATCAGTGTCGCTTCCACCTTTTCCTCGAAGATGAAGGCGAGGCATTCGCCCCAGGTCCAGTCCTTCTCGACCGCAAAGCCGTCAGCCTTGGCGGCGGCGCGGGCTTCCTCATCGGTCTTGATGGCGAGGAAATCGATGCCGGTCGCTTTCTTGACGGCATCCGGCATCGGCACGCGCTTGAACGGTCCCTTGAAGGAGAGGCGCTTGTCGACGAAGTCGAATTCCGTGGTGCCGTGGATCGAGAGCGCCAGGGTCTCGAACAGCCGCTCGACGAGATCCATCATGTCCTCGTAATCGGCATAGGCCCAATAACACTCCATCATGGTGAATTCGGGATTGTGCCGGGTGGAAACGCCTTCGTTGCGGAAGTTGCGGTTGATCTCGAAGACCTTGTCGGTGAGGCCTGAAACCAGCGTGCGCTTCAGAAACAATTCCGGCGCGATGCGCAGGTACATGTCGAGCTTCAGCGTGTTGTGATGCGTCTTGAACGGCTCGGCGGTGGCGCCGCCATAGACGGAATGCAGCATCGGCGTCTCGACTTCCATGAAGCCGTCATTTTCCATGAAACGGCGGATGCCGGAGACGATCTTCGAGCGCTGCTGGAAGCGCAGCTTCGAATCCTCATTGGTCATGATGTCGAGATGGCGCTTGCGATAGCGCAGCTCGATGTCGGAGAGGCCGTGCCACTTCTCGGGCATCGGCAGCAGCGACTTGGTCAGCATTTCGATCTTCTGGGCGTTGATCGTCAGTTCGCCGCGCTTGGTGCGGCGCACGATGCCGGTGACGCCGATGATGTCGCCGATGTCGATCATCGGCAGCAGGTCGCGGGCCTCTTCCGGCGTCGTGTCCTTGTGGCTGAAGATCTGGATCTTGCCGGAAGCGTCGCGGATATCCATGAACATGCCGGAGTTGCGCGAGGAATAGACGCGGCCGGCGACGGTGACGACATCCTGCGTCTCGACGTCCGGTTCCAGAGATTCATACTTGGCGCCAAGCTCGGCATTGGTCAGCGTCCGGTGGAAATGCGCCGGATAGACCTCGCCGATCTGCTCGCGCAGCAGCTTCAGCTTCTGGGCGCGCACTTCGGTCGCGTCGGAGGAGAGGGTGTTTTCGGTCTTGTTGTCAGCCACTGTCGAAATCCTGACTATTCTTACTTCGAGCCGACGAGGGCGGCGACCGCCTGGGCGGCGAGTTTGAGGCGCTGGCGCACGACGGAGCGGCCGAGGATGGCCATGGAATCGAAGAGCGGCAGGGAACGCGACGAGCCGGAGACGGCGACGAAGAGCGGCGAGACCACGACCTTCAGCTTCTTGCCCATGCGATCGGAGATGGCGCGCAATTCCGCTTCGATCGTCTCCACATTCCATTCCAGGATCTTTTCGAGATCCGGCTGAACGGTGTTGAGGATCTCGAGGATCTCCTCCGGCGGCGACTTGATCTTGGCGAAGTCGGACGGCTGCAGGCCGAGATCGGACTTCAGCAGGAAGCTGGCGAGACTGGGCAGCTCGCCGAGCTTGGAAATGCGGGTCTGCGACAGGCGCAGGCCAGCCTTCAGGCGGTCGTTCTCCATCGCCCAGGTCAGCACGCGCGCCTGGAATTCCTCTTCGGAGAGCTTCTCGCGGATCCAGCGGCCGTTCAGCCAGTCGAGCTTCTGGATGTCGAAGATCGCGCCGGCCTTGGAAAGGTTTTCGGGGTCGAACTTCTCGGAGAGCTCATCCATCGTCAACAGCTCTTCACCTTCAGCGATCTGCATGAAGAACAGGCCGAGGAAGTTCATCAGCGCCTCGGGGATATAGCCGAGCGCGGAGTAATAGGAGATCGAGGTCGGGTTCTTGCGCTTCGACAGCTTCGACTTGTCGGCATTGCGCATCAGCGACAGATGCATGAAGACCGGCTGCTCCCAGCCGAAATAGCGATAGAGCAGGATGTGCTTCGGCACCGAAGCCAGCCATTCCTCGCCACGCGCCACATGGGTGATCTTCATCAGATGGTCGTCGATGACGTTGGCCATGTGATAGGTCGGCATGCCGTCGGCCTTGATCAGGACCTGCATGTCGACGGAATCCCACGGAATGGACACGTCGCCATAGACGCCGTCGGTAAAGTCGCAGGAGCCCTCCGCCGGGATCTTCATGCGGATGACCGCGGCTTCGCCCGCCGCCATGCGTGACGTCACCTCTTCCGCCGTCAGATTGAGGCAGTGGCCATCATATTTCGGCGGCTTTCCGGCGGCGCGCTGCGCCTCGCGCATCTGCTCCAGCCGCGCGGGCGTGCAGAAACAGCGGAAGGCATGGCCATTGTCCAGCAGTTCCTGTGCATAGGGCTGATACATCGGCTTGCGGTCGGACTGGCGATAGGGGCCGTAGGGGCCGCCGATATCGGGGCCTTCCTTCCAGTCCAGCCCGCACCATTTCAGCGCGTCGAGCACCTTCGTCTCGAATTCCGGGGTCGAGCGCGTCGCATCGGTATCTTCGATGCGCAGGATGAACTCGCCACCGTGCTTCTTGGCGAAGAGGTAGTTGAAGAGAGCGATGTAAGCGGTGCCGACATGCGGCTCGCCGGTCGGCGAGGGAGCGATGCGGACGCGGACGCCGGAAGCTGTCCCGGAATTTGTCATTGTATGTGCCCGTCAATGAAGCCGGACTGCTTTCACGGGAAAGCAAGGTTCGGCCGGAAGGATGCAGATATCTTCATCGGCAAACCGGCCGAAAAAGGGCATTCGCCCGCACCATTCGCCGATCGTCCGTTCGGCTGGCCTTAGGCCATATTCAACCGGGCGCGTCAAGAAAAACCGCGTCCGCAACGGCTTGCCGGCGCTGAGAGAGTGCACCGGTTGCGGCGCGCTCTCCCGTATCAGCCTCAATGCGCGCCTTCGCGTTTCCGCTTGCGGGCGTTGCGTGCGAACATGTTCAGCACCTCGACCAGTGCGGAGAAGGCCATGGCGGCGTAGACGTAACCCTTCGGCACATGGAAACCCATGCCTTCGGCGATCAGCGTCGTACCGATCATCAGCAGGAAGGCGAGCGCCAGCATGACGATCGTTGGATTCTTCTCGATGAAGTTGGCGAGCGGGGTCGCGGCAACCAGCATGACGGTGACGGCGGCGATGACGGCGATCACCATGATCGGCAGATGCGGCGTCATGCCGACGGCGGTGATGATGCTATCGACGGAGAAGACCAGGTCAAGCAGCAGGATCTGGCCGATGGCCGATGCAAAACCCGTGGTGGCGGACTTCGCGATGAAATCCTCCTGATGATCCACCGGGTCGACCGTGTGGTGAATTTCCTTGGTGGCTTTCCAGACGAGGAACAGGCCGCCGGCGATCAGGATCAGATCCTTCCAGGAGAAGCCGTGCCCGAAGGCCGTAAACAGCGGTTCGGTCAGCTGTACGATCCAGGCTACGGTGCCGAGCAGCGCCAGGCGCATGACCAGGGCAAGGCCGATGCCGATCCGGCGGGCTTTCTCGCGATGCTCGGACGGCAGTTTGTTGGTGAGAATGGAAATGAAGATCAGGTTGTCGATACCGAGAACGACTTCCATCACCACCAGTGTGATGAGCGCCACCCAGGCGGCCGGGTCCTGAATGAGCGTCATGATTTCCTGCATTAGCTTATATCCCCTTGCGTCACCGATGACGCCCGCAATGTAGTGTCCGCGGCCTGCTGCACAAGCGCCGCAAGGGGATATACGAAATCGATGTGACTTTTATTCCCTGACAGGTAGCCAGATTTCAGTGACGCCCATCCCGGTATAGGGATCGAAGCGTTCGTCGTAACGTTCGAACATGTCGGGCGTCTCGCCGTGTTCCAGGCCAGACGTTGGCCACCATGCGCCGAAAATTCGGTTCATGGTCGAGGAAATGCCGGAGACATGGCCGCGATGGGTGAAGACAGCGTAGCGTTGGCCCGGAAGCCTGAGCGTCGTAAAATCCGGCGGAAGGTCGCTGGCATCGGAGATCTCGACGCCGGCCATATAGCGATACTTCTCCGCTTCGCCATCGATATGGGTGCAGACGCCGTAGGCGACATTGCCTTTTTGGCCTGCAACATGACCGAAATGGGCGTTGAATTTCTGCCAGAGAGAGGGGATGGCGGCGTTACCGCCATAGGGATAGGTCTCCTGCAGGCCGGCAAGGAGCATCGGTTGACGCTTTTCGAAGCGGGGCGGTTCGAGGTCGTTGAGGTGGGCGGGGTCCATTCTGATCGGCTCCAGCAAGACAAGATTGCGGGCGTGCCCCTGTCTGCGCACCGCATCCGGCGTCATGCCGAACTGGTCGCGGAAGGCACGGGTGAAAGCCTCGTGCGAGCCGTAGCCCGCGCAAAGCGCAACCTCGAGAATGGTGGATGAGCCGCCGACCAGCGCGGGCACGGCGCGGCTGAGGCGCCGCCCCCTGATATAGCTGCTGATCGAGTGGCCGGTGACGAGCCCGAAGACGCGTGACAGATGATAGCGTGACAATCCGGCGGCTTCCGATATCTCTTCCAGCGATATATCGCTCTCGAAATGGCTCTCTATAAACCAGATCGCCCTTGCGACGGCGCTCATCCTCACTCCCTTGGTTGCGGCTTCTTCCTTAGAGAAAAGCCGGCAGCCGGGTTTGATCGTTCTTGCGGAGTTTTGGCCGAAGGAGAGCGGCAGTCAACGGTGCGGGGTTAGGCAGTCTCGTGCCGGCGCACGCCGTAGGCTGCCATGAAGACCTTGATCGCACCGCGGATGACGCGGTCGATTTCCTCACGAGTCGGCGGTTCTTCCATGCTGCCGAACAGGCGGAGCTTGAAGAAGCTGCCGCTGGCAAGATCGAGAAACTGGCCCGCGGCCAGATCGATGTCGTCGATCTCGAGCCGGCCTTCGGCGACATGCTGTTCCAAAAAGTCGCGCATGATGGTGCGCAGGTTTACCGGTCCTTTGAAGAAGCGTTGACAGAGCACGGGCATGCGGTCGCGAACGCCGAGAACAGTGCGCATCGCGCTGATGACCTTTTCATCGGTCATGTGGGTGACGAAGCTTATCCCGAACTCGTACAGGCCGGCTTCGGGGTCGTCATGCTCGGCAAGCGCCGTGCGCACGGCCGCCACGAAAGCGGCGCGCTCGGTCTCGATCATCGCCGAAAACAGTTCTTCCTTATTGGTGAAATAGACGTAGAGCGTTCCCTTGGAGACTCCGGCCTCGCGCGTCACGTCGTTCATGCTGGCGGCGTCGAAGCCCATTTTCATGAACACGCGCTTGGCGCCGGCAAGAATTTGCTGGCGCTTGGCCGGATCTTCGCCCGCAGCAAATCGGCCTCCGGCAGCGGGAGGGCTGAATACGGCGGCGTGGTCGGGTTTTAACGTCATGTCTCCTTAACCGTGTTTACGGTTTCGCATTTTCCTTAAAAGAAATCGAACCGATTGGTTCTATACATCTTGATATGACGATAAAACAGGTTTATGTCAACTGAACCGAACCGTTCAGTTCGATTATTACTCCAAAGATCGGTAAAGTGGCCATGTCGAGCAACCAGAAAAGCAACGTCGCGCGTATCGTCAGCGAAAACGCCGAGGCCGAAGAGGCAAAGGTCGCGGTGGTTGCAGAGGCTCCGACGGCGGAAGCCCTGGAAAAGCCGGCTGCTCCCGCGCAATCGGCGCCGGCCGAGGCCCCGGTTGCTGCTTCGGCAAAGAAGCGCCGCAGCCCGGTGCTGCCGATCGTCGTGCTTGCCCTGCTTGCGGGCGGCGGCTGGTATGGATACGAATGGTGGATGAACGGCCGGTTCATGGTGTCGACCGACGACGCCTATATCGAAGGCGATATCGCGACCATCTCGCCGAAGGTTACCGGCTATGTCGCGAAGGTGAATGTTGTCGCCAACCAGGAAGTCAAGGCAGGCGACGTTCTCGCTACCCTTGATAACGGCGACTACCAAAATGCCCTCGATCAGGCGAATGCCCAGATCGCGACCGAGCAGCTTTCGCTGAGCCGTATTGATGCGCAGATTGAAGGCGCCAAGGCGAGCCTCGTGCAGGCTCAGGCCCAGAAGACTGCCCTCGAAGCGACGGTTCGCGGCGCGGAAATCAAGCAGAAGCGCCAGAGCGACCTGCAGGCGAAGTCGGTCGGCACCACCGCGGATCTCGATGATGCTAATACGGCCCTCGATCAGGCCAAGGCCAATCTTGCCGGCGGCGACGCCAATATCGTGGCGGCACAGGCCAATATCGCCATCCTCGAAGCCCAACGCAGGGAAGCCGAAGGTTCCGTCCGCACGCTGGAAATCCAGCGCGACAAGGCCGCCCGCGACCTCTCCTTCACTGTGCTCAAGGCGCCCTATGACGGCATCGTCGGCAATCGTTCCATCCAGGAAGGCGATCTGGTCTCGCCCGGCCAGCGCCTGATGGCGCTCGTTCCGGTGCGCCAGCTTTATATCGACGCCAATTTCAAGGAAACGCAGATCCAGCATCTCGTTCCAGGCTCGAAGGTCAACGTCCATGTTGATGCCTATGACGACCATCCGATCGTCGGTACCGTCGAATCGATCTCGCCGGCCTCCGGTTCGGTCTTTTCGCTGCTGCCACCGGAAAACGCCACGGGCAACTTCACCAAGGTAATTCAGCGTGTGCCGGTGCGCATTGCGCTGCCGCAGGATGCGCTCGACAGCGGGCGTTTGCGCGCGGGCCTCAGCGTCGTCGTCGACGTCGATACCCGCACGGCACCGAACAAGTAAACCTTCGGAGCAATTCCAGCAAAAGGAAAGGCGGAGGTGGTCCGATGGCCGGGAGCGCGACAGCAACAGCGGGAACGATGCCGGCGGTGCCTGCCCACGCCGGAGATCGCATGGATCCGAGGAAGCTCATCGCCTTCTTCGCGATGGTGCTCGGCATGTTCATGTCGATCCTCGACATTCAGATCGTCTCTGCTTCGCTTGCCGAAATTCAGGCCGGCCTGTCGGCCGGTTCCGACGAAATCGGCTGGGTGCAGACGGCCTATCTGATCGCGGAAGTGATCATGATCCCGCTTTCGGGAACGCTGGCGCGCATCATCTCGACGCGCTACCTCTTCGCGATCTCGGCCGCCGGCTTCACCATGGCGAGTGCGCTTGCGGCGACGGCGACGAATATCGACCAGATGATCGTCTACCGCGCCATCCAGGGCTTCATCGGCGGCGGCATGATCCCGTCGGTTTTCGCGGCCGCCTTCACCATCTTTCCGCCGTCGAAGCGCAGCATCGTCTCGCCGATCATCGGCCTGATCGCGACGCTGGCGCCGACCATCGGCCCGACCGTCGGCGGCTATCTCAGCCACGCCTTCTCCTGGCACTGGTTGTTCCTCGTCAATATCGTTCCGGGCATCATCGTCACGCTGGTTACCTGGAACTTCATCGACTTCGACAAGCCGGAACTGTCGCTCTTCAAGAAGTTCGACTGGTGGGGGCTGATCTCGATGGGCGTCTTCCTCGGCGCGCTGGAATATGTGCTCGAAGAGGGCAACTCGAACGATTGGTTCAACGACAATTCCATTGCGCTGGCTGCCGTCGCTTCCGGCGTCGCGGCCATCGTCTTCTTCTATCGCGCCTTCACGGTGGAGTTTCCCGTAGTCGATCTCAAGGCCTTTGCGAACAGGAATTTCTCCTTCGGCTCGGTGTTTTCCTTCGTCATGGGCATCGGCCTTTACGGCCTTACCTATATCTACCCGGTCTATCTCGGGCGTATCCGCGGCTATGATTCGCTGATGATCGGCGAGACGATGTTCGTCTCTGGCCTTGCGATGTTCTTCACCGCGCCGATCGCCGGGCGGCTGTCGACCAAGATGGACCTGCGCCTGATGATGGTGATCGGTTTCATCAGCTTCGCCGCCGGCACATACATCATGATCCACCTGACGGCGGATTGGGATTTCTATGAACTGTTCATTCCGCAGATCCTGCGCGGGTTCGGCCTGATGATGTGCATGGTGCCGATCAACAACATCGCGCTCGGCACGATGCCGCCGTCGCGCATCCGCGGCGCGTCCGGCCTGTTCAACCTGACTAGAAACCTCGGCGGCGCCGTTGGTCTCGCGGTCATCAATACCGTGCTCACCAGCCGGCAGGATGTGCACTACGAGCGGCTGCGGGAGAATATGGACTGGGGCAATCCGGCGGCGATCGATCAGATGAACAACATGACTGCCAATTTCAGCAGTTACGGCATGGACGGCACTTCAGTCGCGATCAAGCAGATGGTCGGCCTCGCCACCAAGCAGGCGGTCATCCTTTCCTTCAGCGATGTGTTCCTCATCCTGACTGCGCTGTTCGTTGCGATGATCCTCGGTGTCGCCATGATCAAGAAACCCGCGCCGCAAGGCGGCGGAGGAGGTGGCGGCGGCCACTGACCTCCGGCCCCGTCCCTTGAAAAGGCCCTCTTCGGAGGGCCTTTTTGTTGCGGTTTTCAGGCCTCTGTGTCATCAGGGGGGCGCTGATCGAATCGATGCCAACCGGCGGTAATGCCGGTAAAATAATGCGGAAATCGCGCCGCTGGATTTTTTGATTTACGTACATCAAATTTGGCGCTAATGGTCTCGTCAGGAGGAATGATGAGGCCAACTGTTCACGATATCGCCGCTGCGGCGGGCGTCAGTCTCGCGACTGTCGACCGGGTGCTCAACCAGCGTCCTGGTGTGCGCCATGTCACGCGGGAGAAGGTCGAGACCGCAATCCGCGAACTCGGTTATGTCAGGGACGTCGCCGCCGCCAATCTCGCCAAGGGTCGCACCTATCCGCTGGTCTTCATCCTGCCGGCCAGCGACAATTCCTTCATGCACGGGCTCAATGCCGAAATCCGGCAGGCGATCCTTCGCTCGCCGGCCGAACGCACCGATATTCGCACCATCGAGGTGCCTGCCTTCGATCCGGCCGCTCTTGTCGCCGTGCTTGACGGGCTTTCCCGCGAAAAACCTTGCGGCATCGCAATGGTTGCGACCGATGCGCCTGAAGTGCATGCCGTCGTCGACAGGCTGGTGCATGCGGGCTTTCCCATCGTCACGCTGGTGTCCGATCTTACCGGATCGCTGCGCCATCACTACGCCGGCGTCGACAATATCGCGGCAGGCCGCACGGCGGCCCGCCTGCTCGGCCGATTCCTCGGGCCGCGAAAGGGCGAGATCGCCGTGCTCGCCGGCTCCATGCTGGTGCGCGACCATCGCGAGCGGCTGGAAGGATTCACCTCGGTCGTGGCGGAGGAGTTTCCCAATCTTGCGATCCTTCCGGTTCTGGAAGGGCGTGACGATCCTGAGATCGCCCATATGCTCGTCGCCGAGGCACTTGGGAATGCCGACATTATCGGCGTCTATAGTCTCGGGGCAGGCAATCGCGGCCTTATCCGGGCGCTGAAGGAGAAGGCCGTCGATCGGACGCTGACGGTCATTGCCCACGAGCTGACCGCCCACACGCGGACGGCGCTCATCGACAACACGATTGATGCGATCCTCAATCAGAATGCCGGTCATGAGGTGCGCAGCGCCATTCGCGTGCTGAAGGCCAAGGCGGACGGGCTCGCCGTCATCGAAGCGCAGGAGCGTATCCGCCTCGACATATTCCTGAAGGACAATCTGCCGTAACGGCAAAGGGAGAATGCCACATGTATCTCGGTCTCGATCTCGGAACCTCCGGCGTCAAGGCGATGCTGATCGACGGCGACCAGAAGATCGTCGGTTCGGCCAACGGTGCGCTCGACGTCTCGCGCCCGCATTCCGGCTGGTCGGAACAGGAACCGGCTCACTGGGTGCGCGCGACCGAGGAGGCCGTGGCCGGCCTCAAGGCGAAACATCCAAAGGAGTTCGCCGCAGTCACGGGCATCGGCCTTTCGGGCCAGATGCACGGCGCCACGCTGATCGACGCGAGCGACAAGGTATTGCGGCCCTGCATTCTCTGGAACGATACACGCAGTCACGTCGAAGCCGCCGCACTCGACGCCGACCCGCGTTTCCGGGCGCTGACCGGCAATATCGTGTTTCCCGGCTTTACGGCGCCCAAGCTCGCCTGGATCAGGAAGCATGAGCCTGAGACTTTCGCGAAGGTCGCCAAGGTATTGTTGCCGAAGGATTATCTGCGTCTCTGGCTGACCGGCGAATATATCTCCGAAATGTCGGATTCGGCAGGCACCTCCTGGCTCGATACTGGCAAGCGCGGCTGGTCGTCGGAACTGCTTGCCGCCACCGGCCTTTCGAGGGAGCAGATGCCGGCGCTTGTCGAAGGGACCGATCAGGCCGGCAGACTGCGGTCCGAACTCGCGGCCCAGTGGGGCATATCAGGCTCGGTCGTCGTTGCCGGCGGCGCGGGCGACAATGCAGCCTCGGCCTGCGGCATGGGCACGGTCAGCGATGGCGCGGCCTTCGTCTCACTCGGCACCTCGGGCGTGCTTTTTGCCGCCAACGGCTCCTATCTGCCGAAGCCGGAAAGCGCCGTGCATGCCTTCTGCCATGCGTTGCCCAACACCTGGCATCAGATGGGCGTCATCCTCTCGGCCACCGATGCGCTCAACTGGCATTCCGGTGTGACCGGCAAATCGGCCGCTGATCTCACAGGCGAACTCGGCGAGACACTGAAGGCGCCGAGCGGCGTCACCTTCCTGCCCTATCTCTCCGGTGAGCGTACGCCACACAATGATGCCGTCATCCGCGGGGCCTTTATCGGGCTCGGGCATGAAAGCAGCCGCGCGGCGCTGACCCAGGCCGTGCTCGAAGGCGTGGCTTTCGCCATTCGCGACAATCTCGAAGCGCTGCGTTCGGCCGGCACCGGCATCTCCCGCGTGACGGCAATCGGCGGCGGTTCGCGCTCGCATTATTGGCTGGCGTCGATCGCGACGGCGCTCGGCGTTCCGGTCGATCTACCGGCCGACGGCGATTTCGGCGCAGCTTTCGGTGCGGCCCGTCTCGGCCTAATCGCGGCGACGGGTGCGGATCCGATCGCCGTCTGCACGCCGCCGATGACGGCAGGCACGATCGAACCGGTCGCGGCGCTTAAGGGCGCTTACGAGGACGCTTACAAGCGCTATCGGGCGCTCTATCCGGCGATCAAGTCGCTGGCGCATTGAGAACTCGAGCCGGCGGCCCCCTCACCCTACCCTCTCCCCGGGGGAGAGGGGGAGTTCGCAGCAATGGCTTTGAAAGAGCTGCAACGTAGCGGCAAGTCCCTTCTGCCCTCGGGGAGAAGGTGCCGGTAGGCGGATGAGGGGCTGCCTCCGCAGACAAGAATTCAGAACTGCCAAGAGATACGAACCCAAAGGAGACCCCAATATGAGCACCGGATTTTTCGGCGATATCCAGAAGATCAAATATGAAGGCCCTGACAGCACCAATCCGCTGGCCTTCCGCTATTACCAGCCGGACGAGATTGTTCTCGGCAAGCGCATGGAAGACCATCTGCGTTTTGCGGTGGCCTATTGGCACACCTTCACCTGGCCCGGCGGCGACCCCTTCGGCGGCCAGACCTTCCTGCGTCCCTGGTTCGAAGACACGATGAAGGCCGCCAAGCTCAAGGCCGACGTCGCTTTCGAATTCTTCTCGCTGCTCGGTGCGCCCTATTACTGCTTCCACGACGCCGACGTGCGCCCTGAAGGCAAGAACTTTGCCGAGAACACCAAGAACCTCAACGAGATCGTCGATTATTTCGCCGAGAAGCAGGCAGCCACCGGCACCAAGCTGCTCTGGGGCACAGCGAACCTCTTCTCCAACCGCCGCTACATGTCGGGTGCGGCGACCAACCCCGATCCGGACGTCTTTGCTTTCGCAGCTGCGACGGTCAAGACCTGCATCGACGCTACGCAGAAGCTCGGCGGCGAGAACTACGTGCTCTGGGGCGGCCGCGAAGGTTACGAGACGCTGCTCAACACCGATCTCAAGCGCGAGCTCGACCAGCTCGGCCGCTTCCTCAACCTCGTCGTCGAATACAAGCACAAGATCGGCTTCAAGGGCACGATCCTGATCGAGCCGAAGCCGCAGGAGCCGACCAAGCACCAGTATGATTACGACGTTGCGACTGTCTACGGATTCCTCAAGAAGCACGGTCTCGAAAACGAAGTGAAGGTCAATATCGAGCAGGGCCATGCGATCCTTGCCGGCCACTCATTCGAGCACGAGCTGGCGCTTGCCAATGCGCTTGGCATCTTCGGCTCGATCGACATGAACCGCAACGACTACCAGTCCGGCTGGGACACCGACCAGTTCCCGAACAACGTTCCGGAAATGGCGCTCGCCTATTACCACGTTCTGGCGGGCGGCGGCTTCAAGACCGGCGGCACCAACTTCGATGCGAAGCTGCGCCGCCAGTCGCTCGATCCGGCAGACCTCTTGATCGGTCATATCGGCGGCATGGATTGCTGCGCCCGCGGCCTGAAGGCGGCTGCCAAGATGATCGAGGACAAGGCTCTGTCGCAGCCGCTTGCCGACCGTTATGCCGGTTGGGAAACGGCCGAGGCGCAGAAGCTCTTCCGCGGCGAGTATTCGCTCGATGAGATCACGAACTGGGTCGAGAGCAAGGACGTCAACCCGCAGCCGAAATCCGGCAAGCAGGAACTGCTCGAAAACGTCGTCAACCGTTACGTCTGATGACAGGCGCCGGCGGCCATCGGTCGCCGGCGCATTGTTAGCCGGCTATGCCATCTCCGTTCAGCGCTTCAACCAGTTGCGCGACGGCGCTGAGACGGAGTTTCGCACCACCAGATCCGGCCTAAGCAGGATTTCCGTCTCGGCTGGCTGTCCGTCGGACAGGAGCTCCAGCAGCAGCGCCATCGCCTGTTTGCCGATCGCCGTTCTCGGCTGACGGATCGTCGTCAGCGATGGGGATATGAAGACGGCCTGCGGCACATCGTCGAAGCCGGTCACCGAGAAATCCCGCGGAATATCATAGCCTCGCGCGCCGAGTCCGATCATGACGCCGATCGCCGTCTGGTCGTTCACGCACATAAAGGCGGTCGGAAGCGTGTCGCGCATGAAAAGCTGCTCGACCGCATGCCGTCCGCTTTCGATCGTGCCGTCGCCTTCGAGCACGATCCGCAAATCGGGCGGGACGCCGGCAGCGTCGAGACCGGCATCATAACCCATGCGGCGCCTGGTATAGGCGAGCCGAGTGCGGGAATCGCCGATGAAGGCGATCTTGCGATGGCCTTCGGCCAGCAGCAGATCCACGGCCTTTCGCGCGCCCTCGGTATCGTCAACGCCGACATAGGGAATGCCGCCGTTGAAGACCGGTTCGAAGACCCCGACACTCGGCGGTAGGCGCGCCGTCATGGTCTGGTGACCGAAGGGCAGGATGCCGGTGAAGAGGATGAGCCCAGCCGCCTGGTTGGAGTTGAAGAATTTCAGATATTCCAAGCCGCGCTGGGCATCGTTCTGGGTGTGGCCGATCAGGACGCCGTAGCCGTGGGCGCGAGCCTCGTTCTCCAGTCCGACGAGAATGTTGGAGAAATTGGGATCGCCGATGTCGGGCGCCACCACGAGGATCATGTTGGAGCGGCCGAGCCTCAGGCTGCGCGCCATGGCATTAGTCGTATAACCGGTGATGGCGATCGCCTGGTTGACCTTGAGCCGCGTCGAGTTGGCGACCTTCTCCGGCGTGTGGATCGCCCGGGAAACCGTCGCGATAGAGACCTCGGCGATCCGGGCGACGTCTTCGATTGTTGCGGGCGTGGAATTCGACACTGGGCTCTGCCTTAAGGCTGTCTTCGCCGCGACACTACACAGACTTGTCGAGAGGTCAAAGGTAAGCGTCAACTCATCTGTGTTAATCCACGATGTAAACCTTTACATGCTTTATGTAAAGGTTTACATAAGGCTCGAAGCGGTCGGGAGCCGCATGCGCGTGCCTGTTTGAGAGCCCAAGGCGGTTTTCACAAGGAAAATGTGCGCTAGTTCAAAGCGGAGCGTTGCCGGGTGCGGCGCTCTAGGGGAGGGCATAATGACCGTGGAGATCGCCGACACCGCACCCGTGGTGCTGTCCGCCAGGCGCATATGTAAATCCTTCAGCGGCGTGCAGGTCCTCTTCAGCGTCAACTTCGATCTCCGCGCCGGCGAAATCCATGCGCTCATGGGCGAAAACGGCGCCGGCAAATCCACCCTCGTCAAGGTGCTCTCGGGTTTCGAACAGCCGAGTTCCGGCGAAATCCTGCTCGACGGCAAGCCTTTGGTGCTGCCGCCGAATGGCGCTGCGGAAGCGCTCGGCATCGTCATCATTCATCAGGAATTCAACCTCGCCGACCATCTGACCGTGACCGAGAGCCTATTCCTCGGTCGCGAGGTTACGCGTCTCGGCGTGCTCGACCGTAGGTATATGCGGGCTGAAACGCGCAAGGTCCTCGACGTGCTCGGTTCGCATGTCGATGAGAATGCCTTGATCAGCACGCTTTCCATCGCCGACAAGCAAATGGTCGAGATTGCCAAGGCGATCAGTCGCGATGCCCGTGTCGTCTTTATGGACGAGCCAACCGCCGTGTTGTCGCGGGAAGAGACCAATATGCTGTTCAAGCAGGTCCGCAAGCTTCGCGACCAGGGCACGAGCTTCGTCTTCGTGTCCCATAAGCTCGACGAGGTGATGGAGCTGACCGACCGGGTGACGGTGCTGCGCGACGGCCAGTGGATCAAGACGTCGCCGACCGCCATTTTGGATGGCGAATCGATCGCGCAGCTGATGGTCGGCCGCGAGCTTTCCAGCCTCTATCCGGCCAAGGTCGAGCCCAATGTCGACGAGGAGATCGTCCTCAGCGTCTCTTCGGTGTCGACGGGATATGTCAGGGATGCGAGCTTCGAAGTGCGCAAGGGCGAGATCATCGGGTTTTCCGGCCTGATCGGCTCCGGCCGTACCGAGCTGATGGAGGCGATTGCGGGACTGCGGCCCCGCCTCGAGGGCGAGGTGGTCATCAAAGGGCAAACGGTTCCCTCCGGCGACGTGCACGCGGCCAATCGTTGCGGCCTCGCCTATATGACCAAAGACCGCAAGTCGAAGGGTCTACTGCTGCGCTCCGGCATGGCGACCAATCTGACGCTGCAATCGCTCGGACGGCATTCGCGCCACGGCTATCTCAGCCCGAGCAGCGAGGCGGCCGCACTGGCGAAAGCCAAACGTCGTTTCGACATCAGGGTTCGCGACAGCGCTATCGTCGCGGGCCGCATGTCGGGCGGAAACCAGCAGAAGCTGCTGCTCGCCAAAGTCATGGAGACCGATCCCGACATCATCATCATCGACGAGCCGACGCGCGGCATCGATGTCGGCACCAAGCAGCAGATCTATCATTTCATTTCGGCGCTCGCCCGGGACGGCCGGTCGATCATCGTCGTTTCGTCGGAAATGCCTGAAGTCATCGGCCTCTGCACGAGAGTGGCCGTCATGCGCGAGGGGCGGATCGTCGGCGTGCTCGAGGGCGACGAGATTTCCGAGCAGGAGATCATGCGTTACGCCGCCGGGCTCAAAAAGAAGGTGGCTGCGTGAGGGCGGAGCAAGACTTCGCCGACGCGGACAATAAATAGGATACCCAGACGATCTGGGACGGGAGGTTGGTTTTGGACATGAGCATTAACGAGGAGACCAGGGCGATCCGGCGCAGGTCCTGGCGTGACGTTGATCTGCGCGCGGTTGCACCGTTTGCCGCCTTGGCCTTGCTTCTCGTCGTCGGCGCACTGGTCAATCCGAACTTCATCGGCATCACCAATCTTGCCAACGTCGCGACGCGCTGCGCTTTCATCGCCATCATCGCGGTCGGCGCCACTTTCGTGATCTCGTCCGGAGACCTCGACCTTTCCGTCGGCTCGATGGTCGCCTTCGTCGCCAGTCTGATGATCCTGCTCATTAATTCAGGCGTCATTGCCGATCCGGTGCTGATGCTGACGGCAGCGGTGGTCTTTACGGTGATGGCGGGGGCTCTTTGCGGCCTCGCAAACGGCCTCATCACCACCGTCGGCAAGATCGAGCCTTTCATTGCCACGCTCGGCACAATGGGCATTTATCGCGGCCTGACCACCTGGCTGTCGCAGGGCGGCGCGATCACGTTGCGCTCGAGTGAAATCCAGACGCTCTACCGCCCAGCCTATTTCGGCAATATTCTCGGCGTTCCCGTGCCGATCGTGGTAATCCTCGTCGTCACCGCGATTGCAGCCTTTATCCTCTATCGCACCCGTTACGGCCGCCATGTCGTGGCTGTCGGTTCGAACAGCGACGTCGCGCGCTATTCGGGCATTGCAGTCAACCGCGTGCGCACGATTGCCTTCGTTATCCAGGGACTCTGCGTGGCGATCGCCGTGCTGCTCTATGTACCGCGTCTCGGTTCCACCTCGGCAACGACCGGTATCCTGTGGGAGTTGCAGGCCATCACCGCCGTCGTCGTCGGCGGCACGGCGCTCAAGGGCGGCGCCGGCCGGGTCTGGGGGACCATCTGCGGCGCCTTCATTCTCGAACTCGTCGGCAACATCATGCTGCTTTCGAACTTCATCAGCGAGTATCTCATCGGCGCGATCCAGGGTGCAATCATCATCATCGCCATGCTGGTGCAGCGGTCGCTGGTTCGCAAATCCTAAGGCAAAGAGCTTCTCGGATTGGCCGGGCTTCACGGGGCACCCGGCTCGAATTGGACAAGTCCCTGATATTTTTGGGAGGAAATAAGCATGCGCAAGCTCATGTTGGGTCTGGCTGTTGCGGGGGTGGCTTTTGCCGGCGCAGCCTACGCCCAGGACAAGAACTACACGATCGGTGTGTCCATTCCGGCCGCCGACCACGGCTGGACTTCTGGCGTCGTGTTCCATGCCGAGCGTATCGCCAAGAAACTGATGGCCGAACATCCGGGCCTGAACGTCATCGTCAAGACTTCACCGGATGCCGCGACGCAGGCAAACGCCGTGCAGGACCTCGATACACAGGGCATCGACGCGCTGGTCATCCTGCCGTCGGACCCGGATCCGCTCGTCAACGCCATCAAGGAAGTCAAGGACAAGGGTAAGTTCGTAGCACTTGTCGACCGCGCGCCGTCGAACAACGATAATTCCGTGCGTGATCTTTACGTCGCCGGCAACAACCCGGCACTCGGCGAAGTCGCCGGCAAGTACATTGCCGAAAAGACGCCGGAAGCCGAGGTCGTCGTTATCCGCGGTCTGCCGATCCCGATCGATCAGCAGCGCCAGGATGGCTTCGACAAGGGTATCGCCGGCTCCAAGGTCAAGGTTCTCGACCGCCAGTACGGCAACTGGAACCGCGACGACGCCTTCAAAGTAATGCAGGACTACCTGACGAAGTACCCGAAAATCGACGTCGTCTGGTGCCAGGACGACGATATGGCCGTCGGCGTACTGCAGGCGATCGAGCAGGCCAAGCGCACCGACATTCAATATGTCGTCGCCGGCGCCGGCTCCAAGGACATGGTCAAGAAGGTCATGGACGGCGACAAGCTGATCCCGGTCGACGTTCTCTATCCGCCGGCAATGGTCGGCACGGCAATGGAGCTGACGGCGGCGGCGCTCTACGATCAGGTCCCGGTTCACGGCAATTACATCCTCGACGCAACGCTCGTCACCAAGGAGAATGCCAAGAACTTCTACTTCCCGGATTCTCCGTTCTGATCCGACGACCGAAAGACGCGCCCGTTCGAAAGGACGGGCGCATTTTTATGCGCGCATGCGGCGCGGCGCTGAAAATGCTGCACGTACCTCTTGCCCGCCAACGCCCATCATGATTAGCTCGCAACCATATCGCATCTGGCCTCGCGCCAAATCCGCGAGGCAGGACAAGGAAGCGCCTTGCACCCGTCAAAATGCGTGCTACAAGTTTTCAGAAACGTTTACGGTCGATGTTCAGGGAGGAATCTGACATGAAGACGATCAAGGGCCCCGGCCTTTTTCTTGGCCAGTTCGCGGGCGATACCGCGCCTTTCAATTCCTGGGACGCGATCACCAAATGGGCGGCCGACATCGGTTACAAGGGCGTCCAGGTGCCGACCTGGACAAGCCAGCTGATCGATCTGAAGAAGGCCGCGACGTCGAAGGATTATTGCGACGAATTCGCCGGCAAGGCCCGCGAAAACGGCATCGAAATCACCGAACTTTCGACCCATCTGCAGGGCCAGCTCGTCGCCGTTCACCCGGCCTATGACGAAGCCTTCGACGGCTTCGCGGCCCCCGAGGTGCGCGGCAACCCGAAGGCGCGCCAGGAATGGGCGGTCGAGCAGGTCAAGCTGGCGCTGACCGCATCGAAAAACCTCGGCCTCAAGGCGCATGCGACCTTCTCCGGGGCGCTTGCCTGGCCCTTCATCTATCCCTGGCCGCAGCGTCCCGCCGGCCTGGTTGAGACCGCGTTCGACGAACTTGCCCGCCGCTGGACGCCGATCCTCAACCATGCGGATGAAAACGGCATCGACGTCTGCTACGAGATCCATCCGGGTGAAGACCTGCATGACGGCATCACCTTCGAGATGTTCCTGGAGCGGGTGAAGAACCATTCCCGCGCCAACATGCTCTATGATCCCTCGCATTATGTCCTGCAGTGCCTCGATTATCTCGAGAACATCGACATCTACAAGGACCGCATCAAGATGTTTCACGTCAAGGATGCCGAGTTCAATCCGACCGGGCGCCAGGGCGTTTACGGCGGTTACCAGGGCTGGGTGGAACGCGCCGGCCGCTTCCGCTCGCTCGGCGACGGCCAGGTCGATTTCGGCGCGGTCTTCTCGAAGATGACGGCCAATAATTTCGACGGCTGGGCCGTGGTCGAATGGGAATGCGCGCTGAAGCATCCGGAGGATGGCGCCCGCGAGGGGGCCGAATTCGTCGCCGCCCATATCATCCGCGTCACGGAAAAGGCCTTCGACGATTTTGCCGCCGGCGGCACGGACCAAGCGGCCAATCGGCGGATGCTGGGGCTTTCCTAAACAGGGCATCTGGTGGGTGCCCCTCACCCTAACCCTCTCCCCGTAAACGGGGAGAGGGGACTTGCCCGACCAAACGTTGAGAGCGGAAAAGCCGCTGCGGCATATCGCCTCCGCCCCGCTTGCGGGGCGAAGGGGGCAGCAGCCGGATGAGGGGCGCACCCGCACCAGATTCAATTTCAGGAGGACAAGAATGGCAATCGAAGCATCATCCGAACAGACCCGCGAGCCGCGCATCCGGCTTGGCATGGTGGGCGGCGGCGCGGGCGCGTTCATCGGTGCAGTGCACCGCATCGCAGCCCGCATCGACGATCAGTACGATCTCATCGCCGGCGCGCTGTCGTCGACGCCTGAGAAGGCGGTTCAGTCCGGCCGCGACCTTGGCCTCGACCCGTCGCGGACGTATTCCAGCTACCGCGAGATGGCGATCCGCGAGGCGAAGCTGAAGAACGGCATCGAGGCGGTGGCGATCGTCACGCCGAACCATGTGCACTATGACGCGGCCAAGGAATTCCTGAAACGCGGCATTCATGTCATCTGCGACAAGCCGCTGACATCGAACCTCGCCGATGCGAAGAAGCTGAAGAAGGTGGCCGACGAGAGCGGCGCGCTCTTCGTGCTGACGCATAATTACACCGGCTATCCGATGGTCCGCCAGGCGCGGGAGATGATCGCGAACGGCGAACTCGGCGATATAAGAGTGGTCCAGGCCGAATATCCGCAGGATTGGCTGACGGAAGCGGTCGAGCAGACCGGGCAGAAGCAGGCTGCCTGGCGCACCGATCCGGCCCAGTCCGGCGTCGGCGGGTCTACAGGCGATATCGGCACACATGCCTATAATCTTGCCTCCTTCATTACCGGACTGGAACTCGACAGCCTGGCCGCCGACCTCGACAGCTTCGTTCCCGGCCGCCGGCTGGACGATAACGCCCATGTCATGCTGCGCTTCAAGGCGAAGGGCGCGGAGAAGCCGGCTAAGGGTATGCTCTGGTGCAGCCAGGTGGCGCCGGGCCATGAAAACGGCCTGATGGTGCGCGTCTATGGCAGCAAGGGCGGGCTGGAATGGACCCAGAAGGACCCGAATTACCTCTGGTACACGCCTTTCGGCGAGCCGAAGCGGCTGATCACCCGCGGCGGCGCCGGCGCCGGAGCGGCTGCCGGGCGCGTGTCACGCGTGCCGTCAGGGCATCCGGAAGGGTATCTCGAAGCCTTTGCGACGATCTATACGGAAGCCGCGCATGCGATCAACGCCCGCAAGAGGGGCAAGGAAGTCGATAAGGCGGTGGTCTATCCCACAGTCGACGACGGCGTGGAGGGTGTCGCCTTCGTCGAGGCCTGTGTTGCCTCGTCCAAGAAAAACGGCGCCTGGGTCAAGCTCTGATCTTTGGCGATCCGTGCGTCGGATGGCGCGGAGTCGCAGGAAATGCCGCGGCGGTCTTGGGCCGCCTCGGCTTGTCCGTCAGGCCTCAGGCCGCAGCGCGGTTGCGCTTCATGAGGCCGTCAATGCTGAGCGGGCCGGCGCCTGCCGCCACCAAATAGAGAAACACGAAGCAGAACAGGATCGCGGCGACGCCACCGTTCTGCGCGGGATAAAAGCTCTTCCCCGCATGGCCGAGGAAATAGGCGAAGGCCATCAGGCCGGAGAGTACGAAGGCTGCAATGCGTGTCTGGAATCCTATCACCACGACGAAGCCGAGGGTGAGTTCGATCAGCCCGGCGATCCAGGAGAGCGAGCCCATCGGCGGCACGCTTGCCGCGGCCGGAAAGTGCAAAATCTTCTGCGTTCCGTAGCTGAAAAGCACGAGCGACGAGACGAGGCGCAGCAGGCTCAGCAGATGCGGCTGCAGCAGATGGATCGAAGACAGCATGGGATTCCTTTCACGTTGTGATGTCTTCGCTGTGTAGTGATCATGGGCTCGGCAGCAAGTCACGACTGCTGACATTCGCGTTATGAGAGCGTGGGGGCCGAAAGTATGGCGACCGAGGCGACGGAACGATGCCGTTCTGTCACTAGTCCTGCAACGTTGCAGTTTTTCTTCCCCAGCACCTGTACTTTGCTTGCCGGCTTGGCTAAATCCGGCCCACGGGCAACCCACATTGCTGAGAGCCGGGGGATACAGATGATCGACGCCAAGACGCTTGCAAGCCGCTTTCCCGGTGATTTCACCTTCGGCGTTGCCACCGCCGCCTTCCAGATCGAAGGCGCCAGCAAGGCCGATGGCCGCAAGCCGTCGATCTGGGACGCCTTCTGCAACATGCCCGGCCGCGTCTATAACCGCGACAACGGCGACATTGCCTGCGACCACTATAACCGCCTGGAGCGAGACCTCGATCTCATCAAGGACATGAGCGTTGAGGCCTACCGTTTTTCCATTGCCTGGCCGCGGATCGTCCCGGAGGGCACGGGCCCGGTGAACGAGGCGGGCCTCGATTTCTACGATCGGCTGGTCGATGGCTGCAAGGCGCGCGGGATCAGGACCTTCGCGACGCTCTACCATTGGGACCTGCCTCTGATGCTCGCCGGCGACGGCGGCTGGACGGCGCGCTCGACCGCCTATGCCTATCAGCGCTACGCCAAGACTGTGATGAACCGCCTCGGCGATCGTCTCGACGCCGTCGCGACATTCAATGAGCCCTGGTGCATCGTCTGGCTGAGCCACCTTTACGGCATCCATGCTCCGGGTGAGCGCAACATGCAGGCTGCCCTTCACGCCATGCATTACATGAACCTCGCCCATGGCCTCGGTGTCGAGGCAATCCGTTCGGAAGCTCCCAATGTGCCGGTCGGGCTCGTGCTCAACGCCGCCGCGGTCATCCCGGGCTCCGACAGCCCGGCCGATCTGGCAGCCGCCGAACGGGCGCATCAGTTCCACAACGGCGCCTTCTTCGATCCCGTCTTCAAGGGCGAATATCCGAACGAATTCGTCGAGGCGCTCGGGGACCGCATGCCCGTGATCGATGACGGGGACCTGAAGCTCATCAGTCAGAAGCTCGACTGGTGGGGTCTGAATTATTACACGCCCGAGCGCGTCACCGACGATGCCGAACGAAAAGGCGACTTCCCCTGGACGGTGAAAGCGCCGCCTGCAAGCGACGTCAAGACCGATATCGGCTGGGAAATCTATGCGCCCGGATTGAAGCTCCTGGTCGAGGACCTCTATCGCCGCTACGACCTGCCGGAATGCTACATCACCGAGAACGGCGCCTGTGACAATACCGGTGTCGTCGGGGACGAGGTCGACGATACGATGCGCCTCGACTATCTCGGCGGTCACCTCGATGTCGTGGCCGACCTCATCAAAGACGGCTACCCCATGCGCGGCTATTTTGCCTGGAGCCTGATGGATAATTTCGAATGGGCGGAAGGCTATCGCATGCGCTTCGGTCTCGTTCATGTCGATTATGAGACGCAGCGGCGCACGGTGAAGAAGAGCGGTAAATGGTATCGCGCACTCGCGGCTGAATTTCCGAAAGGCAATCACACGCCGGCTCAGCATAGCAAACTGAAAAAATAGACCAGCGGAAAGCTGCAACAGGCGGTTGCTTAAACGTTTCTGAACCCTTGACTGGCAAACTCCGCTGGTCAGGGAGCAGGAATGCAGATACTCGGAAAATTGCAGGGCAGGGGATCGGGAATAGGCCGTGACGTCACCGTCACGGGCGTGCTGCTCTCCTTCGCCGTCATCGTCGCGGTCGCCACCATCATGGTGCTGACGGCACTCGAACGCGTGGCTGAGAACGCCAATGTCCTTGATGACGAGCGCTCGCGCGAAACGACAATCGGCGCGTTGAAGACCTTCGAGGATCAGCTCGGTGCGACGCTCGACGATTATGCCGCCTGGGACGATGCCGCCGCCAACGTCTATGCGTCGGATGGCATGGCGTGGACGGTTAGCAACTACGGCGAGATGTCGGTCAACAGCTCACTTTTCGACATGGCAATCGTTGTCGATGATGCGAAGAACTCGATCATGGCGTATCGCGACGGCAAACCGATGGAGGAGCCGCCCGCGGATTTCTTCGCGCCTTCGCTGTGGAAGCTGTTCGACGTGGTCAAGGCGGCCGGTCCGGCCGATTCGCCCCAGGCAGTCGGATTCATCACCACCAAACGCGGCATTGCCGCTGTCGGCGTGGCATTGGTGCGGAAGAAATCCGGCGCGCTTGATGCGCCCGCCGGGCAGCACCGGTATCTCATTTTCGCACGCCATCTCGATGACGACAGGGTGGCCGGACTCGGCCAGACCTATGTGATCGGCGGACTGAGGCTGGCGCCGCCGAGTTTCGAGGCAGAATATTTTGTACCTATCGCCGATCCGTCGGGGGCAACGATCGGCAAGCTCGTCTGGAATTCGCGCTCACCCGGCAATATTGCCTACGCGCAGGTACGACCGATGGTCATCGAGGCACTCGGTCTCGTCGGGCTTTTCTTCGGGGTGCTTCTGGCCATCGGCTGGCTGGTCGGCCGACGCCTGAAGGCGGAGGAAAACAGCGCGCGCGAAGAGGCGCTGCGCGACAGGCTGAGCGGCCTTTCCAATCGCGACGGCCTCGGGCTCGCCGTCGATCGTTGTGTCCTCGAAGCGCGCCAGAGCAAACGCAACGTGCTGCTCCTCTATCTCGATCTCGACGGTTTCAAGGAAGTCAATGACAGCTATGGACACGGCACCGGTGACCAATTGATCCGCGCGGTCGCGGCCGGCCTCAAGGTATTGATCCCGCAAGGCGCAGTTCTAGCCCGCATCGGCGGCGATGAATTTGCGATCGCCTTTCTCTCCGATGGCGAGAACGCCGCCGCCCTGCAGCTCGCCGAGCAGATCCTCGATTTTCTCGTCGAGCCGCTGGAGATCGGTCGCCGTGTCGTCGTCGTCGGCGCCAGCATCGGCATCGCCATGTCGCCTGCCGGCGCAATCGATCGCGAGGAACTGGTGCGCCGTTCCGACCTTGCCATGTATAAGGCGAAGGAGGCGGGCCGTGCGCGCATGACGCTTTACGACCCGTCGATGGATGCGGACCGGCAGCAGCGCAATGCTCTGGAACTCGATCTCAGAATCGCCATTGAAAGCGGTGATCTGACCCTTGCCTATCAGCCGCTGGTCGATGCGGCCACGCATGCGCTGACCGGCGTCGAGGCGCTGGTGCGCTGGAACCGTCCGGGCCACGGCCCGGTTTCGCCAGAGGTGTTCATTCCGATCGCCGAGACCAGCGGCCTCATTGAATCACTCGGCCTGTTCGTGCTGCGCAAGGCCTGCGAGACGGCCAAGCAGTGGCCGGAGCTGAACGTATCTGTCAATGTCTCGCCCGGCCAGTTCCGCAATCCAGCCTTCACCGACTATGTGCGCTACGTGTTGAAGCAGACGGAGATCGAGGCCAGCCGCATCACTCTCGAGATCACCGAAGGGTATATGATCCAGAATCCGCAGCGTACCCGCCAGTCGATCGAGCGGCTGAAAGGTCTGGGGGTCAAGGTGGCGCTCGACGACTTCGGTTCCGGCTTCTCATCGATCGGCTATCTCCGGCAGTTCGGCTTCGACCGCATCAAGATCGACCGCTCGTTGGTGATGGGCGTCAACGAGGACAAGCGCCAGCGCGAAATGCTGCAGGCGACGGTGGCGCTCGCCCGCTCGCTCGATATCCCGGTGACGGCGGAAGGCATCGAAACCGAGGGGCAGGCGGTCGCCATGCGCCTGTTCGGCTGCGACTGTCTGCAGGGCTATTTGTTCGGAAAGCCTGCGGCGGCCGAGCGAATCACCGAGATGCTCAACGAGCTTCGTACTGCGGAACAGTCAACCCCGTGCCGTCTCGGCGCGGCCTGACGGCGAAATTCTGGGCGCAAAGCTCATTCAACAGCAACAAGCTCAGCTGCCGATATGCCGTTGGCCGCGTTTTTTTGCCAGCGCGATCTGATGCTGCCGTTGACGGTAGCGCAGCCGGTCTTCTTCTGTGCGTCTTGGATAGCAGTGGCTGCAGGAAACGCCTTCCTCATAAAGCGGCGAGGCAATTTCCTCTGATGTGATCGGGTTGCGGCAGGCGTGGCACAGCCGGTGCTCACCCTCCTTCAGCCCGTGTTCGACGGATACACGCTCATCAAACACGAAGCAGGCGCCCTCCCAGAGGCTTTCTTCCTGCGGCACTTCCTCCAGATATTTCAGGATGCCGCCCTTCAGATGATAGACCTCGTCGAAACCCTCGGCCTTCATGAAGGCAGTGGCCTTTTCGCAGCGTATGCCGCCGGTGCAATACATGGCGACTTTCGGCTTGTTGTGCAGTCCCGTATTCCGGCGCACCCAATCCGGAAATTCGCGGAATGTCTTGGTCTTGGGGTCGAGCGCGCCGCGAAAAGCACCGATCGCCGTCTCATAGTCGTTGCGGGTGTCGATGACGATCGTATCGGGATCGGAGATCAGCGCATTCCAGTCCTTGGGCGCGACATAGGTGCCGACCACCTTGTTGGGGTCGATGTCCTCGACGCCCATGGTGACGATTTCCTTCTTCAGCTTCACTTTCATGCGCAGGAAGGGCATTTTCGAGGCGCGGCTTTCCTTGTGCTCCAGGCCCGCAAATTCCGGCTGGACGCGCAGGAAGGCGAGCACGGCGTGAATGCCGGCATCCGGTCCCGCGATCGTACCGTTGATGCCCTCATGCGCCAGAAGCAGCGTTCCCTTGACGCCGTTTTCCTCGCACAGCGCCTGCAGCGGGGCCTGCAAGCTGGCAAAGCGCGGCACGGATACGAAATGGTAGAGCGCCGCTACGAGGAACGGGCCGGTGTGTGTCAGGCTGTCGGTCATGCGCCGGAAATACAGAAAATTGACCGGTCGCGCAATTGCCTTCCGCACAGGCGGCCGACCGCCTCCAGGATCGCGCCTGCCATCGCTCAACTTGCAGCCGTCAGCCAGAGAAGCTCGATACGCTCCGATTCCTCGTCGGGATCATCGGCGAAGACGGCTTCGGCCTTGAGGAGGGCCTGCCGCCGGTCTTCCTGCTGGCGGACGATGATTGCCTCAAGAAGATGCGCCAGGTCGTCGTTGCGGGTGAAGAGCTGCGGCTCGGCTTCGACCAGTTCGCAGAGTACGGCAAGGTCATGGATGCGGCCGAGATCCTCGACGAGCTCCTTGGCCGCATCCTGCTTGGCCTTCATCGCACCCGGCCAGACGTCGCGCAGAAGAGCGTGGTAAAGCCGGTAGTCGTAGGTGCGTTTGCGCAGATCATGGAAATCGCCGGCCGATGCATCACCGTGGCAGTTGGCGAGCGCGGCCTCAGCCTTGCGCGCCGTGCGGCGCCAGCTCTTCGCCAGCATGCGGGCATTCTTGCGGTGGCTGCCATCGAAGGAGATTCCATCCAGAGCGGAAATCGCCTCTCTGAGCACGTCCGAGGTTTCCATCAGCTGCCGTTCAAGACCGCTTTCGGCCTCCGCCATCCAGTCGCGGCGCCCCTCGAGAATGATGACGATCCGGCCGAGCGCCTCGCTTTCCTCTTTCCCGCGGGCTGAATGCTGCAGATATTGCGCGGTGCCGATGAGCGCGGCAGCGTCGCGGATTGCCGAAAGCGAGCGCGCGGCGTCGCGCAACCTTGCATTTTCCTGCTCCTGGAAATCAGGCACCTCGCGTGCGACGAGCCGGTAGAGCGAGCGCAATCTCTTCAGGTTTTTTCGGAAGGAATGGATCGCCTCGTGCGCACCTTCCGGCCGTTCTTCGAGAAAGGTAATAGCACCTTCCAGCTGCTCGGTCGCGATGCTCCGGAATGCCTCGGTGAAATCGGCGTCAGGCCGAATGCGATAGGCCATGCCTGTCGTGCTCGTATTCTGTGGCAAGGGCCTGGTTGGAATAGCGGAAATCGCCGGTCACTTCGCGACCAAGCCAGGCAGGCAGGACGGGTTTGTCGGTTTCTGCCGTCATCTCCACCTCGGCAATCACCAGCCCGAGATGCTCGCCGGCAAAGACGTCGACTTCCCAGACGAAGCCCTGATGCGGGACGCGGTAGCGCGTCTTCTCGATGACGACGCCGATCGCGCTCTGCAACAGCTCCTCGGCATCGGCAATCGGGATGTCATATTCGAATTCGTCACGGGTGATGGCACTGCGGCCAATCTTGATCGTCAGCTTCGCTTTCCTGCCGTCGAGGGTGCGAACGCGGACGGAACGGTCGTCCATCGAGGCGATGTAACCCTGCCTCAGGACAGACTTGCTCTCGACGGCGGAACGCCATCCATCGCCGCGTACAAGAAACTTCCGCTCGATCTCTTTCGCCATGTCAGTGAACCTTTTGTGACGAATGCCGCACGGTAGACCAATTTCCAAGCATTTCATACCTTCTTCTCACGCAGCCGGGTTTTATCTCGACAAGGTTCGGCGAGGGCGTTATTCGGGATGCAAATTTCAATCGTTTCAAGGAGGTCGTGCGACCATGGGCGAGAAAACAGAGAAGCTCCTTTCCATCCTGAAACTCCAGCCGGTCGTTCCGGTCCTGATCGTTGACGATGCCAGGTCGGCGGTGCCGCTGGCCCGCGCGCTTGTCGCAGGCGGCCTGAAAGCAATCGAGATCACCATGCGCACGCCGGCGGCGCTCGATGCCGTGCGCGCCGTCGCCGCCGAGGTCGAGGGCGCCGAAGTCGGCGCCGGCACCATCCTGAATGCCGCCCATTGGGAAGCGGCTGTCGAGGCCGGCTCGAAGTTCATCGTCAGCCCGGGCACGACGCAGGAGCTGCTTGATGCCGCTGCCGATTCCGACGTGCCGCTGCTTCCGGGAGCTGCGACCGCCAGCGAAGTCATGGCGTTGCGTGAGGAAGGTTATCAGGTGCTGAAGTTCTTTCCGGCTGAGCAGGCTGGGGGCGCCGCTTATCTTAAAGCGCTTTCTTCGCCGCTCGCCGGCACGCTGTTCTGCCCGACCGGCAGCATTTCGCTGAAGAACGCCAGGGATTATCTTTCGCTGCCGAACGTCGTCTGTGTCGGCGGTTCGTGGGTTGCGCCGAAGGAACTGGTCGCAGCCGGCGACTGGGCCGGCATTACCAAGCTTGCGGCTGAGGCCGCCGCTCTGAAGGCCTGAGGTTGCATGAGCGGGGTATGAGCACCAGGCACAGCCCCGCGCCCAATGTTTGTATTTCAGCCGTCGCAAACCTATGTTCTCCTCCGGCCTCAAACAGGGAGACGACGAGGAATGTTCGACGCAAAGAAGCTTCTCGACCAGTTCTTGGGTTCGCAGGTGCCGGGTCTCGGCGGTTCAGTCCGCGACAGGGCGGGCGAGGCCATACAGACGGCAAAGAACAATCCGATGAAGAGCGGCGCGATCGCAGCCGTGCTTCTCGGCACCAAGACCGGCCGCAGTATTGCCGGCAATGCATTGGCGATCGGCGGTCTTGCTGCTATCGCCGGTCTTGGCTATCAGGCTTACAAGAACTATCAGGCTGGGCAAGCGCCTGCGGCCCCCTCGGATGCGCCGTCGGCAAACAATCCGGTGCTCCTGCCGCCGCCCGTCGACTCCGGTTTCGGACCAGCATCGCCTGCCGGGAGCAACGAATTCGTGCTGGTGCTGATCCGGGCGATGATCGCCGCCGCCAAGGCCGATGGTCATATCGACGACGCCGAACGCGTCCTGATCATGGACAAGATCAAGGCTGCTGACGTCAGCGGCGAGGCTGCGGCTTTCATCGAGGGAGAACTTGCGTCTCCGACGGATATCGACGCGCTCGTTGCTGCGGCGCTCACGGAAGAACAGCGCGTCGAGCTCTACACCGCCTCGCGGCTGACCATCGATCCGGATTCGCGCGCCGAGCGCGGTTATCTCGATCTGCTCGCCGGCCGGCTCGGCCTTGCTGATCAGCTGGTCGACCATATCGAGGCGACGGTGTCATCCGCCAAGACGACCTTGTCACAGTGACATGCCGGCCGATTGCCTTTATCGGGCGACTGGCCTATCCACTCCCGGAGCCTTCCCCGGTTAAATTGACGCTTTCGTCAATTTAATCGGGGAAGGCTCTGGAATAGGGGAGTGAACATGCGCGATCTTGCAAATTTCAAGGGCTGCCCGGCGCCAAAGCCGGTTACGCTGAAAGGCCGTTTCGTCACCGTCGAGCCCTATCGCCGCGAGGAGCATCTCGAAGCGCTGTGGGAAGGGCTCGGCGGCATGGGCATCAACCCACTGCTGCTCTATTTTTCGCAGGATGATTTCTCGGGCATCGAGGACTTCGCCAGCTGGCTGGAAAACGTCCACACCAAGTCCGGTTGGCTCACCCATATCTTCCGCGACAACGCCACCGGCAAGGTTGTCGGCATGGCGAACTACATGCGCGCCGACCCGGCAAACGGCGTCGTGGAAATCGGCGGCGTGGCTCATGGTCGCGCTATGAGCCGTTCGCCGCTGTCCACCGAAGCGCACTATTTGATGGCCAAACATGTTTTCGAAGATCTCGGCTATCGTCGATACGAATGGAAATGCGATAATAAGAACGAGGCGAGCAAGACGACGGCACTGCGCTACGGTTTCAGCTTCGAAGGGGTGTTCCGTCAGCACATGATCTCCAAGCATCGCAACCGCGACACCGCCTGGTTCTCGATGATCGACGCCGAATGGCCGCTGATCAACGATGCTTTCGAGGCCTGGCTTTCGCCTGCAAATTTCGACGCGGCCGGCAATCAGATCCGCCGCCTGCAGGATATTCGTGCGGATCTGGAGAAGGAAAGGCTCGCGTGAGCCCGGAAAGCCGCTCGCAGGCGATCGCCGCCGCTGTCATCTTGCTCGGCGCCGGCCTCGTCGTCTACTTTCTGCCGACCATCGTTCTATGGATCGGCAATTTCTCGCCGACGCTGGGGATCGCCGTCGGCTTCTGCCTGATCATGGCGTTCTTTGCGATCTTCTGGCTGCGGGCGCGCTACCAGCGTCGCAGAGATAGACAGTAATCCAGGGGCGTCCGGGGGCACGGAGCCCTGAGGGTGTCTAGCCTTGCAGCGAAGCTCCGAGCAGGACGGCGCCCATCAGGATGACGAGCAGGGCGCCGAGGATTTCGATGGCGTTGCCGACCCAGACCGAAGCCGTCGAGCCGCGTCCGGAGAGACGGACCGCCGCACCTTTGGCGGTGACGGCAAGCGTCGCGAGCACGGAAACCGTGATCGCCGTGCCGAGCGACATGGCGGCGACCGAAAGCGCGCCGCCGAGATAGAGGCCGTTCAGCAACGAGAAAGTCATGACAAGCAAAGCCCCTGAGCAGGGTCGAAGGCCGACGGCTACGATCGCCGACCAAGCCTCTCGAGCGCTGAACCTGTCGCCGGCGAGCAGGGCCGGGTCGGGCACGTGCGTATTGCCGCAGGTCTCGCAGGCCATGCCGGGAACGAAGCTGTGGCCGGCGTTCACGGCCTGCGCCTTGCCGTTGAAGGCATAGGCCTGGCGTTCGGCTGCGTTATCCTTCCAATCCAGCATCATGGACACCGGACCGGCCGACGTCGCCACCAGCCGGCGGCGCGGCAGATTGCGTGCCATCGAACGCAGTTTGCGGAACAGCAGCCAGCCGCCGAAGAGGATAACCATGACGAAACTTATGATTTCCATGGCATGAGTGGCTGTCGTCAGTGTAATGCCGGTGCCGCGCAGCACCAGCCAGGCGCCGCCGACCAGCGCCACAGCGACGACGCCCTGGATGAAAGCCGAAATGAAGGAAATAACCACGCCGCGCTTCAACTCGACCTCGTTGGCGATCATGTAGGAGGAGATGACCGCCTTGCCATGGCCGGGGCCGGCGGCATGGAAGACGCCGTAGGCGAAGGAAAGGCCGACCAGCGATGTCAGCTGCCACGGATCCTCGCGCATGCCCTTCAACGCACCGGTCAGCGCCCGATAGAAAGCCTGCTGTTCATAGTTCACGTAGAGCAAAAGTGGCGCAAGCGGCCCGCCGGTCGGTTGGAAACTGGGTTCGGCCGTGCCGATGCCGAGCGGCGATTGCGCGTGGGCGAGGCTTGCCGCGGTCAGGAGCGCAAGGAGCGCCGCGGAAAGGCTCAGGGACGGGCGTTTTATCAGCATGTGAGCTCCAGCCGGGTGGCGAAGAGTTTGGACATGTTGGTGCCGGTGGGATCGTTGAAAAAGGCGTCTGTCAGCGACTGCTTGTTTTGCGAGATCACCTCGTCGGCATCTGGCCTTATCACCTGGTGCTTGCAGGCCTTGAAGCCGTCGCCCACCGTTGCCAGCTCGTTGTCTGTGGGGAAATCGATCGACGTATAGAGCGTCGGATCGTAGACGCCGAAGGTAAGCCTGCCCTTGAGCGGCATCTTCTCCACCGGCTTGACCGCAAAGAACATCAGGAGCTGGCCGTTCTTATAGTCGACATGGATGATGTCGGGCTGCTGGACGGTGATGCTCTTCCCGTTGATCGTCAGGTTCATGTAATAATCGTAATCGGCAAGCGATTGCTTCACCGTTTTGCCGACCTGCGCGAGTTCGTTCGGCTCCAGCTTCAGATCGGTGTTCTTGTCGAAATCCATGACGACCGAGGAGGAGAAGACCTCGTCAAAGCGCCAGACATTGCGCAGTTCCTCGATACTGCCGTCAGCGCCGGCCACGACTTCGAGCCGCGCCTCCACGAAGATGTGCGGATGCGCGAAGGCGGCGGCCGGCGCCAGCGAAAGAAGCGCGGTGATCAATGGTATGGATTTGTTCATGCGTCCCGCTGCCTTGTTCGCTCGACCCGAGTTCTTGCCAGAAATTGGGACGGAATTGGGACCGGCTTGTCGGTGAGTCCAGATCGGCACCGCTCCATCGTCCGGCCCGACCGGTCTTGCCGTGCAGATCTCACGGATGCTTCTTGAACCAGTTGTGCAGGTAATCGACAAAGATCCTCACCTTGGCCGGCAGGTAGCGCCGGTGCGGGTAGACGGCATAAATGCCGCGGTCGGTTGGTATGTAATCGTTGAATAGCGTCACCAGTTCGCCGCTTTCGATCGGCTTGCGGGCGATGAAATCGGGAATGAGGGCGATGCCGATGCCGGCGAGGGCGGCGCGGAGTGTCGCGTGCGGGCTGTTGACCTCGATCGGCCCGGAGACGGCGACGGCGAAGGTTGTGTTGTCAGGATTGTGGAAGCGGATGCTCCCCTGGGTGCGTGAATTGGTATCGACGATGAAGGGAAGATTGGACATGTCGCTTGGATGCTCCAGATCCGGATGGCGCTCGAGAAAATCCGGGGTGGCGCAGAGATGGACGCGGAAATCGGAGATCTTGCGAGCAATCATGCCGGAATCTTCGAGCTTGCTGATCCGGATCGCCACGTCAAAGCCTTCCTCGATCAGATCGACGAATCGGTCATCGGCGGCGATCTCCAGCGAAAGGTCCGGGTTCTCGCCGGCGAAATCGATCAGCGACTGGCCGACGTCGGCATCGACGAAGGTGCGGGGGACGGAGACGCGCAACCGTCCCTTCAGCTGTGCATTGTTTTCGCGCACGAGATCGGCAAGGTTGTCGATCTCCTTCAAAATGTCGGAGGCGCTGCGATAATAGGTGTGGCCGGCCTCCGTCATAGAGAACTGCCGGGTCGTGCGGTTGAGCAGCAACGCGCCGAGTTCGTCTTCCAGTTCGCGCACATATTTGGACAGCAGCGCCTTCGAGCGGCCGGTGCGCCGCGCGGCGGCGGAAAAGCCTTCGGCCTCGACGACTTCAATGAAGGCGCGTATGCGGGTCAAGGTGTCCATGAAATCCCCACAGGTGTTTTGGAATGTTGAACAAATCGCGCCGGTTTGTTCAATTATTTTTTGACCTCAAGATCAAAAAATCGCTTGATTATGAAGGCGAATATTCTTATCTCACCAGTCAGCCCAAAGTCGCACGTGCCCATGGGTGTCCGCCGAACCCTCGAATTGGTGAGGAAATCGGTAAGGTACCTGGAATTAACCCCTCCAGTCGCTATTCCGGCCAACCGGAAAATGCGAGGACGCCTGAAGCAACGACGGTGCGGGCCTTTTTGTTCTCTCCCTGCTTTCCATCAGCGGGGGTTACTGAAGAGGCACACCATCATTGCCGGAAGTGCGGTTGGGACTCTCCCTCCAATCCATGGCAGACAAAGCCGAACTTACACCGCGTTTGCGGCGTTGGTTCATTATCCGCGCATCGAGCGCTTGCTGTGGTTCCGGGGTCTCCACCGGCTGGTTCCAATGCGAGTTCTCGTATGCCCTTTGTCCTCCGGATCATGCCGGAGCTCTGGAACTGGAAGAGGGAACTGATATGACCACCCAGCGCATCCGCGACTTTCTCGCAACCCGACGTCCCGACGGTCCCTGCCTCGTGGTTGACCTCGATGTCATCAGCGACAATTTCCACGCTTTCCGCCACGCCATGCCGGATAGCGCCATCTACTACGCCGTCAAGGCCAACCCGGCTCCGGAAGTGCTGAAGCTGCTCGCCAGCCTCGGCTCCAATTTCGATTGCGCATCCGTTGCCGAAATCGAAATGGCGCTCGAAGCCGGTGCGACCGCCGCCCGCATCTCCTATGGCAACACGATCAAGAAGGAACGTGATGTCGCCCGCGCGCATACGCTCGGCGTCAGCCTCTTTGCTGTCGACAGCCACGAGGAAGTCGAGAAGATCGCGCGCGCCGCGCCCGGCGCCCGTGTCTTCTGCCGCGTGCTGACCGATGGCGAAGGCGCCGAATGGCCGCTGTCGCGCAAGTTCGGCTGCGTTCCGCAGATGGCCGTCGACGTTCTCGTCTACGCTCATCAGCTCGGCCTGCAGTCCTACGGCGTCTCCTTCCATGTCGGGTCGCAGATGACCAAGGTCGATGCCTGGGATTCGGCTCTTGCCGATGCCAAGCGTGTCTTCGTCCAGCTGGCCAAGCAGGGCATCCACCTGCAGATGGTCAACATGGGCGGCGGCTTCCCGACCAAGTATCTGCGTGACGTTCCGTCCGCGGAAGCTTACGGAAAGTCGATCTACCAGGCGCTGCGCACGCATTTCGGCAACCAGATCCCGCAGACGATCATCGAGCCGGGCCGCGGCATGGTCGGCAATGCCGGCGTCATCAAGGCTGAGGTCGTGCTGATCTCCAAGAAGTCGGACAATGACGACGCGCGCTGGGTCTTCCTCGACATCGGCAAGTTCGGCGGTCTCGCCGAAACCATGGACGAGGCTATTCGTTACCCGATCCGCACCGAACGCGACGGCGACGAGATGGAGCCCTGCGTGATCGCCGGCCCGACCTGCGACTCGGCTGACGTGCTGTATGAAAAGAACCTCTACCCGCTGCCGCTGTCCCTGACGATCGGTGACGAGGTCCTGATCGAAGGCACCGGCGCCTATACGACGACCTACTCGGCAGTCGCTTTCAACGGCTTCGAGCCGCTGAAGGCCTACGTCATCTAAGGTCTTGTTTCTGCTAGTCCCGTCACCAGCCGGGGCGGCAAATCCACAATTCTCCGAAGTCACCGTCTGAAGCGGTTTTGAGTGCGGGAGGCCACGATGGCCGCTGTTCTTGATTCTGTCCGCGCATTCTTTGCGCCTTCCATTTTCACCATCGACGCCGAAAATCCGTCGGATGTCGTCGCGCGTGAAAACCTGCTCGATCGCGTCATGGGCATTGACCGTCGCAAGAAGTCGTCGGAGAAGATCCGCCGCAACCGCATTGCGGCCGAAGGACTTGCGCTGGTCGCTCGTGATCGCGACGGCCATCTGATCGGCACAGTGCGGCTCTGGAACGTCGAGGCCGGCGTCAACGCTGAAGGCACGCCGATCAATGCGCTGCTGCTCGGTCCGCTGGCCGTCGATTGCCGTCACGGCGGCAAGGGCGTCGGCTCGGCCCTGATGCGCGCGGCGATCCTCGAGGCAAAGAACCGCGGGCATGGCGCGGTCCTGCTCGTCGGCGATGCCGCCTATTACGAGCGTTTCGGCTTCTTCGCCGAAAAGGCTCGCCATCTTGTCATGCCCGGTCCGTTCGAACGTTCGCGCTTTCTCGCCCTTGAGCTCACCGACGGCTGGCTTGACGGCGCGGCCGGAATGATCGTCCCCTCGGGACGCATGCTGGCCAGGGCGCCGGTTCGCCGCGCAGCTTGAGCTGCGCGCCCGCCGGGCAGGTGGGGATCTCTTCCCTGGTCGGCGACGTCCGCGCCGCTTGGCCATGTAGGCAGGCGGGCCTGCGATGGTTGCGGCGCGGATTGTCTTTCAGTGACAGAGCGGTGAGGAGTGCGAATAATGGGCTCACCAGCAGAAACGATCGCGTGAAAAGTGCCATAGGGCATGCGAAGATGCCGCTGCGATATCCTATCATGTGCCGCATGATCCGTATTTTTTCCCTTCTCCTTTTTCTCTGCCTGCCGTTTGGCGCAACAGGCCCGGCGTCTGCCCAGGGCACGGCATCCGCCGCCGGGCTTGGTCCGCGTCTCGACCAAGCGGCGACCGATCCGGCGCTGCGACCGCTCAAGACGGTGGTCGTCGCTCGTGAGGGACGCGTGCTCGCCGAACGCGCCTTCCGTGGTCATTCGCCGTCGGAATCGACCAATATCAAATCCGCTTCGAAATCGATCATTTCGGCGCTTGTCGGTATCGCGATCGGCAAAGGACTGCTTGATGGGCCGGACCAGAAGATCGCGCCGATCCTGAAGGCCGATCTTCCTTCATCGGCTGATCCGCGCCTCAACGACATCACTATCGGCAATCTTCTCTCCATGCAGGCGGGGCTCGACCGTATGTCCGGGCCGAATTATGGCCGCTGGGTCTCCTCGCGCAACTGGGTGCGCTTTGCCCTTTCGCAGCCTTTCGTCGACCAGCCCGGTGGGGAAATGCTCTATTCCACCGCATCCACGCATCTGCTTTCGGCCATTCTGACCAAGGTCAGCGGCCGGTCGACCATGGCGCTGGCGCGCGAATGGCTCGGCCCAATCGAGGGTTTCCGCATCGGCGCATGGGAGCGCGACCCGCAGGGGATCTATCTCGGCGGCAATCAGATGGCGATGAGCGCCCGGTCCCTGCTTGCCTTCGGCGAGCTCTATCGCAATGGCGGGCGTACGACGGAGGGAGTGCAGGTGGTGCCTGCCGACTGGATCGTGCAATCCTGGCAGCGCCGTACCAATTCACGCTTCTCCGGCGACGAATATGGCTATGGCTGGTTCACGCGTGAGATCGGCAGCGAGCAGGTGCATTTCGCCTGGGGTTATGGCGGCCAGATGCTCTACATCGTGCCGTCGCTCGATCTGACCGTCGTCATGACCTCGGAAGAGAGCGGTCCCTCGGCCCGAAACGGCTACCGGGATTTGCTGCACGATCTGCTGGCCGACATCATCGGCACGGTGCGGGCGGCTTGACCACGGCGGCGGCAGGGAAAATCGCCGATCGTTCAAGTTTTAACGAAGGCCCCAATCAAACCGCAAAATGCTTGCTGTAGGTTCCGCCACCAGAACCTCGGAAAAGCGCCATGCTACTGGATCTCAGGACGATCTATTTCATCGTTGCCGTAAGCTGCTTCGTGCTGGGGATTCTCCAGCTTGCAGCCTATGCGACCGGGCGCTTCGAGAGGTGGCCGCTTTGGTGGGGCTTGAGCAACCTCTTCGTCGGCGTCGGTTCCTTCCTCGTGGCGCTGCGCAATTTCGTTCCCTACGCGGTCTCGGTCGAGGGCGGCAATGTCGTCACCGTCGCGGGTTATATGCTGATGTTTTTTGCCGTGCGCGTCTTTTCGGGACGGGTTCTCGACCAGCGCACCTTCTGGCTTTCCATCTCTCTCGTCAGCGTTCCCGTCGTGCTGATCGTCAGCGATCCCGAAGCGGTCTCGGCAAGGCTTCTTTACGTCTCAGTCATCTGCAGCCTGTGCGATCTTGCGGTCGCAGGGGAGGCGATCAGCATTGTCCGCCGCGAGAAGCTCTATTCCGCCGGCCTGCTCATCGGCCTCTATGTCTGCACCGCCATGATCTTTGCGGTCCGCAGCATTCTTGCTGCGACCGGCGAGATCGGCGGGCCGGATCCATTCGGCGGCAGCGTGGTCCATAGCTGGATGGGGGTATCGGCGGTGGCTTTCATCATGCTGCGCAGCATGGCCATGGTGCTGATGGCAGCCGAGCGCAGCCGCAATCAGCTGACCGAACTCGCCCATCACGATCCACTGACCGGCGCACTCAATCGGGGCGGCCTTGCCCAGCATTTGCCCGCTCTCGCTTCCCGGCCGATATCGCTGCTGATCATCGATATCGACCATTTCAAGCAGCTGAACGACAGGCATGGCCACGCCGCCGGCGACGAGATCCTGCGGCTTTTCGCCAGCATTTGTAAAGGCATCATGCGCTCAAACGATCTGCTCTCCCGGCAAGGCGGAGACGAGTTCCTGGCGGTGCTGAAAAACCTCTCCCAGGAAGATGCGGTGGCGATTGCCGAGCGCATCCGTCTCGACTTCGCCGCCGCCGTCACGCAGCGGCAGGATCTCGCCGTCTTTCCGACGCTGAGCATCGGCGTCGCCACGCGGGAAGGCGGCGGAGAATTCGAACGGCTCGTACACAAGGCCGACGAGGCGCTCTATCGCTCGAAGCGTGAAGGTCGCAACCGCGTCGAAGCCTTCGGAGAAAATCAGCAGGCTGCCTGAGGGCCGTACTTATCGGCGAAGCCTAGGTGCCGCCTTTGATGTATTTGGACGTCGTACAAAAGCCTCACTTGAAATCGCATTTGCGCAGGGCGAACCATCGCGTCGCATACTGAACCCGACTATTTGCTCATAGAGAATTTGATGTCAGTAATTCGCAAGCTCCTATTCGGGCTGACGGCAGCTTTTGTCGTTATGATTGTTGTCGGCGCCGGTTGGCTCTGGCAGGTCGCCGGCGTTTATGGGTTCAACACGATATTGCGCCGTGGCGGAACCTACTGGATCACCGTTAAGCCTGACGATGAGCGGCTATCGGCCTCGATGCAATTGGCGTTGAAGAGCCCGGTTCCGGCCGTGCAGCCGGGATCGCTGGCCTGGCAAGAACCTGAAATTGGCTTCGAGGTGGCGGAGCTGCCGGTGCTTGCCAATGGTCGTGAAGTCGATCGCATTTTCCTCAGCAGAATTGATCCGGCGCGCTTCCGCTTCGTCGTCCACAATGCGTCACAGGGTGTTAAGGGCATTGACGAATGGGAACATGCCTTGCCCAAGGCCGTGCTGATCGTCAATGGCAGCTACTACGACATGCATGGCCGGCCCGACACGCCCTTCATCAGTGAGGGTGTAGCGATGGGTCCCCAGCAGTATGATGCGAAGGCAGGCGCCTTCATCGCGGACGCTGCCTCCGCCGACATCCGTGACCTGACCCATCAAGATTGGGGAAGCGCCTTCGCCGGGGCGACGAATGCGATGGTTTCTTATCCGCTCCTGATCGGCGACGATGGTCAGACTCATGTGAATGTGAAAAGCCGCTGGCTGGCCAATCGAACCTTTGTCGCCAAGGATGGCTCAGATCGCATCGTGATCGGCACGACGAAGGAGGCGTTCTTTTCTCTCGATCGGTTGGCGGAATTTCTCAAGGCGTCGCCACTTGATCTCAAGGTCGCCCTTAACCTTGACGGCGGACCCCTCGCGCACCGCAGCGTTCGGCTGAACGGGTATAGCCAGAAATTTTATGCGCGATGGGAGGCGCAGGTCGAGGATGACAACGTCAAATTGCTACGTTGGCCGATTCTTCAGGCCACTTGGGCCATGCCGATGGTTTTGACGGTCGAGCGGAGATAGTTTGAGGGCAAAGCTGCAAGAACAATACCTGTCGTCTCCGCCGGCATTCGAGCTCCGTCGTCACATCGCAATCGATTCATCGATCGGAGGATTTGCGCTAAATATTCTGATCCATCGTCTCGGCCGGGATCTCATCGCCGCGATGGATACGAACGACAGCGGCCGGCACGCCGGCGACCGTGCAATGTTCGGGAACCGGCTTCAGCACGACGCTGCCGGCGGCGATTTTGCTGAAGGCGCCGATTTCGATATTGCCGAGTATCTTGGCGCCGGCGCCGATCATCACGCCGTGGCGGATCTTCGGATGACGGTCGCCCGTCTCTTTGCCGGTGCCGCCTAGCGTGACGTTCTGGAGGATCGACACTTCGTCCTCGATGACAGCCGTTTCACCGATGACGATGCCCGAGCCATGGTCGAGCATGATGGCGGCGCCGATCCGTGCTGCCGGATGGATATCGGGGCCGAAGACCAGCGAGGCCAGATTGGCGAGCCAGGTGGCAATCTCCGGGCGGCCGCCGTTCCAGAGCGCATGGGCGATGCGATGGGTCTGCAGCGCATGGAAGCCTTTGAGGTTCAGAAGCGCGTGCAGAAACGTCGTGCAGGCCGGGTCGCGGTCGCGTACGGCGGCGAGATCGGCCTCGACTTTCCGCATGATGTCGTCATCAAGCGCAGACAGGATGAGATCGAACAGATCGCCTGTTTCAACTTGCGCCACCGCGAGCCGCGCGGCTAGCACGCGGGCGAGGATCTCATGGCTGCCGGCAGCGTCCGTCACCTGCTCGGCAAGCAGCCGCCGCAATATCGGCTCGCGCGTCGCAAGCTCGTTCGCCTCGGCGCGGATCACGGCCCAGACGGCGGATACGCTATCGAGGGACTGAGCCTGTGGCTCGGCCAAACCGAGGCCGGTCGATTCCGGCATTGGCGTTTCCTCCGTCCGTCACGCCCAGGTGATCGCTGCGCGGATTTTTATGTTTCCTCTGGCCAAGACAGTGGCAAGCCCGATATTCTAAAGCCTTGGCATCCGATCTTCTAGCCAGTTCGTTCAGGCAGGCGTCGGCTTCGGAAGCCGGCGCGCGAATGAAAGAGCACGTCAGGCTCTTCTTTCCCAGGCGTCTGCAGCGGGCAGCGGCTCCCACAGAGTGACAGGCCGAATCCTTACCGCCGCTCGTAGTTGGTCGGCGCCAAGTGCGACGATTTTAGGTTCCGTCAAGGCATCGGCCATTGCGGGTAACGCAGCCTCATGCCGAAATGTCGACGACACCGCAATCGCCGGCTTCCGAGGCGAACGCAAGCAGCTTGCCGTCCCTGCTCCAGCTCATCGCCGTGATCGCGCCCTTGCCGGGGCGGCGAAGCAGCGCTTCCTTGCTGTCGGCGATGCGCACAGCCAGGATCATCCCATCGACGAAGCCGATGGCAAGGATATCCTCCAGCGGATGGAACTTCACCGACGTCGCCATGATGTTGGCGCGAGTGCCGAGCTCCAGCGGCGCCTTTCCCATCGGCCCGTCCTTGCCCTGGAACGGCCAGACGATGGCCGCCGGCGCGCCCGAGGAGGCGAGCCATTTGCCCTTGACCGACCAGGAGAGGGATTTCACCTTGGAGGGGTAGCCGGTCATGCGCATGTGCCGGGCTTCCGCGCCGGGTTTGCTGTCGAGCTTCCAGCCATGCAAGGCGTTTTCCTGCATCGAGGTGACGAGGAAATTGCCGTCAGGCGAGAAGGTCACGCCGGTATGCGCACCCTTCCATTCGAGATCGACCGGTTTGGCGCTCATGCCGACCCAGTGGAGCGACACGCCATTGTAACGGGCGGCGGCGATGCGCAGACCCTTCGGCGCGAAGGCGATTCCTTCGACGGTGCGCTCCTCAGCGAATTCCTTGGTCGTGCCGTCGGCAAGACGCACGAGCGAACTCTTGCCGTAGGAATAGGCGATGGCGCCTTGCGGGCCGGCCGCGACCTGAGAAATCCACTTGCGCGGCGCGGTCGCGAGCTCGCTGACGCTGCCGTCGGCGGCGATGCGCAGGACCTTGCCATCCTCGCCGCCGGAGATCAGGCTTTCGCTGTAGGGATCGCGGATCGCGGTGAGCATGCCCTGATGGGCCTCTGAAACCTTCTCGCCGCCATCCAGCCGGTGAAACGTACCGTTTGCGCTTGCGAAGAAGGGGACATCACCCAAAAATTCGACGGCCAGAACGTGGCCGTCGAGATCAAACGGCGCAACTGTCGGCATCAGGCGGCTGCCTCGCAGGCCTTGAAGGAAGCCTCGAGTTTTTCGCGGTCGAGATCGCGGCCGATGAAGACGAGACGGCTTTCATGCTTCTCGCCATCCTTCCACGGACGCTGGTGATCACCCTCGATGATCATGTGTACGCCCTGGACGACGTAACGCTGGGGATCGTCCTTGAATGCGATGATGCCCTTGAGGCGAAGAATGTTCGGGCCTTGCACCTGGGTGACTTTCTGAATCCACGGGAAGAAGCGCTCCGGATTCATCTCGCCGCCGCGCAGCGACACCGACTGCACCGTCACATCATGGATCGCCGACATCGCACCATGATGGTGATGGTCGTGATCATGGCCATGATCGTGATGGTGGTGGTCGTGATCATGATCGCAATCCGGGCCGCAGACGTGGTCGTCATGGCCGTGTTCCAGGAAATGCGGATCGTTTTCGAGCGCGCGCTCCAGGTTGAAGGCGCCCTGATCGAGCACGCGGGCGAGATCGACGCCGGAGCGGCTGGTCTTGTAGACGCGGGCGGCCGGGTTGATGGCGCGGACGATGTCTTCGATCACATCGAGCTCTTCCGGGGTAACGAGGTCGCTCTTGTTGATGACGACGACGTCGGCGAAGGCGATCTGGTCTTCGGCCTCACGGCTGTCCTTCAGGCGCAGCGGCAGGTGCTTGGCGTCGACGAGGGCGATGACGGCGTCGAGCTCGGTCTTGGCGCGAACGTCGTCGTCCATGAAGAAGGTCTGGGCGACCGGTACCGGATCGGCGAGACCTGTCGTCTCGACGATGATGCCGTCGAAACGGCCGGGGCGGCGCATTAGGCCCTCGACGACACGGATCAGGTCGCCGCGCACCGTGCAACAGACGCAGCCGTTGTTCATCTCGTAGATTTCTTCATCCGACTCGACGATCAGGTCGTTGTCGATGCCGATTTCGCCGAACTCGTTGACGATGACCGCGTATTTCTTGCCGTGGTTTTCGGAGAGGATGCGGTTGAGCAAGGTCGTCTTTCCCGCACCGAGATAACCGGTGAGCACAGTGACGGGAATAGGCTTCTGGGTGGAGATCGCGTCGGTCATGAGAACCTCTAAATTAGGCGTACGGCCGAGCGGCTAGGGATCGGCCGCTTGAACGGTTGGTCTCATATAATGGCATGGGCACGGCAGTTCAAAGGATTTTATATGTTATAAGATCACGTTGCCGGCCGATGCGGATGATCCCTCTTCAACTCAGTGCGCTGACGTCGAAGGCATCGACATCCTCCAACAATTCCACCAACCCCTTCACCGCATGGGCAATCAGCGCCTCGCCCTTTTCAGCCGTCGCAGCCGCGGCATTGCCCGCCACGCCTTGTTCATTGATATCCGACATCTTCCAGCCGAAGGCATGCGGGCCGTAGGCGCGCAGGTGCTTGAAGCGGGTGGCGAATTCCGTCTGCCGCGAGGGAAAATCCTCAGCCTTTGCCATGTCTACCTTGTCGGGGTGAAGCGCCAGCATCACCGAGGTCTCGATATCGCCGCCATGGATGCCGATCGCCTTTTCTGCCAGTGGGATCACGCCATCCGGCAGGCCGAAGCGGGTCCAGCTCGTCGCTACCGCCAGCATGGCAAAGCGGACCCGCGCCTCGGTCGCGACGACTGATATCAGAGGCGAATTGCCGCCATGGGCGTTCAGCATCACGAATTTGCGAATGTCTCTCTTCGCCAACCCTTCGGCAATGCCGAGCCAGCGGTTGACCGCTTCTTCGAAGGCGAGCGTCTTCGTTCCTTCAACATCCGTATGCTCTATGGAATATCCGACCGATTCGGCGGGCAGGAAGGTAACGGGTAGGCCGGCGGGCAGGGCCATCTTCAATCGTCCGGCGATGCCTTCGGCAATCAGCGTGTCCGTTTCGAAGGGCAAGTGAGGGCCGTGCTGCTCGTGGGCGCCAAGCGGCAGTACGGCGATCGGATGGCGCCCGGCAGGGGCGCAGACCGAGCCGCTGTCCTCGAAACGGGGCGAAGGCGTCATCATCCGGTCGTTGCCTCTTGTTTATGACGAGATCATGGGCAATGTCATAGCGCAGTGGCGTCGGGGCTTAAAGATCAAAGGGATGGCTATGGGAAAGAAGCATAAGGACGGCAAGAAGAGCAAGTCCAAGAAGAAGGACCAGACGGAGTACACGCTCGTCGATCTTTCTCCGGCGCTCACCCAGGCGGCCCGTTCCATGCGCACGGTGCTCTCGCGCAACCTGTTCGAAAGCGGTCTTTATGCCGGCCAGGACGGCGTCATTCTCTCGCTTGCCGAGAGCGACGGCATGACAGCGGGCGGTCTTGCGCAAAAGCTCGGCGTGAAAGCGCCGACGATGACGCGCACAATCGGTCGCATGGAGGCGCAGGGGTTTCTCGAGCGCAAGCCCGATGCCGAGGATGCACGCCTCACCAAGGTCTATCTCACTGCGCTCGGCCGTGACAGCGTGCGGGCGATCGAGATGGCGGCCTCGGCCTGCGACAGGCTGGCGACGCAGGAATTTTCAGAAAAGGAAATCCGCAATCTGGTTCGTCTGCTGAAGGCGATCGACGCCAACCTGCAGGCCGAGGCGCAGGCCATCGAAGAGCCGGACGAAGACTGAAATTTCCCCTGAAAGACGAATTGCCTCCGCCGGTTAAATCTCTTAATTAAACATTTTAAGGGCGGCGCCGTTTCCGGCGTGGTCTCTTGCTGCCTTGCGTGCTGCCTGGAGGAGGACACGTGGTCCAGAAGATCAAGCTTTCGACAATCGCCGAGACGCTCGGCATCTCAACGGCGACCGTGTCGCTCGCCTTGCGCGACAGTCCGCTCGTCGCCGGCAATACGCGGGAGAAGATCAAGGAGCAGGCGCGCGCGCTCGGCTATATCTACAATCGCCGCGCCGCCAGCCTGCGCACCTCGCGCTCGGGCATCATCGGCGTCGTCGTCCACGATATCATGAACCCATTTTACGGGGAGATTCTGAAGGCGATCGAAAGCGAGCTCGATCGCAGCCGTCACACCTTCATTCTTTCCAACCATTACGACAATGTCGAAAAGCAGCGCACCTTCATCGAGACGCTGCTGCAGCTCGGCGGCGACGGCGTCATCATGTCTCCAGCAATCGGTACGCCGCCGGAAGATCTGCAACTGGCGGAAGAGAACGGCATGCCGGCGATCCTGGTCGCCCGCTCGATGGACGGTCTGGAGCTGCCGACCTATCGCGGTGACGACAGCTATGGCATCTCGCTCGCCACCAACCACCTGATCGGTCTCGGTCACCGCTCAATCGCCATGATCGGCGGTACGGACCAGACATCCACCGGCCGCGACCGCTACCAGGGCTATGTCAATGCCCTGCGCAAGGCGGGCATCGAAGTCGATCCGAACCTGCGCATTCCCGGGCCCCGCTCGAAGCAGGGCGGTTTCGAGGCGGCGGTACATTTCCTCTCGCTGCCGCAGAAACCGACGGCGGCCGTCTGCTGGAACGACCTCGTCGCGATTGGTCTGATGAACGGCATTGCCCGCGCCGGCCTGGTGCCGGGCCGGGATATTTCCGTTACCGGTTATGACGATCTCGAGGAGGCCTCGATCGCCACGCCGGCGCTGACAACCGTCTGGAACGGCCAGACCGAAGTCGGCCGCCTGGCTGCGCGCGCGCTTCTCGATCGTCTTGCCGGCAGCCACGAACCGGATGGCATGCATCTCATCAAGCCGGAAATGCGCATCCGCCAGTCGACCAGTCCCCATCGGCCCCGCGCCTGAACCAGCCCCCGTCCAAGAGGAAAAGCCATGTCCCGCATCGCCATTCTCGTTCCTGGGAAGATACACGAGCGTGTTCTCGAAAGGCTGAAGGATCGTTTTGAGATCATCGCTGTCACCCGCGAGGAAAAGCTAGCGCTCGACAGCGACACCGCCGGCCGCATCCGCGGCGTCGCCGTCTCCGGCGCTTTTCCCGGCGCCTGGATGGACCAGTTGCCTGACGTCGAGGTGATCGCCAGTTTCGGCGTCGGTTATGACGGCATCGATGTGAAGCGTGCGGCGGAAAAGGGTATCGTGGTCACCAATACGCCAGACGTTCTGAACGACGAGGTTGCTGATACGGCGATCGGCCTGCTCCTGAACACCATTCGCGAGCTGCCGCGGGCCGAAGCCTGGCTGCGTCAGGGCAATTGGAAGCCGGGCACGGCTTATCCGCTGTCACGCTTTTCGCTCAAGGGCCGTCATGTCGGGCTCTACGGCCTTGGCCGCATCGGCGTCGAGATCGCTAAACGGCTGGAGCCGTTCAAGGTGAAGATCAGTTATCACACGCGTTCGCGCCATCCGGATGCACCGTATGATTATCACCCGACGTTGAAGGGATTGGCGGAGGCGGTGGACACGCTGATCGCCATCGTTCCGAAAACGCCGCAGACGCATAAGACGATCGATGCCGATATCCTGGCCGCTCTCGGTCCGAACGGAATTCTCGTCAATGTCGGCCGCGGCTGGACGGTTGACGAAGAGGCGCTGAGTGCCGCCCTCGCATCAGGCGCGCTCGGTGCGGCCGGCCTCGACGTCTTTTACGAAGAGCCGAGCGTCCCATCCGGCCTGCTGGAAGCGGCCAATGCCGTGCTGCTGCCGCACGTTGCTTCGGCCTCCGTGCCCACGCGCATGGCAATGGCCGATCTGGTCGCCGACAATCTCGTCGCCTGGTTCGAGGTGGGGGCGGCGCTGACGCCGGTGCCGGAGACACCGCAAAAGGCGAAGCGAGACTGAGCTCGGCTGCCTCTGAGATACCATGCGTGCTTGAGGACGCACAAAGGACGCTCGTGCTTTCCGGAAATCGGCACCGACGGTCGGCCGATGCGCTAGGCGATCGCCTGCGCGGCGACAACCGCCAGTTTTCTGGCGGCGTAGCTGCGGACGGCGTCGCCGAAGGCGGCAAACAGCTTGTTCGACGCCTTGTCGGTTTCGGCCCAATATTCCGGATGCCATTGTACGCCGACGGCGAAGGCCCGGGCATCGATAACGGATACTGCCTCCACCGTGCCGTCTTCGGCGGTGGCTTCCACCTGCAGGCGCGGTGCGGTTCTGGCGATCGCCTGGCGATGCAGCGAATTCACGCGGATATCGCCCGGGCCGAGAATGCCTGATATGCAGGAGCCTTCCTTGACATGGACGGTCTGGCGGATGGCATACATGCCGTCACGGTCGACGCCCTCCGGCCGGCGATGGTCCCAGATGCCGGGCTGCTCATGGATCTCGCTTGCCAGCGAGCCGCCGAGAGCGACGTTCAGTTCCTGAATGCCGCGGCAGATGGCAAGCAGTGGGATGGCGCGGTCGATGGCGCGGCGAATGAGCGGCAGGCAGGTGGCGTCGCGCGCCGGGTCGAAGGGGCCGTCCCGGTCGGTCGCCTCGGCGCCGTAAAGCGAGGGATGCACATTGCTGGCCGAGCCTGATACCAGCAGACCATCGACGCGGTCGAGCACCGCGTCGGGATCATAGCCTGCCTCGAAGGCGGGGATCACGAAGGCCATGACGCCGGCCGCATTCAATGCGGCACTGAGATATTGATGCTGTACGGCATGCCAGGTCGCGCCGTCGAAGCTGCGGATATCGGCAGGAATGGCAATGATCGGTTTCGTCATCTTTGCACCGGTAAAATCTTCTGCTCGTCGTTTTTGCCGCCAGAACGGTCGTGAAGTCAACGCCTGGCTTTGTCCGACGACCAATTGCGCCGCAAACGGCGTCGCGGTTCCGGCGCCCGCGCTAAGCTGCTGATTTTGATGGGCGCCGCGCGCGCTCCCTATTGCTATCCTGATGCCAAAGGCTAATAGACTAAAGCTTGAATCGCGGCCCCCTCCATGCTTAGCTCTGCCCTCGCTGCGGGTAGGGATGGATTGGCCGCGCAGTGCCATCTATACGGGAGGTTTTTTGATGGATCGTCGTTCGTTTTTCAAGAAGGCGGGAACCGCCGGCGCCGGAGCGGTTGCCGCAACGGCGCTGGCAGCGCCTGCGATCGCGCAGGAGAATCCGAAGATCGCATGGCGTATGACGTCATCGTTTCCGAAGAGCCTGGACACGATCTATGGCGGTGCGGAAGACATCGCCAAGCATGTTGCCGCCGCCACCGACGGTAATTTCACGATCCAGCCTTTCGCGGCCGGTGAAGTCGTGCCGGGCCTGCAGGCTGTCGATGCGGTGGCCGCAGGGACCGTCGAGGCAGCACACACCACCTCCTATTATTTCGTCGGCAAGGATCCGGCCTATGCCTTCGGAACAGCCATCCCGTTTGGATTGAACAGCCGCCTGACCAATGCCTGGTTCTACGAGGGCAATGGCAATACGCTGATGAACGAGTTCTACGCCACACAGGGCATGTATGCCCTGCCGGCCGGCAATACCGGCGCGCAGATGGGCGGCTGGTTCCGCAAGGAGATCAATACGCTTGACGATCTGAAGGGTGTGAAGATGCGCATTGCCGGCCTTGCCGGACGCATCATGGAGAAGGTCGGCGTCGTCCCGCAGCAGATCGCCGGCGGCGACATCTACCCGGCGCTCGAAAAGGGCACGATCGATGCGGCCGAGTTCGTCGGTCCCTATGACGACCTGAAGCTCGGCTTCCACAAGGTGGCGAAATACTACTATTACCCAGGCTGGTGGGAAGGTGGCCCGACGGTGCACGCCTTCTTCAACCTGGAAAAGTGGAGCAACCTGCCGAAGCACTATCAGGCAGCGCTCGCCGACGCCTGCGCCTTCGCCAACACCAACATGCTGGCGAAATACGACATGAAGAATCCGACGGCGCTGAAACAGCTCGTTGCGGAGGGTGCGACGTTGCGCCCCTTCAGCCAGGAGATCATGGAAGCCTGCTTCCAGGCGGCAATGGGCATCTACGGCGAAATTTCGGCCAACAACCAGTATTTCAAGAAGATCTACGAGGACCAGACCGCCTTCAAGCGCGACGCCTATCTCTGGATGCAGCTTTCGGAATACACCTTCGATACATTCATGATGATCCAGCAGCGGGCCGGGAAGCTTTAGGCTTTCCACGACCGACATCGACGCTTTAGGCGAATGCAAGAAAAACCCCGGATCATTGATCCGGGGTTTGTTTTTGTTTGGCTATTTGGCTGGCGCCGGCGGGGCGCCCGGCAGGCCGTTCAGCGGCGGCAGGGTCAGGCCCGGAATCTGCGGCGAGCCGTTGCCCCCGCCGCCCACCGGGGGCAGGCCGAGCTGGCCGCCGAAGCCGGGGACTTCGATCTTGATCGAGTTCGGATCGACCTTGGGGCCATGATCCAGCCAGTAGGTGACCGACTGCGGCCAGAAAATCACGATCGCCACGAGGATGATCTGCATGCCGACCCAGGGAAGGGCGCCCATGTAGATATCCGAGGTCTTGACGTCCTTGCTGGCGATCGAGCGGAGGTAGAAGAGCGCAAAGCCGAAGGGCGGATGCATGAAGCTGGTCTGCATGTTGACGCAGATCAGCACGCCGAACCAGATCAGGTCGATCCCAAGACTGGAGGCTACGGGGGCGAGCATCGGGATGACGATGAAGGCAATCTCGAAGAAATCGAGAAAGAAGGCGAGCACGAAGATGAAGATGTTGACGAAGATCAGGAAACCGACCGGGCCGCCGGGAATCCCCGACAGCATGTGCTCGATCCAGCGCGAACCATCCATGCCCTGGAAGACCAGGCTGAAGCAGGTGGAGCCGATCAGGATCATCACCACCATCGACGTAATATGGGTGGTCGATGTCATTGCTTCGCGGATCAGCGGCCAGGTAAGACGGCGGTTCATGGCTGCCAGGGCCATGGCGCCGACGACGCCGAGCGCGCCGGCTTCCGTCGGCGTCGCAAGACCCATGAAGATCGTACCGAGCACGAGAAAGATCAGCACGATCGAGGGCACCATGCCCATCAGCACCCTCGCTAAAAGCGCCCAGTTGAAGTCACCGCGCACCTCTTTCGGCAGCGGTGGCATCGATTTCGGCTGGATGATCGACATCACCAGGATGAAGAGCACGAAAATCGTCACCTGCAGGATCGAGGGGCCGATGGCGCCGAGATACATGTCGCCGACCGATCTGCCGAGCTGGTCGGCGAGGACGACGAGCACGAGCGAGGGCGGGATCACCTGGGTGATTGTACCCGAAGCGGCAATGACGCCGGTGGCAAGGCGCGGGCTGTAGCCATAACGCAGCATGATCGGCAGCGAGATCACCCCCATGGTAATGACGGAGGCGGCTACCGTGCCGGTGATGGCGCCGAGCACGGCGCCGACGAGGATGACCGCATAGGCGAGGCCGCCGGGAACGCCGCCGAAGAGCTTGCCGGTGCCTTCGAGCAGATCCTCGGCAAGGCCGCAGCGTTCTAATATCGCCCCCATGAAGGTGAAGAAGGGAATGGCGAGCAAGAGGTCGTTGGAGACGATGCCGAAAAAGCGCAGCGGCAGCGCTTGCAGAAAGGCTTCGCTGAAATGACCGGTGACGATGCCGATGATGCCGAAGAACAGGCCGACGGCGGCGAGTGAAAAGGCGACCGGAAAGCCATAGAGCATGAAGATGACCATGCCCAGGAACATGGCCGGCGGAATGATGCCGAAATCAAACAAATCCGTTCCTCCCGGGAGCGCTACTGCAGCGGCTTTTCGTATTTGGTGTCGATGCTGATGTGGCCGGTCAGCGCCGCGATCCGTTTGATCAGCTCGGAAACGCCCTGGAGGGAAAGCAGCGCGAAGCCGGCGACGAGGATCAGCTTGACGGGCCAGCGGATCAGCCCACCGGCATTGCCCGATATTTCTCCCTGCCGATAGGAAAGCGCGAAGAAGGGCCAGCAGAGCCAGGTGAGGAACACGCAGACGGGAATGAGGAACAGGATGAGGCCGACGATGTCGATCCAGATCTTCGCCTTGTCGGACACTGCGCCATAAATCAGGTCAACACGAACGTGCTCATTGTTGCGCAGCGCATGCGAGGCGCCGAGCATGACGACGAAGGCGAAGAGGTACCACTGGATCTCAAGCCAACCGTTCGAGCTGTAGTTGAAGGTGTAGCGGACGATGGCATTACCGGCGCTGATGAGACAGCAGAACAGGACCATATATTCGGAAAGTTTGCCCATGATCCGACTGACCGAATCAATCAGCCGGCTTGCCGCCAGAAGTCTCGACATTCGTTTCCCTTGTTCTTGTCCTGCCATTTTTCGGCAGCTTTCCCTCTTTGGAATCGGTGTAGACCACGGCTTTTGAAATTGGAAGGATAAATGCTTCGCGTTAGAGCATAGTCTAAGTCGCAACGGGCGGTCTGTATGGTTCGCCGATGTTTTAACAACCCAGGCGTGGATAAATTATTTTCCAGTTCTCGCCAGCAGGATGCATTATCTCGCGTAAGCTGTGGTGTTCATCCGTTGGTTTTAGAAAATTTGACCAAATGTTTGATTCGATTGAAATCAATTTTTAAAGGGTTGGGCTTAGAATCCCCGCGCACAGGGAAAGTGTGGATGAAGCCAGATAACCCGAACAGGGTCCCTATTGATGTGTATTTGTCGTTTGTGAGCTCCCTTTCCGGGAACCGCATGACGCTTCTTGTCGGCGTGATCGTCCATGTCGCCACGTGCCTTGCAGTGGCTGCCAAGACACAGTACTCCATCTACATCCTGCTGTCGGTCGCCTTCCTTCTGGTCTTCAGCGCTCGCATGGCCATCTTCCGGCAGTTCGATCGTATCGACAAGCAGAGCCTGTCGCGCGCCGGGATCGAACGTTGGGAGAGGATTCTTGTTGCCTCCGGATCCTGCACCACCGCACTCCTCGGCATCGCCAGCGGCTACGCTATCTTCGTCGTGCACGATTCCTTTGCGGAGCTTGCCTGCATTTCCGTCACCATGGCGACCATGGTTTCCGTTGTCGGGCGCAACTACGGCTCGCGTTTCGCGGTCGACCTCCAGACGGCCTTCTGCTGCCTGCCGATGATCGTCGGCAGCCTGCTGGCGCTGGACTTCTATCGCGGCGTGCTGTCGATCTTTCTCATCCCGTTCTGGCTGACGACGCGGGCGATGGCGAACGGCGTGCGCGAGTTTCTGTATGAGAATGTTATCGCGCGCCGGGAAATCACCATCATCGCCGACCGTTTCGACACGGCGCTCAACAACATGCCGCATGGCCTCGTGATGGTCGATGCCGAAAACCGCATCCAGGTCGTCAACCGCAAGGCCTGCGAACTGTTGAAAATCGGCGCGCCGGAGCGGTTGAAGGACCGCGATCTTGGCGCCGTGCTGCGCTATGGCGCACGCTACAGCTTCATGGACGCCTCACAGCCGGAGCTCATTCTGCGCCAGCTCACCCAGGTGGCCGAAGGCAACCTGTCGCGCACGCTCATTCATTTTCCCGAGAGCCTGTCGCTCGAATTCTCCGCCAGCCGCAGGGCTGACGGCGGCGCAGTGCTGATCTTCGAAGACGTATCCAGCCGTGTGAAAGCCGAGCAGAAGATCATGCACATGGTCCGCTTCGATGCGCTGACCGGCCTGCCGAACCGCGAATATTTCGGCCAGCTGGTGCAGGAGTATCTCGCCAAACATCCGAGGAAATCGGGGCCGCTTGGCTTTATGGTGCTCGATATCGACGAGTTCAAACATGTCAACGACATGCGCGGTCACGTCACCGGCGACCATCTGCTTTGCGCCATCGCCGCCCGCATCAAACAGGTCTGTGGCAACGCCATCCTCGGCCGGCTGATGGGCGACCAGTTCATCCTGTTCTTCCCGCATGCGAAGGAGCCAGCCTCACTCGACCTCGAGATCCGTCGCGTGCACGCTGCGATCCAAGGCCATTTTGAGGTCGATGAACTGACCTTCCTCATTTCGCTCAGTGCTGGTTACGCCATTCTCGAAAGTTCCGCTTTTGCGATGGACGAATGGAGCGTCAAGGCGGATCTTGCGCTGTTCGAGAGCAAGTCGCGCTTCAGGGGCGGTATATCGGGCTTCGAACGCGAGATGGACGGGCGCTATATCGAGCAGCAGAAGCTGAAAGCAGACCTTCGCGAGGCGGTCACGGCGCAGGCGCTGCATCTCGTCTTTCAGCCAATGTTCCGGTCTGACGGCTCGCGCATCGAATGCGCCGAGGCGCTGGCGCGCTGGGTGCATCCGGAGAAGGGTTCAATTCCGCCTGATGTCTTCATCCGGCTCGCCGAGGATATGGGCATCATCTCCGACATCACCCGTTTCGTGCTGTTCAAGGCCTGCAGCGAATGCATGACCTGGCCGGAGCACATCGCCGTCTCGGTCAACCTCTCGGCACGGGATTTGCGCGATGCCGACATTCTGTCGGTGGTCGCCGACGCGCTTGCCAATTCCGGGCTCGACGCGGCGCGGCTGCATCTCGAAGTCACCGAAAGCTGCCTGATCGACGAGCCGCAGGCTGTGCGCGCCATCCTGGCGGAACTCAGAGCCCGCGGCATCACCATCGCGATCGACGATTTCGGCACCGGCTTCTCCAGCCTCAGCTATCTCGACACGCTGCCGCTCGATATCGTCAAGATCGACCGCTCTTTCGTGCGTAATATCGTCGAGGATACCCGTCGCCTCAAGCTCTTGCGCGGCACGGTCAACCTCGCTAGGGAACTCGGCCTCAAGATCGTCATCGAGGGGGTTGAGACCGAAGAGCAGCTCGCATTGCTCAACAAACACCGCAGCACCGATCTGGTGCAGGGCTATGTTTTCTCGCAGCCGGTGCCTTCCCAGAACATCCCGCTTCTGCAACAGGGCGTCGGCCGCCGCGTCGTCCAACGTCGCCGCAACAAGGTCGCCTGAGCACTCGGCAGCCGCCTATTTTCCTTGTCACACTCCCCCGCCGTTAACCTTAATACTTTATAATTGGTCCGAATTATCGGATTTCCTTGCCTAAATCTCGCGGGCATATGATTAATGATCCGTTAACGAGTGGATCAAAATATGTCAGACACACTGTTCACGCGTAGTGATTTCAGTACGAAAATTTTGGAAATTCTCGATCACGTCGAATATCGCCGTGTCGAAAGCAGCGAAGACATGGAGGAGGTGGAGCGGCTGCGCTACAAGGCCTACAAGGCCCACGGCGCGCTGTCGCTTGCCCCGGAAGGCCTATTGGACGATGTCGATTTCGACAGCCATGCTTATATCTTCGGTCTCTACTATTATGGCGAACTGGTCAGTACGATCCGAATTCATTATGTGACGCCGGAGCATCGTATCAGCCGATCCGGAGAGGCCTTTCCCGAGGCGATGGATGAGCTTTTGGACGCGGGGCTGACCTTGATCGACCCGGCGCGTTTCGCAGCCGATCCGGAGCTCACCGCCAACATGCCATGGGTTCCCTATCTGACGCTGAGACCTGCCATCGTCGCGGCAGCGTATTTCCGGGCTGACCGCGTTATTCAGTCCGTCCGGCCCCCGCATGCCGCCTTCTACAAGCGGGTCTTCTATGCCGATACCATCGTGCCCGGCCGACTGGCGGAGAGTTACGGGGTTGATGTCACGCTGATGGCGACGAATGTGGTGGAGGTGGGGCGCAAGTTGTTGACGCGCTATCCTTTCTTCATCTCCAGCGCCAGCGAACAGCGCATGATGTTTTCGCGCACTCCCCACGATACGCTGCCGCCGCTTACCATCATCCCGACGGCGCGCTTCGTGCCGCAAGGTGAATTCGGCACCGACCTGCCGCTGTAATTTCTCCTGCTCTGCGAATGAGGAGAAGTCATATAGCGGTAACAAAATCCGCAGCCGACGCCCTCACGTTTTTCCTTGCGGAAGAAGGTGGTTTGGAACCGCGGCTGCGGCATTCTCATGCATTGCGCTTTCGCCTGTCATTGTGTAATTCCTGCAGGCAGGGACTTCCCTCGGCGTAAGAGGGAATCAGGCAGCGCAAAAGCATTTCAGGGAGACGATATTTATGGCCGAACATCATACCGGACCGGTCGAGACCGGCGCGCCGATGGATTACAAGGAACATGAGCAGACCTACAACATGTTCATTGCCGGCACGAAATACGGCACGATGCTTCTCGTCGTTCTCCTGCTGGCGATGACCGCCGGTTTCTTCGGCGGCGCCGGCCTTCTCGGTGGCCTCTTCGTCTTCATCGTTCTTCTCGCCGCCGGCATCTTCCTGTTCCGCTGATCGCGGCTGGCGCATCGGCCTGAAAATCGCAATTGACTTTCAGCAAACACGATGTGTCGACTGAGGGAGTTGCAGCGTCTTTGTGCGTCCGGAGGGGGACGCACGGCGCTCTAAGGGGAGGGGAGGCTTCTCCGAAGCTTTGTGAATTAGAGCGGTTCAGCTTTTCACCGAAGCGCAGAACCGCTCTAACATTTTGGATTTACGCAATTCCGGACGGAAAACCGATTCGCACTTTCCTGGAATTGCTCTAGGTGCTTGGCCTGCGCAGGCGAGCCTGCGGCGGTCTGGCTGACCCGGAGGAGGGGGCAGTTGGGCAATATTGTTTTCGTTGCAAAGGAAGTCACGGACGGAGAGACGCGAGTCGCGGCTTCCGCCGAGACCGTGAAGAAGATGAAAAGTTTCGGCTTCGATGTCGTCGTCGAAGCCGGCGCCGGTACGGCTTCGCGCATTCCGGACGCCGAGTTCGAGGCCGTCGGCGCGAGAATCGGCAGTTTTGCCGATGCCGCCTCGGCCGACGTGGTGCTGAAGGTGCGCCGCCCGAGCCCATCGGAAATCGCGGGTTATAAGAGCGGCGCCGTCGTCATCGCGATCATGGACCCCTACGGCAATGAGGAGGCGATTGCGGCACTCGCGAGCGCCGGGCTTTCGGCTTTCGCCATGGAGCTGATGCCGCGCATCACCCGCGCCCAGTCGATGGACGTGCTCTCCTCTCAGGCCAATCTCGCCGGCTACCAGGCCGTCATCGAGGCCGCGGCGGTCTATGATCGCGCCATGCCGATGATGATGACGGCGGCAGGCACGGTGCCGGCCGCCAAGGTCTTCGTCATGGGCGCCGGCGTTGCCGGCCTCCAGGCGATTGCGACGGCGCGCCGCCTCGGTGCTGCGGTCTCGGCCACCGACGTGCGCCCGGCCGCCAAGGAGCAGGTTGCCTCGCTCGGCGCCAAATTCATTGCTGTCGAGGATGAGGAGTTCAAGGCAGCGGAAACGGCCGGCGGTTATGCCAAGGAAATGTCGGCAGACTATCAGGCGAAGCAGGCGGCGCTCGTCGCCGAACATATCGCCAAGCAGGATATCGTCATCACCACGGCTCTCATTCCCGGCCGGCCGGCGCCGCGGCTCGTCTCGCGCGCCATGCTTTCCTCTATGAAGCCAGGTGCGGTCGCCGTCGACCTCGCGGTCGAGCGCGGCGGCAATATCGAGGGTGTCGTCGCCGGCGAGGTCGCCGACGTCGACGGCGTCAGCGTGATCGGCTTTGCGAATATGCCGGGCCGGGTCGCGGCCAGCGCCTCGGCGCTTTACGCCAAGAACCTCGTCACCTTCCTCGAGACGATGGTCAACAAGGAAACGAAGGCGGTCGTCGTCAACCTCGACGACGAGCTCGTCAAGGCAACGATGCTGACCTATGCCGGCGACGTGGTTCATCCCGCCTTCGGCGGTGCGAAGAAGGGAGACATATGATGGCCAGCGAAGCAATGGACAGAGCCCTGCAGCAGTTAAACGACGCCGTGACGGCCGTCGCCACTGCAGCCGCGCATGCCCCGGAAGCGGCAAGTGCGGCAACGGGCGGGGCAATTGATCCCTTCGTCTTTCAGCTGGCGATCTTCGTCTTGTCGATTTTCGTCGGCTATTACGTCGTCTGGTCGGTGACGCCGGCGCTGCATACGCCGCTGATGGCGGTGACTAACGCGATCTCCTCGGTCATCGTCGTCGGCGCGCTGCTGGCGGTCGGCATCTCCACAAGCGGACTTGCGACCGGCTTCGGCTTCGTCGCCCTGGTGCTGGTTTCGGTCAACATCTTCGGCGGCTTCCTGGTCACGCAGCGCATGCTTTCGATGTACCGCAAGAAAGACAGGTGAGGGACCGATGACCAATATCGCAGCCTTCCTCTACCTCGTTTCCGGCGTCCTCTTCATTCTGGCGCTGCGCGGCCTGTCGCACCCGGCCACCAGCCGCAAGGGCAATCTCTACGGCATGATCGGCATGGGGATCGCCATCCTGACGACGCTGGTGTTGGCGATGCCCAATTTCGCCGGCTTCGTGCTGATCGTCCTCGGCCTTGCCATCGGCGGCAGCGTCGGCGCCTATGTCGCCCGCACCATCGCCATGACCTCGATGCCGCAGCTCGTTGCCGGTTTCCATTCGCTGGTCGGCCTTGCCGCCGTGCTGGTCGCCGCCTCCGCGCTTTATACGCCCGCCTCCTTCGGCATCGGCGATATCGGCCATATCCACACCGAGGCGCGCATCGAGATGGCGCTGGGCGTCGCGATTGGGGCGCTGACTTTCACCGGCTCGATCATCGCCTTCCTGAAGCTCGACGGGCGCATGTCCGGTAAGCCGATCCTGCTGCCCTACCGGCACCTGATCAATGCAACCCTGCTGGCGCTGATCGTGCTCTTCATCATCGGCCTTGCCGCGACCGAAAGCCACTTCGACTTCTGGGCGGTCGTGGCACTGTCGCTGGCGCTCGGTGTCCTGCTGATCGTGCCGATCGGCGGGGCCGACATGCCCGTCGTCGTCTCGATGCTCAATTCCTATTCAGGCTGGGCTGCGGCCGGCATCGGCTTCACGCTCGGCAATCTGGCGCTGATCATCACCGGCGCGCTCGTCGGTTCCTCAGGCGCCATCCTGTCCTACATCATGTGCAAAGGGATGAACCGCTCCTTCATTTCCGTCATTCTCGGCGGCTTCGGTGGCGAGACGGCGTCGAGTGGGGCCGATACGTCAGACAAGACCGTCAAGCTCGGCTCGGCTGAGGATGCAGCCTATCTGATGGCGAATGCCTCGAAGGTCATCATCGTGCCGGGATACGGCATGGCGGTCGCCCAGGCCCAGCATGCGCTGCGCGAACTTGCCGACAATCTGAAGAAGAACGGCGTCGAGGTGAAATATGCTATCCACCCGGTCGCCGGCCGCATGCCCGGCCATATGAACGTGCTGCTGGCCGAAGCCAATGTTCCCTATGACGAGGTCTTCGAGCTCGAGGATATCAATTCGGAATTTGCCCAGGCCGACGTCGCCTATGTCATCGGCGCCAATGACGTCACCAATCCGGCAGCGCGTGACGACAAGACCTCGCCGATCTACGGCATGCCGATCCTCGACGTCGATCGGGCCAAAACCTGCCTGTTCGTCAAGCGCTCGCTCGGTTCGGGTTATGCCGGCATCGACAACACCCTGTTCTACAAGGACGGCACGATGATGCTGCTCGGCGACGCCAAGAAAATGACCGAGGATATCAACAAGGCGATCGCGCATTGAGCTGATGAACCGCCCTTTTGGGGCGGCTTTCTCATATCTCGCCCGGCACCAGCGTCATCTTCTCTACGCCGATCGCCAGGTTCAGCCCTTCCTGGGCCTGGACATTCAGCGGCTGCAGCATGAAAGCTTTGTTGGTGCCGCCGGCGATCACTTTGGCGCCGGCGCCGGCGCCAATGCTCGCATCAGCGCCGACACCGTAATATTCGCCGGCAAGGGCGAATTGTGGCATGTCGGTGCCGGTCTTTGCCAGGACCTGCCAGATCATCACGCTCTTGCCCGTCTGGCCGATATCGAGGCCGAACTTCTCGATTTTACCGGCATAGACTGCCTTGGCGCCGCCGGCTGCCGGCGTGTAGGTGCAGATGAGGTTCTTCTGTGAGGTGACGATCAGACCCTGACCGCCATCCGATCCGCAGACCAGGCGGCCAAGCGTCACATAATTTTCTGCGCTCGCCGGGCTTGCCCAGGCGGCCGTCGTCAGAGCCACGGCGGCCGTCATCGTTTGCTTGAACATGGTCCGTCTCCTTGTGAACGACCTGTTCGAAACGGGTTGAGGTTGCGATTGTTCCTGAGTTATTCCCGCTCCAGCGTGGAGCGCTGAGCTGTCAGAACCCATAACAGGCCTTCTGGCCGGAAATCGATCTCTACCGTACCGCGGAAGGCCGAGGCGGCGTGCGCCTTGATGACGGTCGTGCCGAAACCCGAGCGCGACGGCTCTGTGACCGGCGGGCCGCCGCGCTCCTCCCAGGTGAAGCGGAGCAGGGCATCCGGCTTGTCTTGATCCCCGACATCGTGCCAGTCGAAGCGGACGCGGCCCTGCGGGACGGAAAGCGCGCCATATTTGACCGAATTGGTGGCGAGCTCATGCAGGGCAAGGCCAAGATTCTGCACTGCATCCGGCTTCAGCACGAAATCTTCACCGCTGACCTCGATCTGTTCGCGCGCATGCGGGAAGGCCTGGAGGTGGATGTCGATAACGCGCCTTAGCGACACGCCTCCCCATTGCTCGCTGGTCAGGAGCTCGATCGAACGCGCCAGCCCCTCCAGGCGGTCGGCGACAGCGGCTTGAAAGGTTTCGACGCTTTCGGCCTGTTTGGCAAGCTGGCGCATCATGGCCTGAGCAAGCGTGAGAAGGTTCTTGGTGCGGTGGACGAGTTCATGCATGACGAAGCGCAACCGGTCCTCGGTCTGGCTGCGATCGAATGAGGCGTTCGAAAGAGCGATCGCCACCTGGTTCGCCTCGATGACGCTCGTTTCAACGGGCGAGACGATGTGGCCTTCGCCCATGCGGTTCGCCATGTCGGCAATCTCGCGGATGGTGGTGCGGACTTGCCTGGCGACAGCATAGGCGGCCAGGATCGCGACGAGCACGAGTGCGACGCCGCCGATGATGAGGAAACGCCAGGTGCTGAGAATCGACGCCTGCGCCACCGGCCCCCAGATCACCGTCTTCCACGACCAGCCAGGAATCTGTGCGTAACCGAGGAGCATGTGCGGCAGGATCGCCTTGTCTTCGAAAACACCCCGGGAAAAGCTAAGCGCCGGCAGGATGCGCGGATCGAAGGGGGTGCCAGGCTTGAGGGCGGCGGGACCGGCGGCAACAACCACGTGGCCGCTTTGATCGATGACGGCGGCCGACCAACCGGGGGCAAGACCTTGGGTCGTCACCAGCCGGCCGAGATCCCTGGCGTCCTGGGTGATGATGAGGGCGGCGACAGGATCGCCCTGCCTTGGCAAAGTGACGTTGTAGACCCACTCGCCGCTGGTTCTGCCGTGAAAAACATCGGACGCCTCGATTTGGCCGGATTTCATTGCGGCATCGAGCGCGGCGATGTTTGCCGTCTTTTCGAGCGGCGTGCCGAAAGGCCGGCGCGTGTTCAGCAGTTGCTGGCCATTGCGGTCGACGGCAAGGACATAGAGCGCATTGTTCCGCAGAGCCGTTTCCGTGCGCTCGTGGAAGGAGGCGAGATCGCCGTTTTCAAGTTCAGGAGAGCTCGAAAGCAGCCGCAGCGTCGTCGCCATGTCCTGAAGCTGGCGATCGATGATGCGCGAAAGGGCAAGCGCGTCCTGCGCCGTCTCGCGCTTCAGCGTCGAGCGCTGGTTGTCCTCCAACTGCAGCAGAAGCAGCGCCACGAAGGCGAAGATCGGCAGCGCGATCGCCACCGCCATGGCAACCAGATAGGTGCCGATCGAAGCTTTGGGAAAAAACAGTGCGACGATCTTCATTTATTGCGCGCCGCCGCCACAAGTCCCGGTATTGCCGCGTCCCTTGTGCGTCTTGAAGGACGCGCGGCGCTGCTGTGCGCGCTGTCCGCAACAGTTTCGTCTGCGGTCAGGAAAGCAAAGATCCGCATCTCTCGCAAACCGCCCTCAACGTGTTTTCGCACACCCCGATAGCGGGCTATCGAAGCAGCCACATGTTAGGGGGAGCAAAAGCAGGTTGCAACATACTATGACATGCCATCGAAGCCGGCGGCGGTTTTTCCGTCTCTCTTTTCAAAGCGATGCGGCGCCTTCATGACGGCTTACTCTGGCCACCCGTTGCTGCACGCGCACCGGGCCGGTCATCGATAAAGCGGTTCTGCCGGAGATTTATTTTCCTGCAACGCCAAGGTTCTGGGGGGATCCGATGTTCCGGCCGCCCCAATTCACATCCTTAGCCGGCTGGAGCGCCGACTCGGGCGAGACCATCGCGGGCCGGCTGGTATTTCGGGTCAAGTCCGACCGCATGGCGATAGGAGCGGGCAGCTTTTGCCTTGTCGCCGCGGCGTTCGTAGACAAGAGCCTGGTTGGCCCAGGATTCGGCGATGTTGCCGTTGAGATCGATCGCGTGATTGAAATCGGCAAACGCGTTGTCGTCGTCATTCAGCGCAATATAGGAGATGCCGCGGCCATTATAGGGCTCGGGCGAATTCGGCGCGAGCGAGATGGCCTTCGAGAAATCGTCGATTGCCTTATCCTGCTGATTGCGCTTCTGGTAGATCAGGCCACGATTGTGATAGGCGCGGCCATCGGTCGTGCCGAGCTGGATCGCCTTGCTGAAATCGTTGAAAGCTGCATCGTCCTGTCCGGCTATGCGATAGACATTGCCGCGGCCGATATAGGCGACGTCGTAGCTCGGATTGATCTGCAGGGCGGCATTGTAGTCGGCAATCGCCTGCTGCTGCTGGCCCATGTTGCGATAGACGAGCGCGCGGTTGGCATAGGCCTGGAAGAAGCGCGGGTTGATCTGCAATGCAGTGTTGAAATCATTTAGCGCCTGACGGAACTGGCCGCCGCGGCCATAGGCTGAACCGCGGACATTATACCCTTCGGGATCCCTCGGATTGGCGTTGATAACGGCCGTCAGCGACGCGATGTTTTCTTCCGAGCCCTGCGCCTTGTCGATGCGGATTACGGCATCCGTCGTGTTGGTCGTCTCGCAGCCGGCGAGGCCAACCATGGCCGCCAGCGTCAAGGCCGGCAGGAATGCGGTTTTCTGAAAGCGCCAAGCGCGGGACGGATTGAAGGTGGTATCAGCCATTCGGGCTCGCTTTCCCCATGCGGCATATCCGATATCTGGATACGCGATCTTCAGCGGCAAACTAAAAAGGCGGCGGCGAACCCATCGCCCCCGCCACAATGCATCTGAAAACGTCGAAAAAACGACGGCAACGCTTAGCGTGCGACCAGGCCTTCGCGCTGGGCGCGCTTGCGGGCCAGCTTGCGAACACGGCGAACAGCCTCGGCCTTTTCGCGAGCGCGCTTCTGCGACGGCTTCTCGTAGTAGTCGCGCATCTTCATTTCGCGGAAAATGCCTTCGCGCTGCATCTTCTTCTTGAGAGCGCGGAGAGCCTGATCGACATTGTTATCGCGGACAAGTACCTGCACGAGAATCACGTTCCTTTGGTTTGGTTGATGCCTGAGGCAGCGCAGCGCCAGGGGCAAAAATATAACGTTCGCGCGGCCGCGGCCTTGCGATTGGTGATGCGGGATAGCAGATCGAGTAGGGGAAGTCCAGATGGATATCGGCGGCAGGTGGAAAAATCACATCTGCCCGGCATCCTGTCTCAAGCGAGCCGCTTCCGGCGGGGCCTCGTCCAGGGCGGCGATTGCCTCCTTGAGCGCCGTCCTGACCCGGAGTCGATCGGCAGGCTCCAGCCGGCTCATATCCAGATGCAGGTCGAGACCCGAGAGATGTTCGCTGAGAACCCGGCTTTTGTGTTCGGCGCCGAGCGTCAGTCCATCGACGGCATAGGGCACGACCTCGCGCTGGATGCCCTTCATGGTGATCGGCGGCAAGGGATGGGCATCGACAATCTCGTTCACCAGCGCATAGGTTTCGTAGCTGATGACGATTTCTCCGCCCTGGGCGATCGACTGCAGCCTGGCTGCGAGATTGGCCTCCGCGCCGATGATCGTATAGTCCATGCGATCGTTGCTGCCAAAATTGCCGACGTTGCAATAACCGCTGTTGATGCCCATGCGCACGACGAAAGGCTCCTCGGTGCCGTTTCTGCGCCATCTGTCCTTGAGTTCGCCGAGGCGGCGCTGCATGTCGACGGCCATGCGCAGGCAGGCTTTCGCATCCTCCTCCGGACCCTTCGTTTCCGGGTCGCCGAAGAAGACCAGCATGGCATCGCCGATGAACTTGTCCACCGTGCCGCCATGGGCGAGGGCAATGTTCGACATTTCGGTGAGATATTCGTTGAGCATCTCCGTCAGCGCTTCGGGCTGCAGCCGCTCGGTGGTCGCGGTGAAATCCTTGATGTCGGAGAAGAAAATCGTCAGGCGCTTGCGCTCGGTATGGACGACGACGTCTTTCTGTCCGCTGAAGATGCTTTTGTAGATCTGCGGCGACAGATAGCGTGAAATCTTCAGCGAAACGCTCGCCAGGAATTCGTTCGCCGCTTCGAGATCCCGGTTGGCGCCATGGATCGCGCGGGCCTGCTGGCGCTGCAGCAGAATGAAGCTGAGGCCGATGACGGCGACAAAAAGAAAATAACAGAGCAGATATTTGAAGGCGAAAACGTTGCTTGCATAGGGTTGCTTGATCACCACTTCCTGAATGCCGCGCACATCGCCGACCTTCCAATCGGTCTTCGGGCTTTCCGGGTGGCTGTTGTGACAGGCAACGCAGGCCTGGCTCATGACGACGGGCGTAATGAGCCGTAGGGTATCGGTCAATCCGACGCGGGTGAGGTCGCTCAACGTCTGCTGCGGATTGGCGCGCAACGCGGCAAGCGCTCGTTTCTCGAAATCGTCGAGCTCGTGGGAAGCGCGGCTCTTGAACGGCAGATCGGAGACGAAGCGGTATGTGATGTTGGCCTGCTGCTCCTTTATGACGTCGCCGAGTTCCAGCGAAAGTGTTGCCGGCAGCGGGATGGCGCCTGGGATATTGGCGTAGTTGTGGGAAACGACCGTGCCTGCGGTCGCGCCGCTGGCGTGCGCGGCCAGAACGCGTCCGACGACATTGGCGGAATAGTAGGAGCGGATGCTCGATATTAGCGAGCTCATATCGCGCGCCTGGCGTCTGAGGGTGTTTCCGGAGAGATCGCTGATGTCGAGCCAGACGGCAAGCGGCAGTCCTGCAAGCATCGCCAGCACGACGACGATCAGCCAATAGCCGCTGCGGCGCACGGCGGTTTCGGAAATCACGGGAGCCCCTCACTCTTCGACATAAAAGCATTCGCGCTTCGGCCGTTACAAGAACATTTCGCCGCGCCCCCGGCAAGCTCGAAGCCGAGCCGTCCAAGCAAAAGCATGGCGGAACGACAGCGTCGTCGAATTTGCAGACACTGTTGCGCCGACCGGCGGGAAGCGGAAGGCTGGAAAGCGAAAAGAAGCGTCGGGAGCGCATGGGCGAATGGCGTTCGGACAGAAAGCGGCGTAGCGTGTCGGCCGACAGGCGCGGGCCGCTCGATCGGCCGTGGGAGGGACACCGGTTGAGATGATGACGCGCGTGCAGCAGATCGGTGTCGTTATCGGCCTGGTGATCGTGGCGGCCCTGACGATGCTGCGGGCAGACGATCCCGCAATCTTCAAGCTGATCCGTGGCGTGACTTTCGACGAGTACCAGCGCCTGCTTCCGAGAACATTCGAGCCCATGCCGGTCCATGTGATCGACATCGACGAGGCGTCGCTGCGCGAGTTCGGTCAATGGCCGTGGCCACGGGACCGGTTGGCCATGCTGGTGGACCGGCTCTCCGACATGGGCGCTGCGGCCATCGCCTTCGACGTCCTCTTTTCAGAGCCGGACAGGCTGTCGCCGCGCAACGTCGTGCGCGAGGTCGCGGGGGTTGACCCGTCCCTGGCCGAGAAGCTCCCCGACAATGACGAGATATTTGCCCGCTCGATCTCCGGCAAACCCGTCGTGCTCGGCTTCGGGCTTTCCAACGAGGGCAGTTACCGGCCGCCTGTCAAGGCGGGCTTTGCTTTCACCGGGGAAAGCCCCGTCTCGGCTCCGCCCTACCTTGCCGCATCGACGCCGCTCAGGCCGCAATTGGAAGCCAACGCGGCAGGGCTCGGCCATATCAGCCTCAATCCCGGCAATCCTTCGCCGGTGGTGCGGGCGGTGCCGTTGTTCCTGACCGACGGCGTGCAGCTCTATCCCAATCTCGCCGTCGAGGCGTTGCGCGTCGCGCAGGGTGTATCGACTTATGTAGTGGCCGGCGCGCCCGATCGGGCCGGCGTGATGACATCGGCAAAGATCGGCGATTTCGTCGTGCCGCTAACGGCGGCGGGCGAATTCTGGCTCTATGTCAGCCCCGACCGAGCCGAGCGCTATATCTCCGCCCGCCAGGTGCTCGCCGCCGGAGGCGCCTCTCCCGAGGTCGCTGCCGCCATTGACGGCAGCATCATCTTCATCGGCACCTCGGCGGCAGGCCTGCAGGACATCCGCGTCACGGCGCTCGGCGAGAATGTTCCCGGGGTTTCGATGCATGCGCAGGCCGTCGAACAGATTCTCTCCGGCCGCTTCCTGTCGCGGCCCGATTGGGCGGACGGCCTGGAAATCCTCACGATCGCGGTGCTCGGCTGCCTGCTCGTCGTGGTGACGACTTTCGTCAGTCCCGCCGTCGCACTGGTCTGCGGCCTGCTTATTACCGCAATGGCGCTCGTGGCCTCCTGGCTCTCCTTTCTTTATGCGGGGCTTCTTCTCGATCCGCTGGCTCCGATCGTCAGCGGATCGATCACCCATTTTGCCGCAACCTCGTTCCGCATTCTGGTGATCGACCGGGAAAGGCGCGAGGTGCGGCGCGCCTTCGGACATTATCTTTCTCCGTCACTGCTCCATCGCATCGAACATAACCGCGATGCCTTGCGCCTCGGTGGGGATGACCGGGAGCTGACGGTAATGTTCGTCGACGTCAGGAACTTCACCGAGATCAGCGAAAGGCTGGCACCGACGGATGTCGTTGCCTTCCTGAATACATTGCTCGACGCGCTGAGCCGTCATGTCGTGGCCAACGAAGGTACTCTCGACAAGTTTATCGGCGATTCGATCATGGCATTCTGGAATGCGCCGGTCGATGTTGCGGATCACGAAATCAAGGCGGTTCGCGCGGCGCTCGCCATGCGCGAGACACTCGCCGAACTGAACGCCGCCGACGCCTTCGGTTTCGGATCCGATCAGGAGGTCGGCATCGGCATCGGCATCCATACCGGCGTTGCTTGCGTCGGCAATATGGGCGCCAAGACCCGCTTCAACTATTCGGCTGTCGGAGATGCCGTCAACGTCGCGGCCCGCATCGAATCGTCCTGCAAGGAAGTCGGCTTCGATATTCTTATCTCCGACCGCACCGCACGCTCAGTGCAGGGAATGGCGCTGATCGAAGCGGGCGCCCTTCCGCTCAAGGGGAAGAGCAGCCGGACACAGATCCTTGCCGTCGTCGGCGATGAACGGGTGGCGGTGTCCCAGGAATTCGCCGCGCTCGAGGTCGTTCACCGGCAGCTGATGCAGGCCCTGCAATCGCATTCCAGGAACAGCCGTAAGCTTATCGGGACCGCAAAGCTCAGGGCAGTGCAGGTGATCGGCGGTCTGGCGGAATTCTACCAGCGCATATCCGGCAGGACCGGTCATTTCCGCGAAGTGCCGGAGGGAATCGAAAAGAGCGCTGCAGACTGACGGGCCTCAGCGGCCACGATTGAAATTCCAACCCCTGTCGTGGTTGCGATCGTTGTCATCATCATGATCACGATTGTGATCGCGATCGTGATGTTCATGATCACCGCGGTTGTGTCCGCGATGATCCTCGCCGTGATTTCCGGGCTTGCCGTCATTGTCATGCCGGCCATGGCCATCATGCTTGTCCGGTCTATCCGGCTTGTCATGATGGGGCTTGTCATGATGCGGCCTGTCATGGTCATGATGGGGCTTATCGGGCTTGCTCGGTCGCTCCTTTTGTGGCTCGGCCTGTCTCTGCGGCGGATCCTGTCTTTGCGGAGCTGGCGCAATTGCCGGCGGAGGTCGCACTCTGTCTTTTCGTTCCGGTGCAACCGAGGCCATATTGCAGCCGCCGAGCATGCCGATGCCGCCCGCAAGCCGCTGGTTGCCGGAGAGGAAGGGGAGGGCGCGGGGATTTCCGAGTGTATCGAGAACGCTCGGATCGACTCGGCGGGCCGGCGACATATCGCCGTTCGGCTTGGCGACGACGCAATCGCAGCGCTGCTGCAACTGGCGGCAGCCGCCCGGGCCGCAGAAGCTGGCCGCACCGTTCAGCAAGACGACGGCCGTGGTGCCGTCCTGGCCGACGTAGAAATCGAATGCGGTGCCGCGCACGCCGATGGTGCCGGCGGGCGTCAGAATCTGGTAGGCCGAGGATTGGGAATTGCCGCTGACCCAGCGAAAGGTACCTTTCGCTGCCTTGATGGTGAGTTTCTTGACCGATTGTGAATCGTCGAAGACATATTTGTCGATGACGACCGAAGAGCCCCAGCCGACCGCCAGCTTGGTACCGTCGCGAAACAGGAATTGGCCGAGTCCGGATTGCGATGTCCTGATACGCTCGTCGCGGTGAACGCTGTTGTTGACTTCGATCGGGCCGGCTTGTCCCGTCACCTCGGTCTTGATAACCACAGCCTGGCCGACCGGCTCGGCGGCAGCTGCCAGCCGGACGCCGCATAGCGCAATGAAAAGCGCCTGGAATAAACCCCGCCTCCGTATGCCCATGATACACCAGTCCCGGCAACGGGGAAAAATTAACATCATACTAACTGCTTGTCTTTTCACCCTCTTGGGTTAGGCAAGTCTGCCGCCGGGAGAACGGCGTTCTTCGCAGCATCATGCAAGATGACGTTCGTTTCAGAGTCATCGCCGGACAGCATCGGAAGCTGCGCAGTTTTCGACACGATGTCGTTCAGTGTCAAAAGCGAAGCTCTCGCACGTCGCAAAAGAGCCGTTGTGCCGCATTTGGATTTGCGATTTGTATGGGCGCGAGAACAGCCCTTGCCCGAAGGAGAAGAAGGCGGATGCGGAAATATTCGGTTTTTGCCGTGGCGCGGGAGGCCCTTCGCGGCCACAGAGGTTGGGAGAAGCAGTGGACTTCGCCGGAACCGCGCGCCGAGTACGATGTCGTTATCATCGGCGCTGGCGGACATGGCTTGGGAGCCGCCTACTATCTTGCCAAGGAGCACGGCATCACCAATGTGGCGGTGATCGAGAAGGGTTGGCTCGGCGGCGGCAATACCGGGCGCAATACCACCATTATCCGTTCGAACTATCTCTATGAAGAGAGCATGCACATTTACGAGCATTCGATGAAGCTCTGGGAAGGGCTTTCACAGGAGCTCAACTACAATGTGATGTATTCGCCGCGCGGCGTGATGATGCTCTCGCACAATATTCACGACCAGCAGTCGTTCAAGCGACACATCCACGCCAACCGGCTTTACGGCATCGACAATGAATGGCTGACGCCGGAGCAGGCGAAGGCCTATTGTCCGCCGCTCGACATCTCTGCCAGTGCGCGCTATCCGATCAATGGTGCGGCGCTGCAGCGCCGCGGCGGCACGGCGCGGCACGATGCTGTAGCCTGGGGATATGCGCGGGCAGCCTCAGACCGAGGCGTGCACATCATCCAGAACTGCGAAGTGACCGGCATCCGGCGCGGTCCGGACGGACGGGTGACCGGGGTCGAGACTTCGCGCGGCTTCATCGGCGCCAGAAAGGTCGGCGTATCGGCCGCGGGCCATACATCGACAATCATGAAGATGGCGGATGTGCGCGTGCCGCTGCAGTCGAGCCCGCTGCAGGCGCTGGTCTCCGAGCCGCTGAAGCCGATCTTCCCCTGCGTCGTCATGTCGAACACGGTGCATGCCTATATCTCGCAGTCCGACAAGGGCGAGCTCGTCATCGGCGCCGGCACAGACCAGTATAATTCCTATTCCCAGACCGGCGGGTTGCAGATCATCACGCATACGCTCGACGCCATCTGCGAACTCTTTCCGATGTTCCGGCGCGTCAAGATGATGCGGCAATGGGGTGGCATCGTCGACAATACGCCGGATCGTTCGGCAATCCAGTCGAAGACGCCGGTTCCGGGGCTTTACGTCAATTGCGGCTGGGGCACCGGCGGCTTCAAGGCGACGCCGGGCTCGGCCAATCTCTTTGCGCATCTGATCGCCCGCGATGAAGCGCACAAGTTCAATGCCGGCCTGACGCTGGAACGCTTCCGCAGCGGCCGGCTGATCGATGAAGCGGCGGCTGCGGCGGTGGCGCACTGATGATGAACGTGTTCGCTCAGATGCTCGCTTCTTTGGTTATTCACGCCCTCATCCGCCTTGAACGTACCTTCTCCCTGCTGGGGAGAAAGGGAGGAGAAGGAAATTTCATATGCTGCTGATCCATTGCCCTTATTGTCAGGAAGAGCGTTCCGAACTCGAATTCCGCGGCGCGGGTGACGCGCATATCGCGCGGCCGGCCGATATCGCCTCGATCTCGGATGAGGAATTCGAAGAGTATTTCTTTCTGCGTGACAACCCGAAGGGGCTGATCTTCGAGCGCTGGCGGCATATTCACGGCTGCGGCCGCTTCTTCAACGCGGCGCGCGATACGGTGAGCGACAAGTTCATCATGACCTACAAGGCAGGCGAGCCGAAGCCGCGGATCGGTGCCGAGGCCGAACAGCACGGGCCTGTCGAGACCTATGAAGCCGTGGAAGGAGAGGCGCAATGAGCGGTGCCAATCGTATCGTCGGCAAGGGGCGTCTGACGCCTGCAAAGACCGCGCGCTTCAGCTTCGACGGCCAGAGCTATACCGCGCTAGAAGGCGATACTGTCGCCTCGGCGCTGATCGCCAACGGCATTCATCTCGTCGGCCGTTCGTTCAAATATCACCGGGCCCGCGGCATCCTCTCGGCAGGGGCCGAAGAGCCGAACGCGCTGATCGACGTCGCCCGTGACAAGGCGCGCAAGCAGCCGAACGTGCGCGCCACGGTGCAGGAAGTCTTCGACGGCATGATCGTCCAGTCGCAGAACCGCTGGCCTTCGCTTGCCTATGACGTCGGCGCGGTCAACAACCTGATGTCGCCGTTCTTCGCCGCCGGCTTCTACTACAAGACCTTCATGTGGCCGCGCTCCGCCTGGAAACATGTCTACGAGCCGTTCATCCGTCGCGCTGCCGGCCTCGGCGTCGCGCCGACGGAGGAGGATCCGGACCATTATGCCAGCCGCTACGCCCATTGCGACGTGCTGGTGGTCGGCGCCGGTGTGGCCGGACTTTCGGCGGCGCTGGCAGCGGCCCAGACCGGTGCGAAGGTGATCCTTTGCGATGAGCAGGCGGAAGCCGGCGGTGCGCTGCGCTACGATGCCGGCGTCAGGATCGACGGACAGGATGGTTACGCCTGGGCGCAGAAAACCGTGGCGCGGTTGAAGGCGATGGACAATGTCGAAGTGCTCATCCGCACGACCGCCTTCGGTTACTACAACCACAATTTCGTCGGCCTTGCCGAACGCGTCACCGATCATATCGCCAAACCATCGAGCGATCTGCCGCGCGAGCGGCTCTGGCAGGTCCGCGCCAAGCGGGTAATCCTCGCCAACGGCGCGATCGAGCGGCATATGGTATTTCCGAACAACGACCGGCCCGGCATCATGCTGGCTTCGGCGGGGCGGATGTACCTCAATCATTACGGCGTTGCCGTCGGAAGCAATGTCGGCATCTACACGGCGCATGACTCCGCCTACGAGGCGGCTTTCGATCTCAAGCGGGCCGGTGTCTCGGTCGCCGCCATCGTCGACTGCAGACAGGCGCCGGGAGCGGCGGTACTGGCGGAGGCGCGTGCGCTTGGCATCGACGTGCTCACCGGCCAGTCGGTCGTCAATACGGCGGGGCGGCTGCGCATCTCATCGATGACGGTGGCGCGCAACGGCGGCGGTTCGCCGCACAAGATCGCGGTCGATGCGCTTCTGGTTTCGGCCGGCTGGACGCCGTCGGTGCATCTGTTCTCGCAGTCGCGCGGCAAGGTGGCCTTCGAGGCGGAAAGTCAGCGCTTCCTGCCCGGCACCTATGCGCAGGATTGCCTGTCTGTCGGCGCCTGCAACGGCACCGACGACCTGCAGCGGACGGTCGAGGAATCGCTTGCCGCCGGCGAACTGATGGCGCAGGCCGCTGGCAAGAGCGGCGGCGGCAAGATCACGATCTCGGCCGAGCAGCCCTATGACTGGACCGGCGGGATGATCGGTGCTGCCGAAGGCGCCGGCCCAAAGACGAATGCCAAGGCCTTCATCGATTTCCAGCACGATGTCTGCGCCAAGGATATCCGCCTCGCCGTGCGCGAGGGCATGCACTCGATCGAGCATATCAAGCGGTTTACGACCAACGGCATGGCCTCGGACCAGGGCAAGCTTTCCAATATGCATGGCCTGGCGATCGCCGCCGAAATGCTCGGCAAGGAAATCCCGCGAGTCGGTCTCACCACCTTCCGCGCGCCCTATACGCCGGTGACCTATGGTACGCTGATCGGCCATTCGCGCGGCAAGTTGTTCGATCCGACGCGCAAGACGCCGCTGCACGGCTGGGAAGAAGCGCATGGCGCTGTTTTCGAGGATGTCGGCAACTGGAAACGCGCCTGGTTCTATCCGCGCTCGGGCGAGAGCATGCACCAGGCGGTTGCGCGCGAGTGCCGGACGGCCCGCGAGTCGGCGGGTATCTTCGACGCATCGACGCTCGGCAAGATCGAGGTCGTAGGCCCGGATGCGGCGAAATTCCTCAATCTCATCTACACCAATGCCTGGGACACGCTGAAGCCCGGCAAGGCGCGCTACGGCATCATGACGCGTGAGGACGGCTTCGTTTATGACGACGGCGTCGTCGGTCGTCTGGCGGAGGACCGTTTCCATGTGACGACGACAACAGGCGGAGCGCCGCGTGTTCTCCATCACATGGAAGATTACCTGCAGACGGAATTCCCGGATCTGAAGGTATGGCTGACCTCGGTGACTGAACAATGGGCAGTCATCGCCATACAAGGGCCGAAGGCGCGCGAGATCGTCGAACCTCTCGTCGAAGGCGTCGATCTTTCCAACGAGGCCTTCCCGCATATGAGTGTCGCCGAGTGCACGGTCTGCGGCGTACCAGCGCGGCTCTTCCGCGTTTCCTTCACCGGTGAAATCGGTTTCGAAATCAACGTGCCGGCCGATTACGGCCAGTCGGTGCTCGAAGCGGTCTGGGCCAATGCCGAACCGCTCGGCGCCTGCGTCTACGGTACGGAGACGATGCACGTTCTTCGCGCCGAGAAGGGCTATATCATCGTCGGCCAGGATACGGACGGGACCGTGACCCCTGACGACGCGGGCGTCGCCTGGGCCGTTTCGAAGAAGAAGAAGGACTTCGTCGGCATTCGCGGGCTGCAGCGGCCGGACCTCGTTAAGGAGGGGCGCAAGCAGCTCGTCGGCCTCGTCACCAAGGATCCGAAGCTGGTGCTCGAAGAAGGCGCGCAGGTCGTCGCGAGCCCGAATGAGCCGAAGCCGATGACGATGCTCGGCCATGTCACATCGGCCTATTGGTCGGAAAATTGCGGCAGGTCGATCGCCTTCGCGCTGGTCGCCGGCGGCCGGGCGCGGATGGGCGAGACGCTTTATGTGCCGATGCCGGACCGGACGATCGCCGTCGAAGTGACGGATCTGGTGTTCTTTGACAAGGAAGGAGGCCGCATCCATGGCTGATGTCGCAATTCGCAAGCCGGCGCTGGCCGGCCGTCTCGGCGGCTCCGCCACCGTGCGCCTGTCCGTCGCACCGTCCGCGAGCCGCGTGGCGCTGCGCGCGCCCGCTGGATCGCTCAAAGCACTTTCTTTGGCTCTCGGCCTGTCTGTGCCGATCGCTCCGAAAACGTCCGGCCGCGCCGGTGCGCGCTCGGCGCTCTGGATCGGGCCGGACGAGTGGCTGTTGATCGACGAGGCCGGCGGCGATCTGATGGCGGCATGTTCCAGCGCCGGCGCGCTGCATTCCGCGACAGATGTCTCCCACCGCAACGTGGCGGTCATCGTTTCGGGGCCGGGTGCGCAGACCACGCTTGCGGCCGGCTGCCCGCAGGACCTGTCGCTGTCGTCCTTTCCGGTCGGTGCTGCCTCGCGCACGGTCTTCGGCAAGGCGGAGATCGTACTTTTCCGGACGGAAGAAGATACGTTCCGGGTGGAGTGCTGGCGGTCGTTTTCCGATTACGTCTTCGGGCTCTTGGCCGAGGCGGCGGAAGATGCCGGCCATTGAGGCTTCCAAGCCCGCTGCCTAACCGGATGAGATTTTCAGGGTCGCAAATGACAGTGCCGCCCATTTCGTACCAATGGGCGGCATCCGTGCTGGATGCGGCGAAGTCGTTTCCGGGCGCGTAGGATAGCGGCGCTTTCCTACGCGTCTTCCGGCCGGTCCTTCGGGTCGAACTGGATGATGGTGATCCATCGTGCCGTCAGTGCCGGCTTCTTCTCGTTTTCGATCTCGATCGTCACGTCGTAGGTGGTCATCAGCATGCCGCCGCCCCGGAAGCGGGCGTCGGAGAGCAGAAAACGGCCGCGCACGCGGGCGCCGCTCTTGACCGGCGTCATGAAGCGGACGCGATCGAAGCCGTAGTTGATGCCCATGGTCTGCTCGCGCACTTTCGGCAGGCAATTGTAGTTCATCGCCGACAGCAGGGACAGCGTCAGGAAGCCATGGGCGATGGTGCCGCCGAAGGGGCTTTCAGCGGCCGCGCGCCCGGGATCGACATGAATGAACTGATGGTCGTCGGTCGCCCCCGCAAAAGCGTCGATCATTGTCTGGTCGACGGTAATCCAATCCGAAAGACCCGTTTCCATGCCGATCAATCCCCGCACGTCGGAGAGTGAAATTTCCGTGACCATGAATTCCTCGTGAGAAAAGCCGCCGGGCCAAGCCTTATCGTGCATTTATGACGATTGCGACAAGGATTTGCGTGAGTGTGAGGAGGCGGTCATTTTTCTACGAAAAAGGCGACGGAGCGTGGCTCGACGGTCACGCTGGCGTCGGGCTTCTTCGCTCCCTCCGGCGTCAGTTGGCTCCAGCCCGGCTCGTTTTCCGACGGAAGCACAAAGAGCTGGCGGCTCTCCGAGCGATTGAAAAGCACAGCAAGCCGGGTGTTTCTGCCGCGCGAGGAGCGGTCGCCGGTGGCGAGCAGCATGCCGAGCGTCGAAAGCGACGGCGTCTCCCATTCGGCAACGGTCATCGGTTCGCCGGAGAGCGAGATCCATTCGACATCGCCGTTGCCGGAGAGGAAGCGTGTTTCGGAGAAAACTGTGAAGCGGCGGCGCAACCCTGCGACGAACGCGGTATGCGCGATGAGATCCTCGTTCAGCGCCTTCCAGTCCAGCCAGGTGATTTCGTTGTCCTGGCAATAGGCGTTGTTGTTGCCGCGCTGGCTGCGGCCGCCTTCGTCACCCGCCGTCAGCATGATGCTGCCACGGGTGGCAAAGAGCGTCGATATCAGCGCCATCACGTCATTGATCCGGCGCTTGCGAATTGTGGGATAGAGGGTCTCGCCTTCAACCCCATTGTTCCAGGAATGGTTCTCGTTGTGGCCGTCCCGATTGTGCTCGCCATTGGCGTCATTGTGCTTGCCGGCATAGGAGACGAGGTCGATCAGCGTGAAGCCGTCATGGGCGGCGAGGAAGTTGACGCTGCGCGTCTCTTTGCCGTCGTTGCCGGAGAAGATGTCGGAGGAACCGGCAAGCGCCGTCGCGAGCGAGCCGGTCTTCCACTGGTCGCCCCGCCAGTAACAGCGCAGATCGTCACGAACCCTGTCGTTCCATTCGAGGAAGGGCGGCGGGAAGTTGCCGAGCTGGTAACCGCCCGGACCGATATCCCAGGGTTCGGCGATCATGATCCGGTCGGCGAGCACGTCGTCCGCCAAGATTGCGGCAAGCGTTCCTCCGTCGCGCTCAAACCCGGTCGCGGTGCGGCCCAGCACCGGGGCGAGATCGAAGCGGAAACCATCGACGCCGGCATTGAGGACAAAATGGCGCAGGCTGTCGATGACGAGGCGCCTGACCTCGGGATGATCGCAGGCGATCGTGTTGCCGGTGCCGGTGTCGTTTATGAGTTCGCCGGGGCTGTTTTGGGCGTGGCGGTAATAATGCAGATTGTCGAGGCCGCGCAGCGACAGCGTGGTGCCATAGCGGTCGCTCTCGCCGGTATGATTGAAGACCAGATCGAGGATGACGGCGATGCCTTCGGCATGGAGAGCGGCAACGGTGTTGCACAGCTCCGCCATGCCGCCGGGGGCGATCCGCGGATCGAGCGCCATCAGGCCGACGGGGTTGTAGCCCCAGCCGTTGGTGAGGCCGAGCGGCGGCAGATGGCGCTCATCGATCCAGGCGGTAATCGGCATCAGTTCGATGGCATCGACCCCGATTCGCTTCAGATGCGCGATAACGGAGGGATGGGCAAGGGCTGCGACCGTGCCGCGTTCGGTTTCCGGCACATCGGGGTGAAGGATGGTGAAGGGCCGCACCGCCACTTCATAGATAAAACCGCCCGGCTCGAAGAGTGGCTTGTCGATTGTGGCTGGGGTGTCGGTGGTGACGATCGCCTTCGGCATCAGATCCTGGCTGTCTTCGCCGTAGAGCCCGAGGCGGGGATCGTAACGGAACGGCCGGTCGATCTCCTTGGCGTAAGGGTCGATCAGCAGTTTTGACGGATCGAACCAGAGGCCGTTGTCGGGCGCATAGATGCCGTCGGCGCGATAGCCGTAGCGGGCGCCTTGCCGGAGGCCGTCGACGAAGAGGCGATGGATGTGGTTGCCATCGCGGGCCATCGGCAGGCGCGCGAATTCCTTGTTGCCGTCATCTTCGAAGAGGCAGAGTTCGATCTGCGCGGCATGATGCGACCACACCGCAAATTCGACGCCGGTCTCGAAGACGATCGCGCCCCGCGCCGAATTGCTGTCCCGCATGGTCCCCCCGGATCAGGTGATCACGGTTGGCTCATCGCGTCCCGTGCGCTCACGAATGCTGGCAATGCTTTCGGCGGCCGCAATCAGATCTGCGAGCGCTTCCTGCGTTTCGATGTTGTGACGAGTCGAATCCGGCTCGTAGCGCTCGATATAGACGCGCAAGGTTGCGCCAGACGTGCCGGTGCCCGACAGGCGGAAGACGACACGGGAGCCGCCCTCGAAGAGCAGGCGGATGCCCTGATGCTCGCTGACCGACTTGTCGATCGGATCGTGATAGGCGAAATCGTCTGCCTTCTCGACCTTCAGGCTGCCGATGCTCTTGCCGGGGAGGGTGGAGAGCTGGCTGCGGAGATTGTCCATCAGGCCGTTCGCCGCGCCGGTGTCCAGGCCTTCATAGTCGTGGCGCGAGTAATAGTTGCGGCCGTAGGTCTGCCAGTGCTGAGTGACGACGTCGGCGACGCTCTCGCCACGCACGGCAAGGATGTTCAGCCACAGCAGCACGGCCCAGAGGCCGTCCTTCTCACGGACATGATTGGAGCCGGTGCCGGAGCTCTCCTCACCGCAGATCGTCGCCATGCCGGCGTCGAGCAGGTTGCCGAAGAACTTCCAGCCGGTTGGCGTCTCATACATGCCGATGCCGCGTTTTTCAGCGACGCGGTCGGCCGCGCCCGATGTCGGCATCGAGCGGGCGATGCCGGCGAGACCGCCGGAATAGCCGGGGGCGAGATTGGCGTTGGCGGCAAGGATCGCCAGGCTGTCGGAGGGGGTGACGAAGATGCCGCGGCCGATGATGAGGTTGCGGTCGCCGTCGCCGTCGGACGCGGCTCCGAAATCGGGCGCGTCCTCGCCCATCATCTCATCGAAGAGTTCCTTGCAGTGAACCGGGTTCGGATCGGGATGATGGCCGCCGAAATCCGGCAGCGGCATGAAGTTGCGCACCGAACCGAGGGGCGCGCCAAGGCGATTTTCGAAGATCTCCTTGGCGTAGGGGCCGGTGACGGCGCTCATGCCGTCGAAAGCGATGCGGAAACCGAGGCTGATCAGATTGCGGATGGCGCCGAAATCGAACAGCTCTTCCATCAGCGCGGCATAGTCCTCGACCGGATCGATGACCGAGAGGATCATACCGCCGGGAAGCTCGTCCTTGCCGATACGGTCGAGATTGACGTCGGCGAAATCGGCGATCTTGTAGCTATCGATCGTCTTGGAACGGGCGTAGATCGCGTCGGTGATCTTTTCCGGCGCCGGGCCGCCATTGTTGATATTGTATTTGATGCCGAAGTCTTCGGTCGGGCCGCCGGGATTGTGGCTGGCCGACAGAATGATGCCACCGAAGGCCTTGTACTTGCGGATAATGTGGGACGCGGCCGGCGTCGACAGAATGCCGCCCTTGCCGACCATCACCTTGCCGAAGCCGTTGGCGGCGGCCATCTTGATCGCCTTCTGGATGACCTCGCGATTGTAGTAACGTCCGTCGCCGCCGATGACGAGGCACTTGCCCTGATAGCCTTCCAGCGAATCGAAGATGGCCTGGATGAAATTCTCCGCATAGTTCGGCTGCTGGAAGACCGGAACCTTCTTACGCAGACCCGAAGTGCCGGGTTTCTGGTCCAGATAGGGCGTGGTGGGTACGGACTTGATCATTTTAGGTCACATGCCTTTCGAGACGAGGCTTGAATAGAGGGCAGCGTAGCGTTCGGCGCTCTTCTCCCAGGAGACATCCGATTTCATGCCTTGCTTTTGCAATTGGGTCCAGAGTTTTCGGTCCGCGTAAAAATGCATGGCACGGCGGATTGCCTGTAGCATGCCCGTTTCGGTCACGGGTGAGAATTGTATGCCGGTTGCCACTTTCGTCGCAAGTGCGGCGTGATTGGCGTCGATCACGGTGTCGTTCAATCCGCCGGTGCGGGCGACGATCGGCACGCAGCCATACCGCAGGCCGTAAAGCTGGGTGAGGCCGCAGGGTTCGAAGCGCGACGGGATGATGATCGCGTCGCAGCCGGCCTGCATCAGGTGCGACATCGGTTCGTTATAGCCGATCGAGACGCCGATGCGGCCGGGATGGCGGCTGGCGGAGGCAAGCAGCGCACCTTCAAGCGCAGCTTCGCCGGAGCCGAGCACGACGAGTTTGCCGCCCATGGCGACGATCTGGTCTGCGACGTTGGCGACGATATCCATGCCCTTCTGCCAGGTGAGGCGGCTGATGACGCAGAAGATCGGCGCATCGTCATTGTCGAGGTGGAAGAACTCGGCGATCGAGCGGCGGTTTTCCTCGCGGTTCTTCAGCGTCGTCGGGCCATAATGGGTGTGGACGACGGGGTCGGTCGCCGGGTTCCAGACATCGGTATCGATGCCGTTGACGATGCCATGCAAATCGTCGATGCGGGTGGCGATGACGCCTTCGAGCCCCATGCCGAATTCGGGTGTCAGGATCTCGTCGGCATAGGTCGGACTGACGGTCGTGACCGCATGGGCGGTCTGCAGGCCACCCTTGAGGAAGCCGACGGTGCCGTAATATTCGATGCCGTCGACGGCGAAGGCATGGTCGGGTAGGCGCAGGCCGGGAAAGATGTCGGAGCCGAATTGGCCTTGGAAGGCGATGTTGTGGATCGTCAGCACGCTCGGCAGTTCCGGCGTCGGATAATAGCGCATGTAGACCGAGGTCAGCGCCGCTTGCCAATCATGGGTATGGACGAGATCCGGCCGCCAGCCGGGCAGCAGACCGGCGGCGATCTCTGAAGCCGCGAGCGACAGGGCGGCGAAACGACGCCAATTGTCGGGATAATCCTTGCCGAGCGGATCGAGATAGGGGCCGCCCGGCCGGTCGTAATAAGCCGGGGCATCGAGGACGAGGAGATCGAGGCCCTCGTGTTCAACCTCGAGCACGGTTGCCCGCTCACCGAGCAGGTCCGGGAATTCGAGCCTGACGACGGGGTCGCGAATGACCTTCATGACGGCGGGGTAGCCGGGCAGGAGGGTCTTGGTCTCGACCCCGAAGGCTTTCAGAGCAATCGGCAGGGCGCCGGACACATCGGCCAGGCCCCCTGTCTTGATCAAGGGGAAGACTTCGGACGAAACCGAAAGAACTTTCATAAGTCAGATATCCAGCTTGTCGATCATCGGTTGCGTGATCAGGCAGATGCCGCTTTCCGTCCGTCGGAAGCGCTTGGCGTCGAGCTCGGCGTCTTCGCCGACGACAAGGCCTTCCGGAATGACGACGCCATGGTCGATCACCACATTCTTGAGCTGTGCACGCCGTCCGATCTTCACGTTCGGCAGGATGACCGCCCCTTCCAGTTTGGAAAAGGAATTGGCCCTGACGCCGGTGAAGAGCAGGCTCTTATTGAGGCTGGCGCCCGAGATGATGCAGTCGCCCGAGACGACGGAGGAGGTGGCCGAGCCGCGGCGGTCGTCGTCGTCATGGACGAATTTCGCCGGCGGGGTGATCTCGGCATAGGTCCAGATCGGCCAGGACTTGTCGTAGATATCGAGTTCCGGGACGATGGCCGTCAGATCGATATTGGCCTGCCAGTAGGCGTCGATCGTGCCGACGTCGCGCCAGTAGGGCTCGTGTTCGAAATCGGAGCGGACGCAGGATTTGGCGAAGCGGTGGGCGACCGCCTTCCCGTTCTTGACGATATAGGGAATGATGTCCTTGCCAAAATCGCGGCTCGAGTTCGGGTCGGCGGCGTCGCGGCGCAGCGCATCGAGCAAGAACTTGGTGTGGAAGACGTAGATGCCCATTGAGGCGAGCGCGAAATCCGGCTTGTCCGGAATGCCCGGCGGATCGGCGGGCTTTTCGATGAAGGCGAAGATCTCGTCCTTTTCGTTGACATGCATGACGCCGAAGCCGGTTGCTTCCATGCGCGGCACTTCCAGGCAGCCGATCGTCACGTCCGCGCCGGAATCGACATGCTGCTGCAGCATGTATTCATAGTCCATCTTGTAGACATGGTCGCCGGCGAGAATGACCATGTATTCGACGCCGTAATCCTCGATAATATCGATGTTCTGATAAACGGCGTCGGCGGTGCCTTCATACCACTGCGTTTCGGAAACGCGCTGCGAGGCAGGCAGGATGTCGAAGCTTTCGTTTCGCTCAGGGCGGAAGAAGTTCCAGCCGCGCTGCATGTGACGGATCAGCGAATGCGCCTTGTATTGCGTCGCGACGCCGATGCGGCGAATGCCCGAGTTCAGCGCGTTCGACAGAGCGAAGTCGATGATGCGGGCCTTGCCGCCGAAATAGACGGCGGGCTTGGCGCGTCGGTCGGTGAGTTCCTTGAGACGGCTCCCCCTGCCGCCGGCCAGAACATAGGCCATTGCATCGCGGGCAAGTGGCTGAATACGCTTCTCTACCATTTTCTCCTCCCACCAGTCTTAATTTTCAGGTTCAAGCATGATTGTCGCCAAGGGCGGCAGCGTGATCGAGCAGGTGATATTGCCGCCGGCATCGACGGCCTGCACGCGTCCGCCATTGCCCTTGCCGCTGCCGCCATAGATGTCGGCATCGGTATTCAGAATCTCCCGCCAGCGGCCTGCAAGCGGCAGACGTATGAGATAATTCTCGCGATAGACGGGAGTAAAGTTGGTGATGACGACGATCGGCTTCTGGCCCGGGGCTTTGCGCTGCCAGGCGAAGACGGAATCCTCGCTGTCGTCGGCAATCAGCCATTCGAAGCCATCGCCCTCGCAGTCCCGCTCATGCAGGGCGGGCTTGCTGCGATAGGTGAAGTTGAGGTCGCGCACCAGACGCCGCATGCCCTCGTGCATACGGTATTGCAGCAGGTTCCAGTCGAGCGACCGATCCTCGCTCCACTCGCTCCACTGGGCGAATTCCTGGCCCATGAACAGGAGCTTCTTGCCGGGATAGCCCCACATATAAGCGTAATAGGCGCGCAGATTGGCGAACTTCTGCCAGTCGTCGCCCGGCATCTTGGCGATCAGCGAGCCCTTTCCGTGAACGACCTCGTCGTGCGACAGCGGCAGGACGAAATTTTCCGAATAGGCATAGAGGAGGCCGAAGGTGAGCTCGTTGTGGTGGTGCTTGCGGTGCACCGGGTCGCGCTTCATGTAGCTCAGCGTGTCATGCATGAAGCCCATGTTCCATTTGAAGCCGAAACCGAGGCCGCCTTCATGCACGGGTTGCGAAACCTTCGGCCAGGAGGTCGATTCCTCGGCGATGGTCATGACGTTGGAATGCTGGCCATAGATGCGGATGTTGAGGTCCTGCAGAAAACGGACAGCTTCGAGGTTCTCGTTGCCGCCATATTCGTTCGGGATCCATTCGCCATGCTTGCGGGAATAATCGAGATAGAGCATCGAGGCGACGGCATCGACGCGCAGGCCGTCGAGATGGAACTTCTCGGCCCAATAGAGGGCGTTGTTGACCAGATAGGAAACCACTTCGGTGCGGCCGAAATTATAGATCGCCGTGTTCCAGTCCGGATGGAAGCCCTTGCGCGGGTCTTCGTGCTCGTAGAGCGCCGTGCCGTCAAACCAGCCGAGTCCGTGTTCGTCGGTCGGGAAATGCGCCGGCACCCAGTCGAGAATGACGCCGATCCCGACCTTGTGGCAGCCGTTGACGAAACGGGCGAAGCCTTCCGGCTCGCCGAAGCGGGCGGTCGGTGCGTAAAGGCCCGTCGTCTGGTAGCCCCAGGAAGGGTCATAGGGATGTTCTGTGATCGGCAGGAATTCGATATGGGTGAAGCCCATGTCGACGCAATAGGGGATGAGGCTGGAGGCGAGCTCGTCCCAGGAAAGCATGGTGCCGTCCTGCCGGCGCTGCCAGGAGCCGGCATGCACCTCATAGATCGAGATCGGCTGACGGCGCTTGTCGATTTCGCGCCAGTGCTTCAGATGGGCCTCGTCCTCCCAGACCTGCTCCAACTCGGCAGCGGCGATCGAGGCGGTCTTCGGTCTGAGTTCGCTGCGGCGGGCGAAGGGATCGGCCTTCAGCGGCAGCAATACGCCGTCGTGGCCACGGATCTCGAACTTGTAGGCGACGCCGAGCGGTACATCGGGAGCGAAGATTTCCCAGATGCCGCTGTCGGCGCGAAAGCGCATGACGTGGCGGCGGCCGTCCCAGCCGTTGAAATCGCCGACGACGGAGACGCGCTGGGCGTTCGGCGCCCAGACCGCGAAGTGGATGCCCTGGGCGCCGTCATGTTTGATGAGATGGGCGCCCATCTTGTCGAACAGGCGCAGATGTGAACCTTCGCGGGCGAAATAATCGTCCATCGGCCCGAGCACCGGCCCGAAGCTGTAGGGGTCGGTGACTGCCCATTCGGCATCGCCGCGCCGGGCGCGATAGCGCACCGGCTGCAGTTTGGCGAGCGAAACCGGCCCGGCGAAGAGGCCATCAGCGTGGAGCCGATTCAATTCGCCGATGACGCTGCCGTCGAGCGTCATGGCGGTCACTTCTTCCGCGCCCGGGATGAAACACCGGGCAACGAAAGCGTCGCCGGCTTGGTGCACACCTAGAACGGCAAAGGGATTGGAATGCGAACCGGCAAGGATCGCCGTGATTTCATCTGCCGAAATTTCCCAGGAAAGCTTTACTTCAGGGACGGTTTTCGGCGTTTTCATCCGGCTCTCCAGATTTCGTCTGCATATTGCCTGATCGTGCGATCGGAGGAGAACCAGCCCATCCGTGCGGTATTGTTGATCGTCTTCGTGTACCAGGCGGACTGGTTGGTCCAGATCTGATCGACGTCGCGCTGGGCCTGGGCATAGGCGTCGAAATCGGCGGCGACCATGAACCAGTCATGCGAATAGATGCCGTCGATCAGCGCCGCGTAGCGATTGCGGTCATCGGGTGAGAAGACGCCGGAACCGATGGCCGAGAGCGCCTGGGAGAGTTCGCGGGATCCCTCGATAATGGCGCGGGGGTTGTGGCCATCGCTGCGGACCTTGGCGACCTCATCGGCCCTGAGGCCGAAGATGACGATGTTGTCTTCGCCGACATTGTCGCGCATTTCGACATTGGCGCCGTCGAGCGTGCCGATCGTCAGCGCGCCGTTGAGGCCGAACTTCATGTTGCCGGTGCCTGAGGCTTCCATGCCGGCGGTCGAGATCTGCTCGGAAAGGTCGGCGGCGGGAACCATGACCTCGGCGAGCGAGACATTGTAGTTGGGCACGAAGACGACCTTCAGCAGGCCGCGCACCGATGGGTCGTTGTTGATCGTGCGGGCGACGTCGTTGATCAGTTTGATGATCAGCTTGGCGTTGTAATAGCTCGGCGCCGCCTTGCCGGCGAAGAGTTTGACGCGCGGCACCCAATCGAGCTCGGGATGCGAGCGGATCTGGTCGTAGAGGGCAACCGCTTCGATGATGTTCAGAAGCTGGCGCTTGTATTCATGGATGCGTTTGATCTGGATGTCGAACATCGCCGACGGATCGAGCTTCACGCCCATCCGGCTGGCGACGAGGTTGGAAAGCGCCACCTTGTTGGCCCGCTTCACCGCGGCGAACTTCTGCTGGAAGCTCGGATCGGAAGCATGCGCCTCGAGCGGGCGCAGCTTCTCGGCATCATCGAGGAACGCATCGCCGATCGCCTCGCGGATCAGACCGGTGAGGCCGGGATTGCACTGCTGCAGCCATCGGCGCGGCGTGATGCCGTTGGTCTTGTTGTTGATGCGGTCGGGATAGAGCTTGTGCAGGTCGGCAAAGACCGTGACCTTCATCAGGTCGGTGTGCAGGGCCGAGACGCCGTTGATCGAGTGCGAGCCGATGAAGGCGAGATTGCCCATGCGCACGCGGCGGTCGCCGCTTTCCTCGATCAGCGAGATCGAACGGATCTCGCTGTCGGAGAAGTTCTTGCCCTTGCGGGCTTCGAGCAGAATCTTGGCATTGATCGCGTAGACGATCTGCATGTGGCGCGGCAGCAGCCGCTCGAACAGCGGAACCGGCCAGCTTTCCAGCGCTTCCGGCAGAAGCGTGTGGTTGGTGTAGGAGAAGGTGCGGCGGGTGATATCCCAGGCCTGGTCGAAATCCATGCCGTGCACGTCACAGAGCAGACGCACGAGCTCGGCGACCGAGACGGCCGGATGGGTGTCGTTCAACTGAATGGCCACCTTGTCTGGCAGCGAGGTGAAATCGTCATATTGCTGCAGGTGGCGGCGCAGAATGTCCTGCAGCGAGGCCGAGGAGAAGAAGAATTCCTGGCGCAGCCGCAATTCCTGGCCGGCAGGGGTAGCGTCGGCAGGATAGAGGACGCGGGTCAGGCTCTCGGCCTTGTTGCTTTCGCGCAGCGCGCCGATGTGGTCGCCGGCGTTGAAGGCATCGAGCAGGATTGGGTCGATCGGCTGCGCTGACCAGAGGCGCAACGTGTTGACGCGTTTTCCCCGCCAGCCGACGACCGGCGTGTCGAAGGCGGCGGCGATAACGCGCTCGGCCGGCTTCCAGACGTAGCGCGGCTGGTCGTCATGGGTGGTGATGAATTCAACGGCGCCGCCGAAACCGATTTCATAGGCGCTCTCGCGCCGTTCGAATTCCCAGGGATTGCCGTGGGCGAGCCAGTTCTCCGGCAGTTCCACCTGCCAGCCGTCGGCCATCTGCTGGCGGAACAGGCCGTGGACGTAGCGGATGCCGTAGCCATAGGCCGGAACATCGACCGTCGCCATGCTTTCCATGAAACAGGCGGCCAGACGGCCGAGGCCGCCATTGCCGAGCGCGGCGTCCGGCTCCAGACCGGCGATGACGTTGACGTCAACGCCGAGGGAGCTCAGCGCATCGCGCACCTCTTCCATCAGGCCGAGGTTCGAGACGGCATCGCGCATCAGGCGGCCGATCAGAAACTCGAGAGAAAGATAATAGACGCGCTTGGCTCCGGTCGCATAGACCTCACGGGTGGAGGCCATCCACTTGTCGATGATGCGGTCGCGCACCACCAGGATCGTCGCTGTCAGCCAGTCATGCGGCTTTGCCACCTTGGCATCCTTGCCGATGCGATAGGTCAGGCGTTCGATGATTTCTTCGGCGAGAATTTCCGGCCTTGAGCTGCGGGGAGCGGGAGAGGGGATAACCGGCTTGGAAACGGTATTCATGGTCAGATCTCGCCAATTTTAATTTTGTATCAGGGTGTTATGCCTGATTTAATCGATTTGTCGCCTGCGCTTGCGACAGTTTATGCATCGTTGGGAAGCACTTGCAACAAAGGATTTGGACAAACGGAAAATTTGGGAAACCGTCATATTCACATTGCCGGGGAGGATTGATTTCAATCGCCTTTCCCGATCTGCTGGCCGGCAGCGACAGCCGAAAGCCGCACCGGGTTGTTCCGGCGCGGCTTTCCTTTGCCCCTTTTTCGTGGCGGTATGCTCAGTTCGTCAGACGTGTCAGCTGAGCGGAGGCTTTCGCACCGATCGCCTTAAAGGCGGCAAGGAGGTCTTCCATTTTTTCAGCTTGGAAATAATGGGAGTCGTCGGAGGCGCAATAATGCAGCAGCGTCTGTCCGCCAGCGGGTGCCATAAAGGCAATCGTATAGATTTCGATGCCCTTGGACTTCGCCGTGTCACATGTTGCCTTGGTCAGGGTGTCATATGAACGGCCGCCGCTGCTATCGTTGTTGTTGTCTCCGTCTGTCATGAAGACGATGTACTTTTTGGGTATTTGGCCAGTCTTCAGCTTATGGGCGGCGTCCTCGGCATCGTTCCCCGCGGCATTTTTTGCCGTCAGGGATGAATAGGCCGTGCTCATCGCGCCGCTCGAATTGGTGCCGCCTCCTGACTGAAGCGCATTGACGTAGCTCGATACACCGGCAGTCCCCCAGGCGAGACTACTGGGTGTATATTGAACGATATCGTAAGAGACTGCGCCAGTGCGTACGTATTGGGCGTTGGGATCGGCGCTGCTCAACTGGCCGAAGAGATTGCCGGCGGCGATCTTCAGCGCCTCTATTTTCGTATAGTAGTTCGTGCGGCTGCCCGTGCAGGTGTCGTAGATGGTCTTGCCGTGCTTGTTCAAATGAGGATTGCAGTCATAGGTGTACGATTCCGTCGGATCTTCCTCGTTAACTGTCGCGGTATCCTCTCCCATCGATCCCGATTTATCGAGCGCCAGATACATCGAGATGGAGCCCTGGGTCTGCGAATGGCCGCCAACAGTGGTGCCGGAAGCCGAGAGGTGTTGCGTGCTGAAGCCGACCGCCTGCATGAGTGGGTTGACCGTGAGGTCGTAACTCGGCGAAACCGTCACTTGGTAGGATGTCGATTTGCCCGAAGTCGTCGTTTGGACATTGACGCTCGTCGTGCTCTTGATGTCGGCACCGCTCTGCAGATAATTCGCCATCTGCCCCGCGACGAAATTCCGGGCGAAGGCTTCGGCCCCAGACGTTTGGATCGTGCCATTCGCCAGTGCGGTGGCGGTCGCAAGCGCGGCTGAGTCGGCCGCCTCCTGCAATTGCTGTTTCGAGAGGAGCATATCACCGACCTGGATCGCCATGCCGGCAGCGCCGAGAAGAACCGGCGCCAAGATCGCCGTCATGATACCGAAATTACCGCCTCGATCGCTGAACATGCGACGCAGGCAGGGATGCAAAATGGAGGTGCTCATCATGTTCACCCAACTGGAAACCCTGTGAGGTGATTTACGCACGCTGCTTCTTTACGCCGCCCTTACGGCGTCAATAGACTTTTAACGAATCGGCTGATTTTTCCAGTTTTGGGATCATTTCAGCGGGATTACGTCGACCGCCTGAACGGCACGTTGACCGCCGTAGCTTTTCAAAACGCCGATAACGGGAACCACGTCGGAATAGTCCCGGCCATAGGCGACGACGATATGATCCGTGCCGGCAGGGATGTCGTTGGTCGGGTCGAGCTCGATCCAGCCGATCGTCTCGCCGCACCAGGCCCGCACCCAGGCATGCATCGCATCTGCTCCTTCCAGCCGTTCCTTGCCGGGCGGTGGAATGGTACGCAGGAAGCCGGAGACGTAACCCGCCGGGATGCCGAGGCTTCTGAGCGCCAGAATCATGACGTGGGTGAAATCCTGGCAGACGCCGCGCTTCAGCCTGAACGCTTCGAGCGGGGTCGTGTCCACCGTCGTCGCGTCGGAATCGTAAGTGAAATCCTTATTGATGCGGGCGCAGAGCGCATGGGCGATCTGCACGACTGTCAGCCGGGGCGTGACGCAGCTTCGTGCATAATCGCCAATCTCGCGGGCCTGGGTCAGGCGCGGGCTGTCGCCGAGAAAGTGATGCGGTGAATCCGGCGCCAGTGACCAGACGCCTGATATTTCCTCCGGCAGCCCGGCAAGCAGCGGCGAGAAATCGGCGGCGATGGGCTGGCTTTCGACCTGCACACGGGCCTGCATGCGAATGTCGAGCGTCTCATGCGCCGTCCGCAGCATGAAGGAGGTGGCGGGGTGTTGAAAGAAGTCGACGAAATGCGACTGCTCGTCCGGCGTCGGCGAGACGGTGATCGAGCCGGCGACCAGACGTTGCCGGTTGGCGAGCGACAACGGCATCAGGCGCATGATATGGCGAGCGCCGGAGGCCGGCACGTCGTAGCTGTAACCCATGCGGAGCGAGAGATCGTAAAGCACTGCCGTCACCCGAGATAGGTCTGGGCGAGCAGATCCGAAAGCTGCTCCAACTCGCGTTCGAGCCGCTGGTAGACCTCGACCCCCATGCCCTCGGGCGTCATCACCGCCAGACCGGAATGAAGCCGCATCGCCTCGCGGTAGAAGGGCGACATCTGCCCATTGATCAGGGCGTTCGGCAATTGCTCGACCTCATGATGGATCTCGTTCACCTGGAAGAGGACTGAGCGGGGGTTGAGAGGGTCGAGCGCCAACAGGTCGGTGACGGTCAGCCGCGCGGTGTTGACGTTGTAGCGGCGGCGATGGGTCATGACGCTGTCGCCGATCTCCAGCAGCATGTCCAGCGCGCCGTCGGGTGCTTCTGGTCCGGACATGTGGCCGAGCAGGCGCGTCATGTGCAGGCCGCGCTCGATATAGCGGCCGAGCGAGAGAAAACGCCAGCCCATGAAGCGGTACATGTTTTCGTGCACGAGGCCGGCAAAGCCGGCGAGCTTGCGCAAGAGAATTGTCATCGCATGACTGGCGTCATCGCCGGCAGTGACGGTGGCGTGAAAGCGGCGGGCGGTCTTGGCGAGATCGTTGAGGGCGAGCCAACCATCGGGCGAGAAGCGGTCGCGGATGTTGCTCGCCGAATAGACGGCGCTGTCGATGTTGCGCAGGAGCCTTTCGGGCACGGGCTCGGCGGTATCGATGTCGACGGCCGCGAGATAGGCGGAGACGTCGGCGAGCAGCGGCTGGCCCGGATCGGCGGCTTCGGCAAAACGCGCATGCCAGGCGCGCAGGATGCGCAGCGCCCCTTCGGCACGTTCGATGTAGCGGCCGAGCCAGAACAGGTTGTCGGCCGCCCGGCTCGGCAGGCTGCCAGGCATGTTGCGGGTGAAGCTGCCTTCTGCCGGCAGCAGCGTGTGGCGCTCGACCGGCTTGTCGCTGACGATCCAGACGTCGGCAGCTGCACCGCCAGACTGCATGGCGATCGCCGAGACGTCGGCGCCGGAGCCGATGCGGGCAAAACCGCCGGGCATGATCTGCCAGCCGTTTGCCGTGCGGGCAGCGAAAACGCGCAGCGACATCGGCCGCGGCACGAGTTTGCCATTCACCCAGGCGGGCGTCGTCGACAGCGTGACGACTTCCTGGCCGACCAGCTTCGGGCCGTCCGAATTCAGCCAGTCGGCGATGGAATCTTTGGCGGTCGCCCGCAGCGACGAGCCGAGCACGGATTCGCCGTTGTCGTCGAAGAAGGGCGCACGGGAATAGGCCGGGCCGATCACCATTTTCTCGATATTCTTGGCGACCTGCTCGCGCTCTTCCTTCTGGCCGCACCACCAGGTGGCGATCGACGGCAGTTTCAGATCCTGCCCCAGCAAATGCCGGCAGATGGTCGGCATGAAGGCTAGAAGCGCCCGGGTTTCCAGAATCCCCGTTCCGAGCGCGTTGACGATGGTGACGCTTTCAGCGCGCAGCGCCTCTACCAGACCGGGCGTGCCGATATGTGAATTCTGGTTCAGCTCCAGCGGGTCGGCAAAGGCTGAATCGAGGCGGCGCCAGAGCACGCCGATCGGCTTCAGGCCGGCGACAGTGCGCACCATGACGCGGCCCTTGACGACAGCGAGATCCTCACCCTCGAGCAGCATGAAGCCGAGATAGCGGGCAATGTAGGCGTGTTCGTAATAGGTCTCGTTGGCCGGGCCTGGCGTCAACACTGCGATGCGGTCGTCGCCCGAATGTTTCATGTCCTGCAGCGCATCACGGAAGGCGCCGAAGAAGGAGGCGAGGCGGTGGACGGGCGTTTCGGCGTAGACATCCGAGAAGGCCCGGGTCGTCGCGACGCGGTTTTCAAGCGCAAAGCCCGCGCCGGAGGGAGCCTGGGTGCGGTCTGCCAGCACCCACCAGTTGCCGTCAGGGCCGCGGCCGATCTCGAAGGCGCAGAAGTGAAGATAGTGGCCGGATGCCGGCCGGATGCCGGCCAGCGGGCGCTGATATTCAGGATTGGCGGCGATCAGCGCCGGCGGCAGGAATCCTTCCTCCACCAGCCGGTTCTCGCCGTAGATATCGGCAATGATCGCCTCCAGCAGGTCGGCGCGCTGGACAAGGCCCGCCGACAGCGCCTGCCATTCGCGTTCATCGATCAGCACGGGAATATGCGAGATCGGCCAGGCCCGTTCGCCGGTGCCCTTGCTGCCATAGGCGCGATAGAAGACGCCGGCATCCCTGAGATAGCGGTCGGCGCGGGCGAAACGCTCGGCGAGATCCTTTTCCGGCATTGCGCCGAGATGCGAGAGGAAACGCTGCCAGACGGGGCGGACCGCGCCCTTATTGTCGACCATTTCGTCGGCGGAGCCGGGAAGCGTCGCATAGTCGAAGGCCGCATCCTTGCCGATGCGATCTCCAGCCTCTTCCCTGCGCTCCGCTGCCGGTCTCTTACCCATCAAAACCCAACCTCACCCTCGGCCTTTACCCCGGGGCCTCAAATGCCGGCGGGCCGCCTCAGATCCAGCGTCAGCGGGAATTCAGGCGAACCCGTCTCGGCGCGCGGAATAAACCCGCCCGCCGTATGCCCCCACGGCTCGAAGCGGGCGAGCCGCCTTGCTTCCGCCTCGTTGCCGTTGACCGGGAAGGTGTCATAGGTCCGGCCGCCCGGATGGGCAACATGATAGATGCAGCCGCCAATCGAACGCTTCGACCATGTATCATAAATGTCAAAAGTCAAAGGTGTGTTGATCGGCAACACCGGATGCAAGCCGGAGGCCGGCTGCCATGCCTTATAGCGGACGCCGGCGACCGATACGCCCGACGTGCCGGTCGGCGTCAGCGGCAGGACGCGGCCGTTGCAGGTGACGGTGTAGCGCGCGGTATTGCTGGTTTCGAAGCGTAGCTGCAGGCGTTCGACGGACGAATCGACATAGCGTACCGTGCCGCCGATCGCGCCTTGCTCACCCATGACGTGCCAGGGTTCCAGCGCCTGGCGCAGTTCCAGCTTCGAGCCCTCGTATTCGACTTCGCCGCAGAAGGGGAAGCGAAATTCGAGCTGGGCCTTGAACCATTCCGGGCTGACGTCGAAACCGTTTTGGCGAAGGTCGGCAAGCACGTCGAGGAAATCGGCCCAGACGAAATGCGGCAGCATGAAACGGTCGTGCAGGGTCGTGCCCCAGCGGACGAACTTGCCGTCGACCGGGTTGACCCAGAAGCGGGCGATCAGCGCGCGCACCAGCAACTGCTGGGCAAGCGACATGCGTGCGTTCGGCGGCATCTCGAAGCCGCGGAACTCGATGAGACCCAACCTGCCGGTCGGGCCGTCGGGCGAAAACAGCTTGTCGATGCAGATCTCGGCGCGGTGGGTGTTGCCGGTGACGTCGGTCAAGAGATTGCGGAACAGCCGGTCGACGAGCCAGGGCAGCGGTGGCTGGCCGCGGCCGGGCGCGGCGATCTGCGCCATGGCGATTTCCAGCTCGTAGAGGCTGTCGTGACGGGCTTCATCGATGCGCGGCGCCTGGCTGGTCGGGCCGATGAACATGCCGGAGAAGAGGTAGGAGAGCGAGGGGTGGCGCTGCCAATGGAGGACGACGCTCTTCAAGAGATCGGGACGGCGCAGGAAGGGGCTGTTGTTCGGATTGGCGCTGCCGACGACGACATGGTTGCCGCCGCCTGTCCCGGTATGACGACCGTCGATCATGAACTTATCGGCGCCGAGCCGGGTGGCGCGCGCCTCCTCGTAGATCGCCGTGGTGATATCGACGCATTCCTTCCAGTTCGAGGCCGGATGGATATTGACCTCGATGACGCCGGGATCGGGAGCGACGCGGATGACATTGATGCGCTCGTCCTGCGGCGGCGGGTAACCTTCGATATGGACCGGAAGCTTCAGTTCGGCGGCGGCGTTTTCGGCCGCGGCGATCAGCTCAAGATAATCCTCGATGCGTTCGACCGGCGGCATGAAGACGCAGAGCCTGCCGTCGCGCGGTTCGACCGACATAGCGGTGCGCACGGCGCCGGCGATGTCGCCGAGCGTCTGTTCGATCCGGCTGCGATTGCTCTCGCCGGCTTGGAAGGAGGCTTCCGGCATGGCCCGACCGGCCGGTACAAAAACGTCCGGCAGCGGTTCACGCGGGATCGTCGGATCGGCGGGATAGATATAGGGATAACGCGCCGGGGGCACATAGGGCAGGGTGCCGAGCGGCAGACGATAGCCGATCGGACTGTCGCCTGGAACGAGGAAGATCCTGCCGCGACGGGTGTTCCATCTCTCGCTGATCCACACACGGCTTTCAGCCGCCCTGGCGTTCCATGCCTGGATCGGAAGGACGTAACCTGTGGGGACGGTCAGGCCGCGGGCAAACACCCGGGCGATACGGTTGCGCTCCTCGGGATCCTTCAGCTTCGAATTCGCCGGATCGACGTTTTCGGGGAGGTTGCCCTCCTTGATGATCCAGTCGGCCGGATCCTCATAGGCCGGCTGCACCATGTCAGGCTTGATCGCCAATTCTTTTGCGATGGCCGTCAGAAACTTCTCGGCATCCTCTGCGGTGACGCCGGTGTCCTTGCCCTCGGCGGCGATCAGATCGAGGTTCTGCCAGACCGGTTTGCCGTCGCGGCGCCAGTAGAGCGAGAAGGTCCAGCGCGGCAGGCTTTCACCCGGATACCATTTGCCCTGGCCGTAATGCAGGAAGCCGCCGGGGGCGAAGCGTTCCTGCAGCCTGCGGATCAGGCTGTCGGCTTTTTCGCGCTTGGCCGGGCCGACGGCGGCGGTGTTCCATTCCTCGGACTGGAAATCGTCGATCGAGACGAAGGTCGGCTCGCCGCCCATCGTCAGATGCACATCCTCGGCTTCGAGGACACGGTCGACTTTCTCGCCGAGTTCGTTGAGCTCATCCCAGCTTTCATCGGAGAAGGGCTTGGTGATGCGCGGATGTTCGGCGACGCGCGAGACCTTCATATCGAAGGCGAATGCGGTTTCGGCCTCGCCGAAATAGCCGCCGGAAATCGGGGCGGCGTTGCGGTAATGCGGCGTTGCTGCAAGTGGGATATGGCTTTCGCCGGTCAGAAGGCCGGAGGTCGGATCGAGGCCGACCCAGCCGGCACCGGGCAGATAGACCTCGGCCCAGGCATGCAGGTCGGTGAAATCGACTTCGGTGCCGGAAGGGCCGTCGAGCGCCTTCAGGTCCGGGGTCAGCTGGATGAGGTAACCGGAGACGAAGCGGGCAGCAAGGCCCAGGTGGCGCAGGATCTGGACGAGCAGCCAGCTGGTGTCACGGCAGGAGCCCTTGGCGCTTTCCAGCGTCTCTTCCGGCGTCTGCACGCCGGTTTCCAGGCGGATGACATAGCCGATCTGCCGCTGCAGGCGGGCATTCAAACCGACGACCATATCGACCGTCGGCTGGCCCGGCGACCAGTCGAGAGTCGGCAGCAGCGCCTTGAGGCGCGGGCCGGCCGGCTCCGGCGTCATGTAGATCGACAGATCCTCGCGGATGGTTTCAGGATAATCGAACGGCCACCTGGTCGCCTCCTCCTCGACGAAGAAGTCGAAGGGATTATAGACCGTCATATCGGCGACGAGGTCGACCTCGATCTTAAACTCCGTCACGGGGTCCGGGAAGACGTAGCGGGCGAGGTAGTTGCCGTAGGGGTCCTGCTGCAGGTTGACGAAGTGGTTGGAGGGCGTGACCTTCAGCGAGTGGCTGAGCACGCGTGTCTTCGAATGCGAGGCCGGTTTCAACCGGATGATCTGTGGGCCGAGGCGGACCGGTTTGTCGTAGGTATAGTGCGTCAGGTGATAGATGCTGGCTTTGATCGACATATTGCTCTTTTTATCCGGCGCGCATCGTTGTGCGGCTTGCTGTTCCCGAAACCAGTGTGTGCAATGCAGCGAAAGAAAGCAAGGGCGCCCAGGACTCGGCGGCTTTTACCCCGCCTTGGCGAAGGTGACCGCCGCCTTCAGGCCCTTGCCGCCCGCACCCGGCTCCAGCGTCAGGGCGGCGTTGAAAAGATTGGCGATTTCTTCGACGATCGGCAGGCCGAGGCCGGCGCCGGGCGCGCCGGAATCATTGCCGCGCGAAAAGCGCCGGCGAACCGCCTCCAGCTTCTCGCTGGGAATACCGGGACCATTGTCCTCGACTTCGAGGCGAACCGTGTCGGCGGCTGTGATGATGCGGACGGTGACCTCAGCCCCCTTGCCGGCATAGGCGATGGCGTTGCCGGCGAGGTTGCGCAGCATCTCGCCGATCAGCAGCGGCTCGGCGCGGACCATGGCCGGGCTTTCGCCCTCGAAGCCGAGATCGATACCGGCGACGGCAGCCGCCGGGATCTGCTCGCCGGTGATTTCCTGAGCGATTGCGGCAAGGTCGATGGCGGAGGCGGTCAGCGCCTCCTTGGCCGTGGCGGCGTCGATCTTCGCCATCAAGAGAAGCTGAGCGAGGATGCGTTCGGCATGCGCCACGGCCTGGTCTCCCTTCAGCGCCGCCGCCTGGGCTTCATCAAGCGAGCCGGCGCGGGCGGAAAGGGCAAGCTGGGTGCGGATGATCGCTAAGGGCGTGCGCAGCTGATGGCTGGCATTGCCGGTGAAATGGCGCAGCGCATCGAGGGCCGATTGCAGGCGGACCATGAAAGAGTTCACCGTATCGACCAGCGGCTCGACCTCGCTCGGCACGGTTTGTTCGATCGGATGCAGATCGTCAGGACTGCGCTCGCCGATGGCGTCGCCGAGCTTGTAGAGCGGGCGGAGCGCCACCGTGACCGATATCCAGACGATGACCGCCGCGCCCAGGATCATGAAGGCGAGACGCAGCGCCGAACGTACGAGAATCGCCTGCGTCAACTGCCGGCGGGCGATGGTGGTTTCGGCGACGGTCACGACGAAGGGCACGGAGCGGATGCCCGTCGAGGCCGAGCGCTCGAGGGTGGCGATGCGGATCGGCTCGCCGCGGAAGCTGTCGTCGGCAAAGGCCGCGGCATTGCCGGGCGTCTTCTTCAGGACCGGCAGGGATTGATAGCCGGTGATGAATTGACCCGGAGGGCCGTCAACGCGGTAGAAGACCCGGTCCTGCGCCGCCGAGGTCAGCATTTCAAGGGCGACATAGGGAATGTCGACCTGCAATGTCCCGTCTTCGGCGACGACGACGCGTTCGGCAATTGCGAGAGCAGAGCCGGCGAGCACGCGGTCGGAGACGATATTCGACGTCTGGACCGCCTCGCGATAGGTATCGGCGAGTGCCAGCGTGCCGATGACGGCGGTCGAGATGAGCAGCCAGAAGAGCAGCCGCCGCCTGAGGGAATAGGCCGCTTTCATGAGGCCTCGGGCAGCTTGTCGAGATAGTAGCCGATGCCGCGGGCGGTCTTGACCGTCAGGCCGTGCGGCGAGAGGCGTTTCCTCAGCCGGCTGACATATTGCTCGATCGCGTTTGCGGAAATGTCGTCGTCGAAGGCCGTCAGCGACTGGATGATCGCCTCCTTGGCCACGACCTTGCCGGCCCGCATGAAGAGGATTTCGAGCAAGCCGAGTTCGCGGGCGGGAATATCAAGAGGAGTGTCGCCTGATGAAAAGGTGCGGGAATTAAGGTCGAAAGAAATGCCGCCGAAACCGACGGTCGCCGAACGCAGCCCGGCCTGGCGGCGCAGCAGCACGCGTACGCGGGCCTCGAACTCGGCAATATCGAAGGGTTTGATCAGATAATCGTCGGCACCGAGATCGAGACCCTTCACCCGTTCTTCCGGCGTGCCGCGCGCCGTCAGGATCAGCACGGCTGCCTGGTTCTGCCGGGCGCGCATGGCGCGCAGCACGTCGAGCCCGTCCATTTCGGGCAGGTTGAGGTCGAGTATCACCAGATCGAAATTTTCCGCCGCGATAACCGCATTGGCGGATGCGCCGTCGTGGACGACATCGACGGCATGGCCGGTGCCGCGCAGGATCGCCGACAGACCGTCGGCCAACGCGATATTGTCTTCTGTGAGCAGGATGCGCACGAATGTTCCCTCTGTTTTCAAAGGAGATTACAAAGGTGGCGGAGCGATGTCATAGCGATTTTCAAAATTCGATGAATGGCCGGGGACGAGATTTCAGCTCCCGGTCCTCTCGATCCGTTCACGTTCCGTCATTGCGATCGCCAACAATTTCCGGAAGCGCGGATCGTCGCGGATGTTGTCGAGGTCGGAATCATTGTTGAACCATTTGATGTGATAGACGGAGCTGTGCGGCAGCAGCTTCTCGAGCAGGTCGATTGCTTGGTCGGTATCGCCGAGGACGGAATAGACGCAGGCAAGATTATACTGGGCGACAATGTCGTCGGGATCGATGGCGATCGCACGGGCGGCCCAGTCGCGGGCCCGCGTCGCATCGCCGAGATGGGCAAGCGCCAGCGCGCCGCGATGGGCCGGGCCGGAGTTTTCGGGATTGAGATTGAGCGCACGTTCGGCGCGCAGCAGGCCGAGTCGTGCCCAGTTTTCTGTATCCACCGGACGGCCGAGCGAGCGGTAGGCCGACATCAGATGGATCGGCGAGACGTAGTCGTCAGGGCGGATTTCAGCGGCGCGGGTGAAATATTGAACGGATTCGGCAAAGTTGCCGCGCATGAAGAAGAAACGGGCGTAATGAAAATTCGCCTCGAAGAGGTTCGGGTCGAGCGTGAGGGCACGTTCGAAGGCGGCCGCCGCCCGATCATCGAGGCCGCTCTGATGCAGGGCCAAGCCATGCGAGGCATGGGCCTCGGGAAGATCGGGATCGAGCTGAAGAGCCCGGGCGCTCATATCGAGGAGGCGCCTCAGCGGCACATCGTCGGGCGCCCAGTCGCGGATCGCAGCGTCGCAATCGGCGATGCCGGCATAAGCCCGGGCATAATCAGGATCGAGTTCCACCGCCTTGCAAAACATGCGTCTTGCGAGTTGCAGGTAGGATTTCGTCCAGCTGTGCGAGAGCTGGCGGCCCCTGAGGTAATAGGTGTAGGCCTCGACATTGGCCGTTGGTTCGTTGGCGATCGCCTTCTTTTCCTCCGGCAGCAGGCGCACCTTCAGCTGGCTGACGATCGCTTGTGTGATCTCGTCCTGGATGGCAAAGATGTCGGTGAGGTCGCGGTCGTAACGCTCGGCCCAGAGGTGGTCGCCATTGGCAGTGTCGATCAGCTGGCCGGAGATGCGTACGCGCTTGTCGAAGATGCGCACGCTTCCTTCGAGCACATAGCGCACACCCAGTTCCTGGGCGAGGCGCTTCAACTTCACCGATATGCCCTTGTAGGTAAAGATCGTGTTGCGCGGCACGACGTGCAGGCTCGAGATCTTCGAGAGATCGGTAATGATGTCTTCGGTGATGCCGTCGGAAAAATAATCCTGATCGGCGTCGCCGCTCATATTTGTGAAGGGCAGCACGGCAATGAAGCAGGTATTGCGGTTCTCAGCGACCAGCCTGGTGGAGGAGGGCGGCGCCAAGGTGACGGTGTAGACCTGAACGGGCTGCCTGATATTCTTCAGCATGTGCTCGCCGATGAATTCGAAGCCGAGATTAAGGCGCGAGCCGATCTGGTCGCGCACGGAGGCCGACACGGCGATGCCGCCCGGTGCTGCGATACGCTCTAGCCTTGCGGCAAGATTGACGCCGTCGCCGAAAATGTCGCCGTTCTCGACCACGACATCGCCGAGATTGATGCCGATGCGGAATTCAACGCGCTCGTCCTTCGGCACGTTCTCGTTGCGGGCGGCCATGCTCCGCTGTATTTCGGCGGCGCAGGCCACGGCATTCACCACGCTCTGGAATTCGGCAAGGATGCCATCGCCGGTGAGTTTGACGATCCGGCCCTTGTAGTCCGAAATACGAACGTCAACCAGCTCGCAGCGATGGCGGTTCAGCGCCTGCAAGGTGCCTGACTCATCAATGCCCATCAGTCGGCTGTAGCCGACGACATCCGCAGCGAGAATAGCGCTCAGTCGTCGTTCCATGACCCCTCCCATGGATCACCCGGAGTATTCTAGTTTTTTATAGAGTTTTTGTTGCGCAGAGTCGTCCCCCGAATAGAAAATTCGGACGGCTTCGACGTTTTCACGCGGCAGCGCACCGTATATCGTCGCCAATCTTCTTCAATACTCTAAAGGGGCGAAGGACGAGATGAAAGCATAATCATTTATGGCTAAAACGTGTCGCCAGGCTCGTAACTACGCTATTGCTGCGCCATGCCAATACTTGCGTCGGGACAATTCACTCGCGGCCGCTGTCCGAATCCGGCGCCCTTGCTCCTCCAGGCATGCTCGGGCATTGTTGCGGTATGAGGAGTATTTTCATTTTGCTGCTGGCGTTCTGGCCGGGTTGCGTCCTGGCCGACCAAGCGTTCTATCCGGCGAAGTCGGGCGATGTCGCCGCACCGGTGCTGACGGTCTATTCTTCGCTCGACGAGCCCTTGGCACAGCCGATAATCCGGGGGTTCCAGGAGGCCAATCCTGATGTCGCAGTCAGATATGAGGACATGCTGACCGGTGAAATCTACGACCGGATCGTCAGGGAAACGGATGCCGGCGGCAAAACGGCGGATTTTGCCTTTTCCTCGGCGATGGACTTGCAGGTGAAGCTTTCCAACGACGGCTATGCGCAGGTCAGCAATCTGCCGATGAGTGCTGCCTGGCCGAAATGGGCGAATTGGCGCAATACCGCCTATGCGCTGACCTTCGAGCCGGCGGTGTTCGTCTATCACAAACCGAGCTTCGCGCACGAGCCGGTGCCGAGCTCGCGGGCCGAACTCGTCGACTATCTGAAGCGCAAGGGCAATGTGGTCTATGGCCGGATCAGCACTTACGATATCGAGCGCTCCGGTGTCGGCTTTCTCTTCATGGCGCGCGACCAGGAGCAATTCGGCGACATCTGGTCGGTGATCGGCGCGATGGGCGCGGCCGGCGTCAAACTTTACTCGACGAGCTCGGCAATTCTCGAACGCGTGGCCGACGGGCGTTTCGTGCTCGGCTATAATATTCTCGGCTCCTACGCCGCTGACTGGGCTTCGCGGCACCCCGATGTCGGCATCGTGCTGCCGAAGGACTACACGGTGGTGATGTCGCGCATCGGACTGGTGCCGCAGGCTGCGGCCGAGCCGGAACTCGGGCGCCGCTATCTTGCCTTTTTCATGTCGAAGGTGGGCCAGACGATCATGGCGCGCGAGCTGCAGATCCCGGCCGTCAGCCCGGAGGTGGCGGGGGAAAACACTGCCAATACCTTGCAGGAACTGCTCGGCGCCCAACTTCGGCCGGTGCCGGTCAGTCCCGGGCTGATGGTCTATCTCGACCAGGTAAAGCGTGCGCGGCTGATCGCGCACTGGAACGAGGTTCTGCGGGCGCAGTGAAGAAGGCCAGCCTTTGGCCGGTTCATGACCTCGATACCTGCTACACCTCGGCGGGCTGCTAGCCCAATTACGGCAAAAAAGCGGCTTCTCCTTCTGGATATCTTGCCGATGTCAGCTAGATGACAGGTTGTTGTGGTGGCTTTGGCTACTTCTTCTCCGTGGAGGCGGAGAATTGAAGCCTTGGGAGGCATTCCGCTCGTCATTCAGGACAACTGCGTCCATTGGCCGGCCCCCTCCCGATTCATTCGAGAATAACAGGCGGTTCGCTCAGCCGCCCACGGAGGACACATCGTGAAGCATACGTTCATCGCAACCATTCTCGCAGCCGCCATCGCGCTGCCGGCCTATGCGGCCGACTACACCATCATCGCGCCGGCCGCTCCCGGCGGCGGCTGGGACCAGACGGCCCGTTCGCTGCAGGCTGCGCTGCAGCAGGAGAAGATCGCCGGCAACGTGCAGGTCCAGAACGTTCCCGGCGCCGGCGGCACCATCGGCCTTGCACAGTTCAGCAGCCAGGCCGCCGGCAATCCGAATTCGCTGATCGTCGGCGGCTACGTCATGGTCGGCGCCATCCTCACCAACAAGTCGCCTGTGACGCTGAAGGACGTGACGCCGATTGCCCGTCTGACCGGCGAATATGAAGCCGTCGTCGTTCCTGCCTCGTCCGATATCAAGACGATGGCCGATCTGGTCGCGGCGCTGAAGAAGGATCCGGGTTCGGTTTCCTGGGGCGGCGGCTCGGCCGGCGGCACCGATCACATCACCGCAGGCCTGATCGCCAAGGCTTCCGGCGTCGACCCGACGAAGATCAACTATGTCGCCTTCTCCGGCGGCGGTGAAGCGCTCGCAGCCATTCTCGGCAACCAGGTCACAGCGGGCATTTCGAGCTACAGCGAGTTCGAATCGCAGGTGAAAGCAGGCATGCTCCGTCTCCTCGCCGTCTCCAGCGACAAGCGTATCGACGGCGTCGATGCCCCGACGCTGAAGGAAGCCGGTACCGACGTCAGCATCCAGAACTGGCGCATGGTCGCCGCAGCCCCTGGCCTGTCGGACGACGAGGTCGCCAAGATCACCGCCGACTTCGAGAAGCTGCACGGCTCTGCCACCTGGCAGGAAACGCTGAAGACCAAGGGCTGGGCCGACACTTATCTGTCCGGGGATGCCTTCAAGGCGCAGCTCGAAAAGGACGTCTCCGCCACCGAGGGCATTCTCAAAGAGATCGGACTTGTTCAATGAGCGAGGATAAGACCTCCTCGGCAACCGAGCGCCGCCCTGATCGGGCGGCGTTCATCATTGCCGTTTTCCTCTTCGCCATCGCGGGTGTGATGGCCTGGGATGCAACGCATCTGAAGGCGATCGCACAGTATGCCCGCATCGGTCCGGCAACGGTTCCGGAGGTAGTGGCGTTCGGGCTTTTCTGTCTTGGCGTCTGGACAGTCGCCGAAGCCTGGCGCGGCGAGTTCCCGGAACGAGACAAGCAAGAAGTGGCGCCCGTGATCTGGATCGTCGCCGGTCTTGTCTGCCAGATGCTGCTTCTGCGCATTGCCGGCTTCTCGATTGCGACCGGTATTCTGTTTGCGTTGACGGCACGCGGCTTCGGCAAACACAAGCTCTGGATCTCGCTGCCGATCGGCATCGTTTTCAGCTTCGTCGTCTGGGCGATCTTCTCGCAGCTCCTACAGCTGACGCTGCCGGCCGGCCCGCTCGAACATCTGTTCTTCTGACTGCGCGGGACGTGCTGTCAGCTCTTTTGATTTTTCGCGGCGACCGATTGCGAAGGCACGGACGGGAACGCCGCCTGGGACACCAAGATGAGCACATTCGAATTCCTATGGCAGGGTATCCTGGTTGCGATGCAGCCGATGAACCTGGTTTATGCGCTGGTCGGCGTGACGCTCGGCACTGCCGTCGGCGTCTTGCCCGGCATCGGCCCGGCGCTCACCGTGGCGCTGCTGTTGCCGGCCACCTACAAGCTCGATCCGGGCGGCTCGCTGATCATGTTCGCCGGCATCTATTACGGCGGCATGTATGGCGGTTCGACGACGTCGATCCTGCTCAACACGCCGGGTGAAAGCGCCTCGATCGTCACCGCGCTCGAGGGCAACAAGATGGCGCGGGCCGGGCGCGGCGGACCGGCACTGGCGACGGCGGCGATCGGCTCCTTCGTCGCCGGCCTCATCGCGACGCTCGGGCTCGCCTTCATCGCGCCCTATATCGTCAAGCTGGCGCTGGTCTTCGGGCCGCGTGAATATTTCGCGCTGATGGTGCTCGCCTTCGTCACCGTCTCCTCCGCCTTTGGGGATTCGGCGCTGCGAGGACTGACCGCGCTGTTCATCGGTTTCGCCCTTGCCATGGTCGGCATCGACCAGCAGACGGGCCAGGCCAGGCTTTCCTTCGGCATTCCCGACCTGCTCGACGGCGTCGAAGTGACGACGCTGGCAGTGGCGATGTTCGCGATCGGCGAGACGCTCTATATCGCAGCGCAGGGCAACCGGGCCGCGGAGCAAGTAGAGGCGGTCAAGGGTTCGCTCTGGATGAACGCACAGGACTGGTCGCGCTCCTGGAAGCCCTGGCTGCGCGGCACGCTGATCGGTTTCCCGATCGGAGCGATGCCGGCGGGCGGCGCTGAAATCGGCACCTTCCTGTCCTACTCGACCGAAAAGCGGCTGGCCAAGAACCCGGAAGAATTCGGCAATGGCGCGATCGAAGGCGTGGCCGGTCCAGAGGCGGCGAACAATGCGTCAGCCGCCGGCACGCTGGTGCCGCTCCTGACCCTCGGCCTGCCGACGACGGCGACGGCGGCGATCATGCTCGCCGGCTTCCAGCAATACGGGCTGCAGCCGGGGCCGCTCCTGTTTGCCACCAATCCGCAGCTCGTCTGGGGTCTGATCGCCAGCCTGCTCATCGCCAACGCGATGCTGCTCGTCCTCAACCTGCCGATGATCGGGCTCTGGGTGCGGCTGCTGACCATTCCGAAGCCGTGGCTTTATGCCGGCATCCTGCTATTTGCGACGCTCGGAACGATCGGCGCCAACCCTTCGGTGTTCGAACTCGGCATGCTGCTCGCCTTCGGCCTGCTCGGCTATGTGATGCGGCTCTTCGGCTATCCGATCGCGCCTGCCGTCGTCGGCCTGATCCTCGGGCCGCTGGCCGAGCAGCAGCTGCGCCGCGCGCTGGCGATCAGCCAGGGCGACGTGACGACACTGGTGATGTCACCGATCGCGGCAGGCCTGCTCATCGTTGCGGCGGCTGCTTTCCTGATCCCGCTGATCCTGCGCATTCGCGGTCGGGGCCAGGTGCTGTCGCAACTGGCGGCAAACGAAGACTAGAAGAAAAAGACAACCTTACCCCTGCCTGGAGGCCGGCCATGGAGACATGCGCCGGCCGCTTCTTTTTGCATGGCTGCGGTGATTTTCCGTGCATTGTCGATTCGCCGGCGCGCCGCCATCTATGAGTGGTCAATCATAGAGCAAGAGGAACAGGATAATGTCCGCCATCCGCAATTCAGTCCACGCCGGCTTCCTGGGCCGCGCATTCGCTGCGCTGAGCGCCGCCAACGCCGTCAGCGCCGCTGTCGAGGCCGGCCGTCGTCCGCGCGCCCGCGACCTCAAGGAGCTTGGCATCGACCCGGCCTCCTTCGGTCAGGTCATCCGCTAAGCCCTTCAAGGCATGCACGAATGAAATAGCCCGCAACCGGATGGTCGCGGGCTTTATTTTTTTGTCGGAGCAATAGCCGCAACGCTGAAGCGCGTTGCGACCTTCCATCGCCTGCCACGTCAGGCGTGCAGTTCTTCCCGCCGGTCGGCGTGATCATCCGCCCTCTCGCGCCTGTTGTGGCGAATGGACGACCAGAGCGACAGACCGATCAAGACCGCGCCGCCGAGGCCGGTGATAACCTCGGGAATGTGCACCAGGGTCTGCGCATACATGATCACCGAGAGGATCAGGATGGCGTAGAAGGCGCCATGTTCGAGGTAGCGGTATTCTGCAAGCGTTCCCTTCTCCACCAGCATGATGGTCATCGAGCGCACATACATGGCGCCGATGCCGAGGCCGATCGCGATGACGAAGAGATTCTGCGTCAAGGCGAAGGCGCCGATGACGCCGTCGAACGAGAAGCTGGCATCCAGCACCTCCAGATAGACGAAGGCGCCGAGGCCGCCCTTGGCGGCTGCGCTCATCGTCTGCTGCGACGCATCGAGTAACTCGCCGACGACCTCGACCGCGAGGAAGGTGAGCAAGCCGTAAATGGCGCAATGGACGAAGACGCTGGCGTCCTCGCCGCCGATCAGCCAGGAGAATACAAGCATCAGCGCCAGCACGAAGGCGATTTCGATGCCCCTGATGGTGGCCGAACGCGCCATCACCTTTTCCAGGCCGCGAAGCCAATGGATCGTCTTCTCTTGGTCGAAGAAATAGCTGAGGCCGACCATCATCAGAAAGGTGCCGCCGAAGGCTGCGATCGGCAGATGCGCATCGTTCATGATGCGGGCATATTCCTCGGGTTCGCGGGAGGCGAGCACCAGAGCGTCCCAGGGGCCGATGCGTGCGGCGATGGCGACGATCGCCAGCGGAAAGACAATACGCATGCCGAAGACGGCAATGATGATGCCCCAGGTGAGGAATCGTTTCTGCCAGACCGGCGTCATCTCCTTCAGCTTGTTGGCATTGACGATGGCATTGTCGAAGGAGAGCGAGATCTCCAGCACCGCAAGCACGGTGCAGATGAAGAAGACGGTCGCCATGCCGCCGATCGTGCCGGTGGTCTGCCAACCGAGCACGGCGCCGAGAATGAGCCCGAGGGCCGTGACGATGAAAGCCCAGCGGAAATAGCCGAGCGAGGATTTATTGGTCTGGGACTGGTTCATGGCCGCACCTCGCGGCCGCAAAGCTTGGAGGGGATGGAGGTATTATAAAAACGCGGCATACCACAACGGGCATGCTGACGAGGCATGGTGAGCTTTTTCATCGATGAAAAATCCGCCGGCTGAGCTGCAGGCGGTACCGACATCACGAGAGCGCCGTAAAAACTCTCGCCAGAGGGGCCCGGCACCAATGTTCCCCGTAGCCGATGTCTGGAAGGCTGCGGGATAGGCCCTAGGTAATCTACTTCCCCAACCAGTCAAGGCCAAACGCGCCACAGAAAACGGCAAATTTTCGGGAACCATTGGGGGCCTCCGCTCGTTAAACCCTGGTTGAGCTGAAAGGAGGCCGATGATGCACACTTCGACCCATGTTCCCGACAAGCGCACGGAGGCATCCGACCGCATGAAGCGGGCGAGACCAAATCGCATGCAGAAGGCACAGGTACTGCCTCCGCATCATGTCGACCTGACGCTGACGCCCGGCGTCATCCACGACATTCACGTGCCGGCGCATGTGACCGGCGCGGACCTTTCCAAAGGGGGGCCTGACATCAAAGCTCATACGAACACGAAGAAATAACGGCTCTTCCGAAGGCCTCTTCGGCGTGCTGACGGTCGATCTGAAACAGGGTGAGAAACATATGGCAATGAACTTTGTGGCCCGGGATATTGTGATCCGGCACGAAAATGAATGGCAGGCCATCCGCGAGGGGGCCGACAAGCGCATCGAGATCGGCAAACGCAAACAGTCGATCGCTTCGCCCAGCAGCGGCGCTGCATCGGCGGGGAAAAACGAGCCTTCGGCCCAACGTCCGGACTAGGCGAAAGACAAACCTGTGGAGATAGGCGCCCGGCGATGCCGGGCGTTTTGCTGCCAGAGTATCGGCTCACGTCAAAGATAACGGCCCGCGCCAACCTTTCGGAAAGGATTGGGCAGCGATAATCCCGGCCTCACGGGATTCGGACAGATGGCCAAGACAGCGACACGCGGCCGCCGCAAGGCGCCGGCGAGAGGAAAGAGCAGAGCGCGCGGCGGCGGGTTGCTGCCCTGGGCGGTGATCGGCATTGCCGCGATCGGCGGCATCGTCGCTCACGACAATTGGAAGAGCCTTCAGCCTATGCTTGAACGGCACTCGGCGCCGATCGCAGCGGAAATGGCGGAGCCGAGACCTGTCACCAGGAAGGATGTGCCGCCGAAGCAGGTGGCGCTTGTCGCACCGACGCCGAGAGCCGCGCCGCCGACGCTGCAGGCGCAGCCGCTGCCGCCGGCTGCAATCCCGACGCCGGCCATCCAGCCGGTCAAGGCGGTGCCGGCCCCGGCCTCTCCCGGGGCTCAGCAGACGGCAACGGGCGCCTTCGGCTATTGCGGGCAGGGCGCGCACATCAATTGCGTCGGCGACGGCGGCGTCTTCTGGTACAAGGGCGAAAAGATCGTCATTGCCGATATGGCAAGCCCGGTGGCCGACCAGGCGCGCTGCGATGACGAACGCAGAGTGGCCTTTGCCGCGAAGCTGCGCCTGCTGGCGCTTCTGAACGCCGGCCCCTTCGCCATCGACGCGGCTGGAACGACCGAGCCCTCAGGCGCGCAGCGGATCGTCTCGCGCGACGGGCGCTCTTTTGGCGCGCAGCTGATCAAGGAAGGGCTGGCGCGCAAGCCAGGGGCGGCCGGCGGCGCGTGGTGCGCCGCCTGACGGGAGCTATTTTCCCTTTTTCACCAGCTGGCCGCCGGTGCGGAAGCTGCCGGTGAAGGAGGAGTCCTTGCTTTCGGCGGTGCATTCGATCGCAATCGGCTTGCCGGCGTAGGGATTGCCGAAGGTGCAGAAGCCGGCGACCTTGACCTGCCCGGTCATCTTGTTGCCGACGCCCGTCGTTACCAGGCTCAACGGCAGGCGAGCATTGCCGTTGGAGGCTGGCTTGATGCCGCTGCCATCGCCCTGGAAGCCGAGCGCTTTTCCGTCTGAAGTGAAGATGAAGGTCACCGAACCGTTGGCCAGCGTGACGCTGGCAAGCTCGTTTTTGCAGCCCTTGGTGGCGTCGAATTTGGCGACGACCAGTCTGGCGCATTTGCCGGAAAGCGTAATGACGCCGGGAGCGCCGGGAAATGTCTCCGGCGGGGAGGCCGGCGCGGCAGAGGCTGGCAAGGCGAGGACGGCGGCAACAAAGCCGGCGGCTGCAAGCGCGGATAACTTCATTTCAATCTCAAATCCCATGTCCTGGCGAGGCGAATCACCGCTTCACCTTCGATTGGCCATGGCACGGCTCTGTGTCCGAAATTTGGTTCCATGTAGCATAAAGATTCTGCCGTTCGCCGGGCCAGCCCGCGGAAGGGCGGAACGTCGGTTTGGCTTGCCGGTTAAAAGGTCCGGCAACGGCATGATCTTCCGGACATCGGCAAGGTTCGTGCGTCCGATAGGACGCACGACGCTCTAATGGCCGTGCTCGTCGAGCGCCTGCCGTCTGGACGCACTTCTGGTCAAGGCGGAATGGGCCTAGGCAGGGAAGTCCAGGCCCATTCTTTCCCGATCGGAGGTCAGTCAGATCAGGAATTTATAGCTGCCGGTCTGGCCGGCAGCCTTGATCAGAACGCGCGCTGCAGGCGGAAGTAACCTGAGGTTACGTCGTCGGCATTGTCCGGATCGAGGTACTGAACCGAGACCTTTGCGGAGAAGTTGTCGACGATCTGATAGTCGATCGTTACGCCAGCCTTCCAGGCGCTGACGTCGTCGTTGAACTCGCCGGCAGTGATGCCGTAGTTGTCGTAGTACTGAACGGCCGGAGTGATCTTCAGCTTGTCAGTCGCCTTGATGGCGTATTCGGCAGCGATCGCCCATTCAGCCTTGTTGTAGTAGGCGTTCGGGTTGGATGCGTAGACGACTGCGAGGCCTAGCGTGCCGGGCCCGACGGCAACCGTACCCATGGCGCGGACGGCGCCTTCTTCGTTGTCAGTGTCGTAACCCGCAGTGATCTGGTAGCTGAAGATACCGGCCTTGCCGCCGAGACCGACGGCAACGCCGACGTTGTTGGCGGTTTCGCCGTTGTAGAACGGGCTGTCTTCCAGCTCGTCGACGCTGATGCCAGCATAGAAGGCGTCGGTTTCGTATTGATAACGCAGCGAGTTATGCAGCGTTACCGGAGAACCGATATCGTCGGTTTCGCCGGAGAGGCCGTCGTCCCACCAGGAGTAGAACAGACCAGCACGGAAGCCTGCGATGTCGATGTAAGCGGAGTCGAGCTGGGCCTTCTGGGCCGAAGCATTGTCAGCATTGAACTGCATGACGATAACACCGGTCAGCGGACCATATTCGGTGTCGCTCTTGGCGGTGAATTGAACCTGGCCGCGGGTGCGGGCGTCCCAGTCCGAGTCGTTGGCGACGGAACCGCCGCCGCCGGCGCCGATCGAGCTGGCGTTCGGAGCAACGTCAACCTGGAAACGGACGTAGCCGTTGATCTTCAGGCAGGTCTCGGTGCCGGGGATGTAGAAGTAGCCGGTGCCGTAAGCGTCGCAGACGCGAACATATTCAACCGGTTCCGGTTCGGCGGCGACGATAGCGTCAGCGGCCTGAGCGCCGGATACTGCTGCGAGAGCAGCAGCGGAGCCGAGAAGAAGGCTCTTGATGTTCATGGAATAACCTCCAGTTCAGATGCGAGAGGATGAAGACCGTTGCCATCGGCAGTCCCTACGTGTCTTCACCAGTGTGATCGAAGCGGCACCTTTTTAGCTCGGTGTCTGCCTCGCCGCGGAAGTTACATAAGGGATGTTGCACCGCAACGTCATTGTCGATCATGACAGCAGGCTGCACCGGCTATGTTGCTGAAATAACACGCATTTTGTCACAAACTCGTCATCTGCTTGTCACAAAAATCATACTTCTGAATTCCGAGCAACGAGGGGCTGAGCACTCAGCAATGGTATGCAATTGATGCTCGAATGAGCGCCTCCTCATATGAGGGCGGCCATAACTGCAATCTGCGCGAGTCGGCGCAGGGCCAGGCGACCGGATGCCTGGACATGTCGATCAATCTGAGGAAGGGACGGATCTCAATGACTGCGACATCCTCAAACGGGGACAGAAATCCCCTCGCGCGCTAAAGCAGGTCACATGAGTCAGGTTTGATGCGACGTGCTTTACGGACTTTTGAAATCGTCCCAGAGGATCGCTACCCCAGCTGTGGACTGTCCCGGCGCTAGACCGTTTTCAAGCTTTCCAGTTGAACGAGGCATTGAGTCGCTGTGATGTCGATCTCAGGGGGCTGCAAGCAAGCTCGATCGATGGCGATGCAAAGACCTCGCCGTTCGGAGGAGCTTCCTCGCCTACCAACTCCTCCGGTCAGTCATCAGGTGCAGACCAGCTTCAACCCCCCTCGAATTGGGAGTTCTACACCCGAGAAGTGGATTGGGGGCGCACATGCTTTGTTCAAACCCACCGTGGAATTGCGATGGTCGGCTTCATGGGATCACCGGGCAACGGTCTCGTCGGATTCGTCAGCAGCGTGTTCAGCGGCGAGACCAGAGCGACGTGGCATGTGGATGACAAGCCGGCCTATGTGTCCGACGGAAGCGAAAGCGACTATTTCACTTGGCATGAGTTCGGTCAGCTGCCGATGGAATTACTGGATCAAATGGCGCAGGGAAACGAGCTGGCTGTAACAAGCGCAAAGGGTGAGCGCGTAGCTGTGAACCTCACGGGCGCTGCTGACGTGCTCTCCAAGTTCACGGCCTGCTTCAGCAAACGGTGACTGGGTTCTCCCCAGTTCCCCCGCGACGCGTCTCTGAGGCGGGCGCGCTCAGCATCGAAACAGGTGGTGCGTCAAGATCGAGTAAGAGCTGCCGGATGTGAGGTTCGGCTACAATGGTGCCGATTTCGCTCATGAACGGAGCCGGACTCTTTTAGAGATATCTCCAAACACAGTATTGCATTCTATGTCGCTAATATTGCTAATCCTACGATCGTGAATGCGGATAGAGTATTAGCCCAAATAAATAAGATGGCAAAAATATGAAGTACATCTTTTGCTGGCATTGACATCATGGTGTATTCCTAGCACTCCTACACCAAAAGGTGAAGGGATGTACGCCTCGCTAGAGGGAATCGCCCAAGCCTCGGGGGATGTATGTCTTTTCTAAGTTTGCCGTGGGTCATTGGCCCAATCCCAATTGTGGCGACTGCGTGGGCTGCGTACGTCTGTGTTATCAATGTAGCAAAGAAAAGAGGAGATAGCGGAAAGGCGTTCATGGGTGCCCTGCTGCTTTCGAGTGGGCTGACTTCAATTGTGCAGCAGTTATTTGTCTCGGATCAAAATTTTGCTGTTCTGTTAATAAGCAGTCAAATAGTCTCAAGCGGATTTTTCCTCTTTATAATGAAGGCCAGCCAATCGCCAGGTTGGATAGGCCCTTCTCAAGCGAAAGTCGGTGAAAGACCTCCGACTTTCTCGAAGGAGTTTGTGATCCTGTCTGTATCGTACATTTTATTAAATGTAATTATATCGATATTTCCTGGTCCAGATCGATGCACTATTGCGAAATGTTTTGTCATGGAGTGGGCATTCGGAAGAATAGATCACGTCTTTTCAAGACTGTACTTGGAAACTACGTTTGGGACGATCCTGTTGGCCGGAATAATTTCTCATCTTTTCCGGTTATTTAAGAAAATTAGACGTAGCCGGTTTTCCAATTAAAGAGGAAGTGCGATGGGTGACCTTTTGCAAAAGCCGTCTGCAAATGCCGTCAATAATGGGGTAACAGGGGCTTGGGTGAGGAAGTTACGCCCCATGTCCTAAAACACACTTGCATCACGTGGATGATGCAGCGAGGAGTACCGATTTGGGAGGCGGCTGGATTCTCAGGCACCTCTGAGCAAATGATTCGGAAGGTGTATGGACATCATCACCCAGAGCATTCAGCCGCCGCCACAAGGCGGTTTCATGGGCGATAAATGGGCGAGCTATGAAAAACCACAATTCACCTATCAGCGGCTTGGCGAACTACCCTTGCGCCCCAAGGAGATCGAATGGTGGGCGTGACAGGGATTGAACCTGTGACCCCTACGATGTCAAAATAGACTCTCAGATTGAAGGCGTAAGATGGGGAGGAAATTGTAAAACAAGATCAGCTAGTTGGCTAAAGATGTACGTGATGATGTCACGGTGTAAAAGACCATGTTTGTATCGCAAATGTATGAGGCTTGCACTTGATTTGTAGGTTGATCTGGCACCAGTTGGCACCCCAATGAACATGGCGCCTTTCGGTCTTTGAGCTGAACGCTTGCTAGGCAGTTCCTGTTCAGAGTTCCGCTGCTTCGATAGGCCGAAGCTTTTCTATTCGCGTCGTGAGTGCCATCAGTTCACGTAGCAGCTCGTCGCGACTTTTCTCCAATAGGGTCGGTTTGTTTTCCAATGAGGTCCGCAGTTTGGTGCTTCGGTTGTGTGCCGTGGCCAAGTGTTCTCGACTGGTCTCAGAAATTTGCTGCCTTCGCTCGATGCCTTCGAGCCACTTTTTCAGCGCGAGGATCCCAGCCCTGAGAAGACGCTCGTTCCAGAAGCGATAGTGCGTCGCGGCCCTAAAAGCGGCTCCGAACATTCGGCGATTAGCGTCGCCCTGAGCCTCGCCCTCAACTTGAATTGATCCGACCCACCGGAAGATGAGTGTCTCGTAAAGTCGCCAAAGCGATGCTTTATCGCCATGATCAGAATATGTTTGGATCGCCGTTCTAAGGTCATCGAGCGCAGTCGCGTAGAGGAGATTGGCTTCCGGATAGCGGCCGGAACGGGCGAACTCATCCCCAATCTGCAGGCGAGCGCCGTCGCGGGCGATGACGTAACGGGAGCTCTTAAGCGTCGGCTCAGCTTTATCGCTGACCTCTATCACGCCGCGCCAATCCTTGCGTTCTTCTCGAACTGCAAGCCAACCGTCGAAAAGATCTCGCTTGATACATCCTAACTCGTGTGCTCGTTGATAATGGTCTTCAGCCTGCGCGTATAGATCCATTTCGCGGTAACACCTGCCCATGAGGCAGTGCAAATCCGGACTGTCAGGCAAGGATTTCAGCGCCTCAGAAGCAACTGATCGCGCTTCTTCGAGCTCCCCGTTTCTCAGATAGGACACGGCGCGCGTAATGGCTTGCCCGACAAATGGGACCTTGTTGTCCCGTAAAGCGGCCAAGCGGCTGCATTCGCCCTTGATGTCTTTCCAGTCTGCAACTCTTTTTTCCAAAAGATCGGTGACCAGGTATAGCGAGGATGGTAGCGTAAAAACGCTGCCTCCCGGTAGAGATGTATCAAGCGCTGTCATCGAGAACCCTTGTAGGCCTTCGAGCGCGATCTGTATCTCATACCGATTAAGCTTGATGACAGCTGAAATCTCGGCGATCGACGCAGTGTGTAGGTAACCTAGGACAAGCAAAACACGCCCTTCATGAGCCGTAAGGCGCGCTATCTCAGTCTTGAACGCTGCGGCGCGCACGGCTTCGCCGTCGCTGCCCTTCCAATGCTGGATCGCCTCCCTGTAGGTGTCGCCAAGAGATATCAGGCGTAGAAGGGATAAGGTAAAGAGCGGCGATCCGCCGCTAGCAACTGCTAATTGCTCGACCTCCGAAGGCGTTGGGGCCTTAATGCCGAGAAGATCGCACTTGTCCGCTACGAGTTGCTCGAACGCGTTCCCGATCAGACCGGACATCTCTGTGTAGAAGGCTCGAGATGCACCTAGATTTCTCCTTGCAGTGATGATTGCCTTAGATCGTGATCTTGAGCAAATTTGCGTGAGCAGGTTGAAAATCAGCTGCTGGTCTTCATCGGGAAGGGTGTCGACGTTGTCAACGATAAGAAGGTACCTAAACGCTGAAAGGTGCTCAACGACTAGGCTCAAGAGTTCATCTCTGGAAGGTTCTTCAGGGATCTGATCGGGTGGGCAGCCAGTCTCCGCAAGTATCTGGATGAACAGGTTGTCAATATTGTTGAAGTCCACTCTTGTGAGGGGAACGAAATGTCCCTTTTGACCAGAGAAAGTCGATACCTTCGCTCCAAGCCAAATCACTCTGTCAAGCGCAGGCAAGGCGTTAAAAATTACTCGCTCGGCAAAAGTGTAGGCAACAGAAGTTTTACCTAGCCCCCCTAATCCACTCAGGATGTGTACGGGGTTGAATTGGTCTGCAAGCCAGCTCCACAAACAAGACAGCTCGTGATCTCTTCCACGGAGTTCGCCGAGCTCCGGGTCACGCATAGGAAGATTGTTTTCTAATTGTCGTGTTGGGGCAGGTATACCAAGCAATTCACGGCTGCCGTACAAAAATTCGAAGTCTTCCGGGGTACTGGCAGGAATGGATGTATCGCGGAGGCGGAAATAGAAGTCACCAGAGTTGTAAGCTTTTCGTCCGGTAGGACCTTCAGTCGCTGTTTTCGTGAAATGAGCCGGGTTTAAGCCCACCTGCCTCTTAGGGGTGAAAAGCAGGCCGAAGCTGGTTCCATTATAGTTGACAACTCTGTATATCGTCTCGATGTTTTTGCCTGTGGCCGCTTGAAGTCGTTTATTCAGATCTCCGGCATCAAAGGCTTTACTCCAACCCTTTATGTCGCCGGTACCGTCTTCTACGCCGATTACCAAGTACCCACCGTAGGCGTTATAGAAGGAAACGCAGTCCTTCATTATCTCGCAAAATTTCGCGTCTACTTCTTTCTTGTCCCCCTTGTGCGAGGGCGCTTGTGGTAGTTCTAGTTTGAAGTCCCACACAACCGCTTCTTCATTAATAGCTTTATCACCTGCAATGAGCTCGCGCAGAACATCTTGATCAACCTTCCCCTCGGCGATCATTCGGCATAGATTTGCTCTTCGCTGGTACACGCTGTCGATGAACATGAAGCTTCCCCCTAATATTCCGAGTGCTAACGTCAGATTGTCTTCATGACAAGATGCCCCCGGGGGATGATTTTGGTTTGTGCACGTGATCTGCGTGAGCTCCTTTGCCACCAGAGGCTCTTCTCTGAAAACCGGCTATACCTGAACCCCTACTGGGGAATAGAAGGCGGCCTGCGAGAACAGATCCACGATCTCAGTGCAACGGGTTGCACCAAGATTTTGAGCAACAGGTTCCCATCGCCGGGAGCTAACAGTATGACTTCATCCGGAAGGTGACCCGTCTCAGTGGTCGGACAGTTGGAAAGAGGTGTGGCCCTATAAATCTGGACTTCGGTGGAGGCGGATCGCGATGGCTCACGCCTGAACAGGCCTCGACGGCCCCAAGCCGGTGCGTCACCAATTCGACGGTTCTGCTCCTTGACGCGCTGTTCCGCTTCTAAGCATCTCATAGAGCTGGCCTGGACCAAGCAGGACGCTTTTCAGTCCATCTCGTATGCGGTTCGAGTTGAGGGCCTGTTCGCTCATTGAGCGGTGCGCGTCAAAGGCGTCTATGATCGCGTCGATGATTGCTTGTGACAGGTCTGGTGAGTTTGAAAACTGCTCCTTGGTATTGTTCGCGGCTTGCTCGCCGAGACGTTCGGACTGCAGGAGCTTTCCCTTCAACACATTGTTTACGTAGACCAGTTGATCATCATCGGAAGTGTCGCCGGTGAAGAGCTCGTTAACCCTGGCAATGATGTCGGCCAACAGGGCTTTTTCCTTCTCCTGGACTGCACCCGAACCGGCATCATTTATCGCTTGCAGCTTTTCACCCATCCCACGCGCAAGGACGAGGTCACGCTTTCCCTTGGTGGAGAGCTTGTGGTGGCTTAAGACGATGCTAGAGGTATCCACCATCTCCCGTTCGCGTCCGAACTTGAGCAGGGGTAGCAGGCGGCGAAAGAAGATATGTCGCGCTTCCACAGCCGTATTGCCGAAGTCGATGACCTGGGACAGAAATACGTAGAGACGGATGAATGCGCCGATGTCGGTGCGGAAGAGGATAAGCGCGTCCATCTCATCTTTGGCTACCTTTTCCGCCCGTTGGTCCTTCGATGCCTGTGCTACTCGCTGACGTTCCTGGGCATTCCTGAAGCCGCGCAAGAGGCGGTCCGCGACCGGAGTAATTGCCGCCACAAGATCGCTATGCTTGGAGCTCGGGCTTAGCTCCGCATTAACGACGCGGTTCACCTCGAACTCATCGTAGTAGCCTAGTCCGTCAAGCTTAGCCTTCAAATCCAGAACGATGTTAGGGTCGGTGACATTGTCGAGCTCGGCCGTTTCGAAGTACGTTCGGAATGCGGTGATGATGTCGTCACCGGCATTGACGAAGTCGAGGACATAAGTAGTGTCCTTGCCAGGATGCGCCCGGTTCAGGCGGGAGAGTGTCTGGACAGCCTGGATGCCCGCGAGACGGCGGTCTACATACATGCCGCAGAGCAGCGGCTGGTCGAAGCCAGTCTGGAATTTGTTGGCGACCAGCAGTATGTGGTGTTCGGGCAGCTTGAACGCCTCTCGGATGTCTCGACCGGCAAGTCCGGGGTTCAGCTCCTTGCTGGCTTCGGTGAAAGGGTCCGGACCGGTCTTGGCGTCGTTGACCTCGCCCGAGAACGCCACCAGCGTCCGAAGGTCGTAGCCCTTCTCCTTTATGTATTTCTGGATTGCCACCTGCCAGCGCACCGCCTCTAAGCGGCTGCCGACCACCACCATCGCCTTCGCCCGACCGTCTAGGAGCGGTTGTACGTTGGCACGGTAGTGCTCAACGACGATCTGGACCTTTTGACTGATGTTATAGGGATGGAGTCGGACCCAGCGGAGCAGCGACTTCCGCGCTTCCGACCGCTCGACCTCTGTCTCTGCCTGCGTATCGTTCTGGCTCGCGAGCCGGAAGGCGAGGTCATACGGCGTGTAGTTGCGCAACACATCGAGGATGAAACCCTCTTCGATAGCTTGGCGCATCGAGTAGACGTGGAAGGGCAGAGGCAGGTTGGTTTCGCCGGCCGGTTCCTCGGGCTTTGGCCTGCGTCCGAACAGTTCCAGTGTCTTGCCCTTGGGGGTTGCGGTGAAGGCCACGTAGGTGATGCCGATCTCGGCCGCTCGGGACGCCATTTGTGCAGCTAGGATGTCCTCACTGCTGATCTCGCCGCCATCATTGAGGTTGGCAACCTCTTCCGCCGACAAAACCGCTTTGAGCTTGGCTGCAGCTTCGCCGGTCTGGCTAGAGTGCGCTTCGTCCGCGATAACCGCAAATCGCTTGCCCTGAGTGGCAGCAAGATTGCGCACCTCCTCGAGGGCGAACGGGAAGGTCTGGATGGTGCAGACTACGATCTTCTTGCCCCCCGCTAATGCGTGGGCCAGCTGGCCGCTCTTGGCGCCGCCCTCGGTGCGGATGGTCGCCACCACACCGGCATTGCGCTCGAAACTGAATATGGCTTCCTGCAGCTGTGTGTCGATGACGTTCCGGTCCGACACGACCAGGACGCTGTCGAAGACCTTGCGGTCCTGAATATCGTGAAGGTCCGCAAGGAAGTGGGCTGACCAGGCGATGGAGTTCGTCTTGCCCGAGCCAGCAGAGTGCTGAATAAGGTACTTCGCTCCGGCGCCGTCCTGCAGAACCGCCTGGCGGAGTTTCCGCGTGGCGTCGAGCTGGTGGAACCGAGGGAAGAGGTAGCGCGTCAGCTTCTTCTTGCTGTCCTTCTCCCCAACGATGTAGCGGCCGATGATCTCCAGCCAGCTGTCACGCTGCCACACCTCCTCCCAAAGGTAAGCGGTGGGATGGCCGGACGGGTTTGGCGGATTGCCCTTGCCGCCGCCATGCCCCCTGTTGAAGGGGAGAAAGGTGGTCAGTGGACCGATAAGCTTGGTGCTCATCATGACCTCGGCATTGCTCACTGCAAAGTGCACCATTGCGCCAGCAGGGAAGGCCAGCAGCGGCTCCTGTGCGCCGCCCTTGGGGTGAGGGTGCCGATCGAACCGATACTGATCCACAGCGTCCTGGACGGACTGGGTAAAGTCGGTCTTTAGCTCGACCGTCGCGACCGGCAAACCGTTGAGGAATAGTACCATATCGATGGCGTTCTCGTTGCCAGTGGAGTAGCGAACCTGTCGCACGACGCGAAGCCGGTTAGCCTCGTATCGCGCCAGGATGTTGGGGTTGATGCCCGATGCCGGACGGAATTGGGCGAGGCTCAAAGGTGCTCGCAGGCCAACCAACTCAACGCCGTTCCGCAGCACGTCCAGCGTCCCACGGTCCTCCAGCGCTTTGCGCACACGGTCGAGCACGATGGTCTCGGCTGCACTGCCGTTGTTCTTGACGAGTGTGGACCAGGCGTCCGGCTGGGTGGCTTGCAGCCAGGCAATGAGGTCATAGCCGAACAAGGCCCGACTGCGGTCGTAGAGCTGCGCGTCACCAGTGGCATACTGCCACCCATGCTGCGCAAGATGGTTGCAGATTTCGTCCTCGAAGCTGATCTCACGGTGGAGGTTCATGCGTCCATCTCGCCATCATTATCCAGCACTAGGGTCCAGGTTCTACGCAACGGCAGCTCGGCTCGGATGTCCTCGGGCAAGCGGTCGTAGACCGCGAGGAGGTTGTCGACCAATTCCTCGCGACCCCAAAGGCGAACCCGAAAGAAAAGCTCATTTGTTCGGCGGCGAACGGCGCTGGTGAAGCCACCCCAACTCACGATCAGACCGTGATCGGCGTGGGTGTCTTGGATGCTACCAATCAGCCCCTGCAGTGTCGGTTGATCGACTGTGACGCTTCCCGACTTTACCTGCGCCACAACCCGCGGGCCATCAAGTCCAAGCGGTCCATTGCCGGCCACGATGTCGACGCCAGCATCGGCCCCGGGTGGTGACACCCGAGTCTGATAACCTTGCGCGGAGAGAATGGCGGCAACGAGCCGGGTAAACTCATGGCCAGTGAAAACCGAGGCAATCCGACGCTGGATCTGGTCCCGTGCCAGCTGCTCCAGGTTGATTGGCTGGTCTGCGGCCTCCGTCGTCTCTTCTCTGGGAAGAGGCTTGGCCAGAGAGCCTCTGGTGGTGGTGGCCGGCAGTGCCCCATCTCCCGGATCGCGGCCGGTCTCCAATACCCCCTGGATCCGCCGCAGGGCTTCGTTTCGACTTATTTCGCACACGGTCATGAAAGCACCGAAGCTGTAGAGCAGGTCTTGCTTGAAGCTGTCGCGTGGCAAGTCGGTTCTAAGCCACTCCACCGGTCGGAGCACTTCGCCATTCGGTCCTGTGGCGTAAGGACCGGCAAGGCGTCCGATAGAGACGGTGCTTGTCGTCTTGAACGGGGTCACCACCAGGTCGCCAGTTTGCGCTACATTGACGAACTGGTTGACCTGAGCGCCGAAGTTTTTGTGCCGGTTCGGTTTATCGTTCGGGAATAGCTCGGCCATCTTGCCGATAAGGGCTTCTCGGTCCTTGAGGTGCGATATGTTCTCGTGTAGCCCGAAGCCGATGCGGAGCATATTGTCCTGAAGCGTAGCGGCTTCGTACTCACCGTTCTTGCCGAGCCGAACAAGCCAAAGCCGGGTCATGCTGCTTCGTCCCGCACGGCGATGTGGCGGACGTCGATCTTGCCCGTTGCCGCCAACGAAATCAGGGTGGAGCGGCGTTCTAGTAACAGTGACACCGAGCGGTCGCATTGCTCTTCAAGGGCGAGAAATTGCATCAACTGCGCCTTGAGCCAGGTCACGATCACCGCCTGTTCGTCTTTAGGTGGCAGCGCCAGTGGAAGTTCCATAAGGTTAGTGGACGAGATGGAAGCTAAGTTGGTGCTCTGCTTCGAGCGGCTCATAAAGTAGAAGCGGCCGTATGCAGAACTGGTGATCATGTTGAGCCACTCGGGTAGGACACCGTGAGGCCTGACTGAGAAAACGTGGTTTTGATGGACGCAAGGGTCGATGCTTCCATCCCATATGCCGCCTCGACCCAGCTTGTCGAAATCACCCCCCTCGTTCATCAGCACATCACCTTGGCGGAGTAGGTATCGGTCAAGGTCACCGACAGGCACCTCTATTTCCGCCACATCGGACAAATCGATGTAGCCGTCTTGAACATTCGCCACTCGTAGGTAGGGAACCTTGATCGTCGCCTGACCTGCAAGATCTTTTCCCTTTGCGGTCCCCGTCTGGACTGCAGCGACGAATTTTAATCGCGTTACATCCCAATGCTCCGGCACATCGCCTAACCACTCCACATCGGACGGCTTCATGCGGACGTTTGGATCGAGGCCCTTAGTAACTGCGTGGGAGATCACAGCCTGGCGCTTTTCCTTGAGCAGTTCGATCAGCCGCTTCTGCTCCTCTACCAGGGCATCAATCTTGCCCGTCTCGCGATCGAGGAAGGCGGCGATGGCTTTCTGCTCGGGGAACGGCGGCATCGCAAGAAGGATAGCCCGCATTTCGGAGAATTTCGTTGTCCAGAGGTCAGCCACGATGCCTTGGCCGTACCGATAAAATTCTTCCTGGAATGCCACCGACCTCAGGAGGTAGTGCACGAACCGGGAATGACATTCGGCCTGCGGCCGAAGCACGGTATTGATCAGCGACACAGAGCCATCCAACTCCGCAATGCCTGCCGAGCCCTTGCGGTCTGATCGGCTGTTAATCACGAAGTCACCATGAACAACTCTCTTGCGATTGTCGCCATCGTCCGTCTTTGCCGCTGTTTCGAGTTGAGGGACAATGCCGTTCTTGGTCACCGACAGTGGAGAATACTCCGTGTCACTCACCTTCTCGCGCCGCTCGTCAAAGAAGTAGCCCAAACGGCGAAGCGTCCAGTGCGACGGCACGTCCCCAAGCCAAGAGACGCCGCTAGGTGACATTCGTACGTACTTCGGATCGGTCACTGCGCAAGCTCCCCGATCATCTCGCGGATGCGGTTCGTGACCTGCTTCAGCTCGGCATCAATCTCCTCCAGCGGCCTGGGCGGTTCGAAGACGTAAAAATGGCGGTTGAAGGGGATTTCGTAGCCTACCCTGGTCTTATCATGATCGACCCATGCGTCTGGCGCATGGAGCAGGACTTCTCGCTCGAAGTAGTCCCCGACCTCCTCTGCCAACGGCACGTTTTCGCTGTCCCGCAGGTTGCTGTCCGGCTGCGGCTTCCCCTTGCTCTTGCCTCGCTGTCCCAGCACGATTTCCCCCGCTTGATCTCGCAGGGGCCTCTCCACGGTGATGCAACGATAGCCGAATGCCTGGTTCGGGAAGATGCGCGAGAGCGGTGCAATCTTCACCTTGCCACCGTCCGGTGCATTAGGTTCGGCTTCTCCTGGCCGGACAACCCGCCGCGCCAGTTCCTTTCCCTCGGGATCGAACACGGTCGCCAGCTGCGCCTCGGTGCACTCGCCGAAGAGCCTGGTGATCTCGTTGATGTCGGCGTCGGTCATCATCTTGCGCTTGGAGCCGAGGCTCTTGCGCATCTTCTGCCAAAAGCTGGACCCGTCGATGAGCTGCACGTGGCCCTTGCGGTTCGCGGACTTACGATTGGTGAGCACCCAGACGTAGGTCGAGATGCCTGTGTTGTAGAACATATCCGTTGGCAGCGCGACGATGGCCTCTAGCAGGTCATTCTCCAGCACGTAGCGCCTGATCTCGCTTTCTCCGCTGCCTGCGCTGCCCGTAAAAAGCGGGGAGCCGTTGAGAACGATGGCAAAGCGGCTGCCGCCATCCACCGCAGGCCGCATCTTCGAGACCAAGTGCATCAGGAACAGCAGCGAGCCATCGGACACACGAGGCAACCCTGGACCGAAGCGGCCGTTGAAGCCCTGTTGTTCGTGTTCCTTTCGGACTTCTTTCTCGACTTTCTTCCATTCGACGCCGAATGGCGGATTGGACAGCATGTAGTCGAACTTCTCGCCAGCGTGCCCGTCCTCCGATAACGTATTGCCGAAAACGATTTTGCTAACGTCCTGCCCCTTGATCAGCATGTCCGCCTTGCAGACCGCGTAGCTCTCGGGGTTCAGTTCTTGGCCGTTCATGACCAGACGAGCATTTGGGTTGTGTTCTACCACGTATTCGTCAGCAAGCGATAGCATTCCGCCTGTGCCAGCCGTTGGGTCGTATATTGTTCTGATCACGCCGGGCTTAGACAGTACCCCGTCATCTTCCACGAAGAGGAGGTGCACCATGAGGCTGATTACCTCGCGGGGGGTAAAGTGTTCGCCGGCAGTTTCATTGGACAGCTCCGAGAACCGCCTGATCAACTCCTCGAACACTAGTCCCATCTGATGGCTGCTGACTTTCTCGGGGTGAAGGTCGATGCGAGCAAACCGCTCTGTGACCTGGTAGAGCAGCCCCGCCTTGGACAGGCGGTCCACTTGCGTGACGAACTCGAACCGCTCGAAAATGTCTCGCACATCCTCCGAGAAGCCTCGGATGTAGAACTGCAAGTTCGCGGCGATGTTGTCCTGGTCGCCTATCAACCGCTTCATATCTATGTCGGATGTATTGAAAAAGGATAGCGCCGACTTTCGCTTAAGGAACGGCGTCGGGTCGATGCCCATGCCCTGACGGGCGTTGAACTCCGCGAGCACAGCTGCGCGGGTCGGCTCCAGAACACAGTCGAGGCGGCGCAGGACGGTGAAAGGTAGGATGACTTTGCCATAGTCCGCTTGCTTGTAATCTCCGCGCAGCAGATCCGCGACCGACCAGATGAAAGATGATAGTGCCTGCTGGTTCAATGCTATCCCTCGTAGTGTCTTCAGATGTGCCCTTGCGGCCGCTCAGCCACATTCAAGTCGGCCGACAAGCGGGGCCAACCATCGCTCGCTGTCCCGATGCTATTCGGAAAACCATAACCATCTTGTAAGGACAAGCAGAAAGGTGTGTCTGTGAGAGGCGCTGACCGCTCTGCGGTTGAGTTCTCGTGTCCACAATGGTAAAAAACCAATCCATCCAAGGGTTCGCCCAAAATCCGCAAATTGTCTAGTCAAAAAGGCACTCTGACGGCAATGCAGATTGCTCCGCCGCTTCTGCCCACAGCTAAACCCCTGTCGCGACTTAAATAATCCTTGCTGACCCTAGCGCCCGTTATCGTTGCTCACCGTCGGTTCAATGCCAAACTTATGTCTTACCGAGGCCTTGTGGCTCATTGGCACTCTGCAAGATCGCTTGGATTGGTGCAGCGCGTTGCAAAATCCGTTGACTAGACCCACTTCACTTGAACGGCGCTCCAGTCGCGCGCGAGGAGTCGGGATGCTCTTGGACATATCTTTCTTGCTTGAGCTTGCGAAGGCGGCGGGGGTTAATAACGAGCTCGGCTTCTTCGCGATGGGTCACCGCAAAAAATACTGCGGCCTTGGGTATCTCAGCGCTGGCCACCACTGGTTTAGCTACCGTCATCGACCGATGGCCGCGCGCGAACCCTTCCGCGACAGCTCGTTCGGTGGTCCACGAAAGACCTCTAATGCGGGTTTCTTGGCATCCACGATAGATGACGACAGGATCAGGCAAGGCTGAGAAATAGTGAAGCGCTTCGCTGTCCATCGCGTCCCTGGCGTGCCCCAAGCGCTTCAGAAGTATCAGAATGTCATTACGGTAGTGCCAAGTATTGTCGCAGGTTGAGTAGTTTTCCACAAAGATGCTCAAGCCCACCTCTTTAGGCGCGTGGAGGAGTATGTCGATAAGGGCGGAAATCCGATTGGTCGAGTTCGTAGCCCTTATCTTATCTTCGGCTTGCTCAGTGGTGAGACTTCCGCCGCTCATGAGCGCGTCCGTTCCAAAATGCGCTTGACCTGGGTGGCGCTCCATACGCTGCCGCGAGGCGTCGGAATGCCGCGAGAAGTTAGTTCTGATGCAATCGCCCGAAGAGACCCACCTGCTGCCTTAACGTCGCAGACAATCGGGGCGACCTGGGAAGCGAACTCTAAGGCCTTGGCTGTCTTGGCAGCGCGCCCGAGCCCCGGGTCAACCTTCACCCCACGGAAGCCACCCAGCACCTTTCCGCGCTCTTTGGCGGCCTTCAGAGCTGCCCTGGTGCGCTCGGAGATAAGACCGGCTTCAAGCTGGGCCACCGCCGCCATCTGCTGGAGAATGAAGCGGCCCATTGCGCCCTGGACCTGGGGAATGTCGCAGAAGATGACTTCCACGCCGCTGGCGAGTATGGCTTCCAAAAAAGCCACATTACGGGCGAGGCGGTCAACCTTAGCGACCACCAGGGGAAGGCGGAGCATCTTCGCTGCTGCCAATGCCTGCGCCAGCTCGGGACGGGAAGTGAGTTTGCCACTCTCCACTTCGGTGAACTCACGGACGGGCGGGAAGTCGTCACCCATGAAGCGGCGGACCGCCTCACGCTGAGCTTCAAGGCCGAGGCCCGAGCGGCCCTGCTTGTCCGTTGAAACTCTGTAGTAAGCCACACCGCGCATTTTTTACATTCCTGTCAATGTTCGTTGACTAGAATGTAAATGTAACGTACGCTTGCGTTATGTCAATTGCTGCGGAGGTCGTGTCCGCCCCTTAGTTCATGCTCCAGCGAATACCCGCAACGCTGAAATTAAGTTGGCGAGGACCCTCTTGATAGAAGTCGGCCTCAATGATGACTTTCGACGCGGATTGCATTTGCCGAAGAAAACCCGTCGCGTCATTTATGAAAATTGTCTTGGTGTTTCCGTCTGCTGCCTGATTGCACCTAAATTCTTGCAGTGGTCGTTCATCGAATTTCACCGACACCACGTCATAGCTGTAGCCAGAACATGTGAACTGGCCTTTGCTGATCATTAGGTATGCTTCTAGCTGATTGGGATCGTGGAGACGGAAGCCCAGCGTAGCGATTGATCCGCCGTCATATGGAAACGAGAAACTCAGTACGTTATCGCTTTTGACGCTAGCATAGTTGATCACACTACCGCGCATCTTGTCGATTTCCTGCTCGTACAGCCAGTCTGCGAGGGCAGGGGTACCTAGAAGTACGCAGCCAATTGCCATTAACTGCCTTTTTAATTTCATCTCTTCCCCGATTATCTTCAGCATATCCCGATCGTTGCTGCACCTGAGAAATAACGAAATCCTGTGGCGATAGCCAGTGGGTTAATAACCTTCTAAGCTTTCCATTGTGCGAAATGAACGGACGCGCACTCGTGGCTTGGAATTTACGCCGGATTAGGGTTGGCAAAGGGCTCTCTCAGGAGAAGCTTGCAGCGGACGCTGGTGTTGATCGCGCCTATTTCGCAAAACTAGAACGTCAAGCGGTGAATGTGGGTGTTGATGTTTTGGACAAGCTTTCCGGGGCGTTGGGGGTTCAGTTGGTCGAGTTCTTCGAGATGCCCGAAGAAGGGGCCGAGCAGCCATCAGTCCTGAGGGGTGGGCGTAAGCCAAAGTGACTTCCCCATGTTCCTAACGCCCTTCATCAACTGGCCAGGAAGGCCGGTCTTCCGGGAGGACATCCGTCGGCGGTGGCGGTGTCTGGTGGCCATGGCCGCCACGTTCGGCTTGCCAGACCGCGAGCGCTAGTGCGAGCACCAGATCATCATGTTCCCCTTCTCTCCAAACCCCATAACTGTCATGCCCGGCAGCGGAGAGCTTGCGGCGCATTTCCGTTAGCTCGCGGGCGAGGGTTGCTGCGTGCTGAAGTTCGGAGGAGATTTTCAGTACTCCCCCCTGGAGTGCCACCAATAGGCAGTTGACTAGATCGCGCTTGGGAACTCGCGGAGCGCGGCGGCTGCCTTGGACCTTTGCGCCGCCATGGATCGTGACTGCAACGGGTTGCAGTTCTGAAGAGCGCAGCATGTCCAGAACAGGACGCCCTACCCCAGTGGCGTCAACGATGAGCTGAGAATGTCCTCGAAGCTCAGGCCTCGCCATCAGGTCTGCTGTCATCGTGACAAGCCGGGGATAGGGGAGCCCTCTCACCCGGTCCAGGTGCGGCACCGTAAGCCCGCCGTCTGTCTTCTCCACAATTGCGATTGCGGTGAAGTCGGCAGCTTGTCCGAGGTCCAGTCCCACATAAAACTTGATCGGCTCCCCTTCCTCCCTTCGGCTGCGCAAGCGGCCCTCACCGTCGCGATAGATATTGCCTTGCGGACGAGTGCGCGGCGCAATCGTCCGGTCAGGTTCATAGACAACCCTTCGCGTGTGGGTCGGGTCGGAAAAGTCTCTGACGATCTTAAGTGGCATGGCCGGCACCTGAAGAAAATGAGGGGAATGCGGACGGAGAAAACAGCGGCGGTACGTCTGGGGTGATCGCCCGCGCGATCATGTCAGTGGGGAAGAGCTGCTCATCCGTGTCGACAAACTCGCAAAGGTACTCTTGTCGGTAGCGCCACTCCGGTTTTGCGGCGCGCTCCAGGGCCAGAAACTCGGGAGTAATGCGAGGGCTTTCAAGCGCCGTTACCCGCGTGCGATCCCACGCAGGATCATTGCCCGCCCAAGCATCGTAGAACCATCCGCGCCTCCCATTAGGTGTGGTCATCGCGATGAGGCGCCCGCCGGCAGCGAGCATCGGAGTAACTGCGTGGAAAAGCTCGTCTTCAATCCAGGCTGCCTCATCAAGGATGATGAGGCGAGGACCGGAGAAGCCGCGAACGGTGGTAGGGTTGCCGGAGAGCGAAACGATGCGAGAGCCGTTCGGCAGTTCTATGCGCTGCGCGCTTTCTGCCTCCGGGTCGGTGTCAGCAGCTTCGCGGTGGAATGCACACACCTTGCGGAATAGCTCTCGCGATTGCTGTTGCGATGGTGCCAGTAGAAGGATGAGGCTTCCGGGCAGATAAATCGCCGCGTGAGACGCGAGCGCGCCCGTCACCGTGCTCTTTCCGAGCTGGCGTGAGCTGAGGAGAAGCGTCCGGGGCGAGGTCGAACGGAGAAACGTCGCCTGCCAGGGGTCGGGCGGATAGCCCGCCTCCGCCATGAACAGAGCGGGGTCGAGCGCCATCGCCAAGTCGCGGGAGATCATTGCAGCTCCCCCGCCTCAGAGAGTGCCCCGACAACGGCAATGCGTGCTTCCGGGAAGGGCTCCAACGCCGTCATGAGGGCAGACCTAAGCTGCGTCCATTCCGGGGAGACCTGGAGTGGCAGCGAGGATGTCTCATCTGCGTTGCGTGGCATCAAGCGGGCGAGCCTGTCGAGGACGTTAACAGCTGCTCTGTTTGCGTCCAGGGCGAGCTTTGCGTCGCCGGATGCTGAGGCGCTGCGAAGGATGGTGACGGCATTGTCTCTAAGCTCGCAGGCAAGCGCATACGGGTCTAGCGGGACGCCGGGAGCCGTCGCAGTCGGCGCCTCGGTTGCCGGTGCCGCCCTGCTCTGCCCTGCTGACGTACTAGAGGAGGGGAGAGTGCGGTTGCCGCTTGCGTCTTCGAGCTGAAGGGCTCGCCGTTCTGCCGGTGACGTAGAGTGCTGGTCTAAGTCGATTGCAACGCGTTGCAATCCCGTCGGGCGGATGGGCTGAGCTGACTGTGTGCCCATGGGCTCAGCTGCCGTGCGATGCGCCTGGGCCGCTGCTCTAAGACTTGTCGACAGGTGGTTCTGAGAATGCCGGTGGAGGGCTGCCGGTCTCAGGCCGAAGCCAGCCGCCACCGCTCGAAGCGAACGGCCCGACACAAGCTGCGCTTCAATTGCTGTTCTCTGAGGATGTTCGCAGCATGCGCAAATTCGGGGCATCTGACGTGTATTCCTTGGAGCTGTCTCGCTAACCGTTGAGCGTTGTCTCGTTTGTCTCGTTTCGTTTGTGTCCAGCGGCAGCACATAGACGCATTCCCAAGTCCTAATACTTGCCGCTGGGCGCGTGTTGCTCAGGGCTTGGTCATGCGAGGTTGTCGCGAAGAGAGCCCTGGAGGTCACCGGCATCATTTGGTGCCGCGCGGAGCGTGTCGCGGAGGATGAGCAGCGTGGAGAGGCGCACGCTGTCCTGTGTGAACTGCTGGCATGCCGCCTCCAGCATTTCCTTCCTGCCCACCAAGGAGTGCTCGGCTTCTTCGCCCACGAGGCGAGCCACGGTGATGAGACCGGCCCGCGCCATCTCAGTGGTGAAGGTGACTTGTTCGTCCAGGTCTTCAAAGACGGGTGCCAGGGCGGGCGGGATAGCAGCTGCGTTCGCACTGGTGCGGAAAAGATCGATCACAGACAGTGACAGCAGGAAGTCTGGGGACGACTGGAGGAGATCGCGCGGCGACACCAAGGCGAAGGGCTCGGGATTAGTGAAGGCTTCGAGCGGTTCGGCGATATGGGGGCTCATGGTCATGATGTTGGGTCCTGGGTCATCGGGGTGGATTTGGGGGTGGGCGAATGCCGGTGACGCGGCTGCGGAGCGCTGGACACCTCGTCAATTTCTTTCGTGGAAGGCTTGCGGTGTCTGTCTGACGAAGAAGGCGGGAGGCAGCCACTGGCACGGCGGTTTTGCCTGCCCGGCGAGATGCTTCCGGGCAGGAATGGGTGGAATAGTGATCAGGGCAGGCGGGGATAGAAGCCGCGAGCGCCGGAGCCGTTGTCGTGGAAAGCAATGAGGCCCCGGCGTTCCAGCTCAGAGCGGGCAGTGGTCGCCTCTTGTTCAGTGACGCCGAGCGCGTTCTTCACGACGAAGGCGCTGAGGTCGATGAGCTGCGCGCCGCGATAAGCTTCATCGGCTTTCACCACGAGGCTTAGGAGCTGTGCCGCATTCGGTGAGAGATCATTCTTCAGCGCTGTCACACGCGGATGGATATCAACGGGCGCGCTCTTCTTGCCCTGCACTTTCTGTTCCGACGCCTCCGGCATGATAAGGATGGAATGAATACCGCTTGAGGAGCGGGTGCCTATTGACGCGGGCACTGCACCACGATTGATTTCTTCCATCGTGGCTTCAACGGACTTGGCCTTTGCAACGCGCCGCTGATGCTCCAGCTCGGAGCGTGTCGGCGCGGTATCTGCCTTCTTGGCGATGGTGTTAGGGATAAGCGGGGCTGTCATGGTCTTTCCTTTCGGTGAGAGGGAGGTCAGGCCCTGTCTAGCGTTGCAACGGGTTGCACGCGCTGACGCTGACGGACCGCCGGGGCAGCGAGTTCGATTTGCATGCGCAGAATGGCAGCGCGCAAGTAGTCAGACCGACTCGCGAAATAGCCCCTGCTTCCAGGGACGCCCCTCAACAGCGCTGCGTCAATCTCTGCGCACAGGGCGGGCGGGACATGGCATCCTATGAAAACACGAGGTGTCATTTAAGGGCTCCTTCAAAGACAGTTCATTCATGGGCTTCACTCTAAAAGCAATTTTTTGAAATTCAATCAAAAGTTGGCTTTTTGCCAGAAAAAAACTATATATATCAAAGTGTTCGTCAACGCGAAATTCACTGTGTTGGTCAACGCGAAATTCACTTTAGACTTGCTCCAGGTTGTAAAAAAAGGTAAGTCATTGGAAGCCAACGATGGAGCATTTCGTGACTTCGAAACTTAGCCGACGCGACCGCCGGCGAGGCGCGACACAAGCTGCAAAGCTTCAGAGCCGCATTGCGCGGGCTGAGGCCGAAGGCAAAGGAAGGAAAGCCCGTAGTCTGCGCCGTTTGTTCGCGCGGAGCTATTCGGTAGCGCTCGGCCTAACGATGAAGGAAATGGCGCGTCAGAATGCCCGGCAGCGCCGCCCGGTTTTTACGAAAAGCGACAGCCAGATCGATTGCAACGCGTTGCAAAGAGGTCTCGTCGGCGAAATCTGGTTTGATGAAGAACTCGGCAAGTCAGAAGTGTTCATCCCGAGGTTTGCCGACGACGAGATGATCAGCGCTGACATCGTTCAGGTCCGACCACCATCAGGCAGGCGGCACCGGAGGCCGTGGAGAAACAAAGATGCGCGGCGGAAGGCGACATCGATCCAGCTTGGCCACGCTCCTGGAGACCGTTACACGGTCTTCGCGGTGAAGAAGTCCAGCGGCGGAATACGACCGGTCCATGCTTACGGAGTGACCGATCGAGTCCGGCAGCGCCTGCTCCTTATGGCTTATGGTGACCGGCTTCCGATAAATGAAAACATCTACAGTGCACGGGGAAAGGGCGGCAGGCCGGCCGCTCTCAGCGAAGTCGTCAGACGCATTGATGCCGGGGCGAAGTGGGCTGCGGTGCTCGACATAAAGAATTTCTTTGGCACGGCGGACCGGGGGTGGCTGATGCGCAAACTCCCGATGCCTAAGGCCTATATCCGTTCAACAATTCTTCAGGAGGATACCAGCGAACTGGAAGGCCGCTTTATGAGAGATGGTACGGGCATAGCCCGGACACGTGCGCGTCTGATCATTGAGGATCAGATGTCTGCTCAGGATGTTCATGACCTGTTGTTCAAGTCGCAAGCTGGGTTGCCTCAAGGAGCCGCTACGTCCGCCACACTCGCCTCGCACATTGTAACCGACGCAATGAAGATGATGAAGCTGCCCTGTGGCGTCTTCTTGATCGTCTATGCTGATGACATGCTACTGCTGGGCGACAAAAAGGCCGATGTGGAGAAGGCGCTATTGACCTTGAGCGGGACCTTTTCGTCCCATCCCGGCGGTCCCTTCGAACTCCACGAGCAGAGACTACGACGCGCGTCCGACGGTTTCGATTTTCTTGGAATGTCCTTTCGACGCCGACGAAGGCATGTTGATTGCGTCCCGGACGCTGACGCGCTCAAGAAAGCTCAGAAGCGGATAATAAGCGCGGCGCTGGAATGTATCGAACTCGGGCAGACGGTGGCGCTTGAACGCTCGGTTGCCGGCGTTATGGCAAGCTTTACGCCATGGCGAGCTCGCTTAAACTGGCTTTGGCACCTCCTTAACCAGTTGAAGCCGGTGTTCCCGGAGCTTCACGAGTGTTTGGGAGCGGTCTATGCGAGCCTAAGAGCCGCAGCGCAGACTGAGCTCTCCAGCATGTAATTTAAATCGCTTAAATTGATTTGGGAGCGCTGGAGCGTGTCTAAGGGAAAAATGCACACTGGTCTGCTCGACAGGCTTGGAGCGTCTGTTCGGGCCTCCTACGAGGTGGACAGGCGAGACAATCCCCATTGCTTTACCGGAAGCCACGACGGCCTAGGCAACGAGTTCCTCTTTGTCGAGAACGTGGCCCGCATGCTGGGGTGCGGCGTGGACTTCGTCCGGCGCATCCCGCGAGCCGAACTGCCCGCGTCAAAAGTTGGCGCTCGCCTGATCTATCGGCGGGCAGATGTGGTCGCTTTTGTTACCGCGCGGCGGAGCCTGGGGAGCGGTGCCAAGATGGAGCCGAGCCGAAAGGTGCGCACGCCCGTCGCGCGGGAGCCGTTGCAACTCGTTGCACCGGAAAAGGCTGGGTCGTTCGACCCGGTGAGCTACGTGCGAAGTCTGACGAAAGGGGAAAACCGAAGAGATGACAAAAGCAAAATTAGAGGCTGAGAAGATCGGGCCGTTCCGGGTCGCTCCGCGCATACGCGAAGGTGCTCATACGGGAACGTGGATCATTGATGTTCCGCCACATCTTTCACCGACTGGGAAGCGTGCCCGCCATACGCTGGCAACGAAGACCGAAGCGCTTGCCGACGCTAAACGGATGCTGAGGGAGCTTCAGCTTGATGGAGCGCTCTCGGGACGCGGCTTCGGTCGCAAACTGAGCGGCGTCACCCTGGCGGAGGTCTCAAAACGGTGGCTGGAGGAGCAAGTTGACAGGGTTGCCACTGGCAAAAAGCGACAATCGTCCTTAGACGCTGACGGCTTCAAGCTGAAGGCAATTCTGGGCAAGTTTCCCGAAACCGATATTTCCACCATCGGCACCAGGGACATGGCTGACTATCAGAAGCACCGGGTTGAAGCCGGTTGTGTTGCGGCTACAATCAACGCAGAGACCTCGTTGTTCCTCCAGGTGCTCCGGTGGGCGCAAGAGAAGGGCCTCGTGGAGAAGCTTCCAAAGGTCGAGCGTATTCCGCTGGCGGTGAAGCGAGTGGACGTACCTACGCCTGAAGAAATGTCCGGCATCATGGATGCTCTCGGGAAGGAGAGGGCTCTGCTGGTGCGGTTCCTAGCGGAGACCGGCGTCCGCAAGACGGAGGCTTTCACTCTCGAATGGTCCGACCTAGACACGGCAAATCAGCTCGTGGCTATCCGTCGTAAAGATGGCTTCACGCCCAAGACTCGCCATTCGGACAGAGACATTCCGATAAGTGCTTCCCTCTGTGATGCGCTCTCAGAAGCGAAGCGTGCGGCTCGTGCCAAAGCACTGACGGCAGGCGAGACGCCGCCGCCTCTAGTCTTCCCAGGCCGATTTGGTGGCAGGCTTGTGAACATTCGTCGCGCTCTCGCGAGTGCGGTGAAGAAAGCCGGAGTTAAGCGGAACGGACAGCCGCTGAAGTTGTCGCCTCACGTCCTTCGCAAGGCGATGGCGACGTGGCTCCACGTTCGCGGCGTGCCAGACGCTCTTCTCCAGCCGCGCCTTGGACATGCGCCAGGGAGCCGCGTGACGAAGTCTGTCTACGTCAAAGTCACTACGGAGGACATGCGTGCGTCTGTGATCGATCTAGAGGCGGAGCGCCGTGCTCGCGTGGGCGCTCCAGAAACTGCCAAGACGGCTTAGCCATTCGCAGCCGGTGTCAGATACGCACCAATAGAATTGGCGATTGCCCGGTGCAATGGGTTGCAAATTGGGAAGACCAATAAAGTGTCCAAGTGAAAAGCGTCTCGGGTGCCGTTTTGGCACCGCTTCGCCGCCCTAACTTGGCACTATTTGGCACCAGAGACTAAGAAGGCCTCAGCAATTTCTCGCTAAGGCCTTGAAAAGGATGGTGGGCGTGACAGGGATTGAACCTGTGACCCCTACGATGTCAACGTAGTGCTCTCCCGCTGAGCTACACGCCCATCCGATGGCGGCGCATAGATCACAAAACCTTCGGAGCCGTCAATAGGCTTTTTTCAGTTTTGTGACGCGCCGCCCGACAAGCCTTACGCGGCAAGCATTTTATTGACCTCGTCGACGAGGTCGCGCAGGTGGAAAGGCTTGGAAAGGACCTTGGCATCCTTCGGCGCCTTCGAATCGGGGTTCAGCGCCACGGCGGCAAAACCGGTGATGAACATCACCTTCAGATCGGGATCGAGTTCGGTGGCCCGGCGCGCCAGCTCGATGCCATCCATTTCGGGCATGACGATATCAGTCAGCAGCAGGGAAAATGGCTCCTCGCGCAGCCGGTCATAGGCGCTGGCGCCATTGTCGTAAGAAAGGACCTTGTAGCCGGCCTTTTCGAGCGCTTTCACCAGGAAACGGCGCATGTCGTTGTCGTCTTCGGCGAGAAGTATCTTCTGAGTCATCAATCCAGACCGCTAATCAATAGGTTTTGGGTGGGCTGCCAGCCGTCTACACTAGTCTTTGCCCGGTAAACAACCGGTGAATTGCCTGTGCGTGATGGTCATCCCTTCTACATAGTATGGACTTGAGGGCGGGCAACTGGCAACATGAACAAAGCAGTCAGTTCATGACATGGTAAAGAGGGCCGAAAGTGCCGGAAATCCGCGAATACGAGCTTTTTGAGGTCCATGAGCCCGTGTCGCAGACCATTCCTTTCGTCTACAACTCCCCCCATAGCGGCCGAATTTATCCACCGGAATTCATCGCCCAATCGAGGCTGGAAGGCATAGCGATCCGCCGTTCGGAGGACCACTATGTCGACGAGCTGTTCGGCTCGGCCGTCGAACTGGGCGCGCCACTGCTCGCCGCCAATTTTCCGCGGGCCTATCTCGACGTCAATCGTGAGCCCTACGAGCTCGATCCCAGGATGTTCGACGGGCTGCTGCCGCCCTATGCCAACATCAATTCCCTGAGGGTTGCCGGCGGACTCGGGACCATTCCGCGCATCGTTGCCGAGAACATGGAGATCTACGCACGGCGGCTGCCGGTGCAGGAGGGGCTCGATCGGGTCGAGGCAGTCTACAAACCCTACCACGCGGCGCTGCGCCGGCTGATCGCCCGCACCCATGTGCAGTTCGGCTTCGGCGTTCTGATCGACTGCCACTCGATGCCCGGCAATGTGCGGGTCGCGGGCTGCACCACGCGGCCCGATTTCATCGTCGGCGACCGGTACGGCACCAGCGCTTCGGCCGAACTTTCACGCGCCGCCATCGCCATCCTCGAGGAAATGGGGTTCGCGGCGATCCGTAACAAGCCTTATGCCGGCGGCTTCATCACCGAGCATTACGGCCGTCCCTCGCGCGGTCTGCACGCGCTGCAGATCGAAGTGAACCGGGCGATCTATGTCGACGAGGTGACGCTGGAGAAGCGCGAGGATTTCGCCGCGGTGGCCGACGCCGTCGCGGCCTTCATGCGGCAGATGGCGGATTATGTCGAAAAATTCGCCGGCGATCGAGCGCTGGCCGCCGAGTAAACTGCTTTCCTGATTCTCGACCTGCCTCCCCAGGTCAAAAAAAACCGCGCTTGTCAGCGCGGCTAAGTCTAGGGAGGAAACACCCAAGGAGGGTATTTACAGTCAGAAGACTGTAACGACGACGCTACTATTGCATTGCACAAATGTCAAGCAATATATTGCGCTGCGATATCTTTGGGCAATTCGCCTCACGTTGCCCGCTTCGTTTGCATTCCCGCTCGTTTTCGCTATGAAAGCGCATTCCCGCCAGCCAAACGGTGTCACAATGCTTCCTGACCGTTCATTCTTCAATCGTCTGGCGGAGGTCGCCCGCGCCGAGACGCTGCCGCGCTTCCGCTCCGGCCTTGATGTCACGAATAAACTTTCTTCCGGCTTCGATCCGGTGACGGAAGGCGATCGGGCGGCCGAGTTCGCCATCCGGGCGCTGATCGAGGAGAATTTCCCCGACCACGGCATTCTCGGCGAGGAGCACGGCGATGTCGGGCTCGACCGGGACTATGTCTGGGTGATTGATCCGATCGACGGCACGCGCGCCTTCATATCGGGCGTGCCGGTCTGGGGAACGCTGATCGGCCTGCAGAAGGAAGGCCGGGCCATCATGGGCATGATAGAGCAGCCCTTTACCGGAGAACGTTATTTCGCCGACGAGAACGGCTCGATCTATACCGGGCCGGAGGGTGAGCGGCGGCTGGTGACCCGCCAGTGCGAGGCGCTTTCGAGCGCCATTCTGTTCACGACCTCGCCACATCTCTTCGCCGGCGGGGAGATTGAGAAGTATCGGGAGATCGAGGGGCAGGTGCGGCTCTTCCGCTATGGATGCGACTGTTATGCCTATGCGCTGCTTGCCGCCGGCCATATCGATCTCGTCATCGAAAACGGGCTGAAGCCCTATGACGTCGGCGGCATCATTCCCGTCATCGAGGGGGCGGGCGGCATCATCACCACCTGGGACGGCGAACGGCCGGAAAACGGCGGCTCGATCATCGCCGCCGGCAGCCGCGCGGTCTACGAGCAGGCAATCGCCATCCTGCAGCGCTGAACCCGGGCTCGGCAAAGCCGATGCCCCAGGCCGGCAAGGCCGATTCCACTGGCGGCTCGGTTGATCCGGCTCACGTGCCGAGGGCGGCGACATCATGATTTTCCTCGGCATCGCTGCCGGGGATGAAGGCGTGGAAGGCCGCCAGCGCCGCGGCGCGATAAATATCCCGTTCCTGGAAGATCTCATGGCGGGCGCCGTTGATCGGCACCAGCTGGCCGGCGCGGAAATAACGCGAGAGCCGCTCCTGTGCCGTGTAGGGCACGACGCCATCACGTGTCGGGGCGATGACGATGGTCGGGATGGTAATCGAGAAGAGATGGTTGGGCGAGGTGACCCGGTCCATGGTCCGGAAGGCTTCGGTCAGCCAGCGGGCCGTCGGCGGCCCGAGCGTCAGTTCCGGATGGGCCTTCATCATCGCAATATTGCGCTCGAAGCGGGTTTCGTCTGAGGTCAACGGATTGTCGTGGAATTCCGACTCCTTCAGCTTCGAAGTCAGCGGCATGAAGCCGAGGCCCGCGGCCGTCAGCGCGCCGGCGAGGGTGCGGATGACGCGGGGCGAGGCCGACTGGCCGGTCAGGCCGATGAAGGGAGCCGATAGCACCATACGGTCGATGCGGGTGGTGAGATAGGGGGCGGCCGACAGCGCGATCAGTCCGCCGGTGGAATGGCCGAGCAGGTAGAACGGCAGGCGGGTATCCGGCAGCACTATCTTTTCGAGGAAGGTGTCGAGATCGCGCTCGTAATCGGAAAAGCGGCGGATATGGCCGTGATTGCGGCGCTTCAGGAGCCGCGACGAACCGCCCTGGCCACGTAGGTCGAAGGTCGCGACCCAGAGGCCTTTCCCTGTCAGGTCGCGGATCGTCTCGAAATATTTTTCGATATATTCGTTGCGGCCATGGATGATGACGACCGTGCCCTTGGCGACCTGGGCGCCAGAACGGAAAACGGCGTAACGCAGCCGGTGACCGTCATGGGTTTCGAAGAACCCTTCGGTGCGGTTTTCCGGGGCAGGATTGTCGGGCGTCGAATAGAGAACCTGATCCATCACTTACCTATGCGCCGCTGCTGAATGCTTCCCTATCAGGGATAGCGCATGGCGCCCGGCTTGGAAAGCGGGGGAAAAAGGGCCGGCGGGAGCGTGAGGGCGCTCGCGGCCGGCCCAAGTTTAGACTGAAGAAGAAGGGACGATGCACTTCAGTCATCGGGGCCAGTGTCACCCGACATCGTCATTTCTAGGCAGGCATGTCTGAACGCCTTCCGAACCGGCCGTTCACGCGCGGTTCACGGTCGGCCGAGGGGGCCTCGAAAAGGTCTTGAACTCCTCGAATCGCGTCACCATCTCCATCCTGCGGGTGCCAAAGGGGCCCGCGCAACCGTCCCGAGACCGCCAAGATGGGGTTTCAGGGCACCTTATCGCAACACGTCGCTTCCCTAGGAGGACATCATGCGTCACGTAGACTTCTCTCCCCTCTATCGTTCGACGGTCGGTTTCGACCGCCTCTTCACCATGCTCGACAGCCTTGCTCAGCCGGAGCAGGCGCAGACCTATCCGCCCTATAATATCGAGCGCACCGGTGAAAACACCTATCGCATCACCATGGCGGTCGCCGGCTTCGACGAGACCGAGCTTTCGATCGAAGCTCATGCCCATGTGCTGTCCGTGAAGGGTGAAAAGAACGAGGAAACCGCTGAAGGCGGCGAATTCCTCTATCGCGGCATTGCCAAGCGCGCCTTCGAGCGCCGCTTCCAGCTTGCCGATCACGTCGAGGTGTCAGCCGCTTCGCTGAAGAATGGCCTGCTTCACATCGATCTTCTGCGCAACATTCCCGAGGCCATGAAGCCCCGCAAGATCACGATTGCCGCCGAGCCGGTCGAGGCTCCGAAGGCGATCGAGGCGCAGGTCGTCAACGGTTAACAGCTGTCCTTCAGGGACAATGGACGGCGCTCCGATCGGGGCGCCGTTTTTTTATTGCCGAACATCTTATTGGCGTTCAGGCCGGGCTGGCGGCGTCCTTCATTTGCTGTTCCGTTACGCGCCGGGCTGCTGCTGCGGCATATTTCTGGGCGATGACGGCGCAGACCATCAGCTGAATCTGGTGGAAGAGCATCAGCGGAAGCACGATCGCCCCAATCGATTGGCCGGCGAAGATGACGTTTGCCATCGGAACGCCGCTTGCCAAGCTCTTTTTCGAGCCGCAGAAGGTGATGGTGATCTCGTCAGCCTTGTCGAATCCCAGCCAGCGGCTGCCAAACATCGTCAAGACAAGAACAAACGCCAGAAGCACGACGTCGGCGACGACGACAACGGCGATGTCGGCAATCGAGAAAGTGTGCCACAGTCCTTCGACGATCGCCGTCGAGAAGGCGAGATAGACCACCATCAGGATCGAGCCGCGGTCGACCGGCATGAGAATCTTCTTCTTGGCGCGAATCCAATCGCCGATCCAGGGCTGCAGGATCTGGCCAACGATGAAAGGTGCAAGCAGCTGCAGCAGGATCTGCCGAAGCGCGTCGAAGGAGAAGCCGCCATGGCCGCCGACGGAAAAGAGCAGGCCGACCAGCAGCGGCGTCAGGAACATGCCGAAAATGTTCGAGGCCGAGGCCGAGCAGATCGCGGCGGGCACATTGCCGCCCGCCATCGAGGTGAAGGCGATCGACGACTGCACCGTCGACGGCAGCACGCAAAGGAAGAGGATGCCGAGGTAAAGCGGCCGTGGCAGGATCGCGTCGGGGATGAAGCCGAGTCCGAGCCCGAGCAGCGGGAAGATGCCGAACGTCGTCAGCAGGATGACGAGATGCAGCCGCCAGTGCAGCAGACCAGCAATGACGACGTCACGGGAAAGGCGCGCGCCGTGCAGGAAAAACAGCGCCGCGATGGCCATATCGGTGGCGACGCCGAAATAATCCGCAAAACTGCCGCTCGCCGGAAACAGGGAGGCGAGAATGACGGTGCAGACGAGCAGGATCGTGAACGTATCTGGCAGAAAGCGGCGCATGACGGTCTCGCAGCAATAAAGTAACCGTTGTTCTGTCGTCCATTATGATCCAGGATGCAAGAAATAACAGTTATCGAGATGCTGGATTATGCTGGACCTCGCGCAGTTGCGCAGTTTCGTTACCGTCGAACAGATGGGCAGTTTCACGCTTGCTGCGGAAAGGCTGGGCCTCGGGCAATCGACGGTCAGCCAGCATATCCAGCGGCTGGAGGCGGCGCTCGGACGCAAGCTGCTCGCGCGCGACACCCACAAGGTGATGCTCACCGGTGACGGCGAGGCGCTGCTTTCGCATGCGCGCGCCATGCTTTCGATCGAGGGGCAAGTGCAGGCGCTGTTCAAGAGCAACAGCCTGCGCGGCAGCCTCCGGCTCGGCGTGTCGGAGGATTTCGTCACCAGCCAGCTGCCAGCAGTGCTGGAGGATTTCGTTCGCTCGCACCCGTCCGTCGACCTGGAACTGACGGTGGCGCTTTCAGGCGTGCTTTATGAGATGCAGGATAATGGCGAAATCGATCTGGTGCTCGCCAAGCGCCGGCTTGGCGATGCGCGCGGAAAACTGGTTTATCGCGAGCCGCTCGTCTGGCTGGCGCGCGATCCTGAACGAGTGCTCGCCTCCGGTCCATTACCGCTGATCGCTTTCCCACCGCCGAGCGTGACACGGGCGATCGCCCTGGAAGCACTTGGGCGCAATGGCGTGCCGTGGCGGATCGTCTGCACTTGCGGCAGCCTGAGCGGGCTGACGGCAGCGGCGCGAGCCGGAATGGGCATGCTGGTGCAGCCGCGCAGTATGGCTCCGTCCGGGCTGAAAGAAGTTGCTGCGGGAAAATTGCCGGTGCTCGAGGATGTGGAATTCGTATTGGTGCCGCGCAAGGGTGCGGATCAGGCGCTGGTCTCGGCACTGTCCGACGATATTCTCCAAAAGGTCAGGGGGCTGAGGTCCGCATGACCCACAGCCGTCACGGGGAAACCTGACCGGCAGGCAGGCTCGTCCGGTCGTCGATCAGGCGGCCAGGCACCTCAGGAAGCCATCCACGTCTGCTTCCGTGGTTGCGAAGCTGGTGACGAGGCGGATCAAGCTCTCGCTTTCAGAAACGAGTTCGGGTGCTGCCGCAGGCGCCGGCCATTCATAAAATTTCGCGCCTTTTTCCTCTGCTGTTCTTGCAGCACTCTTGCTGATGACGGCAAAGACCTCGTTGGTCGCGGTCCGCCAGGCGAGGCGCCCGGCGCTGCTGGCGGCAATACCGGCGCGCAGCCTGTCGGCCATGGCGTTCGAATGGCGGGCGAGATCGAGCCAGAGGCCATTTTCGAAATAGGCGTCGAACTGGGCTGCGATGAAGCGCGACTTGGAGAAGTGCTGGGCAGCGCGCTTGCGGATGAAGGGCATTTCCTTTGCCTGATCCGGATTGAAGAAGACGATCGCCTCCGCGCACCAACAGCCGTTCTTGGTGCCGCCGAAGGACAGCATGTCGACGCCGCGCTTCCAGGTCATCTCCGCAGGGGTGGCATCGAGTGCGATCAGCGCGTTGGCGAAGCGGGCGCCATCCATGTGGAGCGGCAGGTTGCGCTTCCTCGAGATGGCGGCGATCTCGCCGATCTCCGGCAGTGAATAGACGGTGCCGATCTCGGTCGACTGGGTGATGGTCACAGCGCTGGCGCGGCCATGACGGAGGGCATCCTCGGGAAAGTGCGCGATTTTTGCCGAAAGCTTTGCCGGATCGATCTTGCCGGCTTCGCCGTCGACGGCCATGAGGCGGGCGGAGCCGGAGAAGAATTCCGGCGCGCCGCATTCATCTTCGATCACATGGGCTTCCGAATGGCAGAAGGTAATCCCGCCGGGGCGCTGGACGCTCGCCAGCGCCAGGGAGTTGGCGGCCGTGCCGGTGGCGACGAAGAAAACGGAAACCTCACGCTCGAAGATCTCGCAGAAGCGGGCCTCGACCTTTTTGTCGAGATCACCGGCGCCATAGGCCGGAGCAAAGCCGGCCGATTCCGCAAGCAGGCGTTCGGCAATGGAACGGTGGGCGCCGGCCCAATTATCGGAAGCAAAGAACATGGCTAAGACCGTGGGGGAGTGGACGGAGAGTTGGGAGGTTTCGAAGCGGACCTTACGCCAAAGCTTCACGGGATCAAGGCTATCGCCCCTGATGCATCACGAAAATTGAATTACGCAATCAATAAAAAGAATGACGCGTCGATGCGTAATTTTATTTCTCTAATGGGGTTTATCTGGCAATCTTCCTTCGCAAAATCACGTTTTTTAACGTAACGCTCTTGCGGACCGGGATCGTTTCTGGCATAGAACTGGTGAATTAGGACAGTGTTGCTGTCCTATTTTTGGCCCCTGGGGCCGAAGAGGCGCCGAAAACCCTGGCAGCGACGGGCTTTCACGCTATAGTTCTTCCAAGCGTCAAGCCCCAGGCGGCGCGCGGAGGCGAATGGCAGGCGCGGAACGCGGCGGTTTGCTTTCCCTTAAAGCAGATGTCTGCGGCCGATCTTCACAATGCAACAGCGCTGTCATGCGACGGACCTATTTTCGGGTTGCGGCGCGAGACGAAGAGCCGCCCGCGGCCCCGCGGGCTTCGACAGGAGGAAAGACGATGACGAAGACGCCATCCATGGAATTTGACCGGTTTGCTGCTGCAGAGGTGCGCGCGACGGCCAAGACGTCCAAATCCGCGTCCGGCCTGCCGAAGAAGCAGGGGCTTTACGATCCTGCCAACGAGCATGACGCTTGCGGCGTTGGCTTCGTCGCCCATCTGAAGGGCGAGAAGTCGCACCAGATCGTCAAGGACGGCCTGTTCATCCTCGAAAACCTGACGCATCGCGGCGCCGTCGGCGCCGATCCCCTGATGGGTGACGGCGCCGGCATCCTGGTGCAGATCCCCGACCGTTTCTTCCGCGAGGAGATGGCGGCGCAGGGCATTACCTTGCCGCCGGTTGGCGAATATGGCGTCGGCCATATCTTCATGCCGCGCGACCAAAAGCAGATCGAGCACTTCAAGAAGGTGATCAAGGACGTCATCGTCGAGGAAGGCCAGGTCTTCATCGGCTTCCGCGACGTGCCGGTCGACAATTCCTCGCTTTCCAAGGCGCCTGATATTGCCGCGACCGAGCCGCATCATGTGCAGGTCTTCATCGGCGCTGGGGAAGATGCCGAAAACAACGACGAATTCGAACGGCGGCTGTTCACGCTGCGAAAGGTCATCTCCAACCGGATCTATGACGAGTTCGAGGGTGAGGAGAGCAATTTCTACCCGGTGTCGCTGTCGTCGGCGACGGTGGTATACAAGGGCATGTTCCTGGCCTATCAGGTCGGCGCCTATTATAAGGACCTGTCGGATCCGCGTTTCGAAAGCGCGGTCGCTCTCGTGCATCAGCGCTTCTCGACCAACACCTTCCCGTCGTGGAAGCTCGCCCACCCCTATCGTATGGTCGCCCATAACGGCGAGATCAACACGCTGCGCGGCAACGTCAACTGGATGGCGGCGCGCCAGGCCTCGGTCTCTTCGCCGCTGTTCGGCGAGGACATCTCCAAGCTCTGGCCGATTTCCTACGAGGGACAGTCGGACACGGCCTGTTTCGACAATGCGCTGGAATTCCTGGTGCGCGGCGGCTACTCGCTCGCCCATGCCGTCATGATGCTGATCCCGGAAGCTTGGGCCGGCAATCAGTCGATGGCGGCCGAACGCAAGGCATTTTACGAATATCACGCCGCGCTGATGGAGCCGTGGGACGGACCGGCGGCGGTCGCCTTCACCGACGGCCGGCAGATCGGCGCCACGCTTGACCGCAACGGCCTCAGGCCGGCGCGCTACCTCGTCACCGATGACGACCGTGTCATCATGGCGTCCGAGGCCGGCGTGCTGCCGGTTCCGGAAGAAAAGATCATCCAGAAGTGGCGCCTGCAGCCGGGCAAGATGCTGCTGATCGACATGGAAGAGGGCCGCATCATCTCCGATGACGAGGTGAAGTCGCAGCTTGCGACGGCGCATCCCTATCGCAGCTGGCTCGACCGCACCCAACTCATCCTCGAAGACCTGAAGCCGGTGGAACCGCGGGCGCTGCGCCGCGATGTATCGCTGCTCGACCGCCAGCAGGCCTTTGGCTATACGACCGAGGATACCAAGATCCTGATGTCGCCGATGGCGACGACCGGTCAGGAAGCGATCGGTTCGATGGGCACCGATACGCCGATCTCGGCGATGTCAGAAAAGCCCAAGCTGCTCTACACCTATTTCAAGCAGAACTTTGCGCAAGTGACGAACCCGCCGATCGATCCGATCCGCGAAGAGCTCGTCATGAGCCTCGTCTCCTTCATCGGCCCGCGTCCGAACATTCTCGACCATGAGGGTATGGCGAATGCCAAGCGCCTGGAAGTGCGTCAGCCGATCCTGACCAATGGCGATCTCGAAAAGATCCGCTCGATCGGCCATACGGAAGACCGTTTCGATACCAAGACGCTCGATTTCACCTATGATATCGAACGCGGCGCTGCCGGCATGCCGGAGATGCTCGACCGACTCTGCGAACGCGCGGAAGCGGCCGTCAAGGGCGGCTACAACATCATCGTGCTTTCCGATCGCCAGATCGGACCTGATAGAATCGCCATTCCGGCGCTGCTCGCAACGGCTGCCGTCCACCATCACCTGATCCGCAAGGGGCTTCGCACGTCGGTCGGCCTCGTCGTCGAAACCGGTGAGCCGCGCGAAGTGCATCATTTCTGCCTGCTCGCCGGCTACGGCGCCGAGGCGATCAACCCCTATCTCGCCTTCGACACGCTGCTCGACATGCATGCCAAGGGCGAGTTCCCGAAGGAAGTGGATGCCTCCGAAATCGTCTACCGCTACATCAAGGCGGTCGGCAAAGGCATCCTCAAGGTCATGTCGAAGATGGGCATCTCGACTTACCAGTCCTATTGCGGCGCGCAGATCTTCGACGCCATCGGCCTCTCGTCCGACCTGGTCGACAAGTATTTCTTCGGAACGGCGACGATGATCGAAGGCATCGGCCTCGAAGCGATCGCCGAAGAGACCGTCGCGCGCCATACCGCAGCCTTCGGCAAGGATCCGTTGCTGGCGACAACGCTCGATATCGGCGGCGAATATGCCTACCGCATGCGCGGCGAAAGCCATGCCTGGACGCCGGATGCGGTTGCAGCTCTTCAGCATGCCGTGCGCGGCAATGCCGAGGATCGCTACCGCGAATTCGCCGAGATGGTCAACAATTCGGCGCTGCGCATGAACACGATCCGCGGGCTCTTCAGGATCAAGAGCGCCGAGGCGCTCGGCCGTAAGCCGGTCTCGATCGATGAGGTCGAGCCGGCCGCCGATATCGTCAAGCGGTTCTCGACGGGGGCAATGTCCTTCGGCTCGATCTCCCGCGAGGCGCATACGACGCTGGCGATAGCCATGAACCGGATCGGCGGCAAGTCGAACACCGGCGAGGGCGGCGAGGAGTCCGACCGCTACATGCCGCTCTCCGATGGTTCGATGAACCCGGAGCGTTCGGCGATCAAGCAGATCGCCTCGGGCCGCTTCGGCGTCACCACCGAATATCTGGTCAATGCCGACGTGCTGCAGATCAAGGTGGCGCAGGGCGCCAAGCCCGGCGAAGGCGGTCAGCTGCCGGGCCACAAGGTCGACGCGACGGTCGCCAAGACCCGTCATTCGACGCCGGGTGTGGGCCTGATCTCACCGCCGCCGCATCACGACATCTATTCAATCGAGGATCTGGCGCAGCTGATCTACGATCTGAAGAACGTCAATCCGACGTCCGACGTGTCGGTCAAGCTGGTTTCCGAAGTCGGTGTCGGCACGGTTGCGGCGGGTGTCGCCAAGGCGCGCGCCGACCACATCACCGTCGCCGGCTTCGACGGCGGCACCGGTGCCTCGCCGCTGACCTCGCTCAAGCATGCCGGCAGCCCCTGGGAGATCGGCCTTGCCGAAACCCAGCAGACGCTGGTGCTGAACGGCCTGCGGTCGCGTGTCGCACTGCAGGTGGACGGCGGCCTCAAGACCGGCCGCGACGTCATCGTCGGGGCGCTGCTCGGCGCAGACGAGTTCGGTTTCGCCACCGCGCCGCTGATCGCGGCCGGCTGCATCATGATGCGCAAGTGCCATCTCAACACCTGTCCGGTCGGCGTAGCGACGCAGGATCCGGTGCTGCGCAAGCGCTTCAAGGGCACGCCGGAGCACGTCATCAACTACTTCTTCTTCGTCGCCAACGAAGTGCGCGAAATTCTCGCCTCGCTCGGGTTCACCCGGCTTGACGACATCATCGGCGCATCCGAGCTGCTGGAGAAGGATGAGATGCTGGCGCACTGGAAGGCCAGGGGCCTCGATTTTAGCCGCATCTTCCACAAGGTCGATGCCGCCAAGGAAGAGACTTTCTGGACGAGCCGGCAACAGCATCCGATCGACGATATTCTCGACCGCGTTCTGATCGACCAGGCACAGCCGGCGCTGACGGACAAGACGCCCGTCGCCTTCGAGGTCGGCATCAAGAACGTCGACCGTTCGGCGGGCGCGATGCTGTCGGGCGAAGTCGCCAAGCGTTACCGCCATCGCGGGCTGAAGGAAGATACAATCAACGTGACGCTTCGCGGTACGGCGGGGCAGAGCTTCGGCGCCTTCCTGGCGCGCGGCGTCACCTTCAACCTGATCGGCGACGGCAACGACTATGTCGGCAAGGGACTTTCGGGCGGCAAGATCATCATTCGGCCGCCGGAGAACTCGCGGATCGTCGCCGAAAATTCGATCATCGTCGGCAACACCGTGCTTTATGGCGCGACCGAGGGCGAATGCTATTTCCGCGGCGTCGCCGGCGAGCGTTTTGCCGTGCGCAACTCCGGTGCGATCGCCATTGTCGAGGGGGTCGGCGACCATGGCTGCGAATACATGACCGGCGGCGTTGTCGTCGTGCTCGGCGCCACGGGCCGCAACTTTGCGGCCGGCATGTCCGGCGGCGTCGCCTATGTGCTCGATGAAGCCGGCGATTTCGCCAGCCGCTGCAACATGGCGATGGTCGAACTCGAGCCAGTGCCGGAGGAGGACGACATGCTGGAGAAGCTGCATCATCACGGCGGCGATCTCATGCACAAGGGACGTGTCGACGTCTCAGGTGACATGACGCGCCACGATGAGGAGCGGCTCTACCAGCTGATCTCCAATCATCTGCACTATACGGGCTCCGCCCGCGCCAAGCAGATCCTCGACAGCTGGGCCGACTACCGCCCGAAGTTCCGCAAGGTCATGCCGGTCGAATACCGTCGTGCGCTCGAGGAAATGGAGCGCAGCCGGATGGGCATCGCCGCGGAATGATTTGAACCGGAGCATCCGCCACCTGCCGATCGCAGGTGGCGGATGACGGAAACATCTCGATGACTCGTGATGATCATGACGACGGCGGAAAGCCGTCCGGATCGCGCGGCGTCCTTCAGGAGATCTGTTCCAATGACGGTCAAGAGAAGCAACCCGCCCGGATTGCCGGGGACTGACGACAGACAACTGGCCGCAGTGAGGCGGTCATGAGGGTAAGGGACGAAGAAATGGGTAAGGTTACAGGATTTCTGGAAATCGACCGGCAGGTGGCGAAGTACCAGCCGGCGTCGGATCGCATCCGGCATTTCCGCGAGTTCACGATCCCGATGTCGGACCCGGAAGTGCAAAAACAGGCCGCGCGCTGCATGGACTGTGGCATTCCCTATTGTCACGGGCCGACCGGCTGCCCGGTTCACAACCAGATTCCGGATTGGAACGACCTCGTCTACAACAACAACTGGGAAGCGGCGATCCAGAACCTGCATTCGACCAACAACTTCCCGGAATTCACCGGCCGCGTCTGCCCGGCTCCCTGCGAGGAAGCCTGCACTTTGAATCTCGAGGATGCGCCGGTCGCCATCAAGACGGTCGAGCAGGCGGTCGCCGACAAGGCCTATGAACTCGGCTTCATCAGGCCGCAGCCGGCCACGGTCCATACCGGCAAGAAGGTCGCCGTCGTCGGCTCCGGCCCCGCCGGCATGGCGGCTGCCCAGCAGCTCGGCCGCGCCGGCCACGAGGTGCATGTCTATGAGCGCGAGACCAAGCCGGGCGGCCTGCTGCGCTACGGCATTCCCGATTTCAAGATGGAGAAGAACTTCATCGACCGCCGCGTCGAGCAGATGAAGGGCGAGGGCGTGACCTTCCATTGCGGCGTCAATGTCGGCGTCGACGTCAAGGTCGAACAGTTGCTGGCCGACCACGAGGCCGTCCTTTATTGCGGCGGCTCCGAGACGCCGCGCGAGGCGGGCATTCCGGGCGCCGACCTCGCAGGCGTGCATGATGCGATGCCCTATCTGGTGCAGCAGAACCGCCGTGTCGGGCGCGAGAATATCGACAGTGTCGGCTGGCCGTCGGACCCGATCCTGGCCGGCGCCAAACATGTTGTCGTCGTCGGCGGTGGCGATACGGCTTCGGATTGTGTCGGCACGGCCTTCCGCCAGGGGGCGGTCAAGGTCACCCAGCTCGACATTCGGCCGCAGCCGCCGGAAAAGGAAGACAAGCTCGCTGTCTGGCCCTTCTGGGCGACGAAGATGCGCACCTCCTCCTCGCAGGCCGAGGGCGCCGTGCGCGAGTTCCAGGTCGCGACGCTCGAATTCATCGGCGAAGACGGCGTGCTGACGGGCGTCAAGTGCTGCGAGGTCGACGAGCGCCGGCGGCCGGTTGCCGGCACGGAATTCGTCATCCGCGCCGATCTCGCCTTCATCGCCATCGGTTTCCGCGGCCCGTTCACGACAAGCGTGCTGAAGGAGCTCGAAGGCAAGCTGACGCTGAACACCGACAAGCGCGGCTCGACCAATGTCGTCGCCAACGACCGCGACTACAAGACCTCGGTCGACAAGCTCTGGACGGCGGGCGATGTGCGCCGTGGCCAGTCGCTGGTGGTCTGGGCGATCCGCGAAGGTCGCCAGGCGGCACGCGCCATCGACGAGGCGTTGATGGGCTCGACCGTCCTGCCGAACTGATCGCGCCTCAGATAGCTGATGAAGAGACGAACTCCGCCCCTTCCGGCGGAGTTTTTTATTGTGCGCGGCGCGTCCGGCGGGACCTCCTTTGCCGGTGCGACCGCTTGACGCGGCGGAATGCGACGCAAGCCTTGAGCAATGCCGGAGGGTGAAGCTTAAGCCGGACGCGGGCTCAGGAGGAGCCGCCGCGAATGATCGACAAGGATTATTCAAATGGTTTCTGCACTCGATAATACCAGGATGGTTTCGGCTCAATACGCCTTGAAGAATCTTCGGAGCTCCGATGAAAGCTCGGAGGATACCCGGAGTTCGTCGGCCGCCAGCATTCTGAGCAGCTACGGACTCGATTCGAGCTCAGCGTCGCTTCTTTCCAATCAGGCGCTGTCGGGGCTGCTCGACACGCTTTCCTCCAAAAGCGATACTTCCGACGAGACCGACACGACCGACGACCGCGCCGATGTGACCAGCGCCTCCTTCATGTCGATGCTGAAGCACCAGTTGCAGGAAGCGGCCGCGGCCGAAGGCGAAAGCGGCAAGGCTCATGACATGCTGGCTGCGCTCGAAACAGGCACGCTCTCCATCTCCGATCCGAAGCAGGGCGTGTCGATCCGCGCCTGGGACGTCGATGATCCGGATGAGGCCGACACGGAAAGCGAGGCCGGCAAGGCGATCAATGTCAGCGGCTGGAGCGATTTCCTCGATGCGCATCTGGAGCGCGGCTCCGACGGCGCCTTTGTCAAGGAGAACGGCAGCTATGTCGATCAGACGAACGACAGCAATGCCTTCTTCGGGCTGATCGGCTCGAACTACTATTATCTGAGTTGGCCAAAGGCGGCGTAAGAAAGCCGCCTCGCGTAGCCTTTTTCATTTCACCGAGACTTCGGCCGGCGTCTTGGCCGCCGGCATGCGGTAGTCGTCGACGCGACCGACAGGTGCCGGCGTCATCTCGCCCTGCTCGACCAGGAGATCGCGCGGCGATTTCGTCAGCGTCACCGGTGGCGGTCTTGCGCCAAGGAGCTCGGCGCCGCCATCGAGATTGGGATCGGAGAGGCTGATCGGCACGGTGTGCTCGACCGGATTGGTGGGAAGGCCGAGACCCGGCAAATTGCTTTCATCGAGGCGCACCAGATCAGGGCTTGCCTGGGTGCCGAGAATCCGGCGGGCGGGCTTTTCCACATAGAAGGCAAGTTTGCGCCGGCCGGCCTGCGTGAGGTTGATGCCGTCGGAGGTGCGCAAGCGCACCTGCTGCCCCTTCACGTCGGAACCGGTGACGATGAAGGTGCCGTTTTCATCGACAAAACCATCCCAGATATCGACGAATTCACCGCCGATGCTCTCGACCTGGTTACGATAGAGCTGGTTCATCTGGACGGCATCGGCCGTCATCTGATCGGATTCGAAGGCGGGAAGACCGACCCAGAGCAGCGGTATCTTGCGGCTGGTGACTTCCTTGCCGAAAGAAAGGACACGGCGGCGATATTCGGCAAACCAGCCGTCGGTGCGGAACTTCTCCTTGGCAGTGTCGGTCACCATCTGCTGGCGGTCATTGGCGCCGATCATGACGACGACCATTGCCGGCTTCAGCTCGTCGATCATCTTCGGTAACTGTTCCGGCCAGTCATAATAATCATCGCGGACAAGACCCGAGGAAACATTGCCGCGGGCTTCGACGATGACGCCCGGCGATGTCTCGAAGGCGGCGGTCAGGCCGTCGCCGAGGCCGCTAGCGAGAAAATCACCGACGATCAGGATCTTGCGGGCGTCGGGGAGCTTCTGCACGACAGGCTCTTCTTCCCGTACCGGAGCGCGGACCGGCGGCGTGGTGCGGGGATTGACCACGGCTTTCTGCGCCGGCGGCGGGCGCTTGCGCTGCTGGCGTCTCGGCTCCGGGACATCAGGAGCCTGTGGGCTGTCGTCGAGATAGCGCCGGCCGAGGAAGAAATCCAAGATGGACCGGCGCTGATAGCGCTGCTCCTGGGCTTGGGCGACAGCCACCGGCGCAAGAGCGCCAAGGCACACCGAAGCCGCCATCAAGGCGAGCATGAGCCAGCGGATTTGAGGGGTCCGGTGAGTTTTCTTCATCATGGGCAGTTCCGCATCTGCCGGCATCTTGCACTGGTGGCAGGCCAGCGTCTACTCCCGCTTTATGTAGGTCATCGTAGGGCCACTTCTAGCGGCGAAGTGCGTTCAAAAGCGGCAGCGAGGGCTCGCCGTCGGGCTGCATGCCGATGCGCTCCTGCACCGCCGATATCGCCGCTTTCGAACCCGAGCCGAAATTGCCGTCAACCTCACCATTGTAATAGCCGAGCGTCTTGAGACGGGTTTGCAGCTCGAATTTCTCGGTGATGTCGAGCGCGCCGTCGGGGCGCGGCCAGCGCTGCTGAATGCCGCCATAGCCGGCGATCTGGTCGGCCAGCAGGCCAACGGCGAGCGCGTAGCTGTCCGACGCATTGTAGTTCTTGATGGTGAAGAAGTTTGCCGTCATCAGGAAGCCGGGACCGCCGGCTCCGGCAGGCATTTTCAGCACGGCTTTGGTGCCGCCGTCGCGGAAGGCCTTGCCGTTCGGCCGTTTCAGGCCGAGCTCCGCCCATTGGGCGAGCGTATGGGTCTTGCCGGCCTGCTTGGCGGCTGCGGCGGGAACGACGACCTCGTAGCCCCAGGTCTTGCCGGCATCCCAGCCGTTCTTCATTAGCAGATTGGCCGAGGTCGCCAGCGCGTCCGGCACCGAATTCCAGATATCGCGATGGCCGTTGCCGTCGGCATCGACAGCGTAGAGCAGATAGCTTGTCGGGATGAACTGAGTGTGGCCCATGGCGCCCGCCCAGGAGCCGGTCATCTGACGTGCCGGCACATCCCCATTCTGCAGGATTTTCAACGCGGCAACCAGTTGCTTCTTGGCGAATTTGGCCCGACTCGGATCGGCGTAAGCAAGGGTTGCCAGTGCGCGCGGCACATAGTGCAGCCGGTCGTCCTTGTCGAGAATCGCGCCGTAATTCGATTCCATCGACCAGATCGCGAGCAGAATCGTCTTGTCGACGCCGAAGCGCTGCTCGATCGCATTGAGCGTCCGCGCATGCTTGACGGCCATCTCGCGGCCGATCCTGACCGTGTAGGGGTTAACGCGGGAATCAATGTAGTCCCAAATCTTCGAGGTGAATTCCGGTTGATAGGCCGCCTTTTCGAGCACCGTCGGGTCGGGTTCGCTCACCCCGGAAAAGGCCTTTTGATAGGTTGCCTTACTGATGCCACTCTCAGCGGCTGTTTGGTAAAAGTCCGCGATCCATTTCTGGAACCGGGAATCGGCTTTCGCGTTGTCGGGGGCCAGCCCTACCTGGGCGGCGACAACGAGGGCGAGAGCAAGACCACGAAGGGAGTTTTTGTGATTCTGGATCATCGACAGTCGTATCCGTCATCTTCAGTTTTCGGTGCAGCAGGGGCATCATATCCGCCCAGACCCGAGACTACAGGAACGGAGTCAACAAATTCTTTACCATGGCGACCCGCGGCGGTCACCATTGCAAAACAGTCGCAATTCTATACTAGTCAGACGTGAACGGCTTTATTTAAAAGGCGATTTAGTCAAAGCAGGAGGCCTGTGTGGCGCATCACAATAAAGTTCGTAAGGCAGTTTTTCCGGTGGCAGGGTTGGGAACGCGTTTCCTGCCGGCAACGAAGGCTGTTCCGAAGGAAATGTTGACCGTTGTCGACAAGCCTATCATTCAATACGTCGTCGATGAGGCGTTGGAAGCAGGGATCGAGCATCTGGTCTTCGTCACCGGACGCAACAAGCACATTATCGAAGACTATTTCGACATTCATTTCGAGCTGGAACAGACGCTGCGCGAACGCGCCAAGGAGGCCGAGATAACCCTTCTTGCCGAGCAACTGCCAAAGGCCGGAACGGTAAGCTTCACCCGTCAGCAGGAACCGCTCGGTCTCGGTCATGCCGTCTGGTGCGCCCGCGAAATCGTCGGCGACGAACCTTTCGCGCTGCTGCTGCCTGATATGATCATGAAGGGCGACAAGGGCTGCATGAAGGGCATGATCGAGCTCTACGGCCAGAGCGGCGGCAACATTATCGCCGTTGAGGAATGTGCCCCCGATCAGGCCCATAAATACGGCATCGTCGGCGTCGGCGAAGCGATCGGCGAAGGCTTCCGCATCACCGGCATGGTGGAAAAGCCTGCCAAGGGAACGGCGCCCTCGAATTTCTTCATCAACGGCCGCTACATCCTGCAGCCGGAGATCTTCAAGATCCTCGAAACCCAGGAGCGCGGCGCCGGCAATGAAATCCAGCTCACTGACGGCATGCTGAAGCTGCTGAAGGAACAGGATTTCGCCGGCTACCACTTCCGTGGCACGACCTACGACTGCGGCGCCAAGGATGGCTTCATCCTGGCCAACGTCGCCTACGCCCTCGAACGCGCCGATATCCGTCCGTCGGTCGAAGGCGGTTTCAAGGAACTGCTTGCCGGCCTGAATTAAGGTTTGCGCACAGCTATGAATGATCAAGCGCCGCGCCTCGCACCGGAGGCGCGGCGTTTAGCGTTTCAGCTTCAGGCCGACGCCGGCGCGCCATTGCTGCGAGTCATCGCCGTCCTTGCGCGTCGTCAGCTCGTAGCCGAGCGTGCTGGTGAGATCGAGATAGCGGTTGATGTTCCAGGTCAGGCCGGTCGCCGCAGTATAGACGAGCTCGTCGTTGATTGTGCTGTCGGTGGGATAGTCGCGCCATATGACGCCGCCGATCATGGTTCCGACCAGGTTGTCGCGCAGCTGGTGGGTGACCGTCGTCGTCAGCGCATGCGAAACGTAGCCGCTCTCGCCGGCGGTGGTCGAGGGCTGGATGCTAGTCTGCAGGTCTAGATTGACGTCGGTGCCGCGGATCGGCGACCAAAGCAGGCTCGCATCGAGCGTGGCTGTATCGATCGAGGCGAGCCGGCTGTCCTCGAAATCCGCCCTTTCGTAGCCTACCCCGACTTCACCCTTCAGCTTTTCGCCGAGGTCGACCTCGACGCCGGCCTTGGCGCCATAGCTATGGCCTGAGCGCTCGTAACCGGCGGAGTCGCGTGTTTCGTCATAGAGGGTACGGCCGATCGTGGCCTCGATGAAGGGGATGAGCGCGGGCGACAGCTCGTAGCCGACGCGACCGCGCAGCGTACCGGTCGTCTGGTTGCGATCGTTCAACTCCACGGTCGTGCCGTTCGCAAGCGTGGCGTCGGAATAGATCGAACGGCTCAGCGCCAGCGCCGTCGTGCCGCGCAGGATGCCGAAATCGCGTTGGACGGAGGCGCCGGCAGTGAACTCCTGCACATCTGACTGCTGTGTGGCATCGGCGATGGCGTCGGGATCGTCCGTATCCTCGCGGTAGAAATTATAACCGGCCGTGAGGTGCGCCACCGTGTCGTCGGCAAGATCCAGGCGGAGATCGCTATTGACTTTGAAAGACGGCTGCTCCTCGCCTTCGCCGCTGATATTTCGTTGCCAGGCGCCTTCCGACGTGACGGTCAGCTGGTGCCGTCCCCAGTCGGAGGTGAGCGTCGCGGCTGCATCCGTTTCGAGGAAGGCGCGCCGTTGCCTGGTATTGCCGTCCTTGGTGGTCTCGGTGTTGATGCTTTGGGTCACGCTCGGACGGAGCACGAAGGTACCGATCGGAATACCGGGTGTTTCTGCCATCGAGGCACTTTCGCCAGCCCTGCGCACCGGCGGTGTCTCGTCGATCCGCGCTTCACGGGTGTTCAGTCGGCGCATGTCCTCATCGAGGATTGAGCCGGTAATCTCGTCACCGGGTTGCGCGTCCGGTGTGACGGGCCTCTGCTGGGCGTCGTCCGGGTTTCCCGCCGCACCCGTTGCCACAGGAGCGGTAGAAACGTCGATTTCATCACCGAAACCGGCCGCGGCATTGTTCGTGGTGCGACTGTCCTGGCTGGCGGCGTGGCTAGCGACAGGCTGCTGTGAGATGGACTGTGCGAATGCCGCAGTCTGGCCGACCAGCAGGGTGCCGAACGCAGTAAAGCAGACGACACGCCTCATCGCGCGGAGCGGCGTCACACTGCTCGTCTGTTTTGGCTGCCCCATTCACTCGCCTGACATGCTTTCGGTTCTTACTCAAAGGTAAAGCGTTGTGGTTAATCATTCGTTGCCGCCGGCGGGCGCTGTTCACAATTCGGAAATGGTGCGGGGTGGACTTGGAAAGTGAAAAGGTCTAACGCATCTCCATGAACAGAAGAGCGATCAAACTCGTTGAAAACAGCGTGCTCGAATCGGCAAAACGCACGATAGAGACCGAGAAACGCGGTCTTGAAGCGCTCGAACGGGCCTTTGACAACGGACTGGCCGGTCCTTTCACCCGCGCCGTCGAGATCATCGGCGACATCTCCGGCCGGGTCATCGTTACCGGCGTCGGCAAGAGCGGCCATATCGGTACCAAGCTCGCGGCGACATTCGCCTCGACCGGCACCCCAGCCTTTTTCGTGCATGCGGCCGAAGCCAATCATGGCGATCTCGGCATGATAGCGCGCGATGACGTCGTCTTGGCGATTTCCAAAGGCGGCGAGAGCGCCGAACTCAAGAGTATCATTTCCTTCACGCGGCGCTTCTCGATCCCCTTGATCGCGATTACTTGCAGCGAAGCTTCCTCGCTTGCGACGGCCGCCGACATCGTGCTTCTGGTGCCGAACGAACAGGAAGCCTGCCCCAATGGGCTGGCGCCGACGACCTCGACGCTGATGCAGCTTGCACTCGGCGATGCCCTGGCGGTCGCACTCCTGGAGGCGCGGGGCTTTAGCGCCACCGATTTCCACGTTTTTCATCCCGGCGGCAAGCTGGGTGCGAGCTTGATGCATGTCGCCGATATCATGCATACCGGCGAGAAGCTGCCGCTCGTTACCAAGGGCACGCCGATGCCGGAGGCGATCACCGTGCTGTCGCGCAAGCATTTCGGCTGCGTCGGCGTGCTCGACCGGGATGGGCGGCTCTGCGGCATCGTCACCGAAGGCGACATGGCTCGGAATCTGAGCCGCAACCTTGCCGAGCTTGCCGTCGACGACATCATGACGAAGACGCCGAAGACGGTGAAACCGACGATGCTTGCGACGGCCGCCCTGGCGCTGCTCAACCAGCACCACATCGGGGCCCTGATCGTCATCGACGAGGACAGCCGGCCGATCGGGCTGGTGCACTTCCATGACCTTCTGCGGATCGGCGTCGCCTGATCAGACCGGTTCGACCCGCAGGTCGCGGCCGTGACACGAGATCACCTTCACCTGTGTTCCCACAGGCAAATCAGGCCCCATTACCTGCCATAGCGTATCGTCGAGGCGGATGCGGCCGCGGCCTTCGCGGATCGGTTCCTGCAGCGTCGCCGTACGGCCAACGAGGCTCGCACCGCGCTGATTGAGGAAGGGCTCGTCGGTCTCGGCGTTGCGCAGCGTCAGCCGGCGGCCGGCAACGGTCGTGGCGACGGCCAGAAGCGCAAAAAGGATCGCTTGCAGTTCCCAGACCCAGAAGGCGCTGTCCCAGAAGAGCAGCGACAGTGCGCCGACGATCAAGGCCGCGAGGCCGATCCAGACCAGGAAGAAACCGGGCACGATCATTTCGGCGGCGAGCAGCACGAGGCCTGCAACCCACCAGTTCCATGGACCGAGTTCCGCGATGATCTTCGCCAGCATGGCTTATCGCTCCGGATCCGGATTGAAGGGATTGGGGGCCGGCGGATTGATCGGCGGCGTAGAGCGGATCGGCGCGGGACGCGGACGCGGCGGGGGCGGCGGCGGCGGATTGCCGGCGTCACCGAAGACTTCGCGGGCGATGGCGCCAATGCCGCCGAGCGAGCTCAGGATGGAAGAGGCTTCCATCGGCATCAGCACGATCTTGGAATTGGGCGCCGAGCCGACCGAGGCGAGCGCTTCGGTGTATTTCTGGGCGACGAAATAGTTGATCGCCTGAACGTCACCGGCGGCAATCGCCTCGGAGACCATCTTCGTCGCCTTGGCTTCGGCCTCGGCCAGTCGCTCGCGGGCTTCGGCGTTGCGGAAGGCGGCTTCGCGCTGGCCTTCGGCCTGGAGGATCGCGGATTGCTTGGCGCCTTCGGCCCTGAGGATCTGCGCATTGCGCGCGCCTTCGGCCTCGAGCACCTGGGCGCGCTTCTCGCGCTCGGCCTTCATCTGGCGGGCCATCGCATCGACGAGGTCGCGCGGCGGCTGGATGTCCTTGATTTCGACGCGGGTGACCTTGATGCCCCATGGCTGCACCGCCTCGTCGACGACGCGCAGCAGCCGGTCATTGATCGCGTCGCGGTTGGAAAGCAGTTCGTCGAGATCCATGGAGCCCATGACCGAGCGGATGTTTGTCATGGTGAGATTGAGGATGGCATTTTCGAGGTGGGAAACCTGGTAGGCGGCCTGGGCAGCATTCAGAACCTGAAAGAATGCGACGGCATCGGCTGAAACCGAGGCATTGTCTTTGGTAATCACTTCCTGGGTCGGCACGTTCAGCACCTGCTCCATCACGTTCATCCGCGCTCCGACGCGCTCGATGAAGGGAGTGATGAGGTTGAGGCCCGGCTCCAGCGTGCGGGTATAACGGCCAAAGCGCTCAATAGTGTAGCGATAGCCCTGCGGTACGGTCTTGATCCCGGCAAAGAGGACCAGAATGACGAAGATGACCAGCACGATTACGACGATGTCGAAGCCGCCGAACAGCATGAAAATTTCCTCCCATCGGCGCATGCGCAAGCGCCTCACAACTGATGTGGTGAATTAGCATGTTCTTTGCGAGGAAGAAATGACACGCGGATGCACCACCTCCAGCTGAAAAGGAGGCTCTAGGAAAGGTCTTTATCTTCTTCTCAGACCCAACCCTGCAATTCGCGGCGGACCACCTTTTCCAGCACCTTCATGCCGTCTTCGCTGTCGTTGAGGCAGGGGATATGGGTGAACTTGTCGCCGCCGTTCTCGTGGAACGAATGCGCGGCTTGTTCGGCGATTTCTTCCAGCGTTTCCAGGCAGTCGGAGACGAAGCCGGGATTGATGACGGCGATGCGCTTGACGCCGTCCTGGGCAAGCTTCTCCACCGTCTTGTCTGTATAGGGCTGCAGCCATTCTTCCGGCCCGAAGCGGGACTGGAAGGTGACCATGAAGTTTTCCTTGGTGAGCCCGAGCCGCTCGCGCAACAAGCGGCCGGTCTTTTGACATTGACAGTAATAGGGATCGCCCTGCTTGAAATAGGACATCGGAATGCCATGGAAGGAGGCGAGCAGCATCTCCGGCTTCCAGTCGAGCGTGGAAATATGTCTTTCGACGGATTGGGCGAGGGCTTCGATGTAGGTCTCGTTATCGTGATAATCGGGCACGGTGCGCAGAGCCGGTTGCCAGCGCATCGTGAGCAGCTTCTGGAAGGCCTTGTCGTTGACGGTTGCGGTCGTTGCCGCCGCATATTGAGGGTAGAGCGGGAAGAGCACGATACGATCGCAGCCTTCTTGCTTCAGCGCATCGATGCGCGAAGCGATCGACGGCGTGCCGTAGCGCATCGCCCAGTCGACCTTGACATTGTCGAGATCCCGTAGGCGCTCGGTCATCAGTTCCGACTGGTTGCGCGTGTAGGTGCGGAGATAACTTTCGTTCTTCTCCTTGTTCCAGATCAGCTCGTAGGCCTTGCCGACCTTCTGCGGGCGTCTGTTGAGCACGATACCAAAGAGGATCGGATACCACTTCCAGGGCGACCATTCGATGACGCGGCGATCGGTCAGGAATTCCTTGAGATAGCGGCGCATCGAGGTGTAGTCGGTGCCGTCGGGCGTGCCGAGATTGACCAGCAGCACGCCGATCTTGCCTGAATTGACGGCCGGATGGTCCGCCGGGCGAAGTGAAATATCTGCTGTCATTCTAGCCCCAACGCTCGTTGTCTCATCGGCTGATACGCAGCTTCGAGAACATGGTTCACCCTATAGAAAGAAAAGCCGGCCCGGGAAACCCCGAGCCGGCCGATGGTGTCGAGACAAATCGTCTTATTTTGCAGGAACCTGGATCTCCTTGCCAACCGTCAGGTGGTGCGGATTCGGCTTTCCGTTGGCCTCCGAAAGCTTCCGCCACAGCGTCCCATCGCCATAGAAGCTGACGGCGAGATCCCAAAAGGTGTCGCCGGCCGCGATAACGTGGGTGGAAGGCGTTGTTGCGGCGGGGGCGGAGGCCGCCGGAGCTGGTTCCGCCGCGGGCGCGGGAGCTGCCGGTGTTGCCGGGGCTGGCGCGGCCGGGGCAGGCTCGATGGCTGGTGCGGGTGCGGCCGGGGCCGCAGGGGCAGGAGCGGGCTCAGTGGCCGGCGCAGGTGCCGCCGGCGCGGGAGCCGCCGGTTCGGCAGCTGGCGCCTGTGCCACGGTCGCGCCGATTTCGGTGACGCGGCCATCGGTATAGGGCTTATAGGGCGAATGCGCGGCGACGTAGTCGGCGGTCACGTCGGCGAGATCCGGGCCGTAATCATAGGCGTTCTTGCCTTGCTTGAAGATCGAATAGCCGTCGCCGCCGGCTCGCATGAAGTTGTTGGTGGCGATCTTGTAGGTCTTGGCCGGGTTGATCGGCGCGAAGTCGTCGCCCTCCTTCACCTGGACATCGCTGACGCGGCTGCCGACTGGCTTCGACTGGTCGAACGAGAATTTCAGGCCGGCGACCTGCGGGAATCGGCCGGCGCCCTGATCGACCTGGCTGACGCCGTTTTCGAGCGCCTTGACGACGTCCGCGCCGGTTGCTTCAAAAGTGGCGAGGGTATTCTGGAAGGGCAGGACAGTGATGACTTCGCCCTGGGTGATATCGCCGCCGTCGATCGAGGCGCGCAGGCCGCCGCCGTTCTGGAAGGCGATGGTGACGCCCTGGTTCTTGGTGCGATCGAGAATGGCATCGGCCACTAGATTGCCCATCGAGCATTCCTTGACGCGGCAGACCTTCCGGTCGCCCTCGATTGGGCTTTCGGAGGAGCCAATCACCTTTTTGCGCAGTTCCTCGATCGGTTTTGCCAATTCGGCGACGCGGGTGACGACGGCCGGATCGGGTGTGAAGGACGCGTCGATCAGGATCGGATCGCCCTTGGCTTCCTTGACGACGCCGTTATCGTCGAAATTGACGACGACGTCGCCGAGATATTTGCTGTAGGAGGCGGCCTGGACGACCGGCACCTTGTAGCCGCCCGGATTGTCGACCATCGTCGGATACGGGCCTTCAGCCTTCGGGTCGGTGTTGGAAAGCAGGCTGTGGGAGTGGCCGCCGACGACGACATCGACGTCCGGGATCTTGGCGATGAAAGCCAGGTCGCGGGGATAACCGACATGGGTCAGCGCGATGATTTTGTTGACCCCCTGGCTTTTCAGGTCCTGCACGGCTGATGTGATCGTCTGAACGTCATCTTCGATCGTGACATTCGGGCCGGGGGAGGAGAGCTCTGCCGTATCGTTGGTGACGGCGCCGACGATGCCGATCTTCTGGCCGCCGACATCGAGCACCAGCGAGGGCTTGATGCGGTCGCCGAGCTTGGAGGCGGCGCTCGCCTTGACATTCGCCGTCACGACGGGGAATTGCACCTTGTCGAGGAAGGTCGCAAGCCCGTCCTCGCTGTCGTCAAATTCATGATTGCCGACGGTCATGGCGTCGAACTTCATCAGGTTCAGGAATTCGGCTTCGGCCGCGCCCTTATAGGTGGTGTAGAAGAGCGAACCCTGGAAATTGTCGCCGGCATTCAGGAGAAGCACATTCTTGCCCGATAACGCCTGGCGGCGCTGGTCGATCGCGGTCTTCAGGCGGGCGGCGCCGCCGAAGCATTCCTTCTTGCCTTCCTCCTCGGCCGAGCAGGTGGAATCGAACTTGTTGATCGATTCGATGCGTGAATGGAAATCGTTGATGTGAAGAATATTGAGTTCGTAATCGGCAAAGGCGGCGCCCGCGCTCAGCGCCAGCATGGACGCGGTCAAAAGACCGAAGCTGAAAGACTTCGTCATCCTTGTTCTCCTGATTGAGGCGAGAGATCCCCCTGATCCTCGCCGATCCCTATAATGGTGTCAGGCGGTTTCCCGCGTGCCGATGTTTCAACAAACGACGCCTAGTCGCAAGAGGGAAGCTGGGTTTGCGGCGGCGCTTTCCAAGATGCCGCAAAACAAAAAAGCTCCCGAATGGGAGCTTTTGCAGGGTGATATTGAAGCATTACAAACGACGTGTAAGCGTGAACTGCGAATTCGTTGCAGTCGTACAATTCAGCTGGCTCGTGCCGCTCATGGCGCAATTAACCAGGGAAGTCGTCCGCTTAACATTCGAGTAAAGGTTTATCTGAATGATCCCATCGGGGGTTGTTGTATATGTTCCGGATGCCATCTGCGTGTTCGTTCCGTCGCTGGTGCGGGTTACGAATTGTCCATTCGTGAAGGCGGAGGTCAAGCCGTTGGCATCCGTCCATTCGCCTTCAACAGAATTTGTTGCAGGCGGCGCGACTGCGATCGGTCGCTGTTGCGGTCCTGATGAAACGCAGGCGGCAAGAGTGGCCGCTGCACCGACAAGAACAAGACCAGTTCTGATTTTCATAAGGCTTCTCCCGGCGATTCGGCGTGGCGGTCACCCGCCAACTTCGGGCAAAACATGACGTGCGCTCGCCATGATGGCAAGGCTTGGAGCGGCGGCGGAGCCATTTATACAGCCAGCGTTACAAAAATGCCCGCCTTGCGGCGGGCATTGTCAAAATCCTGTGAGGGCGATTTTCAGCGAACGAGGACGTTCCTGAATTGCCACGGGTCCTTGGTGTCGATGTCCTCGGGGAAGAGACCGGGACGACCGTCGAGCGGGGTCCAGTCGGTGTAGTGTCCTTCGACCGGGCCGAGATAGGGCATCTGCACGTCGAGGCAGCGCTTGTAATCGATCTCATCCGCTTCGACGATGCCGGCCTTCGGGTTTTCCAGCGCCCAGACCATGCCGGCGAGAACGGCAGAGGTCACCTGCAGGCCGGTGGCGTTCTGGTAGGGCGCTATGCGGCGGGTTTCTTCCAGCGACAGGCGCGAACCATACCAGTAGGCATTCTTCTCATGGCCGTAGAGCAGGACGCCGAGCTCGTCGATGCCGTTCTCCAGCTCGTCCTCGTCGAGTACGTGGTGGACCGGCTGCGGGGTGCCGCCGTTGCCGAACATCTCATGCAGCGAGAGCACGGCGTCGTTGGCCGGATGGTAGGCATAGTGGCAGGTCGGACGGAATGTGACTTCGCCGTCCTTGTCGCGGACCGTGAAATAATCGGCGATCGAGATCGACTCGTTATGGGTAACGAGGAAGCCGTATTGAGGGCCGGGGGTCGGGCACCATGTGCGCACGCGGGTGTTGGCGCCCGGCTGCTCCAGGTAGATCGCCGCCTTGTTGCCCTTCTTGTGCTTCTTGGCGTTCTTCGGCATCCACTGCTCGTGCGTGCCCCAGCCGAGTTCGGCCGGCTGCATGCCTTCGGAGATGAAGCCTTCGACGGACCAGGTGTTCCAGAAGACGTTGAGCGGCTTCGGATGCTTGGTGCGCTGGGTGTCGCGCTCGGCGATGTGGACGCCCTTGACGCCGACCTTCTTCATCAGCTTGGCCCAGCCTTCGCGATCGTGCTGGTCCGGTTCCTCGAATTTAACGCCGATATCATTGGCGAGGTTGACGAGCGCCTGCTTGACGAACCAGGAGACCATGCCCGGATTGGCGCCGCATGTGGAGACGGCGGTGGCGCCGCCGGGGTTTTTCGCCTTTTCCCTGCGCACCGTCTCGCGCAGCGCATAGTTGGTGCGGTCGGCATTGCTCATGCCCTTGTCGAAATAGAAGCCGAGCCAGGGCTCGACAACCGTATCGATATAGAGAACATCGAGCTTGCGGCAGAGCTTGATGATGTCGAGCGAGGAGGTGTCGACCGAGAGGTTGACGCAGAAGCCCTGGCCTTCGCCTTTCGTCAGCAGGGGCTTCAGCAGCTCCTTGTAATTGTCCTTGGTGACATATTCCTGAATGTGGCGAACGCCGTGTTTCTTCAGGATCTCCATGTCGGAGGGTTCTTCACGCGGGTCGATGACGACCATCCGGCTCTTGTCGAATTTGAAGTGGCGCTCGATCAGGGGCAGGGTGCCGCGGCCGATGGAGCCAAAGCCGATCATCACGATCGGACCGGTAATTTCGGCATATACCGGATAGTTCTGTTCCGTCATTCTTTTCTCCTGTGGAAGGGGACGAAGGCGTTCAGCCTGAAGAATTCTTGTGAGATTGCCGCAGAAATTGCGAAGTGACCGGCTCTAACCACAAAACGCCGTCACAATAAAGAGTGTTGACGGGGAAAGGGCAAATATCGGGGCGACGAGATCCTCTGAACGAAAATCATCGCTTCAGGATTTCCAGTCCTTCGACCGCCGTCGTTATCGCAAGTTCGGTGATTTCGTATTCGGCGACGCCGTGGACGGTGAAAGGATCGACGGCGACATAGGCTTCGATTGCGGCACGGTCACCGATGGCGAGGATCGCGCCGCCGGTGCGCGGCACCTTGCGGCCGGAGGCGAGAAACCAGCCTTTGGCGTAACCCTCCTTCACCCAGGCCATGTGCGGCTCCATGTGCCTGTCGGCCTCATCGTTGGATTTGCGATAGGTAAGGGAGAGGATGAACATGATCATTTCCTGAGAAGGTTTGCGCGGATCAGTCCGCGCAGCGAGTTGCCGACATACAGCGTGCCGGCATCAAGATCGGCAAGTGTGAGACGGCCGACGCGGGCCTTGCGCCCGCAGATGAGTTCGGTGCGCAGCACGCCGGCGAGCAGGCCGCAGGAGATCGGCGGGGTGCGCAGAATGCCGCTTCCGTCGTCGAGAAAGATGGAGGTGATGGTGCCCTCGCAGACTTCGTCGCGCTCGTTCAAGAGGATGACCTCGTCGGCCTCCGCCTGAGCATATTCGGCGCGGGCGGTCTCGTAGACGGTGCGCCGTGTGGTCTTGACGCGCAGCAGGCTGTCGGCGGAGTGGAGGCGGGTCTTGGCGATACGGACACTCCAAACGGACTGTGGCGCCAGCGGGATGAAGGGCGCGCTCGTCACCTCGATCTCGCCTTGCGGGTCGAAGGTCAGCCGGACGCGCAGCGGGCCGCCAGCGCCGGCAACGGCTGCTTCGAGCTTTGTTTGCACATCGGTCGGCGGCGGAAAACCGAGGCGACGGGCGGAGCGGGAAAGCCGGGCCAGATGCAGGCGCTGTCGGATGAAGCCTTCGCCGGGCTGCCAGCGCAACGTCTCGATCAGCGAAAAATCGGTCATCGCGCGATCCACTGGTCGCCGACCGCGAAGCGGGCCTTGAGCAGGCATTCCTCATATTCGGCCTCGGCGGTGGAATCGAAGACGATGCCGCCGCCGACATTGAAGATAGCTTTGCCGCCGTCGAAAAGCGTCACGGTGCGGATGGCGACGGAAAAACGCATGGCGCCGGTCGGCGAGATCATGCCGATTGCGCCGCAATAGGCGTCACGCGGGGTATCTTCGAGCACGTGGAGAATCTCCATCGCCCGGATCTTCGGTGCGCCGGTGATCGACCCACAGGGGAAGAGGGCGGCAAAGATGTCGCGGATCGATAGTCCGGGTCGAAGTCTGGCCTGCACATGGCTGACCATCTGGTGGACGGTCGGATAGGTCTCGACGTCGAAGAGCTTCGGGACATTGAGCGTGCCGACCTCGGTGATGCGGGAGATGTCGTTGCGCAGGAGGTCGACGATCATGCGGTTTTCGGCCTGGGTCTTGATATCTGCCCGCATGGCCGCGATGATTTCGGCATCCTCGGCGGCAGTCGTGCCGCGTTTTGCCGTGCCCTTCATCGGGTGGGTTTCGATCCAGCCTTGCTCATCCGTGCGGAAGAAGAGTTCGGGTGAACGCGACAGGATGAGCGGACCGCCGAGATCGACCAGTGCGCCGTATTTCACCGGCTGGCGTTCGATCAGCGACCAGAAGGCGGCACGGGGATCGCCGCTCCAGCGAGCTTCAACCGGCATGGTGAGGTTCGCCTGATAGGCGTCGCCGAGCCGCAGGTGCTGGTGAAGACGGTCGAAACGCTCTTTATATATAGGGAAATCCCAGGCGGCCTTCGGGGCGGTGAGGAATTCCTCGTTTTCGAGACGCTGTTTCGGCTGGGCAAGTGGATGCGTGTCCGGCTGCGGTGCGTCGAAGACGCCGAAATAGAGGAGCGGCGTTTCGCGACCTTCTCCGGCAAAGGAAGCGAGTTTTTCTTCGAAGAGATATCCGGCCTCGTATGCCATGTAGCCCGCAAGCCATTTGCCCTCGGCCTTGGCCTCTTCCATGCGGGCGAGACCTGCGAAGAATTCGGCGCGCGTCCTGGCAAGGATGATCTCGGCGGGCTCGGCGAAAAGCATCACTTGGCCTGAAGTGTCGTCGCGGAAGAGAATATAGCGATCAGGCATGGTTGCGCCGCATCTTGCTTGGTCACCCGACGCTGGCGATGGTCTTGCTGCGGTAGGCCGGGACCGCGGCTACATCCACCCTCATTCCTGTGCTCGTCACAGGAATCCAGCCACGGCGCGTCTGCGCCGTGAATGACACAATTCCGGCACCTGAAGAGTCTCCCGCGTCCAAGGACTTGGGCGCGCTGGATTCCTGTGACGAGCACAGGAATGAGGGAGAGGGGGGTGCCGTCATGGTTCCTCGTGGACGTTGCAGAATGCGGCTGGCTGATCAACAGCCCGCCATGAGGTTCGCTCTTTCTGGCCTTAGCCGAGACTTACGCCCTATCTAGCGCTTCCAGCTCGTCAATCAGCCCTTCGATCATCGACAGGCCCTGGCTCCAGAACGACGGATCGGTTGCGTCGAGGCCGAAAGGCTTCAAGAGCTCGGAATGATGCTTGGTGCCGCCGGCCTTCAAGAGTTCGAAATACTTCTCCTGGAAGCCCTTCTCGGCCTTCCGGTAGACGGCATAAAGCGAATTGACCAGGCAGTCGCCGAAGGCATAGGCGTAGACATAGAAGGGCGAATGGACGAAGTGGGGGATATAGGCCCAATAGGTCTCGTAGCCCTCTGAAATATTGATCGCCGGCCCGAGGCTTTCCGACTGGACGGAGAGCCAGAGCTCGCCGATGTCGTCGGCGGTGAGTTCGCCTGCCTTGCGGGCGGTGTGCAGCTTGCGCTCGAATTCGTAGAAGGCGATCTGGCGCACGACCGTGTTAATCATGTCCTCGACCTTTTGGGCAAGCATCGCCTTGCGCTCGCGCTTGTCGGTGGTCTTTTCCAGGAGCGCGCGGAAGGTCAGCATCTCGCCGAAGACGGATGCGGTCTCGGCCAGTGTCAGCGGCGTCTGGCACATCAGCGCGCCCTGCGCGCCGGCAAGAACCTGATGGACGCCGTGGCCGAGTTCGTGGGCAAGCGTCATAACGTCGCGCGGCTTGCCCATATAATTGACGAGCACGTAGGGGTGAGCCGAGGGAACCGTCGGATGAGCGAAGGCGCCGGGCGCCTTGCCTGGGCGAACCGGGGCATCGATCCATTGCTCGTCGAAGAAGCGTCTGGCGATATCGGCCATCTCGGGGGCGAAATTGCCGTAAGCCGAGAGCACCGTGTCCTTCGCGTCCGCCCAGGAGATCACGGCGCTCGACGTTTCCGGAAGGGGCGCGTTGCGGTCCCAGAAATTCATCTGCTCCATGCCGAGCCATTTCGCCTTCATCTTATAATAGCGGTGCGAAAGGCGGGGATAGGCTTCCCGGACGGCTGCGGCCAAGGCGTCGACAACCTCGCGCTCGACGCGGTTTGCCAGATGTCTGGAGTCGGCGATATCCTCGAAGCCGCGCCAGCGGTCGGAGATATCCTTGTCCTTAGCAAGCGTATTCGTGATCAGCGTGAAGATGCGGATATTCGCCTTGAAGGTTTCGGCGAGAGCCATGGCCGCCTTGCGGCGCACTTCCGGATCCTTCTCCTGCAGCATGTTCAGCGCCACCTCGAGCGGCACTTTCTCGCCATCGATCTCATAACGAAGTTCCGCCATGGTTTCGTCGAAGAGGCGATTGAAGGCGGAGGCCGATGTCATCGACTTCTCAAGGAAGAGCTGCTCCAGCCTGTCGTCGAGCTGATAGGGCTTATCTTTACGCAGGTCGATCAGCCAGGGGCGATAATGGCCGGCATCGGGGTCCTTCGCCATGCAAGCGTCGATGACGGCGTCGTCGATCCGGTTCAGCTCGAGCGCGAAGAACAGGAGATGGCCGGAGAATTCGGTGACCTTGGCCTGGACGTCGCCGTAGAGCTTGCCGTTGGCCGGATTGGTGGTGTCGGAGAAATAGGTGAGGCCGGCAAAGGAGCCGAGGCGGCCCATGATATCGTCAAGCGCCTCATATTCCTTCAGCGCCGCGCCGATGCCTTCGGTGCCGGTCTTCACTGCTGCTTCGGCGAGTTTGCCCTTCCACTTTTCTTCGAAAGCGATCGCGGCCTTGCCGGCCTTTTCCATGTCGGCGACGAAGGCGGTGGACGTGGCGGAGGGATAAAGATCCTGCAGTTTCCAGACCGGCAGGTCGCCGAGCGCCGGATCGGCCGCCGCCCCGGCTGGCGTTGCTGGCGAGAAAAAAAAGCCGGCGTGCAGGGGCTCGATTTTCATGGGCGCAATTCCTCTCCACTTTATAACAGGTCTGTTTGAATAAGCGCGAGAAGGCACCGCATCAAGGGCCTTTCGGCGCATAAAAGGCCTCGCTTCGGCACGAAATCGGGTCTTCGCAATCGTTAAAATGCAATTATTTCTCAAAACTGGATGTTCAAGCCTTTCTGCCAGAGTGCGCTTCATGGTTTCGCATGAAGTGGAGCGACAATGACCGGTTACAATGAGCTCAAGGGAGCAGGGCAAATCCTCGTGGTCGAGGACGACCCGGTGCAGCGCCGTCTGCTCAAGAACGCAATCGAGCGTCACGGCCATGTCGTGCACCAGGCAGAAAACGGCCGCATCGGCCTGGAAATGGTCAAACGCGACAGCGGCCTTTTCAATGTCATCGTGCTCGACCTGATGATGCCCGAGATGACCGGCCTCGAATTTCTCGACGCGCTTCACGAATTCGGCACGCAGATCCCGGTTATCGTGCAGACGGGCCAGGGCGGTATCGAGACCGTGGTGCAGGCGATGCGCGCCGGCGCCTTCGATTTCGTCGTCAAGCCGGTCTCACCCGAACGGATCGCCACCTCGATCGCGAATGCGATGAAGCTGGACCAGCGCGAGGTGAAGGCGCGGGCGGGACGCCGGTCGCGCTCGGGCTCGGTCGGCTTCGACGATATCGTTTCGGCCAGCCCGGCGATGATCCGCGTCATCGATCTCGCCCAGCGGGCGGCTCAGTCCAACATTCCCGTCGTGCTCGAAGGCGAATCCGGCGTCGGCAAGGAGCTGGTGGCGCGCGCTATCCAGTCCGGCGGCGACCGCTCGAACAAGCCGTTCGTCACCGTCAATTGCGGGGCGATCCCGCATAATCTTGTCGAGAGCATTCTCTTCGGTCACGAGAAGGGCGCGTTTACCGGCGCGACCGAACGTCACATCGGCAAATTCATGGAAGCCGATGGCGGCACCATCTTCCTCGACGAGATCGGCGACTTGCCGCTCGAGGTGCAGGTGAAACTCCTGCGCGCCGTGCAGCAGGGCGAAATCGAGACGGTCGGCGCGCGCACCGCGCACAAGGTCAATGTCCGGCTGATCTCGGCGACCAACAAGGATTTGATCGAAGAGGTCAAGAACGGCCATTTCCGCGAGGACCTCTATTATCGCCTCAACGTCTTCCCGATCACCATTCCGGCGCTACGCAAGCGCAAGGAAGACATCCCGCACCTGGTGCGCGTCTTTACCGACCGCTTCTCCAGCGAGCAGAAGAACGGCCGCCGCATGACTGTCAATTCAGGCGCGCTGGCACTGCTGACCGCCTATGATTGGCCAGGCAATATTCGCCAGCTCGAAAATGCGATCTTCCGTGCGGTCGTTCTCGCCGAAGGGCCGGAGCTGACGGAGGCGGATTTCCCGCAGATCGCCGCCCAGCTTCCGGAATATGAAGTGGTGGACCACCTGGCGCTCGTTGCCGACAATACCGGCCTCGACCCGGATGAAGCCTACGGCGAGGAATACCGGGCGCCGATACCGGGTGAGGTGCACCACCGCCTGCCGGAGACTTCCGAAAACGCCATTGCCAGCGTCAATCCCTCCGGAGACGTGCGCAAACTCGCCGACGTCGAGGAGGAACTCATCCGATTCGCACTCAAATTCTATCGTGGGCAGATGAGTCAAGTAGCGCGCAAACTTGGCATCGGCCGGTCCACACTTTATCGCAAGCTCAAAGATTACGGCATAGATCCCGATAATCCCCAGAAAGATGCGGCTTAAGCCCCATTTATTAAGACTCGGGCAACCACGATTTGTTACTGATCATAAACCACTTGTTAGTGGCTCGTTCACTATGTAAAGAAAAGGTTGATCATGTGTGGCATTTTTGCCATCGTGTGACCGCATTTGACAGTCATCTGAGACAGTACGGGACATTGTCTGTCTGACGGGGATCGAGTTGCCGAATCTGAATGGGAATTCCAAGCCTTCGCGCTTGAGCTGGCGTTCTTTGTGCGCCGACATCTGCGGAAAGGCAGTGAGGACGGCGGCGGCCGCCCTTCTTGCGCTTGCGGTTTCCTCACCGGTATTCGTCAGTACACCTTCTCAGGCAGCGGGCGAAACCCGCAGCCTCAAGCTCTATTTCATCCATACCGGCGAAAAAGCCGTCATTACCTACAAGCGTAACGGCAAGTTCGACCCGAAGGGTCTGGAGCAGCTGAACCGCTTCCTGCGCGACTGGCGCAAGAACCAGCCGACGAAGATGGATCCGCGCCTGTTCGACCTGATCTGGGAAGTCTACCGCCAGAGCGGTTCGCGGGACTACATCAACGTCGTCTGCGGTTTCCGTTCGCCGGCGACCAACGAGATGCTGCGCGGTCGCTCGCGCAATTCCGGCGTCGCCGAAAAGAGCCAGCACATGCTCGGCAAGGCGATGGACTTCTTCATTCCCGACGTCAAGCTTGCGGCGCTGCGGGCCATCGGCATGAAGATGCAGATCGGCGGCGTCGGCTTCTATCCGAAATCCGGTTCACCCTTCGTGCATATGGATGTCGGCGGGGTTCGCGCCTGGCCGCGCATGAGCCGCGACGAGCTTGTCCGGCTTTTCCCGAACGGCAACACCATTCACATTCCGGCCGACGGCAAGCCGCTGCCCGGCTATCAGCAGGCGATGGCCGATTACAAGCGCCGCGTCAACGGCACGCAGATCGAGATCGCCAGTGCGTCCGAATCGGCGCCGAAACACAAGACGCTGTTTGCAGCGCTGTTTGGCGGCGGGGCGGATGAACAGGAAGATGACACAGACGATTCGGCTCCCGTTGCTGTCGCCAAGGCGACGCCGCCGAAGGTCGAGCCTGCTCCTGCCGAGCCGCAGCAGACAGAGGTCGCAGCCCTGAACGCGCCGGTGCCGCAGGTTCGCCCGGCCTTCAGCAACCAGCCGGCCGGCAGCGAAATGGCCAGCGCGCTGGTGGCGCCGTCTTCGGGTAACGCCGCGCAGCAGGCCCTTGCCGCGGCGCTTCCTGCCGATCAGGCCCAGCCGCAGCAATTCGCCGATCTCAGCGCCTACAGCATTCCCGTTCCCTCGCTTCTCGGTCAGCGCCGCGCGCCTGGTGACGCCGAGGTCGCGTCGGTCGATCCGAACATGCAGAACGGACTGCCGGTTCCCACTCCGGTCGAGCGCCCTGCCGTTGCCGAAAATCTGCTTGCTGCGGCGGATGCTGATCCGGAAGCGGAGGCAGACGAAGCCGATCAGGATGGCGGCCTGTCTCCTGCCATCGCCGACGCGCTCGAGCAGCAGAATAAGGATACGGAAAGCCAAGTCGCCTCGCATGAGCCCGGCATGAGCGTGGAGCAGGCAATCGCCGCCGCGATGCCGCAAAAGGCGCCCGCCGAAAAGCCGTCATTGCAGCTCGCTGCCTTGGCGCCGGCGACCAAATCGGCAAGCTTCGGTGATGCTTTCGACGCGCCGGCTGCCGAGAGCCCCGCGCCGCAGCCCCTCCCGGTCAAAGGCGGCCGTCCGACGCAGAAAGAAGCCGCCGCAGCCGATGCCAGCCGCGCGACGGTGCGTACCGAGCCGAAGCTGACGCAGAAGATGATCTCGCAGTGGGCGCTGACCAATGCCCGTCTCGAAATGGCGTCCAAGCAGGTCAAGGCGCCGCGCTTCGTCAGCCAGACGATGCGCGCCCAGCCGACCGCTGTCTATGCCGAGGGCTTCAACGTCAAGACCGCCTCGGTCGATCCGGCCCGTTTCAGCGGCACGGCCGTCAACTTCATGGAAGTGCGCAAGTTCAACACGAACTGAGCCTGCCGATCTCGTCAGACCGAAAAACCGGCAGAGTGATCCGGCGGTTTTTCTTCTGACTGTTCGAACGTTTGAACAGTTGGTCGGCCAGCAGGATCCGGCGCAAAAGAAAAGCCGCCGGAGGCGGCGGCTTTCGATAGCAGCGATGTCGGCGAAATCAGCCTTCCGGCGGCGCTTCGATCATGCCGAGCGCATGCAGATAGGTGTCGAGGATTGCTTCCTCCTCCATGCGCTCCTGCTCGTCCTTTTTGCGCAGCGCCACGACCTTCTTCAGAATCTTGGTATCGAAGCCCATTCCCTTGGCCTCGCCATAGACGTCCTTGATGTCGTCGGCGATGGTCTTCTTTTCTTCTTCCAGCCGTTCAATGCGCTCGATGAAAGCGCGAAGCTGATCGCGGGCGACGCCATGAGCATCAGACATCGTGTTCTCCTGATTTTTCGGTGATCAATTTTGGATGCACGTGACTGCCGCGAAGCGGCGTCACGGTCAAGCCCGTTAAAGGCCAAGCGGACTATTTGTGTGGCTTGTTCAGCTCAAATGCCGCCTTTTGCACAGGTGAGGCCTCCTTCTGGTGGAGGTTCTTCCAGTCCTCATAGGGCATGCCGTAGATCATCTCGCGCGATTCGTCCCGGCTGATCGGAACACCTTGGGCCCCGGCGGCCTCGCGATACCAGTTCGACAGGCAGTTGCGGCAGAAGCCGGCCAGGTTCATCAGATCGATGTTCTGGACGTCGCTGCGGTCACGAAGATGTGCGATCAGACGGCGGAAGGCGGCGGCTTCGAATTCGGTCTGTTGTTCCTTGCTGAGCGCGGTCATCTCGCTCTCCTTTCATTCCATGGGCTCTCAATAGGGGCCGGTGCGCGACTGGTGGACGTCGTATTCGTGCAGGGCCGGATCGGCATTCATCGCCGCAAAAATCGGCGCCAGGCGCTCGGCCCATGCCGATATGCCGGCTTCATCAGCGATCAAATCCTGACGCACTTCGAGCAGGGCATGCGGAATGCCTGTCACCATGCAATGGCGGTACATGGTATCGCCCTTCAAAGCGCCGTCATAGGGTTCGTTGTCGCCGACGACGAGATCGGGATCGGCGCGAAGCATATCGAGCAGCGGGCCGACGGCGCGCCGGTCACTGTCCCAGAGAACGGCGGCGTGCCAGGGTCGGGGAATGCTCTTCCACGCTGGCGTGAAAGAGTGCAGCGACAGTACCAGCGGTGCCTTGCCGGTGCTATTCGCCACGGTGTCGATCGTGCCTGCCACGGCATCGTGGTAGGGCCGATGAAAGGCTTCGATCCGGTAATTCCATTCCTGCGGCGTGATTGGGTGATTGCCTGATATGACGGCGCCGTCCGAGATCTTCATGATCAGCGTCGGGTCGTCCTCCCCGCGGTTCGGGTCGATCAGCAGGCGCGAGAAACCGCCGAGCACTGCCGGTACGCCGAGCTTCGCTGAAAGCTGTCGCGTCAGGCCCTCGATGCCGATGTCGTAGGCAATGTGGCGGGCAAAGGCCGACCCAGGCAGGCCGAGCCTCTCATACCGGGCGGGAAGACGGTTCATCGCGTGATCGGCGATGATCACCATGCCTTTATCATGTTTTCCGGGTAGAATTTCGAAGGATTGAAAGTCGTCCATGAAGGAATTGCCGTTGATCATTGCGCAGTCGTGCCCAGTGATTGCATGCGCCCGCGACCGGTTCAAGCGTGACAGGCGGCGAGAGCGGATATGAACCTCCGCAGCCAGCTATGAAAGGGAATATAATCGATTAGCATTGCGTTGACTTTCGGATGAGGGCGGCGCAAGAAGACACGGATACGAATAACCGTGGAGCTATTTGGGAGCCGTGTTGATTCAAGCCGCGCCAAGTTTCCTCACGCGGTCCGGACCGTTGGTCCGACTCGCCCTGTTTGCTCTTGCAGCCGCCATGCCGTTCTTCATCGCAGATGCCGCACGCGCCGATTTTCGCGTCTGCAACGGAACGCAAAATCTGGTCGGGGTGGCAATCGGATACAGGGCCAAGGACGGCTGGATCACGGAGGGTTGGTGGCAGGTGCCGGCAACGACCTGCGCCACGCTGATCGAGGGAGAATTGCAGTCGCGCTATTATTACCTCTACGCAGAGGACGCCGCCCGGGGAGGACGGTGGACGGGGGACGTGCAGATGTGCGTGGCGGAAAACGAATTCAAGATTTCGGGCGTGCAAGATTGTTATGCCCGGGGTTACCAGAAGATGGGATTCAAGGAATATGACACGGGCCGCCAGGGCAGCTGGATGGTTCAACTCTCCGACACCCCAGGGACGCAAGAAAGTCAGAATTGATGAAGCGTAATCGCAAAGTTAAAATCCTCGCCACCCTCGGGCCCGCCTCCGCCGAGGAATCGATGATCGAGAAGCTGCACCAGGCCGGTGCCGACGTCTTCCGCATCAATATGAGCCATGCGAGCCACGACCTGATGCGAACGCTCATCCAGCGCATCCGCTCGGTCGAGGCGCGCTCTGGCCGGCCGATCGGCATTCTCGCCGATCTGCAGGGACCGAAGCTGCGCGTCGGCAAGTTTACCGACAGCAAGGTCGACCTGAAACCCGGCCAGACCTTCACGCTCGACAACAATGAAGCGCTTGGCGACGCCACGCGCGTCTACCTGCCGCATCCCGAGATCCTGGAATCGGTGCAGCCTGGCCACCGTCTGCTGATAGACGACGGCAAGCTCGCCCTGCGCGCAGAAAAATGCGACGGCAAGAGCATCGTCACGACGGTGATCTCCGGCACGCGCATTTCCGACCGCAAGGGTGTCAGCCTTCCCGACACGCTGCTTGGCGTCGGTGCGCTGACCGACAAGGACCGTTCCGATCTCGATGCCGTGCTCGCCACCGACGATGTCGACTGGGTGGCGCTTTCCTTCGTCCAGCGCCCGGACGATCTTGCCGAGGTGCGCAAGATCGCCCGCGGCCGCGTTGGTCTGATGTCGAAGATCGAAAAACCGCAGGCTCTCGAGCGGATCGAAGAGATCATCGAGCTTTCCGATGCCTTGATGGTCGCCCGCGGCGATCTCGGCGTCGAAATGCCGCTCGAATCGGTTCCCGGCATTCAGAAGCAGCTGATCCGCGCCTGCCGCCGGTCGGGCAAGCCGGTGGTCGTCGCCACGCAGATGCTGGAATCGATGATCTCGGCGCCGGTTCCGACGCGCGCCGAAGTTTCCGACGTCGCGACCGCCGTCTTCGAAGGCGCCGATGCCGTCATGCTCTCGGCCGAATCGGCCTCGGGCGACTATCCCGTCGAGGCCGTCTCGACCATGGCGTCAATTGCCGGCGCCATCGAGCGCGAGCCGCATTATCCCGGCATCATCTATGCCCAGCGCGCCCAGCCGGAAGCGACCGGCGCCGATGCGATCTCGCTTGCCGCCCGCCAGATCGCCGAGACGCTGAAGCTGTCGGCGATCGTCTGCTACACCTCCTCCGGCACGACGGGCCTGCGCGCCTCGCGCGAGCGCCCGCAGGTGCCGATCCTGGCATTGTCGCCGATCATCAAGACGGCGCGCCGGCTTGCCGTCGTCTGGGGCCTGCATTGCGTCGTCACCCATGATGCGACCGATCTCGACGACATGGTCAACCGCGCCTGCCGCATCGTCGCCGACGAAGGGTTCGGCAAGCCAGGCGATCGCATCATCATCTCGGCCGGCGTGCCGCTCGGCACGCCCGGCGCCACCAACATGCTCCGCATCGCCTATATCGGTTCGGACGGCCAGAGCGGCGTCTGATCCGATCGCATCCGTGGTGAAGCCCGCTGCCTGAAAAAGGCGGCGGGCTTTTTTCGTTCATGTGACGAGGCATTGCCAAGGGATGCGGGGCATGCAAGTCTCGGTCCCCAGGTTTGGAGGGATCACCATGGATGTCGTCACTCTTTTGGCTTTTGCGGCCGTTTCCTTCGTCGGTATCGCGACGCCGGGGCCGACAGTGCTGCTGGCGTTGACAAATGGTTCTCGGCATGGGCTGCGCCGCGCGACCGCCGGGATGGTCGGCGCGGTTCTTTCGGATTTCGTTCTGATCGGCGCTGTGGCTGTCGGGCTCGGCGCCCTGCTTGCGGCATCGGAATTCTGGTTCTCGATGCTGAAATGGGCGGGTGCTGCCTATCTCGCCTTCCTCGGTATCATGCTCTTGCGTTCGAGGGGCACGATCGATGCGGCACTGAAATCCGATGAGCCGGCCGCGAGATCGACCTTTTCGATCGGGCTGAAGAGTTTCATGGTCGCGGCGACGAACCCGAAGGGCTATCTCTTCTTCTCCGCCTTTCTGCCGCAGTTCATCGATCCCACCCAGCCGCAGACGGCGCAGTATGTGCTGCTCGCCCTTGTCTTCGCTGTGCTCGATCTCATCATCATGTTCGCTTACGCTTTCTTCGGCTCGCAGGCCGTCCGTTTCCTGAAAACGTCAGGCGCCTTGTGGCTCGAACGGGCCTGCGGCGGCGCGCTGCTCGCCCTTGCCGGGTCGCTTGCCTTCTACCGCCGGGCAACGGCCTAAACTCATCGGGCCAAGGACATATGGCCGACGCGATAGGTCTGTGCGTCATCGCCGATCTCGGGAGGCTCCCGCCATAGGCTGAAGCGTATGCGGGTCCAGGTCGTCGGTTCGAAGCCGGAGATGGAGGCGAGTGCGCCTGTCGCCAGATCGGCTTCGGCTTCTGCGATTTCGGCCCGCCGGAGATCGGCAAGCGGTGCATGGGGTTCCGTCTGCAGAATATTGCGGGTTGCGAACGCGGCAGCGGCGATATCGGGCGAGATTTGCGCCTCCCATACGATCCAGGTCTTCACCTGCGGCCAGCCGAAGGCACTGGTGAGCGCCTGGAAACCCGTGCCGCAGAGGAAGTCGCCTGCCCGTTCCGGCCTCCGCCAGAGGTAGAAGGGCGCATACAGATTCTCGCGGCTGCCGAATTCGCTGGTGCGGGCGCTGAGATAGGCTTTGAAACCGAGATTGGGGAAGCCGTCGAGTAGCGGCCCCTTGTCGCGGATGCGGCGGTCGATGATCGACATGTCGTAATCGGCCGGCAGGGTAAAGCTGTATTGCATAGCGATCATGGCCGTGCCTCCACTGGATCCAGCCATTCGACAAAGCTGCCATTTTCCGCCGGCTGGATGCTGATATAGGTGAACGGGCTGTCATCGGCGGCGCCATGCCAGTGGCGTTCGCCGGGCGCAAACCAGACTGCATCGCCAGCACGCAATTCCTCAACCGAGCCGCCCTGGTTCTGTGCCAGGCCCTGTCCCGCAAGAACATAGAGCAACTGCCCCCTGGGATGGGTGTGCCAGCGGGTAATGGTGCCCGGATCCAGCGTGGCAAGCATCGCAGTATTTTCGCCGTCGGTGCCTTCGAGCAGCATCTCAACCCAGAAGGGCGCGGTTGCCGCGCCTTCGGGCGAGCGGGTCACCTTACCAGGTCGCCTGACGGTCATCGACTTCGGGTTCGAAGCGCTCATTGCCGGTCTCCGGCTACCTTGAGCCGCCAGTCCGGATCGGTCATTTGGGCGATTCCGTTGCCGAACGACCAGTCCTCAGGCGCGCTGGTGCTGACGACGATCATCAGGTCTTCCGGCCGAAGCCCCGGCGATTGGGCCAGCAGCTCGGCGAGCCGCCGATACAGCGCTGCCTTCATCTCCGCCGTTCGCGGCCGACCGATCGTGACGGAGATATAGACGAAATCGCCCGAGCGCGGGCCGGCGAGATAGCTGCGGTCGAAGATCAGCTCACTCTCATCATGCTGATGGATGGCCTGGAAGCGGTCCTTCTCGGGCACATCGAAGGTCTCGACCAGTGCGCGCTGGACGTTGTCGGCAAGCGCCGCGAGATATTCCTGCGACTTGCCTTTGCGAAGAGAGATGCGGACGAAGGGCATTGGGATCTCCATGGTTCGGGCCGTCCGGCGGCCTTGACAACAGCATCATCGCAGCACAAGATGGTGCTGAAAATCAGAATTTTATGGATCAACTGTCCTAAAAATTGGAACTATAAATGCGGCGGACGATCTTCGATCTCGATGTGCTTCGGACCTTTTCGACCGGCATGGAGCTCGGCAATTTCGCCAAAGCGGCAGAAAAGCTCGGGCGTTCGACGTCAGCGGTCAGCGCGCAGTTGAAGAAGCTGGAGGAACAGGCGGGCACGCCAATCTTCCGCAAAGCGGGCCGCGGGCTGGCGCTGACCGATGCAGGCGAAACGATGCTCGGTTATGCCAGACGGTTGCTGGACCTCAATGATGAGGCGGCGGCGGCCGTACACAGCGTTGAGCTGGAAGGGTGGGTGCGGCTCGGTCTGCAGGAGGATTTCGGCGAGACCTTGTTGCCTGAGGTGCTCGGCCGTTTCGCGCGCGCCCACCCGAAAGTCCGCATCGAGGCGCGGGTGGTGCGCAATGCCGAACTTCTCGAGCGGGTCACCTCAGGCAAGCTCGATCTGGCGCTTGCCTGGAGCGACGGGACGCTGTCGGCGTATTGCGAGCGCATCGGCGAAGTGCCGATGTGCTGGATCGGCCCTGCCGAGGGACAGCCCGGCTGGCATGTGGCAAGCGGCGAGCCGATGCCGCTTGCGTCGCTGGAGGCGCCGTGCCTGTTGCGCAGTGCGGCGACCAGGGCGCTCGATGCGGCGGGAATCTCCTGGCGGCTCGCATTCGTCAGTCCCAGTCTCGGCGGCCTCTGGGCAGCGACGGCGGCCGGCCTCGGTTTGTCCATCCGCACGCCGATCGGCCTGCCGGTGAAGGTCCGGGCGCTCGCGCCAGAGGCAATCGGCCTGCCTGAGCTGCCGAAGCTCGGTCTGGTACTGCATCGAGCGGAAGCCGAGCTGCAACCGGCTGCGGCGCGGCTTGGCGAGCTCGTTCTACAGTCCGTGCATGGCATGCTGCACGGGAGGGCAGGCTGAGATCTCGGATTAACCCCTTGATCGCAGGGTTTTGGCCGATCACGAAGCCGGCCGATAGCTCAGCCGAAGCGTTCCAACGCCATGGCGAAGATGTCGGCATCGACATTGCCGCCGGAGGTGACGGCGACGACTGTATCGCTTTCCAGCGCCTCACCATGGAAAAGAGCGGCAGCCAGCGCCACGGCGCCGCCCGGCTCAACGACGATCTTCAATCTGACGAAGGCGAGCGCCATGGCGCGGAGCGCCTCCTCGTCGGTGACGACGATGCCGGCGCCGGCGAGGCGCTTCAAGATCGGGAAGGTGATCTTGCCCGGCTCCGGTGTGACGATCGCATCGCAGATCGAACCCGACATCGCGGCATTGCGTTCGATCCTGCCGGAGGCGAGCGATCGGGTGGTGTCGTCGAAATTCTCCGGCTCGCAGGGACGGACGCGAAAGCCGGGGGCGCTGGCCTCGAGGGCGAGCGCGATGCCTGACGTCAGTCCGCCGCCGCCGCAGGGAACGAGCACCTCGGCTTCCGTCACACCTTCTTCTTCCGCCTGTTCGGAGATTTCGAGGCCAGTCGTGCCCTGGCCGGCGATGACAAGCGGTTCGTCGAAAGGCTTGATCAGCGTCAGGCCGCGATCGGCGGAGAGCCGCGCGCCGATTTCATCGCGATCCTCGTTGGCGCGGTCGTAGAGCACGACTTCGGCGCCGAAGGCGCGGGTGTTGGCGATCTTCAGCTTCGGCGCATCGCTCGGCATGATGATGACGGCGGGCACGCCGTGCAGCTTGGCGGCAAGGGCGACGCCCTGCGCATGGTTGCCCGAGGAGAAGGCGATGACGCCGCGCGTGCGTACGGCCGGGTCAAGGCCGGAAACCGCAGACCAGCCGCCGCGAAACTTGAAGGAACCCGAATGCTGCAGGCATTCCGCCTTCACGAACAGCCGCCGGCCGGCGATCTCGTTCAGGAAGGGGGAGGAGAGAAGCGGCGTGCGGCGCGCGCGACCGCGCAGTCGAGCGCGGGCGGCAACAATCATTTCAATGCTGACCATTCGGGAATCGTCCTGCTTGCGGGAGTCGCTCATGCATAAGACGGGGCAAACGGTTTGTGAACGGTGACTTTGTCACCGTGACATGAATGACCATTGCGCCTATGCCCGGCGGCTCGCCGACCGTCAATAGCCGCCTGCTGAGCCTTCCGTCGCGCGGGCGTCCATGGCGCCGTTGTAACGAGCGCCGCTGCCTTTTTCGATGGCGGCAAGGCTTTTGCCGCCGACGAGGATACCAGCGGCCTGGCCCCAGAGCGGGGCGTCGTTGCCGCCGTCGAAGCTATAGCCCATCGCCGCAAGCGTCCTTTCCGTATCGGGCGAAAGCGCATAGGGCTCGAAATAGACCTTGTCGGGCTGCCATTGGTGATGAACCCGCGGCGCGTTGACCGCCTGGCTGATATCCATGCCGAAGTCGATGACATTCAAAATCGCTTCCAGCGTGATGGTGATGATGCGCGAGCCGCCGGGGCTGCCGATCACCATGAAGGGCTTACCGTCGCGGGTGACGATCGTCGGGCTCATCGAGGAGAGAGGCGTCTTCTTCGGAGCAATGGCATTGGCTTCGCCCTGAACGAGGCCGTAAAGGTTCGGCACACCCGGCTTGGAGGTGAAATCGTCCATTTCGTTGTTGAGCAGAACGCCGGTGCCGGGCGCTACGACCGCCGCGCCGAAGGAGCCGTTCAGCGTATAGGTGACGGCAACCGCATTACCCTCGTCGTCAATGATCGAATAATGGGTCGTCTCGTTGCTTTCCTTGCCGCCGAGGGGTTTCAGGTTGGCCGAAGTCCCGGCCCTGTAGGGATCGATCTTTGCTGCGATCTCCTTGGCGTAGCTCTTGTCGAGCATTTTCTCGACCGGGTTCTCGACGAAATCGGGATCGCCGAGCGCCGCGTTGCGGTCGACATAGGCGTAGCGCATCGCCTCGACCATCACGTGCACGGTTTCAGCCGAGGCGTAGCCGAGATAGGAGAGCGGATAACCTTCGAGGACGTTGAGGATCTCGCAGATGATGACGCCGCCGGAGGAAGGTGGCGGTGAGGAGATGATGTCGTATCCGCGGTAATTGCACTCGATTGGCTTCAGTTCGCGCACGGTGTATTGCTCGAAATCCTCCTTGGCAAGGATACCGCCCTTGGCCTGGCTCGCTTTGACGATCGCCTCGGCGGGGGCGGCCTTGTAGAAGGCGTCGGGTCCTTTTTCCGAGATGGCTGCCAGAACCGCGGCGAGGTCGGGCTGCGCAAGCTTTTCGCCGGACGCATAGGGCTTGCCGTCCTGTTTCAGGAAAATCTTCGCCGCCGTCTCGTCCTTGGCAAGGCGCTTGGCGCCGCCGGCGAGAATCGCGGCATCGCCCTGTTCCAGCGTGTAGCCTTCCTTGGCGAAGCGGAGCGCCGGCGCGATCAGATCCTGGCGTGAGCGGGTGCCGTATTTCTCCCGCGCCGTCTCGAAGCCCTTGACCGAACCGGGAACGCCGACGGCGAGGTAGCCGTCAAGGCTGGCGCGCGGCACGATATCGCCCTTGCTATCGAGATACATGGTCTTTGTCGCGGCGAGCGGCGCGCGCTCGCGGAAATCGAGGAAGGTCTTGCTGCCGTCTTTCAGGCGAATGGTCATGAAGCCGCCGCCGCCGAGATTGCCGGCCGAGGGATAGACGACCGCCAGTGCATAACCGACGGCGACCGCCGCATCGACGGCGTTGCCGCCGCTCTTCAGCACCTCGACGCCGACATCGGTCGCCAGATGCTGGGCGGTGACGACCATCCCGTGTTCGGCTTCAACCGGTGCGGGCGACGCCGCGAAAGCCGTCGTCAGAGTTAGCGACAAGGCCGATATGACGGAGATCGTCCCGATATGCAGGCGGCCCATGATTTCCCCTCCTATGGACAACAACGGAAAGACATATGGGGCTGCTGCGGTCCGCGGCAATGCGAGGAGCAGGCTTTGTGCGAGGAAGCCGGCCGAATGTCCGACAGGGACACCGCCGGAGAGATCAAACGCGGTGGAGAGCGCCCGGCATCCGCGACGGCTGGATTTGGATCGCTTGATCGCGGAGAGAGGCGGCGAGCCGCTCTTCGGCACGGCGGGCGGCCGCCTGGAGGTCGCGGGGCTCGCCGGCGATCTTTTCCATGGCGGCGATAGCGACGTCGGTGGCCAGATAATCCGGCTTATGGCCGACGCCGCCGACCGTAACGAGTTCGGAACCTGGTATATCGCGGGCGAGGCCGCGCGAATGCAGGTGTTCCCAGACGATCTTGTCGCGGTCGCCCGTGATGATAACGGTCGGCGCGGTGATCTGCGAGTAGAGCGGCGACTGCTCCTTCACATAGGCGAGCAGTCTTTTGAAATCGGCGGCATTGTTGTGGAAGGTGCGCGGGCGCAGCACCAGCGACGGGCCGGTTTTTTCGATGTAGTCGGCAGGGCGTGGATTGGGACGGAAAACGTTCAATGTGCCGCGCTCCAGCCGGCTCAGTCCAAGCGGAACGACGATGGCGTGGTTGAAGAGCCAACCGATGACCGGCACGGTCGCCACGTGATAATACCAGTCGATGCCGCCGGGCCACGGATGGGTGGCGGGTGCGAGGAAGAGCAGACCAGCGGTCTTATCCGGATGGCGCAGTCCGAAGGCGGCGGTGATCGCGCCTCCGAAGGAATGGCCAACAATGATCGCCTTCTCGATGCCGCGCTTTTCCATCAGTCGAGCGATTGCATCGGCCTGGCCCGAGGGTACGGCGTTCTCAGGGCCGCCGCGCTCGGAATAGCCGTGACCGGGACGATCGACGAACAGCATTTCCGCCCGGCCTTCGAGCGGGGCGCGAAAGGCGACGAACTGATCGAGCAGATTGCCGCTGGCGCCGTGAATGAAGACGAGCGCCGGCAGGTCCGCATTTTGGGGACGTTCGACATGGACGGCGTTCATGCGGTAGCCGCCGACATCCGTCAATTCACCGATATTCGGATAGGTCCGTTCGAATTGCCGCGCCTTATAAGAAGAGTAACCGATGGCGGCTGCGAGCGGGGCAAGAAGGGCGGAAACTTCGGCAAGCATGATCTTAACGGCGACAGTCGATGGATTTTGCGAGGGGCGGCGGTCGCGTCAAATTGCCCTCGACAGGTTCTAAAATTGCGCGCTCCGGCCGAAGGTCAAGCTTGATCGGCCGGCTTCAGGTGCGATTGCCGGCGAGTTTTTCCGCAAGCATGTTGACCTGCTCCTGCGCAGTGCGATCGGCGGGATAGATATCGAGTAACCGTTCCCAGGCCTTCAGGGTCAATTGATCGTTGCCGGAATTGCTGAGGATCGCGGCCATGCCGGAGAGCGCGCCGAAATGGCGCGGCTCGATATCCAGCACATGCTCGATGTCGGACATCGACTTGCGGTAATTGCCCATGACGAAATTCAGCGTGGCGCGGCGATTCCAGCTCTCGGCATAATCGGGCTTGAGGGCAATCGCCTCGTCGAGGAAATCGAGAGCGGCGGGATTGCGCTTTTCCTCAATCGCCTTGTCGGCCCATTGCATCAGTAGGTTCACGGTCGCGCTGCCGGAATCATTCCATTCCAGACGAATTTCGTTGGCAATGCTGCTGGCCTTGTCAGGATCACGCTCGCGCTTCAGCTGGCTGAAGAGCTGGTCGAGACGCTGCTTCGGCGAACTATTGGCATCCCTCCGCTCGACAATGACGTTGTTTTCCGCCGCGGTGGCCGGGAACGGGGAGGTGGAGAGGATGAAGGCGAGCGGCAGCACCGCTGACGTCAAAGCAAAAAAGCGCATGGCGGACATATTAGCCCGCCAGCGCCGAAGATCAAACAAATTAGACGTGATCACCGCAGCGACCCACCGGATGTCCGTCGGCGCAATCTGCGCGGCGCACAATCCGGATTCGCGCAATCAGCCCTGACGAGCCTTGTAGCGCGGGTTCAGCTTGTTGATGATGTAGATGCGGCCCTTGCGACGAACCAGACGGTTGTCACGGTGACGAGCCTTGAGCGACTTGAGCGAATTCTTGATCTTCATTTTTCTGATCCGCGATCTCTATGGGGGAATTCACATTCGCCCGTAACTTTAACAATCAAAAGCGCGCCGTCGGGGCGCGCTCTTTAGGTGGGGGTGCAGATACCTCGTCACCTCCAGCGTGTCAACCACGTGACGGTGTTTTTCCCAAGCCGCAGGACCGTTTCTCACCGCGAAACCGGCAATTTCGGCGCCAATGTCGTGACATGACCCATCTTGCGGCCGGGGCGCCACTCGCTCTTGCCATAGAGGTGAACCAGCGTGTCGGGACGTTGCAGCCAGTCGCGGACGGCAAGGATATCGTCACCGACCAAATTCTGCATGACGCAGTCGGAGTGGCGCTCGCCATTGCCGAGCGGCAGGCCGGCGACAGCGCGGATATGTTGCTCGAACTGGCTGACGACGCAGGCGGCTTCCGTCCAATGACCGGAATTGTGGACGCGCGGCGCCATCTCGTTGGCGATCAGGCCGCCATCGGCAAGCACGAAGAATTCGATGCCGATCACGCCGACATAGTTCAACGCGGCGAGAATCTTTTCGGCCGATCGACGAGCGGCCTCCGCTGTCGTCGCCGAGATTGCGGCCGGAACGGTCGAGGTATGGAGGATGCCGTTGCGGTGGACATTCTCGGCGGGATCGAAGCAGACGACCGTCCCATCCGCGGCACGCGCGGCGATGATCGAGACCTCGCGCTCGAAGGCGACGAAGCTTTCGAGGATGAGCGGCACGGCCCCGAGCGCGGCATAGGCACCGTCAGGATTGTCGGCGGGCGAGCGGAAAACCTTCTGCCCCTTGCCGTCATAACCGAGGCGGCGGGTCTTCAGCACGCCCTGGCCGTCGAAATCTTTCAGCGCGGTTTCGAGATCTGCCTGGCTGTCGACCGCATGAAAGCGAGCGGTTGAGATGCCGCAGCCGTTGAGGAAGCGTTTTTCGACGAGCCGATCCTGGGCGGCCTCAAGCGCCTTGGCAGGCGGATAGACGGCGATGCTTGCCGAGAGCGCTTCGGCGGCTGCGACGGGCACGTTTTCGAATTCGTAGGTGACGACGTCGCAGGCGTCTGCCAGTTCGGCCAGTGCCGCCGGATCGTCATAGGCGGCAACGATCTGCCGGTTCGCCAGTTGGGCGGCGGGGCAGTCGAGCTGCGGCTCGAGGATGACAGTGCGGAAATTCAATCTGGCGGCGGCGATGGCCAGCATGCGGCCGAGCTGGCCGCCGCCGACTATGCCGATTGTTCCTATGGTCATTGGTTGTCCATTGGATATTCGGCGACGGCAGCACTCTGGCGCTCGCGCCATTCGTCGAGCCTGTCGGCAATCTCTTCGTCGGAAAGGGCCAGCACGGCGGCGGCGAGAAGAGCGGCGTTGACCGCACCCGCCTTGCCTATGGCGAGGGTCCCAACCGGAATGCCGGCCGGCATCTGCACGATGGAAAGAAGGCTGTCCTGGCCGGACATGGTCTTCGACTGGACCGGCACGCCGAAGACCGGCAACGGCGTCATCGATGCGGTCATGCCCGGCAGATGCGCCGCACCGCCAGCACCGGCGATGATGACCTTGAAGCCTTCCGCACGGGCGCCCTTGGCGAAATTCATCATGCGCTCGGGCGTACGATGCGCTGAGATGATGCGCGCATCATAAGCGATTTCCAGCGCTTCCAACGTGTCGGCCGCGTTCTTCATGGTCTCCCAATCGGATTGGCTGCCCATGATGATGGCGACGAGTGGTCTATCTGTCATCCTGCGGCGGTTCCTTTCAGGCAATGATGTCGGGAACGATCTGGTCTTCCAGCTTGGAGAGCTTGTCCTTGATGACGAGCTTTTTCTTCTTCATGCGCTGGATTCGCAGAGCGTCGCATCCGGTCTCGATCATGGCGTTGATCGCAGCGTCGAAATCCTCGTGCTCCTGGCGCAGACGCGCCACCATGAGCCTGATTTCCGCCTGTTCCTGATCGGCCATATGCATTCCCCGTTATCGTCCACGGACCTTGTCCGATCTGCCGATGATTTCCGCAAGCTCCTATCACCAAATACGGGTAACGGCTAGTTAGTCGTGATCATGAATTTGCCATCGCATCTTCATCTTTTGGCCTTCGACAAGCCTTCAAAAATATGTCACAGTCCGCCCGTTGACACCTTGATCCCCGACGACGATGGTCGGGGAGGGTAAGAGGAAGGAAGGGTCAAATGACAGTTGAAGCTCATCTTGAATCACTCCAGAAAAAGCATGTTGCTCTCGAGGAGGAGTTGCATGCACTCAGAACAGCTCCTTCTATCTCCGATACAGAAATTGCCGAATGCAAGCGCCGCAAGCTGCGCATCAAGGACGAGATTCAGCGTCTCAAGTCATCCGTCCATTAATCTTCCCAAGGGTCGCCGGGCGATCATCTTGCGCAAGAGGTAAATCCATCCATTCCGCCTAAAATTTGCAAGAACCGGTGATCACACCAGAATTGCGCCAGCCCGATGCTTGTGACGTCGCGGCTGGCGCGTTTGCGTCTGCTTGCGGCAAAAGGGCGTTTTTATGATGCGTCAGGGGTGTGATCGGAGGCGCGGTCAGGCCCAGAACTGATCCAGCCACAGATTGAGCTTGTCAAAGCCGCGGTTGTTGACCGCGTAGATGCGTTTCGTACCTTCCGAGGTCACGGAGACAAGATTGCTGTCGAGCAGTGCCTTCAGGTGCTGCGAGACAGCGGGCCGACTGATCGGCAGGCCCTCGGCAAGCTCGTTGACCGTGCGCGGCGCGCGCCGCAATTCCTCCAGCAGAAAGCGCCGGTTCGGGTCGGCAATCGCAGAGAAGGGGTCCGTGTTCGACATGGCAGAAACGCTACGTCAAACCGGCCGTTGCAGCAAGGAAATTGTGCATTGCAGCGTACTGCCGCCCTTACCAGCCGAGGCCCTCGCGTATGATCAGAAAGGCCGCGATCAGCGCCATCGCATACATGAAAGGATAAAAGATCTGCGGCTTCATGCGGCGCACGCACCAGGCCCCGGCAAGGGTGGCGAGCGGCGCGAAAGGCAAGAGCGTGGCGGAGGTCGCAAGGTTCTGCGTGTCGAGCTGGCCGAGGGCAAAGTAGGGAATGAGCTTGATGGCGTTGAGGATTGCGAAGAAGCGCACGCTGGTGCCGGTATATTCGCGCGGCTCCAGTTTGAGCGGCAGGGCATAGATCTGAAACGGCGCGCCGCCGGCATGGGCGACGAAGCTGCCATATCCGGAAAACGTTCCCCAGAGGGCGGCAGCGACCGGCCGCTGTCCGTGCGGGGGGATCGTCTTGCTGGCGCCGGGGCCGAAATTGTTCCAGAAATAGCGCAGGCAGAAGAGGATCGTCACCGCGCCGATGACGACGCGCAGGACATTGCCGGGAACAAGCGCCGAGGTCGCCCAGCCGAGGGCAATGCCGAGAATTGCGCCCGGCAGCATGATCTTCAGCGTCGCCCAATCGCCATGCCTGCGCCAGATGACAAGCGAGATCATGTCCATGAAGACCAGGATCGGCAGCAGGATTGCCGCCGCCTCGAGCGGCGAGACGACCAGGGCGAGAAAGGGCAGGCCGATCAGCGACAAAGCGTCGCCCATGCCGCCTTTTGCGAGACCAACAAGCAGAACCGCGGGCACGGCGGCGTAGTAGAATGACAAGTCCTGCGGCATGCTTTCGACGTCCTCCTCTTGCAAGCCTCCTCTAACGGAACTACTCACACAAAACGAGTGCGGATCCGTCTTTTCGAGAAGGGAATTCGCAGGAAACGGAAAGACCTCATGACCGAACCCGAAAACCGCTGCCGCCTGGTGCTCATCGTCCCTGATATTGCCGACGCCGATGAACAGGCAAGGATCGTCACCGATGCGCTGAAGGGCGGCGATGTCGCCTCCGTCATCGTGCCGCAATACGGGCTCGACGACGGCGCCTTCCAGAAACATGCCGAAAAGCTGGTGCCGGTGATTCAGGATGCGGGGGCCGCCGCGCTGATTGCAGGCGACAGCCGCGTGGCGGGACGGGCGAAGGCCGATGGCCTGCATATAACCAGCAACGCGCAGGCACTGTCGGAGGCGATCGACAAACACGCTCCGAAGCTGATCGTCGGCGGCGGCAATGCCAGCGACCGGCACAATGCGCTGGAGATCGGCGAAGTCAGGCCGGATTATATCTTCTTCGGCAAGCTTGATGGGGATATCAAGCCGGAGGCGCATCCCAAGAACCTCGCGCTCGGCGAATGGTGGGCCTCAATGATCGAAATCCCCTGCATCGTCATGGGCGGCACCGATCCCGTGTCGGCTCTTGCCGTTGCCGAGACCGGAGCAGAGTTCGTGGCGCTGCGGCTGGCGGTGTTCGGGGAGCCCGGCCGAGCGCCATCCATCGTTGCCGAGATCAATGCTCTGCTTGACGAAAAAGCGCCACGGTTTGAGGATTGAAATCCCGCTCATGCCGATCCTGCCCGCCCGCCCTTTGAAATATCTGCTTGCCAGCATAGTCGCCCTCACTGCGGGCGGGTCTGATATCGCCGTGGCGCAGGCACCGGACAGCGTCATCAGCCAGCCCGGCGCTGCGCCGGCGTCAAGCTTTCGTACCGACCGGCACACCAACGGGGATGTGAAGCCCTCGGACGGTGTCGGCGTTTTTGATCGCATGGGCGCGAAGCTGCCCGACCTCCCGCCCGAGAAAGATTACAAAGGTCCGATCGACGAGGCGTACGGCGCCTATCAGCGCGGCTATTATCTGGCGGCGATGGACAAGGCGCTGCCGCGCGCGCAGCTCGGCGATCCGGCGGCGCAGACGCTGATCGGCGAAATCCTCTCGCAAGGCCTCGGCGTCAAGAAGGACGTGAAAGGCGCTGCCTTCTGGTACGGCAAGGCGGCCGAAGGCGGCGATCCTGCGGCGATGTTCAAATATGCGCTCATGCTGATGGAAGGCCAAGGTGTGCCGCGCGACAAGGTCAAAGCCGACGACTATATGCGCAAGGCGGCCGAAGCCGGCAATCCTTCGGCCGAATTCAACTGGGCGCAGATTGTTGTCGCCGACAATCCCGGCGAAAAGGGGCTGAAGCTCGCGCTACCGTTTTACGAGAAATCGGCCGAGCAGGGCATTGCGGATTCGCAATATGCCGTGGCGCAGATCTATGCGACGCTGAAGGATCTGCCGGAGGAAAAGAAGCAGCTCGCCCGCGAGTGGATGGCGCGCGCCGCGCGCGCCGGCTTCGACACAGCCGAGCTCGATCTCGGCATCTGGCTCGTCAACGGCGTCGGTGGTCCCAGGGATTACGTCAAGGGTTTCGAATGGCTGAAACTTGCCGCCAATGGCGGCAATGTCGTTGCCCAGAACAAGCTTGCCCATCTCTACATCAACGCCATCGGCACGCCGCCGAATCCGATCGAGGCGGCGAAGTGGTATGTGCTGTCGCGCCGTGCCGGGCTTGCCGATCCGGCGCTGGAAGATTTTTATCTCGGGATCGAGGACGATCAACAGAAGGCGGCGATCGATGCCGCCAACAAATTCCGGCGGCGATAGCCGCCGCGTGTTTCATTCTCTAAAGCATGTCGTGATCCTTCAGATTCGCTTATCATGCTCTCGGTCTTTGGTTTTCCGCATGTCTTTATCGCAAACCGCTGCACAGTTTTGCGAGACATGCGCTAGAAAAGCGCGTCGGCGAAAAGATCCACGTCATTTTCGGTTTTGGCGGTCTCGGCGGGCGCTGTAATGTTTTCATTGCTTGCCGGGATGATGTCGCGATGAATGTTTCGCTCCTGGACCATCGTGTAGAGCTTGAAGATCTTGCGGTCGAGCGGTGCGATGGCCTCCGCGAGGTCAGAAATATCGGCGACATCGATGCCGGCGACGCCTTTGAGCACATCGGCGCAGCGGGCAAGGACATCGCCGAGTTCGTGCTGGAAGTCGAGCTTGCCGATCAGCAGGCCGATCTTGGCGGCAACCTCGCGGCCGTTTTCGGCGAGCACCTTCAGCTCGTTTTCCATGACATTGGCCGCGGAACGGATGTTGCCGACAGCCGAGGTCAGGCTCTCGTCCAGTCCGCCGGCCGCAGCGTCCGTGGCGGGAGCCGCGCGCCCGGCAGCGGCTTCGAGCGCCGGCAGGCCGTTGACGATGGCATCGGCGGATTCATCCAGCTTGCCGGCGAAGATGCGCAGCTCGGCGGTGACGACATTGATCGACTTGCCTTCCTCGCCAAGCCGGCTGCAGCGCAGATTGGTGTTCAGAGCCATGTAATGGATGTCGGTCCTGACAACGCGGATGTTGACGATGGCTTCGGAAAGCTTGGCGGCCGTGCCGATCGTCGAATGGCTTACCTGGTCAGCCTGCCGGCTTGCCGTGTCAACCTGTTTGACGATCTCGTGGGCGGCGGAAACGCTGGATTCCAGCGCGCGCATGAAATTGCCGCCGGCTTCGCCGCTTTCGGTGCCCATTTGATCGCGCAGTTTGAGGATTTCCCGCATGTCGTGGTCGAAACTCGCAATCGTCTTGACGACGTTTTCCGAATCCCGCTGGAAATTGATCCACATGTCGTTGATCTGCGCCGCGGTCAGATGGTGAACGACATTCTGAAGACGCTGGCGCGCACCGGCGTCGAGCCTGGCGCCATCTTCGCCCGCGAGGAAATCTTCAAGCATCGAAAAGGTTGCCTGTACATGTTCGATGCGCTGACGGGTGATGTCGCCGATCTGCAGGGCCGATAGAGTCGAGCTGACCTTGCTCTGGACGCCGCGTGCGATCGCGCCGACCTCGCGGGCGAGGACACCGAGGTTTTTGCGGTGTTCGGCGATCTTGGCGGCATCGTCGCGCAGGGCTCCGGCGACGGCCGGAACGGTATCGGCGTAACTCCTGGAAACGTTGGCTCCGAAGGAGGCGGCGAACTTGACCTCTTTCTCAAGGCTGTCGAGATGGGCGGCGAAACGATTGACCTCATCGGTGCCCGAATAGATTCGCTCCAGAATCTCCTGAGCAAAGCCGGCGAATTCGGCGAGGCCGGCGCCAGTGATCTTGACAGTCACGGCAAAGGTTCTGAGATAGCGCATCGTCTCCTGCATGTCGGCGACGTGTTTGCGCAGATCCCTGCCGGTGTGCGCCAGCGAGATGAGCGCCTGCTGGCGATTTTCTTCGGTGACCGGCAATGCAGTCAGGATTTCCACGGTGGCGCGGAGATCGGCGCCGGTATCGCTCGCCTCCTTGTCATCGAGTGCCTTGGCGACACTTTCGAGCGAGTTCAGCAGACGGTTGAGGACATCCATCACCGACAGCAGCACCGCCCCGCCCGCGAGAAATCGCTCCTCGACTTGGCTGCGGGCGGATTCCAGGATCTGACTGATCTCCCGCCCCGATGTGTAGGCTGCAGCGTTGGATGTTACCAGAGCGTGTGCCACATTTATTACCTTTTCTTAAAACGCAGGCCATTTGACTCTATTTCTACGGGCAGGATGGAAATGTCCGGTAAACGCCCCAGACTCGCCTGCGTTGTGATTAATGAAAGGTGTGAGACGGGGCGGCCGGTGCACCGCATGCCGAAAGAGATCATTTAAGGTTCTGTTTTTACTTAATTTATCTCTAAACATTGAGAGAGCGGTACAACTTATCCTGGATAAGAATTGGGAGTCGCGGACCGCGTTGTACGTCGGTTTTATACAACCCCTGTTTACGCTGCATTAACGCTGTCGTGAGAGTCCTCTTAGGGTCACAAGTATTTCTCGGGCCCAGGAGGCTGCATTGGATACTCAGAGCCAATATTGTGAATCTATAAATTTACCGGGTGTGCTAAGCATCCGCCATGTGGCCGAGCTACATTCGAAGCTTAGTGACGAGTTTAACAGTAAAGACGACATTGTCGTTAGCGTTATCGCTGATGCTGAAGCTGACCTCAGTTTCATACAGCTTATCGAGGCCGCACGTCGCCAAGCAAAGTCTGACGGAAAGACGTTCAGGCTTTTTTCTCCCGCCAGCGGCTCAGTGCTGAACGTACTTGAGCGTGCCGGTTTCATCGAATCCTTCGATCAAGAAGACTTAAAGTTCTGGTTGCATAAAGAGGTGACATTATGAGTGCCAACATTCTGACGGTAGACGATTCCGCCAGCATCCGTCTGACAACAAAGGTCACCCTGACCAATGCCGGTTACAGCGTCACCGAAGCGGTGAACGGGGCTGAAGGTCTTATGGCGGCCAAGGCCAGCAGCTTCGATCTGATCGTAACCGATCTCAACATGCCTGTTATGGACGGGCTGACGATGATCGAAGAACTGCGCAAGCTGCCGGCGCAGGCCGGTGTTCCGATTATCTTTCTAACGACGGAATCTGACGCCGATCTCAAGGCACGTGCCAAGGCCGCCGGCGCGACCGGCTGGCTGACCAAGCCGTTCGACCCGGAAAGTCTCGTGAAGATCGTGAAGAAGGTCCTCGGCAGATGAGTACGCTCGACCCCGTCGCCGTATTCCGCATGGAGGCTGCCGAATGCCTCGAAGCGATCGAGGCCGGTCTTCTCGACCTCACTCACCAACTCGACAATAAGGATCTCGTCGACGCGGTATTCCGCGGGCTTCACACGCTCAAGGGATCGGGCGCGATGTTCGGTTTCGAGGCGCTGGCGGCCTTCACCCACCATTGTGAAACCGCTTTCGACCGCGTCCGAAAAGGCGAGGTCGCGGCGACCAGCGAACTTGTCGCCGCCGTTCTCGCCGCCCAGGACCATATGCGTGCCCTCGTCGACCAGCCCGACGCCGATTACGGCGATACCGGGCATAAGCTTCTGGCACAACTGCAGTCCGCGGTCGGCGCCGAGGCTGCGGCGCCCGCCACAGCGACAGCCGCCGTCGCAGCGCCCGTGCAAGGAGCGTCGGCGAACAAGACGAAGAACAGCTGGCGCATCCGATTCAGCCTGCCGGCCAATGCGATGGCCAACGGCACCAATCCGCTCGGTCTGCTGGACGAACTGCGCGATCTCGGCGAATGTACCGTACGCGCCGACACTTCGGCCATTCCGCCTCTCGACGAGCTCACTTCGACGGAACTCTACATTTCCTGGGATGTGACGCTGATGAGCGAACAGGACCGTTCGGCGATCGACGATGTCTTCATCTTCGTGCTCGACGACATGGAACTCAGCGTCGAGGAGATCGGCAGTGCAGCAGCGGCAACGGCCGCTCCGGCTGTAGCAAGGCCGGCGCCTGCCGCTGCCGCCTCAGTATCGCCACCACCTGTCCCGGCGGCTGGTGTGCCGGAATTCCGTCCCGTCGAAGCGGTTCCCGTCAGGCGTGAGGGGCCCGCTGCCGTCAGCCAGGCGAAGGCTGCCGAGAACGTGCGCGTCCCGGCAGAGCGCTTGGACGAACTGATGGACCGTGTCGGTGAGCTCGTGATCGCGCAATCGCGCCTCAGCCAGCTCGCCAGCGCCAGCACCGATATCGCATTGCGCTCCGTCTCGGAAGAAATCGAACGTCTGTCCGGCGAATTGCGCGACACGATGATGGTGCTGCGCATGGTGCCCGTTGCGACCCTCTTCTCCCGCTTCCGCCGCCTTGTGCACGATCTTGCCCGCGAGACCGGCAAGGTGATCGAGCTGGTGATCGAGGGCGAGAGCACCGAGGTCGACAAAACGGTGATCGAGCGGCTGGCCGATCCGCTGGTGCACCTGGTGCGCAACTCGATCGATCACGGCCTCGAAGTACCCGCCGACCGCCTTGCGGCCGGCAAGGCCAAGGCCGGCACGATCACGCTTTCGGCCCGTCAGGCCGGTGGCGAGGTGATCATCTCGATCAAGGACGACGGCCGCGGAATCAACCGTGAACGGGTCCGCGCCAAGGCGGAATCCTCCGGCCTCATCCATCCGGGCCAACCGCTTTCGGACCCCGAGCTCTTGCAACTGATCTTTGCTCCCGGCTTTTCGACGGCCACCGCGATCACCAATCTGTCCGGCCGCGGCGTCGGCATGGACGTGGTCAAGAAGACGGTTGAAGAGCTTCGCGGCGCAATCGATATCGTCAGTGTGCCCGGACAGGGTTCGGAAGTGTCGCTGCGCATTCCGCTGACGCTTGCCATTATCGACGGCCTGCTGGTGCGTGTCGGCTCGGGCCGTTACGTCATCCCGCTTTCGGCCGTCGAGGAATGCCTCGAACTGTCGCTCGAGGAGGATCTGCGCTCGCGCGGCCGTAGCTTCATCTCGTTGCGCGACAGCCTGGTGCCGTTCCTACGCCTACGCGATCTTTTCCGCACCGGCACGAAACCCGATGTGCACCAGAAAGTCGTGGTCATCTCGACCGGAACCGAGCGCGTCGGCCTCGTCGTCGACCAGATCATCGGCGACCACCAGACGGTCATCAAGTCGATGTCGAAACTGCACAATGACGTGGCGACCTTTTCGGGCGCCACCATTCTCGGCGACGGCAGCGTCGCACTCATTCTCGACGTCGGGCACCTGGTTGCCGCGGGTCAGCAACAGGAGGCGCAATTGCGGGTAGCAGGATGAGTGCAACAGCAGCAGCCGAACGTTTCGACAATCATTGGAGCTATGCCGAGGAAGTCGAGGTCCTGACATTCGATCTCAACGGCGAGACCTTCGCGCTGGAAGCGGTCATCGTCCAGGAAATCCTGGACCTGCTTCCGGAGACCGCGGTGCCGGGCAGTCAGCCCTTCGTCGCCAGCGTCATCAACTTCCGCGGCAAGGTCATACCGCTCGCCGACCTGCGTCTCGCCTTCGGGATGGAGGCGGAGGAGGCAACGATCGATAGCCGTTTCATCGTCATCGAGATCGATCTCCAGGGCGAGCCGACGCTCGTCGGCCTCAGAACCGATAAAGTGAACGAGGTGACGACGCTCGCAAAAAACGCGAGCGAGGCGCCGCCGAGCGTCGGGATGCGCTGGCGCGCCGACTACATCAACTGCCTGGTGAAGAGGGGCGGAGAGTTCATCATTCTCCCGAATCTGCAGGCGATTTTTTCATCCAGGCATGATGCGGCGGGAGCCGGCAATTGACGCAGATGGATTCAACTTGGGGTTAAACCGATGCGACTGACAATCAAGACGAAGCTGGTGACCGCGTTCACCTTCATCATCCTCATGCTCTTGGGCACCGCCGCTTACGGTATCTTCAGCCTCGGGTCGCTGAATGATACGATTGGCAATCTCCTCGCCGGCCCGGCAGCCCGCCTCGATCTTGCGCAGCAGATCAACATCGCGCAGCTCGAAGCGATCCGCCAGCAGAAGAACCTGCTTAATGCCCGTGGCGCCGATGAAGCGGCCGCGGCGATCGACAAGGGCAATCAGGCCCGCAAGGACTTCAGTGATGCCTTCAATCAAGCGTTGGCGCTTGCCACGGAGGAAGGCAAGGCGCGTTGGGCTCGTATTGCCGAGTTTTCGAAGTCCTTCAACGCAGCTGACGACCAGATCCGTGACTACGTGAAGACCGGCAACGTGGAAGGTGCAAACACCGTCTCGATCACGACCGCGCGCGCTGCCGCCAACGGGATCGACTCGACGCTCGCCGAAATTCTGGCGCTTGAGAAGCAGCGCATGAAGGCCGCCGACGCTGGTGCCGACGCGCAGTATGAGACGACACGCACGACGATGGTCGCCGTCGCTGCCGTGGCACTACTGATTGCCGCGATAACCGCCTTCTGGATCGCCAGCACGATCAGCAAGGGCCTCAGCCGCGCCAACACCGTGGTTCGCGAAGTGTCTGAAGGCGACCTGACGAAAATGGCCGATATTACGAGCCATGACGAAATCGGCGAGCTTCTGGGTAATGTCAACGTCATGATCGAACGCCTGCGGGGCGTCGTCGCCGACGCGATCTCGGCCGCCGAGAACGTCTCGTCCGGCAGCCAGCAGCTTTCGGCAAGTTCCGAACAGGTGTCGCAGGGCGCGAGCGAACAGGCGGCTTCTGCCGAAGAGGCGTCCGCCTCAATGGAAGAGATGGCCGCCAATATCAAGCAGAACGCCGACAATGCCGCCCAGACGGAGAAGATCGCCCGTCAATCCGCCAAGGATGCGGAAGCCAGCGGCGAAGCGGTAACCCGTGCTGTCGACGCCATGCGCACGATTGCCGAGAAGATCGGCATCGTGCAGGAAATCGCCCGTCAGACCGATCTCCTGGCCCTCAATGCCGCCGTCGAAGCGGCACGCGCCGGCGAACACGGCAAGGGTTTTGCGGTCGTGGCCTCGGAAGTGCGCAAACTTGCCGAGCGTAGCCAGTCGGCAGCAGCCGAAATCAGCTCGATGTCGAGCGATACCGTCAAGGCCGCCGCCGATGCCGGTGAGATGCTCGGCCGCCTGGTGCCCGACATCCGCAAGACGGCGGAACTCGTTTCCGAGATCAGCGCCGCCTGCCGCGAGCAGGATATCGGCGCCTCTCAGATCAATGAGGCGATCCAGCAGCTCGACAAGGTGACGCAGCAGAATGCCGGCGCCTCGGAGCAGATGTCGGCAACGTCCGAGGAACTCGCCGCTCAGGCGGAAGAATTGCAGACGTCGATCGCCTTCTTCAAGGTCGATACGACGGGCAGCACGCGGCCCGGCGCCCAGAAGATGCCGTCGAAAGGCCCAACCAAGGTGGCCAAGGCCCCGGCCCGCAAGTCTGCACAGCAGGCCCAAAGCCAGGGCCGCGGTCAGACGGTTTCGGCTCAGCAGCAGCGTCTCAAAGGCTTTGCTCTCGATATGTCGATGGGCGGTCCGGACGCCAGTGACGATGATTTTCGGGAAAGCGCGTAGGCGTTCCTGGGGACGCGCATAGCGTTCCCGGCGAGGCACCTGAGCGCCTTCGCCCTCATCGGATATCTCGGGCCACTCCCGTGGCCCGAGGTGGAAATATCCCCAACGCGTGTAGGCGTTGGCGCTGCGACCGATCGATGTCCGGCTGCCGGGAAGTGAATGCAGTCGCTTTCCCTCTTTCAGACACATCACTCTGAAGTTCGGCGTTCCCAGACCGGAACGTCTCTCTATCCAATCGTTTTGGCGCATAAAACGGGGTATCACATGCGTTTCACTATCAAACTGAAATTGGGTCTCGCTTTCGGGATCATGACGCTGCTGCTGATCGGCATTGCAGTTTATGGAAGCTTTAGCCTCGGCACATTGAACGAGGCGAGCGGCAACATGATCGACGGCCCGATGCGCCGGCTGGAACTGGCGCTGAACGCCAACATCGCCGAAGTCAACGCCATTCGGGCTCAGAAGAACGCGCTGCTTTCCACCGATCCGGACACGGCCGCCGGCTTCTACAAAGAGGCCGACCAGAACCTGCAGGCCATGTTCGACGCTGTCGACGCCGGCTTGGCCATCGCCTCTCCGGAAGGCAAGCCGCATTGGGAGAAGCTGCGGAGCGTTGGCGGGAAATTCCGCGAGAAGTCCGCCGAGCTGCAGCAACTCGATGCCAGGGGTGATAAGGCATCCGCGCTCGCGCTTTCACTTGGCGATCTCCGGGCGATGACCGGGGACATGGGCGATGCGATTGCCGCCCTCACGGAGATCCAGCGCAAAGGCATGCAAGCGACCGATCAGTCGAACAGCGATCTTTACAATTCGACCAAGCTCATCCTCACCACAGCATCCGGAATCGCCGTGCTTATGGCCCTCGGCGCCGCATTGTGGATCACGCTCGGCATCAACAATGGTCTGAGGAAGATCACGAGCGTCGCAAACGCCGTGGCAATCGGCGATCTCAATCAGAAAGTCGACGTCAGGACCAATGACGAGATCAAGGACCTCATCGATACGGTCAACACCATGACCGCCAATCTGCGATCGACCGCCGCCCTTGCCGACCAGATCGCCATGGGCGATCTGACCACCGATGCCAAGCCTCTCTCGGACAAGGACGCGCTCGGGATTGCGATGCAGAGCATGATCGCCAATCTGAGGACCACGGCGGGGATTGCCAACCAGATCGCCAATGGCGATCTCACTGTGTCTCCGAAGCCGCTCTCCGACAAGGATGCACTGGGCCTTGCGCTGGAGCAGATGGTTGAGCGGTTGCGCGGCGTGGTCGCAGACGCGATTTCGGCCGCCGAAAATGTTTCGGCCGGCAGCCAGGAGCTTTCGGCAAGTTCCGAACAGGTGTCGCAAGGCGCCACCGAGCAGGCCGCGTCGGCCGAAGAGGCGTCGGCCTCGATGGAAGAGATGGCCTCGAACATCAAGCAGAATGCCGACAATGCCGCGCAGACGGAAAAGATCGCCCGGCAGTCTGCAAAGGATGCGGAAGCCAGCGGCGAGGCGGTGACGCGCGCCGTCGACGCCATGCGCACGATCGCCCAGAAGATCGGCATCGTGCAGGAAATCGCCCGTCAGACCGATCTGCTTGCCCTTAATGCGGCGGTGGAAGCAGCACGCGCCGGCGAACACGGCAAGGGTTTTGCGGTGGTGGCCTCGGAGGTGCGCAAGCTTGCCGAACGCAGCCAGTCGGCCGCCGCCGAAATCAGCGCCATGTCGAGCGATACCGTGACAGCCGCTCAGGAGGCCGGCGAAATGCTGGGCCGCCTGGTGCCCGACATCCGCAAGACGGCGGAACTCGTTTCCGAGATCAGTGCTGCCTGCCGTGAACAGGATATCGGTGCGGCCCAGATCAACGAGGCGATCCAGCAGCTCGACAAGGTCACGCAGCAGAACGCCGGCGCCTCCGAACAGATGTCTGCAACTTCAGAGGAGCTCGCCGCGCAGGCGGAAGAACTGCAGACGTCGATCGCCTTCTTCAAGGTCGATACGGCAGGCAACCGCCAGTCCCGCACGCCGGCCGTCAAGATGACGGTTCGGGGTGCAGCTCCCACCGCAGCGCGCAAGCCTGCGGCCAAGAAACCGGCTGCCGGCAGCGTGGCCGCCCAACAGGCTCGTGCGAAGGGGTTTGCTCTCGACATGTCGATGGGCGGACCAGATATTGCGGACGAAGAATTCCGCGAGAGCGCGTAGTGCTCTTCGGACACAGGACTGGGGCCGCGGCGACAGCGGCCCCAGCATCGAACCGGTGCATGGACGCACTTGGTCATGCCGGCTCTGCCGGCAACGCATGAAGCGTTTTCACGACGGCACTATGTGCGATTTCGCGGAATACCCGCTGCGGTACTAACGAGGGCTTGAAATGCGCTTCACAATCAAACTCAAACTAAGCTTGGTATTCGGTTTCATCGTTCTACTCACGTGCGGCATGGCGGGTCTTGCGATCTATACTCTTTCGGCGTTGAACAGTGAGATATCGATCATGGTCGCCGGTCCGGTCGCCAACCTGCGCGATTCGGGCGATCTTTCCGATGCCGTCATGCGCTCTATCCGCGCCGAAAAGGACGCGATCATCAATACGGATCCGGTCAAGATTACAGGCTATGTCGAGGAAATTGCGCAACAGCACGAAGTCATCAAGACACTGCAGGGCCGTCTTGCCGCCTCGAACGATGCGGAGATCAAGAAGGAGATGGCCAAGTTCGGTGATCTCTATAGTAAATGGACCACGTTGCAGGATCGCATCGCCGGTCTCGCCACCGAGAATACGACGGAATCAAATGCTCAAGCCGGCGTCATCTCAATGGGCGAAGGGCAGCAGGCGACGGCCCAGCTGCTCGGTATTCTCACCAAGCTGAACGACACCGTGACAGCCAATCTCGCGGAAACGGATGCGGCCACCAACGAGCAGTATGCCCAATCCCGTAATCTGCTTGTCATGATGACGGTGGGTTTGATCTTTGTCTCGTCGGCGGCCGCGATCTGGATCCTGCTTAACATCTCCCGCGGCCTCAAGCGCGCCGTCAACCTCGCCGACGCGGTCAGCATCGGGGATCTCGAGCAGAAGATAGAGCATAAGAGCAATGACGAAATCCGCGATCTCGTCGATTCGATGAGCAGGATGACGGCAAATCTGCGCAACACCGCGACGATCGCCAACCAGATTTCGAACGGCGACCTCATGGTATCCCCGAAGCCCCTTTCAGAGAAGGATACGCTCGGCATTGCGCTCGAACAGATGGTCGAGCGGCTGCGCGGCGTCGTCGCCGACGCGATCTCGGCAGCCGAGAACGTCTCGTCCGGCAGCCAGCAGCTTTCGGCAAGTTCCGAACAGGTGTCGCAGGGCGCGAGCGAACAGGCGGCTTCGGCCGAAGAGGCGTCGGCCTCGATGGAGGAGATGGCCGCCAATATCAAGCAGAACGCCGACAATGCCGCCCAAACGGAGAAGATCGCGCGGCAGTCGGCCAAGGACGCGGAAGCGAGCGGTGATGCGGTGACGCGTGCCGTGCAGGCGATGCGGACTATTGCCGAGAAGATCAGCATCGTTCAGGAAATCGCTCGTCAGACGGATCTTCTCGCTCTCAATGCCGCTGTGGAGGCGGCGCGTGCCGGCGAACACGGCAAGGGCTTTGCAGTGGTCGCGTCGGAAGTGCGCAAGCTTGCCGAACGCAGCCAGTCGGCCGCGGCCGAAATCAGCGCCATGTCGGGCGATACGGTCAAGGCCGCCCAAGAAGCCGGCGACATGCTCGGCCGCCTGGTGCCCGACATCCGCAAGACGGCGGAACTCGTTGCCGAAATCAGCGCGGCCTGCCGCGAGCAGGATGTCGGTGCGGCCCAGATCAACGAGGCGATCCAACAGCTCGACAAGGTGACTCAGCAGAATGCCGGCGCCTCCGAACAGATGTCGGCGACCTCGGAAGAACTTGCCTCCCAGGCGGAAGAACTGCAGACCTCGATTGCCTTCTTCAGGGTCGATACGGCAGGCAACCGCCTGTCACGCGCGCCGGCCGTCAAGATGACGGCCCGCAGCCCGGCTCCCAGCACCGCCCGCAAGCCAGCGATCAAGAAACCGGCGGCCGGCAGTGTCGCCGGCCAGCAGGCGCGGGTGAAAGGTTTCGCACTCGATCTCTCCATGGGCGGTCCCGATGATGGCGACGCCGAATTCAAGGAAAGTGCATGATCATGGCAACGACATCTCTGGAAGCGCAATTCGTGACCTTTAGCCTCGGTGAGGAAATTTTTGCCGTGCCGGTCGAGGTCGTGCGGGAAATCCTCGACTATGCGGAAGCGTTCAAGATTCCGAATGGTCCCGACTATCTGCTCGGCCTGCGCGACGTGCGTGGGCAGGGCGTGCCGACCATCGATCTTCGATTGAAGCTCGGCATGACGAAGACGGTGCCGACGCCACATACGCGGGTGCTCGTGCTCGACGTGCCGATGGAAATTCGGCTGCTAACGCTCGGCCTCGTCGCCGACCGCGTCTTCGAAGTTACACCGTTCCGGCGTGACCAGATCGAGGCGGCGCCTGACATCGGTGTGCGCTGGCGCTCGGACTATATCGCCGGCGTCGTTCGCCGTGAAAAAGGCTTTGTCGTCATCATCGATCTCGCACGTCTCTTGTCGCGCGAGGATGCTTCTGCACTGCAATCGGCGGCATGATCGCGCGTCAACCCGGAGTAATGCGTTCCATGAGTATGGCAGCAGCGGTGGAAACCCAATTGCCGGGGGACCGGATCAGCAAGCGGAATTTCGAAAAGCTTGCCCGGTTCATCTACGACTATAGCGGCATCAAGATGCCGCCGACCAAGCTGACGATGCTCGAAGGGCGGCTGAGACGCCGCCTTCGTGCGACCAATCATTCGACCTTCGACGATTATTGCGACTTCCTGTTCAATCATGATGGGCTTGCCCAGGAAACCGTCTACCTGATCGACGTGGTGACGACCAACAAGACCGACTTCTTCCGGGAAGCCAAGCATTTCGATTACCTGCAGACCGTGGCGCTGCCGGCGATCGCCAATAGCGGCGTGCGCACCATTCGTACCTGGAGCTCGGCCTGTTCGACGGGGGCCGAACCCTATACGATGGCGATGGTGCTGGCTGAATTCGCGGAAGGCCGCAATGACGTTTCCTATAGCGTGCTTGCCACCGATCTTTCCACCGACGTGCTGCAGACGGCGCGCCGGGGCATCTATCCGGAAGACCTGATCGCACCCGTGCCGCGCGACCTGCAGCGCAAATATGTGCTGGTCGCCAAGCAGCCGGGCCGCAAGGAGGTGCGCATAAGCCCTAAACTGCGCAGCAGGGTGGGGTTTGCACGGATGAACCTGATGGACGACAAATATCCGGTCGGCGACTTGATGAACATCATCTTCTGCCGCAACGTGCTGATCTACTTCGACAAGCAGACGCAGGCGGGCGTGCTCAACCGCCTCTGCAATTGCCTGGCGAAGGGCGGCTACATGTTCATCGGCCACTCCGAGTCGATCACCGGTTTCGACCTGCCGCTGAAACAGGTTTCGAACACGGTGTTTCAGCATATCTAGAGGCGGTTATGCGCAAGAAAATCCGCGTTCTCATTATCGACGATTCCGCCAGCGTCCGACAGACGCTGGCCCATGTGCTTGAGCAGGATCCCGACATCGAGATCATGGCGGTGGCGTCCGATCCCTTCGTGGCGGCGCGCAGGCTGCTGGACGAGATCCCCGATGTCATCACGCTCGACGTGGAGATGCCGCGCATGGACGGCATCACCTTTCTGCGCAAGCTGATGGCACAGCGGCCGATCCCGGTCGTGATGTGCTCATCGCTGACGGAGGCGGGTTCGGAAACGTTGATTCAGGCTTTGGAGGCGGGCGCCGTCGACGTCATCCTGAAATCGAAGATCGGCGCCGCCGACAGCCTTGCCGATGACGCCATGCGGATTCGCGAAGTTGTCAAGAGCGCTTCGCAGGCGCGGCTTTCGACCGTGCGCCGCGCCGCGGGAACCATTCGTTCCGCTTCCGCCGAGGGGCCGGCCAAGAAGCTGACGGCGGATGCCATGCTGCCGCCGCCGACGGGGCGGGCGATGGCGAAGACGACGGAGATGGTTGTCTGCGTGGGTGCCTCCACCGGCGGCACCGAGGCGCTGCGCGAATTCCTGGAGGAACTGCCGGCCAATGCGCCCGGCATGGTGATCGTCCAGCATATGCCGGAGAAATTCACTGCCGCCTTCGCCAAACGTCTGAACGGGCTCTGCGAGGTCGAGGTCAAGGAGGCCGCCGACGGCGATCCGGTGCTGCGCGGCCATGTGCTGATCGCGCCTGGTGACAGGCACATGCTGCTCGAACGCCAGGGTGCGCGCTATCATGTCAGTGTGAAGAGCGGGCCGTTGGTTTCCCGCCACCGGCCTTCCGTCGACGTGCTCTTCCGTTCGGCGGCGCGCTCGGCCGGCTCGAACGCCATGGGGATCATTATGACGGGCATGGGCGACGACGGTGCGCGCGGCATGTTGGAGATGCATGAAGCCGGCGCCTACACGGTGGCGCAGGACGAGGCGAGCTCCGTTGTCTTCGGCATGCCGAAGGAGGCGATTGCCAAAGGCGGGGTCGACCGCATTCTGCCGCTCGATCAGATCGCCCGCGAAGTCCTGATAACGCAGCAGAAGTTCTAAGGCCGGTTCCGGGTTCCGATGGAAAATAAGGCGGCGCTTTTCAGGCCTGCGGGCAGCCATGTGTGCCTCCCCTTGAAATTTCCGCGATTTTGTGGTCTTGAGGCCGCCAATCTTTGCAGCGCTGCCTGTCATGCATGTTCAGGGACATTTCCCGCCCCTGGCAGCGCGCGTCCCGTATCAGTCCCAAGGAAATGCGCCGATGGCCCGTTCAGCTCTTCTCAATGTCATGGTTCAGGCTGCCCTCAAGGCAGGAAAATCGCTGGGGCGTGATTTCGGCGAAGTGCAGAACCTGCAGGTTTCGGTGAAGGGACCGGGCGATTTCGTTTCCGCTGCCGACCGCAAGGCCGAAAAGATCGTCAGGGAAGAGCTGCTAAAGGCGCGGCCGACCTATGGCTTTCTCGGCGAGGAAACCGAAGAGATCAAGGGCACCGACGGAGCACATCGCTGGATCGTCGATCCGCTCGACGGCACGACGAACTTCCTCCACGGCATCCCGGCCTTCGCCGTCTCGATCGCACTCGAACGCAACGGCGAGATCGTGGCCGCCGTCGTCTTCAATCCTGCGACCGACGAGCTCTATACCGCCGAGCGCGGCGGCGGCGCCTTCCTCAACGACCGGCGCCTGCGCGTCGCTGCGCGCCGCGTGCTGTCGGATTGCGTCATCGGCTGCGGTGTGCCCGCGCTCGGCAAGCGCAATCACGGCAAGTTCCTGGTCGAACTGCGCCACGTGATGGGCGAAGTGGCCGGCATCCGCCGCCTGGGCGCGCCGACCCTCGATCTCGCCCATGTCGCCGCCGGACGTTTCGACGGCTTCTGGGAGGCGGAGCTTGCACCCTGGGACATGGCGGCCGGTATCCTGCTCATCCGTGAAGCCGGCGGCTTCGCCACCGATTGGGATGGCGGAGCGGCCATTCTGGAGGGCGGTGCGATCGTCGCCGGCAACGAACACATCCATAAGGCGTTGATCGAGGTCATCAAGCGGCCGATTCCCGCCAAGTGAGCGCATGAAAAACCGGCTGTTGTAAAGTCACGGTTTTCGCCCCGGCATACTTCAATTCGGCACAATGTTGCTCTAGTCTCCGCCAGCAATGAGTTCGGAGGCTGCTGAACCTATGGAAAATGTGAATGTGGCGGAGATCGGCTCCACCGAAAAGACGGCCGGCGGTTATACCTACAGGCTCTCGAGCCCCATGCCCTTCCTCTGGACGATGCTGCTTTTTCTCGTCATTGTCGGGTTCATTGCCGCGATCCTCTTTCGGCAGACGCAGACCGCCTTCATGCACAATCCGGGCCTCAACGGCCTGATCCTCGGCGTTCTCGCAGTCGGAATCGTCCTTGTTTTCAATCACGTGCTGGCGCTTCGCCCCGAAGTGCGCTGGTTCAATTCCTTCCGCGCTGCCGGCAGCGCGGATAAGGTCAACCGTAACCCACGGCTGCTTGCGCCGATGCGGGCGCTGATCGGCAGCCGCAAGGCGTCGGTGGCGCTGTCGACGACCGCGCTGCGTTCGATTCTCGATTCGATCGCCACCCGCCTCGACGAATCGCGTGACGTTTCGCGCTACCTGATCGGCCTCCTGGTCTTCCTCGGCCTGCTCGGCACGTTCTGGGGTCTCATTGGCACGATCGGCTCGATCAGCACCGTTATCCAGTCACTCGATGCCGGTTCGAACGGCACGGCGGACGTGCTCTCTGCACTGAAGGAGGGGCTGTCGACGCCGCTTTCGGGCATGGGGCAGGCCTTCTCGTCGTCGCTGCTCGGCCTTTCCGGTTCGCTCATTCTCGGCTTCCTCGACCTACAGGCCGGTCGCGCGCAGAATCGCTTCTACACGGAACTGGAAAACTGGCTCTCTTCGGTCACCGATGTCGGCTCCGATCTTGCGCCGGCGCTCGATGCCGTTGCCGGGTCTTCCTCGGACGACATGCGCGCACTCTCCGAGTATCTGCGCAAGGTCTCCGAAGAAGGCGGTGTCGGAAACCAGCGCTCTGTCGCCGCCATGGCAAGCCTTGCCGAAGGCATTCAGGGTCTGGTCAAGAATATGCGCAACGAGCAGCAGATGCTGCGTGACTGGATCGAGGCGCAGCAGGACGAGGCGAAAGCCATGCGCCGCACGCTCGATCGGCTGGCCGAGCGCATCGGCCTGCAGGAGCGGGGCGGCGAGCGGGCCGAGCGCCTGCGCGAGCGCACGAGCCATGCAGAAAAGAGCGAGGGCAAATAAGCCATGGCACTTGCCCGCAACCGCCGCCGCGAACGCACGGTGGATTACTGGCCGGGCTTCGTCGATGCGTTGTCGACGCTGCTCATTTCGATCATGTTCCTGCTGACGGTCTTCGTCGTCGGGCAGTTCATCCTCAGCCGCGAAATCACCGGGCGCGACGAGGTGCTCAATCGTCTCAATAGCCAGATCAACGAGCTGACGCAGCTTCTGGCGCTCGAAAAGGGCAGCAATCAGGATCTCCAGGATTCAGTCGCCAACCTACAAGCCTCGCTCGCGACTGCCGAAAGCGACCGGTCGCGGCTTCAGGCGTTGCTGAACGCCGGCTCGGGCGGCCAGGATGCGGCTCAGAAGCGGATCGGCGCAATGACGCAGGAGCTCGACGAGCAGAAGCAGGTGAGCGAACGGGCGCTGAGCCAGGTCGAACTCTTGAATCAGCAGATTGCCGCACTTCGCAGCCAAATCGCCGCGGTCGAAGCGGCACTGCAGGCATCCGAGGAGAAGGACCGGGTCTCGCAGACCAAGATCGCCGATCTCGGCAGTCGCCTCAACGTGGCGCTGGCGGCGCGCGTGCAGGAACTGAACCGTTACCGTTCCGACTTCTTCGGCCGGTTGCGCGAAATCCTATCGGATCGCGAGAATATCCGCATCGTCGGCGACCGGTTCGTCTTCCAGTCGGAAGTGCTGTTTCCCTCGGGCGGCGCGGATCTCAATCCGGACGGGCAGACGGAAATGGCGAAGCTCGCCGCCGCTCTCCTTGATCTCGCCAAGGAAATTCCCCCGGAGATCAACTGGGTGCTGCGTGTCGACGGCCATACCGATAATGTGCCGCTTGCCGGGACCGGCCGCTATCGCGACAACTGGGAACTCTCCTCAGAGCGCGCCATTTCGGTCGTCAAGTTCCTGATTGGCCAGGGCGTCCCTGCCGACCGACTCGTCGCCGCCGGCTTCGGTGAGTTCCAACCGATCGCGCCGGGCGATACGCCGGATGCGCGCGCCACCAACCGCCGCATCGAGCTGAAGCTGACCGAGAAATGATCAGCTTCATGTTGTCCGCCGCGCTTCGGCGAGCCGGTCGGCAAGAAAGGCGCGGACCGAGGGGCTGTCGCTGAGGCCGAGCGCCGTCATGTAGGCGTCGGCCGCGGCAGCATCGTTGCCGGCTCGCGCCAGAAGAAAAGCACGTACAGCCCAGTAGGGCTGATAGGCTGCAATCGCGCGGGGATCAACCTTGTCGAGCAGGGTCAGGCCCTCGGCGGGGCTTAAAGCCCGGCCAATCACCGCCGCTTGGGCGACGCGCGCGCCGAGCGTCGGCTTCATCGTCAGCAACGCGGCATAGAGCGTCGTCAGTGCCTGCCAGTCGGTCGTCCCCGAGAGGCGGCGCGCCGTATGTACCGATTGAATCGCCGCCTGACACTGATAGGGGCCGAAACGGTTGAGGCCCCCTGCGTTGCGCAGCAGCGCGTCCGCCTCCGCGATCATGGTGGCGTCCCAGCTGGCCGGGTCCTGCTCGTCCAGCGGCACATAGCGACCGGCGCGGTCACGACGGGCGCTGCGGCGGGCTTCGCAGTAAAGCATCAGCGAGACGAGGCCGATCGCTTCCGGCTCATCCGGCAGCACCGTCAGAAGCGCCCGGCCGAGCCAGATCGCTTCGCCGGCAAGCGAATGGTGCGCTTCCTCGCCATCGAGACCGTCCCATCCGAGGCCGTAGGCGGCGTAGATCGCCGAAAGCACGGCGGCAAGCCGACCAGGCAGCGCGGGCCGAGGCGGTATGGTGAAGGGAATGCCGGCCTCGCGGATCTTCACCTTGGCCCGCACCAGCCGCTGGCTCATAGCTTCCGGTGACACGACGAAGGCCCGCGCGATGGTCCTCGCTTCGATGCCGAGAACCGTCTGCAGCATCAGCGCCGTATGCACCGAGCTGTCGATGGCAGGATGGGCGCAGGCGAAGAGCAGCTTCAGCCGTTCATCGGGAAAGACGGAATTGCCGGCTTCGTTCATCCGTTCTTCGGCTTCCTCCAGGGCGACCGATATCGTCGTTTGTGCGTTGGCCTCGACGGCGCGGTGGCGGGCCGCCTGCATCAGGTTGCGGCGGGCGGCCACCAGCAGCCAGGCTTCCGGATTGGCAGGAACGCCGCGCTCCGGCCAGACCCGCAGGGCTGACGCCAGTGCTTCCGACAATGAGTCCTCTGCCGCCGGCACGTCGCGCGAACGGGCGGCAAGAAAGGCGATCAGCTTGCCATAGGACTGTCGCGCCACCTGCTCGGCGGCGCGTCCTGCATCGGGTGACATCCTTCCTCACATCTGCAGGCGAGGGCGCACTTCGACGGAACCCTTGTCGGAAATCGGAATGCGCGTCGCCCATTCGAGCGCGGCGTCCAAATCGGGAACCTCGATCAGATAGAAGCCGCCCAGTTGTTCCTTGCCTTCCGGATAGGGACCGTCCTGGACATCGTGATCCTCGCCTTTGCGGCGTATGACCGTCCCGGTCTCGGGCGCTGTCAGCCCGGCGCCGCCGGTCATGATCCCCGCCTGGACAAGCGCCTGCGTGTAGGCGACCCAGCCATCGCGATAGGCTGGATCGCTACGGCGGGCGAAATCCTCCGGCGCTTCGCGAATGATGAGGGCATATTGCATGGAAAACTCCTGATCTCGTTGTTGGCTTTGATCCAGGCCGCCGACGAAAGCCGGTCTAGCCTGGTGGAGCGGCTCAGCCGTTCCAAGACAATGAGGCGCGATCGCCGGTCGTTTCGACATGGCTCTGAAGAAATATTTGAAAAACAGCGCCGGAAATCACCAGCAGGCGCGCCGGTCTCAAAGACACCCGCGCCGCTCGAGGGCGCAAAAAAAGCAGGGCGGCATCGATGCCGCCCGGCCATGCCGCTCAGGCTTCGGCCTTCGTCTGGTCGACGATCTCGGCGCCGGAGGTATTCTTCTTGATGGATTCGATGGCGTTCAGGGCGGACGCTTTCGCCTTGTAGCCCTCGGAACTGAACATTGTTTCCCCGTTCGATGCCTTGAAGCGGAAACGGAATTCGCCTGATTTATCCTTGTAGACTTCGAATTTGTACATGGATGTCTCCCGAAACGCTGAATTGCACGATCAGCGTCGAGGAGGCTAGATCAAAATGGCGAGCTTTTCCACTACCTTAATGAGAATCGTAGTGCGGTCGTTTCCATCGGACGCAGGCACGGGAGACAGACGAACGTCTTCGCATCACTCCATCTGAATGTTCGCGCCCTTGACGACCGGCCCCCATTTGGCGAGCTCGGATTTTACATGGACGGCGAGTTCTTCCGGTGTCGAGCCGACGATGGTGGCGCTGAACTCCTTCATCCGTTCGGCAACGGCGGGGTCAGTGAGCGCCTTTCTGGCCGAGGCGTTGAGGCGCGTGACCGCCTCGCTCGGCGTTTTTGCCGGAGCGAAGAGCGCGTTCCAAGTATAGGTCTCATAGCCTGGAATGCCTGACTCGGCGATCGTCGGCACGTCGGGGAAGGAGGGTGCGCGCTCGGCCGTCGTCACCGCCAGCGCCCGCAGCGTGCCTGCCTTGATATGGCTGGACGATGAGGGCAGGTTATCGAACATGATCGGCACCTGGTTGCCGATGACGTCGTTCAATGCAGGCCCCGCGCCCTTGTACGGGATGTGCTGCATGCTGACGCCGGCCATCGACTTGAAAAGTTCGCCGGAAAGATGCAGCGGCGTGCCGTTGCCCGACGAGGCGTAACTGTATTTATCGGGCTCGGCCTTCAAGAGCGCGATCAGCTCCTGCACCGTCTTTGCCGGCAATTCCGGATTGACGACCAGCACGTTCGGCACGACGACGAGCAGCGAGACCGGCGCGAAATCCTTCTCGGGATCGTAGGGGGTCGATTTGAGGATCAGCGGGTTGAGGGCGTGGGTCGCGACCGTGCCCATCAGAATGGTGTAGCCGTCGGGCTCAGCGCGGGCGACGTTGCCGGCGCCGAGGTTACCGCCGGCGCCTGCGACGTTCTGGACGATCACCTGCTGGCCGAGATCCTCCGACATCTTCTGCGCGACGATGCGCGCGACGACATCGGTTGAGCCGCCGGCGGCGAAAGGCACGACCATGGTGATCGCGCGATCGGGAAAATCCGTGGCAACGGCAGGCCTGCCAAGCGCCAGCATTGCAGTGAGGCCAAGAGCGAGCGCGAGGCCCGTGCGTCGCGTGATGTTGGAAAGCGCCATTCCTATCTCCTCCCATGAATTCAACAGCAATCCCCACCCAGGGGCATGAAGAGGGTAGGGCAGGGGGCGGGAAAGACAACCGCGGGAAGGCGCAGCGAAGTCCGACTTTAGTAGCGTGCGGCCAAGGGCGCCTGCCGGCTATTTGGCCGCGAGCACATCCTCCTTGGCGGCGTCGAATTGCAGCCGGGCGAGGCGGGCATAGATGCCCCCGTGGCGGATCAGAGTTTGATGCGTGCCTTCCTCGACGACGCGCCCCTGATCCATGACGAGGATGCGGTCGGCCTTCAGCACGGTTGCCAGGCGATGGGCGATGACGAGCGTCGTGCGGCCATCCATTAAGCCGTCGAGCGCCTTCTGCACCAGGGTCTCGCTTTCGGCGTCAAGCGCGGAGGTCGCCTCGTCGAGCAGCAGCACGGGCGCGTTCTTCAGAATGGCGCGGGCAATGGCGATGCGCTGTCGCTGGCCGCCGGAGAGGGTGACGCCACGTTCGCCGACCTCCGTCTCATAGCCGTTCTCCAGTCGGGCGATGAATTCGTCGGCCTGGGAGGCAAGCGCTGCAGCGCGGACTTCCTCACGCGATGCACCAGGGCGGCCGAAGGCGATGTTGTCATGGATCGATGCGGCGAAGATCGTGACGTCCTGCGGCACGATGGCGATGCGCTGGCGCAACTCGTCGGGCGTCGTCAGCCGGGCATCGACACCGTCAATCGCCACGCTGCCCTGCTGCGGATCGTAGAAGCGCAGCAGCAACGAAAAGACTGTGCTTTTGCCGGCGCCGGAGGGGCCGACGATGGCGACGGTTTCGCCTGGAGCAACGGCGAAGCTCAAGCCATGCAGGGCCGATTTTCCGGGGCGCGAGGGATAGGCGAAATGCACGTCGGAAAACTCGACGCGGCCGCGGCTGGGCGAAGGGAGGGCCTCGGGGTTGGCGGGGGCTGATATCGGCGACACCTCGTCAAGAAGTTCAGTCAACCGGTCGGCGGCGCCGGCCGCCTGCGAGAGTTCGCCCCAGACCTCCGACAGCGCGCCGAGCGATCCCGCGGAGATCACGGCGTAGAGCAGGAACTGGCCGAGCGTGCCGGCAGACAGCGTGCCGGCCAGCACGCTGTGGGCGCCGACCCAGAGTACGGCGACGACGCTGCCGAAGATTAGGGTGATGGCGATGCCCGTCAAGAGTGCGCGTGAGCGGATGGCGGCGCGGGCGGCTTCGTAGGCGGATTCGACGGCGCCGGCGTATCGCGTCGCCGCGGCATCCTCGCCGTTGAAGGCCTGTACCGTACGGGTCGCGGCGATCGTCTCATTGGCGAAGGCGGACGCTTCGGCAAGCGTATCCTGAGCGGCGCGAGATCGCCTGCGCACCGAGCGGCCAAAGGCGACGAGCGGGAAGACGATCAGCGGGATCGCTCCGATGACGAGGCTCGAAAGTTTCGGCGAGGTGACGACCATCATGCCCATGGCGCCGAGACAGAGAATGAGGTTCCTGAGCGCCACCGAGACGGTGGCGCCGACGGCGGACTTGATCTGCGTCGTATCGGCGGTCAGACGCGAGACGATCTCGCCGGACTGGTTGACGTCAAAGAAGGAGGGAGACAGCCGCGTCACATGGCTAAAGACGTCGCGGCGAAGATCGGCGACGATGCGTTCGCCGATGGTGATAACGAAATAATAGCGCAGCGCGCTGGCGACCGCGAGAACGATGGCCATGACCATCAGCATGGCGAAGTAGCTGTTGATGAAGCTGCCGTCAGACTGGTTGAAGCCATGATCGATCATGCGGCGCACGGCGAGCGGCAGGGCCAGCGAGGTCATGGCGGCAAGCGCCAACGAAATCAGCGCGCCAGCCACCAGCCCGCGATAGCGCATGACATAAGGCGTCAGCCTGCCGAGCGGCCGCAGCGACCGTCTCTTGTTTTCCTCAGCCTGTGCCTGCTCTGCCAAATCGTCTCCATTCGCCCGCAGGACCACGCAATGCGGCCTGTTGGCTCTTGTTATCCCGGCGTCCTTCATGTATAGGCACCGCATCCTAATGGGAAGCCGTAGCCATCACGACTGCGGCTTCATTTATTCAATCGGTTCGGTGGCCGCAACTGCATGCGGCAAATTGAACTCCGGTATCGCAGGAAGATTGTTATGAAGGCAGGCATCCATCCCGACTATCACACGATCAAGGTAGTCATGACCGATGGCACCGAATACGAAACCCGCTCGACCTGGGGTTCGGAAGGCGCTGTCATGAACCTCGAAATCGATTCCAAGTCGCATCCGGCCTGGACGGGCGGCAACCAGCAGCTCATGGACCGCGGTGGCCGCGTTTCCAAGTTCAATAAGCGTTTCGGCGGCCTCGGTCTCTAATCGCTTCTGCTTGACGACGTTTCGCAAGGAGCCCGGTTCTGCCGGGCTTTTTTGCGTTTGCAGAACGGTGCGCAGCGGCAACAAAAAACCGGCCGCGCACTGCGCAGCCGGCCCAAATGAATTTAGCAGGTTTGGTCAGTTGTTGCCGAAGGCGGTCTGCAGCAGGGAAAGCTGCGCCTGGACGCTGTTCTGATTGTCATGAACGATCACGGCTTCAGCCGGACGATAGATTTCGCGATCCAGCAGCGCGATGCGGTTCTGCAGGCGCAAGGAGCGCTCGACGAGGTCGCGGAAGGATTCCGGCAGGTCGCCCCAGCCGGGTGCTGCGCGGTCGACGTTGAAGCCGTCGAGGCGGACCTTGTTCTTCTCTGCCAGCACCTGGTCACGCGACATCTCACCATTGTTGACGGCGCGCTGCAGCAGCAGCCACGAGGCCATCTGCATCAGGCGGGTGGTCAGCCGCATCGATTCCGCGGCGTAGAGGACGGATGCCATGCGCGGCAGAACCTTGGAGGCTGCGCGGCCTTGGCCATCGAGATAGGCGGCGGTCTCTTCGACCAGTGACATGCCTTCGGCATAGAGTGCCTTGAACTGTGAGGATGCAGCCGCGCGGCCCGCAAAACTGATCGTGTTCAATCCAACTTCCGACATCGCAATAGTCCCTGTTGCACGCAGCTACTTATGGTCAGGTAACGCCGGGCTTAACGGAAAAGTTTCCGCGTCCGGTCTTTATGACTTTAAGATGGTATCATTAGCGCAAATGCGCAAGCCGTTTCTTAAGAAAGGGTTAATCTCCACAGTTTCATGGAAATGCGCCGGCCGCAGCAAAAAGAAGAGCCGCAAAAGCGGCTCTCAAGGTAAAACAGGGAGAAAAATCAGACCAATTCACCGCTTGGAAAACTGTCTGAGATCCAGAGAAAGCCTGGATGAGTACAGTAATACGTTATAAAGCTTAATATTTTATTAACATTGTGCCGAATGAAGACTTGAGGTTGGCTCATTTTCCTGCCTATGGCCTTGTTTTCGGAGGCTTTTAGCGGTTCACGAACGGAAGAAGCTTTCGGCGGCCTGTCGCCCGGACGCCTTGCGGGCGGCTTCGGCTTCGAGCCGGGCGATCTCGGTTTTCAGCAATTCCACTCGCGCCTTCAGCTCATCCACCGAAAGCAGGGAGAGATCGGCGCCGATCTCGTGGGCGGTTTTCTTCTGCGGCCGGTCATCATCGATAAAGCTCATCGGTTCTCCTCCTTTTGCTGCCGGCAGCATAATGCCGAAAAATGCGGCCGATACGGAATCGGAATTTAGGCCGATCCGGCCCAAATCCAGTCTCGCCTCCCCATTTTTCGTTTTTCGCGAACCACGGAGAAAACCGCAGTGCGGTTTGCAGGAAGGCCTAACCGAATTTTACAGCAGGATCGCTGCTTTCGGGAGATTTGCCGGTGCCACGATCGGCCAGCGACATGCTTTGGGGTGTCAGCATCGGTGACGTGCCGGTCGGGATCGTCGTATAGGCGTCGCGGTCGCTGGCCGGGACGGCGGCGCGGATGCGGCTTCTGATAATCGCATAAACGGTGATCAACACATGGGCGACGGCGGTGACCAGGAAAAGCGCGTGCGGGGTGATCGCCGACATGACGGGGCCGCCGAGCGTCGGGCCGATGACTGTGCCGATGCCGTAGAGCAGCAGCAGGCCGCCGGAGACTTTGACGAAATCCTCCGACGCCGCGAAGTCGTTCGCGTGAGCGACAGCGATCGGGTAGAGCGTATTGGCAACCGCGCCGTAAAGGACAACGAGCCCGATCAGCAAGCCCGGTGATGTCGGGTGAAGCAGAAAGATCAGCAAGCCGGCGATGGCGGCAATCGCCGACAATGCGGCGAGCACGTAGCGCCGGTCGATACGATCAGAAAGCCGGCCGGCCGGGAGCTGCATCATGGCGCCGGCGAAGATGGTGGCGCTCATCATGACGGCGATGCTGGTGTCGGAAAGGCCGGCACCGGCGCCGAAGACAGCTCCAAGCGTGCCGTAAGCGCCGTTGGCGATGCCGACGAGCAGAATGCCGAGGCAGGAAACGGGTGAATTGCGATAGAGCGCCGGCAGGTCGAGGCGCACGGCTTTCAGCGGCTGCGGTGACGCCGCGGTCGAAAGCGTCGTCGGCAGCATGGCGATGCAATAAAAGATGCCGCAGATCATGAACAGCACGGGCGTGCGTACATCCTCGAGCGGGATCATCATCTGGCCGCCGACGACACCGAGCAGGGTGATGCCGATATAGAGCGAGAAGATCGCACCGCGGCTCTCGTTGCTGGCGCGCTCGTTCAGCCAGCTTTCGATGATCATCGAGGTGCCGGCGGTGGAGAAGCCGGTCACCGCGCGCAGGATCACCCACCAGAACGGATCGATGATTATGCCGCTGACCAACGCGATAATGGCGATGATCGAGATGAAGCCGGAGAAGGCTCTGACATGGCCGACGCGGCGCACCAGTTTTGGCGCCACCAGGCAGCCGATGACGAAGCCGCCAGCCCACGAGGTGCCAAGCAGGCCCAGCGTCGTCGTGGCGTAGCCTTCGAGATTGCCGCGCACGGGAAGCAGGATACCCTGCAGACCATTGCCCATGAAAAGGAAGAGCGTGCCAAAGAGCAGCGCGGCGACGGACAGCAGATTTCTCTTCATTTCCCCAGACTCGGTCTCAAGCGATTATGAACGGACATAAGGCAAGACCTGCGCCTGCCCAGCCTCAAGATGATTGATTGTGCCCCGGAATGCCTTTACGGCGTGTGTGAACCTCTTGTTCGCGCGGAAAAATGTCCGTCCTGTGACATTCCGAAAAACGGAAAAAATAAAGCATGACAAAGTTGATAGCCTTGCTGCTCATCCTTGCCATGGCGATACAGGTGATCAAGCCGCTCGAGCTTCCCGGCCTCAGGCGGCGGATGGATTTCTGGAAAATCGCTCTGATCGCCTTCGGCATATGGGCAATGGCGCTGCTGTCGCGCGACTTCGTGATGTAAGCTTCGGATTCAAGCCTCGATGTGGCCGTCAGTCCTGCAGGATGATTTCGCCGCGCATTACGGAAACACAGCTTCCCGAGATGATGACATCGGTGACGATACCGCCGGATTTTGCCACGTCGAGGGTGATGACGCTGCGCCGCCCCGTTTCAATGCCCTGTTCGATGGTGATGCGGACGTTCATATTGGCCTCCGGCGTCAGCGTGACGAGATAGGCGCCGAGAGCGGCCGAAGCGCTGCCCGTCGCGGGGTCCTCAGGCACGTTGTCCAGCGGCGCGAACATGCGGGCGCGGATAGCCCACGAATTTTCGGGTGTCCTGGTATAGACGAAGAGCGAGAAGTCGTGGCCGCTCGTCGTCTGCCGGCCGGCGGCGGCCTGGAAGCCGGCAAGGTTCGGGCGGGCGGCGGAGAGCGCCTCGAGCCCGCTCAATTCGGCGACGGCGAAGTTCAGGCCGACCGAGGCAAAGACCGGGGCGTGGGTGGTTTTGACGATGGCGCCGGGTTCGAGCCCGATGCAGCGGGCGATGATTTCCTCGGCAATGGTATCGCCGACCGTCAGTGGCTGCGGTGCGCGGATGGCGGCGGCCGCGACCTTTCCGCCGCTGCGTCTCAGCTCGACCTCGACGATGCCGGCTTCTTCCTCGAAGCGCAGCTTCTCGCCGACCGGCTTACCGAAGATCTCCGCCTGCTGGCCGAGCACATAGGCAGTGCCGACATTCGGATGGCCGGCAAAGGGGATCTCCATCGTCGGGGTGAAGATGCGCACGCGGGCGGAATTCTCGGGGTCTTCAGGTGGCAGGACGAAGGTCACTTCGGAATAGTTGAACTCGGTGGCGATCCTCTGCATCGCCGCATCGCTCAGACCGCGGGCATCCGATATGACGGCAAGCGGATTGCCCTCGAAACGGGTGGACGTGAAGACATCGACGGTGACGTAGGAAATGGTGTCCATAGCGGCTCCTCTTGCAGCGGGCCGTTATGAATAATCACGATTTTTCGCGGGACGAAGCGGTTTCTTGTCGCCGAGACAATGCTGAGGGCTGTCTATCGCGTTGCGCTGATTTTTACGCAGATTCGTCGGATGGGGAGTGCGAGGCCTCTCCGAACTCCCTCATTCCTGTGCTCGTCACAGGAATCCAGCCACGGCGCGTCTGCGCCGTGAATGAATCAATATCTCAAGGGAAAGAGTCTTCCGCGCCCAAAGACTTGGGAGCACTGGATTCCTGTGGCAAGCACAGGAATGAGGGAGGCGAGGGGATTAGGCACGAGCAGTAACGTTGATGTGCTGCCCTTGCCCGAATCCCAGATGCTAAAACTCAGGCCGCCTTTTCCAGGTCTTTCTTCCAGCTGCCCTTGGCGGCGAGGCTGTTCATCTCGGCGCGGTGGGTGAATTCACGCTGGCCGGCGGCGACGTTTTCCGGCTTGCCGTTCCAGGCCTTGAGCGCGCTGTCCTGCAGGGCGCGACCGTAGGAGAAGGTGACGAACCAGGGCAGGCCGGCCGTGGCATTGATCGCCGAAAGGTGCGCGGTCGCCTCTTCGGTCGACTGGCCGCCGGAGAGGAAGGCGATGCCGGGAACCGCAGAGGGAACCGTGCGCTTCAGCACCTGCACGGTGCGTTCGGCGACTTCGGCGACCGAGGCCTTGCGGGCGTTCTTGCCGTCGATGACCATGTTCGGCTTCAGGATCATGCCTTCGAGGCTGACGCGGGCATCGGCCAGCTCCTCAAAAACGATGCGCAGGGTGGATTCGGTGACTTCGGCGCAGCGGTCGATATTATGGTCGCCCGGCTTGCCGTCCATTAGGCATTCCGGCTCGACGATCGGAACGATTTTGGCTTCCTGGCAGAGGGCCGCGTAGCGGGCAAGCGCCTGAGCGTTGGCGCGAACCGAGCCGCGGGTCGGCAGCGTCGAGGAGATCGCGATGACGCCGCGCCACTTGGCGAAACGGGCGCCGGCTTCATAATATCGAGCCAGACGTTCGCCGAGGCCATCGAGGCCTTCGGTGATGGTTTCGCCTGGAAATTTGGCCATCGGCTTGGCGCCGGTATCGACCTTGATGCCGGGAATTGAACCAGCGGCGCGGATGATGTCGACGAAAGGCGTGCCGTCGGCGGCCTTCTGGAAAAGCGTCTCTTCGTAGAGGATGACGCCGGAAATATACTTCTTCATCGCCTCGTCGGAGCGGAAGAGCATTTCGCGGTAATCGCGACGGCTGATTTCGGTCGATTCGAGATTGATCGTGTCGAAACGCTTCTTGATGGTGGAGGTCGATTCATCGGCCGCAAGCAGTCCCCGGCCGCCTGCAACCATCTGCACTGCAATGTCTTCCAGTCGTTCGCTCATTCGTTCTCTCCACAGCATGAAACATCGGCGGTTTAAGAATATAGGACGGCGATAACAGAAGTTTATAGGGAGGAAAATGGAAGGCTAAATCGTTGAAACGATTGAAATCGTTTCAATCGTTTGAAAAACTGGGATTTTTTCCGGCGCTTGAGCAAAAGACCGCGCAAGGCTACTCGCCGCCGCGGTCTATCCCCATATAAAACCTGTCAAATCCGCTTAGCAGTCATTTGCCGGCATTGAGGACGGCGACGCCGGGCAACTCCTTGCCTTCCATCCATTCGAGAAAAGCGCCGCCGGCAGTGGAGACATAGGTGAAGTTGTCGGCAACGCCGGCATGGTTCAGTGCTGAGACGGTGTCGCCGCCGCCGGCAACGGAGGTCAGCTTGCCGGTCGCTGTGCGCTCGGCGGCGTATTTCGCGGCAGCTACCGTTGCGGTATCGAAGGGCTCGATCTCGAAGGCGCCGAGCGGACCGTTCCAGACGAGCGTCGAGGCACGCTCGATCCAGGCATTGATGGCCTGAATGGATTTCGGCCCGACGTCGAGCACCATGGCATCGGCGGGAATGGCGTTGATATCGACCGTCTCATTGGCGGCGCCCGCCTTGAACTCGCGGGCGACGACGCCGTCTTCCGGCAGGATGATGGCGCAGCCTGATGTCGCGGCCTCGATCATGATCTGCTTGGCGGTTTCAGCAAGATCATGCTCGCAGAGCGACTTGCCGACACTGGTGCCACGCGCGGCGATGAAAGTATTGGCCATGCCGCCGCCGATGACGAGTGCATCGACCTTCTTCACAAGATTCATCAAAAGGTCGATCTTGGTCGAGACCTTGGCGCCGCCGACGATGGCGACGACGGGACGGGCAGGATTACCGAGACCTTTTTCCAGCGCTTCCAGCTCGGCCTGCATGGTGCGGCCGGCATAGGCCGGCAGGTGGTGGGCAAGGCCTTCGGTGGAAGCATGGGCGCGGTGGGCGGCGGAGAAGGCGTCGTTGACATAGATATCGCCGTTGGCGGCGAGCGCCTTGGTGAAGTCGGGATCGTTCTTTTCCTCGCCCTTGTGAAAGCGGGTGTTTTCCAGCAGCAGAATATCGCCGTTATTCATTCCGGCTACGGCGGAGGCGGCGGCCTCGCCGATACAGTCGGAGGCCGTCAGCACCGCATGATCGAGCACCTCCTCGACGGAAGGGGCGATCAGCGACAGCGACAGATCCGGCGACGGACCGTCCTTCGGCCGGCCGAAATGGGCAAGCAGGATCACTTTGGCGCCCTTGCCCGATAGTTCGAGGATCGTCGGCGTCACACGCTCGATGCGCGTCGTATCGGTGACCTTGCCGTCCTTGACCGGGACGTTGAGGTCGACGCGGATGAGCACGCGCTTGCCGCTGATGTCGGAGAGATCGTCGAGGGTCTTGAAAGAAGGCATGGGGAAGATCCAGTCTTGGTTGGCGGAAGTCGCGCCGACCATAGCAAGGATCATTCGAGACGCAAGGCGTTCAACAGCCGTTTTCGCGCCTGGCTTCGTCGCCTCCGGCCGATGCTTTCGGCATGGTTTCGGAGGCCGCCGCTTCGCGGTTGCGACGTCCGTTCAACCTGTCGCGGATGCGCTGGATAATGTCCTTGAGATTGATGAAGATCGGCAGCGTCGTGGCCGGTTCGACCGCTTCGAGCGACATGCCGACGGAGGTGACGTGGTCGTGCTCGTCGAGATCACGGACGATGAGGATGATCGAGCCGAGACGGACGCGATCGGCATAATCGGCCTTGCCGCCGAGGCGCTGCCGCATCAGTTCGGCGATGGTCAGGCCTTTCTCGGATTCGTTGAGCAGGCCGGGCCCATAGGCGGCATCGAGATCGGCCGCGGGACGGGCGGGTGAGAGCGCGAAGGCGCCGAAGAATTCGGCATCATCCTCGTCCACCGGCGCACGGCTGGCGAAGAGCCGGTCGAGCAGCCGGGAATAACTCGGCACGATGAAGAGATAGACTAGATCGTTTTCGCGCAGCCGCCCGGCATACTGGTAGCGCATCGATTTACCGTCGCGGATGACGAGCGAAGGGGTTGCCCAGCGCGGAATGCGCTCGCCGCGCAGCACCGGACTATCCTTGATCACGCGATAGGAGAGCAGTTCGTGGTTGGCGGCACCCGGCAGGTCGACCTCGACCTTATCGACGGCGCCGATGCGTGGCGGAATGATCAGGCCGAGCTTCTTGGCGACGGGTTTGATCGTCCAGCCCTGCACCAGCAGGGAGACCAGCACGATAATGAAGGCGGTGTTGAAAAAGATCTGGCCGTTTTCCAGCCGGCCGAGGATCGGCATGATGGCAAGCAGGATGGAGACGGCGCCGCGCAGACCGACCCAGGCGACGAAGCCGATTTCCTGCTGGGTGTAATCGAATGGGAGCAGCGACAGCCAGATCGCCAGCGGCCGGGCGACGAAGATCAGGAAGAGGGCAAGCAGGATCGCTGGCACGATGATGACGGGGAATTGCGACGGTGTCGCGAGCAGGCCGAGCACCAGAAACATGATGATCTGCGCCAGCCAGGTCATGCCGTCCTGGAAGCGTTTGATGGTGCCGATCGCCTGCATCTTGCGATTTCCGGCATAGATGCCGGCGACATAGACGGCGAGAAAGCCGCTGCCCCCGACCGTGCCGGCAAAGGAGAAGACGAGAAGGGCAAGCGCCAGCACGAAGATCGGCGTCAGGCCGCGATCGGTGTCGAGCCTGCTGACGATCAGCACGATCATCATGCCGCCGAGCAGGCCGAGGATGACGCCGAGCCCCATCTGCTGCACGAACATGGCGAGCATGCCGATATTGATGCCAGCATAACGCTCGCCGCTCGCCAGGACCTCTACAAGGGCGATGGTGAGGAAGATCGCCATCGGATCGTTGGTGCCGGATTCGACTTCCAGCGTCGAGCGCACCTTATCGCGGATGTTGATGCCGCCGATGCGCAGCAGGAAGAAGACGGCGGCGGCATCCGTCGAGGCGACGATCGAGCCGAGCAGCAGGCCTTCGAGCCAGGTGAAGTCCAGCAGCCACATGGCGGCGACGGCAAAGAGCGAGGCGGTGATCAGCACGCCGACCGAGGCGAGCGTGAGGGAGGGAACGGCTGCCAGCCGGAAGGCCTGCATCGGCGTGCCGAAGCCGGAATCGAACAGGATGACGGCAAGGGCAATGGAGCCGAGGATGTAGGCCAGATAATTGTTGCTGAATTCGATGCCGAGGCCGTCGACGCCGGCGGCGAGGCCGATCATCAGGAAGAGCAGCAGCAGCGGGGCGCCGAAGCGGAAGGCGAGCAGGCTTGAAAAAGCGGCAAGAAGCACGAGCGCCGTCGCGACCAGCACCACGATATAGAACGCTTCCATGCCCACCCCTTTTCATCGACTGCCTTGCGGATGCGGCCACCCCTAGCCGATCCGTCTATTCCAACCCTCCACCACGCGCGTCGATTCATCAGTAAACGGCAAAACGACAGAGAAGGGTAGGCCTTGCGGCTTAACCTCGTCTCGTGCTGCATCATGCTGCTGAACGGCTGCCGGACGGCCACCGACACGGAAATGCTACGGGAGAAACTCTCTACAAAGAATGTATAAGAAAATCAGGCAAGAGCAGGGCGAACGGCAGGAAAATCGATTTTTCTGCGGGTATTCGCAAACCGCAGCAGGATAGACATATTCCTACATGCGGCCCGTCAGAACACTGCCTGAAGTATGATGACGGCGAGGAACGAAAGACCGATGAACGCTGCAACCCGAATGGCCAGACGATTAGCCTTTGCCAACACGGCGGGTTTGACGTCCCGCTTGGGATGAAACCGCTGCCGCCGCTTGAGGGTGGTTTGGGACAAGCGTTTTTGCGCCTCTGCCATTTATCGCCTCCACTTGGATCATCTCAGCCATTGTGCAGCTTTATTGCATTTCCTCAGTTTATCACGCTTGGCCAGCGGATTGCCAACCGTGATTCCGTCCTTGCGGCTGCACCGAACCCGTCGATTCGAAATGGCTTTCACTGTCAGTTTTCGGTGTCCTCGCCCTCGTCAGTCAGGTCTTCGACCGGGACCAGGAAAACCACGAACTCGTCGTCGATGGTCCGTTCGGGATCGTCGTCGAATTCATAGGCGTGCTCGACTTCGCTGGCTTCCTCAGCCGTCGCCTTGCGCAGGCTGAGCGTCGCCTTGCGGTCCCAAAGCGGCTTGCCTTCGGACTCGAGAATGGTCAGGTCGTCGCGAAAATCTTCCGCCTCGAAGAAATGCGTCGCTTCCTCATGGTTCTTCGAGCGAAAGCTGGCGATGGCGCGGCCGGCGATTTCAACGGTAAAGTAATCCATCCATCCCTCTTTATCTTCCCGGTGCGACGGTGCTCCGGGTTGTCAACAATGCCACGACCGGCTTCAGACGCCTATAACAAAACGGCCCGGTTTCCCGGGCCGCCTGCGATATTCGGTGGTCGAGCCCTCAGATGAGCTTGGCGAAGGCCACGGCCGTGTCCGACATGCGGCTGGAGAAGCCCCACTCGTTGTCGTACCAGGACAGGACGCGCACGAAATTGCCTTCCATGACCTTGGTCTGATCGGTTGCGAAGATCGAGGAGTGGCTGTCGTGGTTGAAGTCGCGGGAGACGAGCGGCTCGTCGGTGTAGCCGAGGATGCCCTTCAGCTTGCCGTTGGAGGCAGCCTTGATGGCTTCGTTGATCTCGCCGACCGTCGTGCCCTTCTTGGAAACGAACTTGAAGTCGACGACCGAGACGTTCGGCGTGGGAACGCGGATCGAGGTGCCGTCGAGCTTGCCCTTGAGGTGGGGCAGCACGAGGCCGACGGCCTTGGCGGCGCCCGTCGAGGTCGGGATCATGGAGAGAGCGGCAGCGCGGGCGCGATACAGATCCTTATGCATTGTGTCGAGCGTCGGCTGGTCGCCGGTGTAGGAGTGGATCGTCGTCATAAAGCCGTGGTCGATGCCGACGGCGTCGTCGAGAACCTTGACGACCGGCACCAAGCAGTTGGTGGTGCAGGAGGCGTTGGAGATGACCATGTGCTCCTTGGTGAGCTGGTCATGGTTGACGCCGAACACGACCGTCAGGTCAGCGCCGTCGGCGGGAGCCGAGACGATAACGCGCTTGGCGCCGGCCATCAGATGGGCAGCGGCCTTGTCGCGGGCGGTGAAGATGCCGGTGCATTCCATGGCGATGTCAACGCCGAGCTCGCGGTGTGGCAGCGTTGCCGGGTCCTTGATCGCGGTGACCTTGATCGGCTTGCCGCCGCCAACGATGATCGTGTCGCCTTCGACCTTCACTTCGGCCGGGAACTTGCCGTGGATCGAGTCGTAACGCAGGAGATGGGCATTGGTCTCGACCGGGCCGAGGTCGTTGATGGCGACGACCTCGATATCGGTGCGGCCGGATTCGACGATAGCGCGGAGGACGTTACGGCCGATGCGACCGAAACCATTGATGGCAACCTTGACTGTCATGTTCATTCACTCCCGATAGAATAGGGCCCGATAGGCGGGCGGCCTGGAATTGAGGAGATGGAGAGCGCCTCAAGGCGCCCTCTTTAAAGCTTTGCTTCGGCAGCCGCAACGACGGCGTCGGCGGTGATGCCGAAATGCTTGTAGACGTCCTTGACCGGGCCGGACGCGCCAAAGCCCTTCATGCCGATGAAGCTGCCTTCCGGTCCGATAAAGGCGTCCCAGCCTTCGCGGACGGCGGCTTCGACGGCGATCTTGACCGGCGAGTTGCCGAGCACGTCCCTGCGGTAGGCCTCCGGCTGCTCGAAGAACAGTTCGGTGCAGGGCACCGATACGACACGCACCGAAACGCCCCTGGCTTCCAGAGTTGCGCGGGCGGCAACGGCGATTTCGACCTCGGAGCCCGAAGCGAAGATCGTCACCCTGGCATCGGCATTGCCGGAGAGCGTATAGGCGCCGAGTTCGCAGAGGTTCTTCGCATTATACTCGGTGCGGACGGTGGTCAGGTTCTGGCGGGTGAGAGCCAGGGCAGACGGACGATTTGTACTCTTCATGGCGATCTGCCAGCATTCCGCCGTTTCGACGGCGTCGGCCGGGCGGAAGACCTGCAGGTTCGGGACGGCGCGCAGGCCGGCGATCTGCTCGACCGGTTGATGTGTCGGGCCATCTTCGCCAACGCCGATCGAATCATGCGTCAGGACGTGGATGACACGAATGCCCATCAGAGCCGAGAGGCGGATCGGCGGGCGGCAATAATCCGAGAAGATCATGAAGCCGCCGCCATAGGGGATGAGGCCGCCGTGCAGCGAGATGCCGTTCATGGCAGACGCCATGCCGTGCTCTCGGATGCCCCAGTGCATGTAGCGGCCCTTGAAATCCGTCGGGGTGATGGAGATCATCTGGCTGGTCTTGGTATTGTTCGACGGGGTCAGGTCGGCAGAGCCGCCGAGCGTTTCCGGCACGAAACCGTTGATTATTTCGAGTGCGTCTTCGGATGCCTTGCGTGTCGCAACTGTCGGCTTGGTCTCGGCGAGCTTCTTCTTGTAATCATCGATCGCCTTGTCGAAGCCTTCAGGCAGATCGCCTGAAAAACGCCGAGTGAACTCGGCCTTGGCAGCAGACTTGGCAAGGGTTTCCTCCCAGGCTCTGACGATATCTTCGGAGCGGGTGCCGGCTGCGCGCCATGCATCGAGAATATCCGAGGGAACGACGAAGGGCTCGTAATCCCAGTTCAGCGCCTTACGGGTGGCGGCGATCTCGTCGGCGCCGAGCGGGCTGCCGTGAACCTTGTGGCTGCCGGCCTTGTTCGGGGCGCCGAAGCCGATCACCGTCTTGCAGGCGATGAAGGTCGGGCGATCAGACTTGTGGGCGGCTTCGATCGCATCGGCGATGGCGGCCTGATCGTGGCCATCGATCTCAATCGTGTTCCAGTGAACGGCCTTGAAGCGGGCAATCTGATCCGTCGAATCCGACAGCGAAACGGCGCCGTCGATGGTGATCGAGTTGTTATCCCAGAAAAGGATCAGCTTGTTGAGCTTCAGGTGGCCGGCAAGGGCGATGGCTTCATGGCTGATGCCTTCCATCAGGCAGCCGTCGCCATTGATGACATAGGTGTAGTGGTCCTGGAGGTCCGCACCGAATTCCTCGCGCAGCTTGCGTTCGGCGATCGCCATGCCGACCGCATTGGCGATACCCTGACCTAGCGGGCCGGTGGTGGTCTCGATGCCGGTTGCGTGGCCGTATTCAGGGTGGCCGGCGGTCTTGGAGCCGACCTGACGGAACTGCTTCAGGTCCTCGATCGTCATATCGGGATAACCGGTCAGATACAGCAGCGAATAGAGCAGCATCGAGCCATGGCCGGCCGACAGCACGAAGCGGTCGCGGTTCGGCCAATGCGGCTTCTTGGGGTCGAAGCGCAGATATTTGGTGAACAGGACCGTCGCCACGTCAGCCATGCCCATCGGCATACCAGGGTGGCCGGAATTCGCCTTTTCAACGGCGTCCATGGCGAGGAAACGGATCGCGTTCGCCATCCGGTCGTTTTGTTGGAGAGAGGTCATAGCTTTTCTGCAAGCTCCGGGTGTCGGGGGATGGCCTCGAGCCTCCAAGACCATCGAGTGAAAGCGGCTGACACATAGCAGTTGGGGCTGGCGAGTCAATAAATGGCGGGGCAAATCCCAGCGGCCTGCGGCAATTTTTTGACATTTGATCGCTCGACTATACAAAAGACCAAACTGGCGCGGCGGGCCTGTCCAAAACGTTCATCCACAGATAGGCAGGCTGCCGGGTGACGGGATTTATTGACGGGCCGTTGGCGAGCTGCATATCCTCTTGAAATCACAAGATCGGCAGATGTGGCCGATTCGCAGGTCCTGCACGGGAATCGGAAAGGCATGATGCCCACAGGCAAAACCATGGAAGCAGCGCTCGAGGAATTGAGACAGGCGATTTCGAGCCTCGAAAACGCCGTCGACATGCGTGTCGAGCGGCAGCGCGAGCAGGGGGAGATCGAGGGCGAGGTGCGACGTGTGCATGCCGACCGCTCCCGTCTGGCCCAGGAGCTCGACCAGGCCGAATTTCGCGCCAACCGGCTGGAAGAGGTCAATCGTGAGGTATCGCGGCGGCTGGTGACGGCCATGGAGACGATCCGCGCGGTTCTGGACCGCTGATGAGAGAGAATTTGATATGGCGCAGGTGACGGTAACGATCGACGGCAAGGCCTATCGCATGGCCTGCGAGGAGGGGCAGGAGGATCATCTGACCGATCTCGCCACGCGTTTCGACCGCTATGTCGGCCATCTCAAGGGCCAGTTCGGAGAGATCGGCGATCTCAGGATCACCGTCATGGCCGGCATCATGATCATGGACGAGATTGCCGAGCTGACGCGCCGCATCGCCGGGCTGGAAACCGAGCTCGAGTCGCTGCGCGGCAACCGCGACACCGTGCTTGCCGCGACCGCCCGCACCGAGGAAACGTTGGCGGCAGCGCTCGGCGAGGTTTCGAGCCGTATTCGCGGCATCACCGACAAGCTGAATGGCCGGGCCGCACCCGAACTCAATTGATGTCAATTAAATAAAAACGGCTGGCCGTCGCCACTGGCGCGTCGATGCAAACGGCCTTATATATCGCGATGCGGTCTGCGCCTCTCGACAGGAACCACAATCCCTGGGGCCATACTCGATCCAAAGGGAGCTGTCCCTGTCCGGGCTCGTGGGCCTGGACACACGGTGCCCACCTACGTTTGTAGGCGCCCAGGATCGTAAACATCCATCGGTCGTCGTGGATCGCACCTTTTCCTTTCATCGTTGAAGACGAAGCCGGGTGTATAGGGCGAACGCGGCTTGCGCGTCCGCCCCTCGTGGCGCGCAGTTACTTCTTCAAGCCGGGAAGCGTCACCTGGAAGACCTGGAACATGGTGTCGACATCGGCGCCGCCGTCAGCCTTATAGGCTGCGCCAACCTGGAAGCCATCCTGCGTCAAGAAGTCGTTGTCGTTGGCGACGAACAGGAAGTAATCGTCCGGCAGCTTCGTGTCGAGGACACTTGCCAGACCCATCGCTTCCCATTTTTCCGATAGATCGTTCCTGTCGTTCGGCGCACCGTTGTGCAGGCCGAAGCGGCCAAGCTCGGCCTCGTCGTTGAGGTCGATGAACGGTGTCAGCGTAGCCGGTGTGAGCGACGGGTCGAGGACACCTTTCGGTGCAGCCGCCTTGCCGGCGTCGAAATCGCTGCCGGCGATATCGGTTGCGGCGGATAGGTCGACGATGTCGATCTTGCGATACAGAGACGTGTCGCCCTTCACGCCCTGGCCGTTGCCGCTGTCACGGGCAAGCATCAGGAAGGTCTTGTCGGAAAGGGCGACGATCTCGCTCTCGGCGGCGATCGTCGTCTTGCCCTTAGCGTCCTTGAAGATCGGCAGCGGCACGACATATTCGTGCACCAGCTTCAGATGATCGGGATCGGCGGCGTCATAGATCATGGCGCGGGTATTCTGGCGGGTCGAGCCGGAATCGCCGCCGTCCTGGCGGGCCGCCGACTGCAGTACGGCAACGATAAACCTGCCGTCGGGCGTCATTGCCATGCCTTCGAGGCCCTGGTTGTTCTGGCGGCCGGTTTCGGGGTCCTTCGGATCGGGAGCGGACCCGCCGGGACCGGGATTGTTTGAAGCGAAGCTCAGCGCGCCCTTGCGCATCGGCAGAAGCGCCTTGGGCGGCTGGGTGGCTGAAAGCAAGTGGCCATCGGCGGAGAAGCGATAGATATAGGGGCCGTATTCGTCGCTGACGAACATAGTGCCGTCGGCCATGCGGATGATCGCCTCATCGTCGAGGGCGATCTTGCCGTTCGCCGCCTGCGGCAGCGGCGGGAAGTTGCCGGCAGCGGCGCGGACGCCGGATTCCGGGTCGAGACCGGTCGTGTCCGCGCCCTTGTCGTCAACAAAGAGCATGGAATCGACGAGTTTCGCCTCGACGCCCGATTGCTCATTGCCGGCCTCGGGGGTCGCGCCTGGCGCTGTCGGGGTCAGAATGATCGAAAGGGTGTTCAGGCGCGGGCGGTAGTCGACAGTGCCGGCGGCATTGTAACCGCGGTCGGGCAGCAGGTAGAGCGTGCCCCTATAGCTGGCGCCATCCCGAGTCCAGGCGGCGGGGTCGATCGCCATCCCGGAGCCGGAGCCGAAGGTTTCACCGAATTTGTCGCGCTGGTTGGCCGGAATGCGGCCGACGCCGACCAGGCCCTTATTGACGAAAGTGGCGGAATTCTCCGACCTTGCCAAGGCGGGAATGGCGGCGGATGCTGCGAAAACTGCGGCGAACAGCCGCGATGCATATGATCTGACGTTCTTCATGAAATAGCCTCTCGGTCAAAAGCGTTCCTGCAACGGTTCCCGCCCGCAAGCTGGACACCGTTTCGAATGACATTCCTCGGCTTTGGGATCGATTCCTCAGAACCGAACACACCCGGATTTCGCCCCTATCCCGGCTAAACGTCTAGGATGGGATCGTGATAACTGGATGACACCCTCGGAGCCTGCAATCAGCTCATTGCCCTAATCGACCGGATAGGGTCCTTCGGCGAATACTTCCTCGTGGTAGCCCTTGGAGCCGACATCGATCGCCAACGGGCTTCGCCATTCGCGACACTCGCGCAGGCAATCGAGCACGAAGCGGAAATCATAGCGCGGCCGCCAGCCAAGTTCGCGCCTTGCGCGTTCGTTGACGTAGACGCGATCGAGCGTCGGGAACATTTTCCAGCCGCGTTCGGCGTAAAGCGTGTTTGCACCTGGAAACAGCCGCTCGACGACAGCAGGCGCATCACGCCTGAGCTCTGCGCGATCGCCCGGTAGAAAGGGCGTCGTGGCCGAGATGATATAGCGGCCGAAGCCGATTGCCGGCGCCTTTTCGAGCGCCAGAAAATGGGCGTCGACCACGTCGCTGATATCGACGCGGCGATGAAGCAGCTCGTTGGCCTGCGCATTTCCCGCCGAATAGCTGTTGCGAATCTCGGGATCGTCATCACTTTCGGGAAAGAAGCGCGACGTCCTGAGGATGACGACAGGCAGGCGGGATTTGCGGGCGAAGAGTTCCGAAATTCCTTCGGCAGCGAGCTTTGTCACGCCGTAGATATTCTTCGCGACAGGAAGCACGTCCTCGGTGACCCACGCTGCGGGCTCGCCGGCCGCCGGCGTCAACGCCGCGCCGAAAGCGCTGGTGGTGCTGGTGAAGACGAAGCTTGCAACGCCCGCGGCAGTCGCCTCTTCGAGCAGGTTCAGCGTGCCGCCGACATTGGTGTCGAGGAAATCGCGATTGCCGTGGGTCGCCACATGCGGCTTGTGGAGCGTGGCGGCATGGATGACTTGGCTGATGCCCGACATCGCCCGCCTGATAAAGCCGCGGTCACCGATGGAGCCGACCATATCGGTAAAAGCCGAAGGCTTGATGTCGATGCCGCGCGCCCACCGGCTCTGAGCTCTCAAGCTGCGCATCAGCGCCTCGCCGAGGTGGCCGGCGCTTCCCGTCACCAATATCGTCATCGCGTCGTCTCCTGACTGTGTTGGCGGCGGACGCTATAAAGACCGATGTCGTGGGACAACGCATAAATTATGCATGGGCATGCAGGAAGGCTGCAGGCTCAGCGGATTGTGGTGACGAGGCGGCCAGCGGTGCCATCGGAAAGCCTGATCCGCTCCCAAGTGACGCGGCCCGGGGTAATCGGCAGGCGCACATTGCCGTTGGCGCCGGTATCGAAGGTCAACGATAGCAGCCTGTCCTCATGCCAGCCGCGCTCCTCCAGAGACAGTTCGGCGGCGGCGATCTCGGCGGAGGCGTAGGAAAAAAGAGAGCGGCCGAGAAAAGCGCCGAGCGGTGCACGCCATTCCGCCTGCCGCGGTCGGGAAGCAGACAGAAGCCGATGCGTGCTATCGCAGATCAGATGCACAGACCGGACGGAATCCTCGACCAGCCGCTTTAAGGCCGCATCGGCCGCAGCATGTTGCGGCGTGGCGAAAATCCGTTCCAGCTTGACGGCTTGGTTGGGCGAGGGATCAAGCTGGCCGCGCTCCCAGCGCGAAACGGTCGCCTGGTTGACGCCGAGGAGTTCCGCGAGGTGTTGCTGCTTCATGCTGCGCAGCAACCGCATGCGGCGTATGCCGGCTCCTGATATCGTCATTTGTCCTGAGCTCCCACGCTTCTTTTGCCAGGATAGGAGTTCGGCGGGCCGGAGGGCAAGCCGATCCTCACGCCGGTCATTGTTCCGGCTAGCCTTCGAGGTCGCTTCTCAGCCGATCAAGGATCGACAGGGCATGACCTGCATAGGCGCTGATCCAACGGTCGTAGATGTGTTTGATCGGCAGACTGTTCAGGTGGTTCCAGCGTTCGCGGCCCTCCTTTCTGGCGACGATCAGCCCCGCTTCCTCAAGCACCTTCAGATGCTGCATCACCGTGCAGCGGTCCATCCCGGAAAACATCTCGCAGAGCGCGCCCGTTGTGCGGGGGGCCTCCTTGAGCAGGTCGAGGATTTCGCGGCGGCGATGATGCGCCAGTGCCTTGAAGACAGGGTCGTCGGTTGATTCGCTTGACATGTTATATTTTTATAACATAATGGCCTCAGGCACAATGGAGAAGAGGAGAAGTGCAATGTCTCTCGGAATCCGCGTTTCCGGCCGGATCGGCCGTCCTGTTGCCGAAGTGTTCGATGCCGTCGTCAACCCGAAGAAACTCAGCAGCTATTTCACCACGATCGGCGGGGCGAGCGCCCCGCTCGTTCAAGGCACGACAGTAACCTGGTGGAAGGATGCGCCGGTCGAGGTTGTCGAGCTTGTGCCGGAAAGCCGCATCGTGCTTCGCTGGGACGGCGGCACTGCCGAAGACAAGACAAGGTATAAGACGCTGGTGGAAATGAATTTCAAGACGCTGGAGGATGGCGGCACGCTGGTGACGATTGCCGAGAACGGCTGGCGCGAGGACGAGGCCGGCCGGCGCGGCACCTATCTCAACTGCGAAGGCTGGACACAGATGCTTTGCAGCATGAAGGCCTTCGTCGAATACGGCATCAATCTGCGCGAGGGCATGTATCTCAGCGAGATGAAAGGCGAGCCGGCCAGCGCCCCGGATGTTTGACGAGCCCTGTCTCGAAGGAGATCGGCGGCCCATCGCCAGACTTTACTTGCCTGTCACACTGCGGGTGCTAGTTTCCGGAGTCGATACTTCGTCTCGGTTTCCAGGAGATTCATTATGCAGCTTGGTATGGTCGGTTTGGGCCGAATGGGCAATTATATGGTCCAGCGCCTGATGCGGGGCGGTCACGAATGCGTCGTCTACGACACCAGGCCGGAAAGCGTTGCTGAGCTCGCAGGTCTCGGCGCGACCGGCAGCGCTTCGATGGAGGAATTCGTCTCCAAGCTCACGCATCCGCGTGCGATCTGGCTGATGCTGCCGGCGGCGATCGTCGACAAGGTGCTGGCCAGCCTGGTGCCGCTGCTTCAGAACGGCGATATCGTCATCGACGGCGGCAATTCCTATTACCACGATGACATCCGCCGTGGCGCCGAACTCATCACCAAAGGCATCCATTATGTCGATGTCGGCACCAGCGGCGGCGTCTTCGGCCTGGAGCGCGGCTATTGCCTGATGATCGGTGGCGAGAAGGGCACCGTCCAACATCTGTCTCCGATCTTTGCGACGCTCGCCCCCGGCGTCGGCAAGACGGAAGCATCGCCAAACCGCACCGCCGAAGCGGCGGCGGCCAGCACGGCGGAGCAGGGTTATCTGCATTGCGGCCCGCACGGCGCCGGACATTTCGTCAAGATGGTGCATAATGGCATCGAATACGGCCTGATGGCTGCCTATTCCGAAGGCCTCAACATTCTGAAACACGCCAATATTGGCGCCGCCTCGCACGATGCCGATGCGGAAACCGCGCCGCTCGCCCATCCCGAACATTTTCAATACGACTTCAATCTGCCGGATGTCGCGGAAGTCTGGCGCCGCGGCAGCGTCATCACCTCCTGGCTGCTCGATCTCACCGCCGATGCCCTGCATGTCGACCCCGCACTTTCGAAATATGCCGGCCGCGTCTCGGACAGCGGCGAGGGCCGCTGGACGATCATGGCGGCAATCGACGAAAGCGTGCCGACACCGGTGCTGAGTGCGGCGCTCTACGGCCGCTTCTCCTCGCGCGACAATGACGAGTTCGCCAACAAGGTGCTGTCGGCAATGCGCGCGGGTTTCGGCGGCCACGTGGAAAAGCCGGCGCCGAAATCCTGAAGGCCAGGTCACTCCCTTCACTGAGCAGAAGGCGACCGTCACCCGTAAATGGCGGGCTTGACGGCCGGCCTCGGTAGGCGGCGCCAGCGGTCTTTCCTGGCCATCGGTATGGCTTTCCTACCGCTTGCTGGCGGCAGCAGTCGCGAGTATCCAATGCAAGATGTCAGCCTTGTTTTGTGCAAGCGCGACACTTGATTGGAGGGCGGTCGTGAAGCGTGACAGGGCAGGAGGCTTGAAGGCCGCCATATCGGGCATATTCATTGTGCTTCTTTCCGCGGCTTCGCCCAGCTTTGCCCAGACGCAGCCGGCACAAGCGCAGGCCGCGGCCGCTCCGCCGGCCCAAGTGCGTGAGATGATGGAGCTCATGCAGACGCCCGAGGTCAAGCAATGGATGTCGGCCCAGATGGCGGCGACGTCTGCGGGCGATACAGCGGTGGAAAACCAGATGTCTATCCTGTCGGGTTTGCTGCAGCATGCCCGTCGTCATGTCTCGATGGTTTCCGATGCCGCGATGACGCTGCCCTTGCAGATCAACAATGCATTCTCGCTGCTTTTCGGCGAAATCGCGGCCACCGGCCGAATGCGTATGGCCGGCCAACTCCTAGCGATCTTTCTGCTGGGCGCGATCATCGAAAGCATTGCCCGCTATGCCTTCCGTCGCCGCCGTCGCCGTCTGGCTGCGATGGCAGGCATGCATCTGGCGCCGCGTGTCATCCCGGCGCTGATCTTCGCGGCGGCGACGGTGCTGACGCTGCTCAGCCTCTACTGGCCGCCGATCAGCCAGAGCATCGCCATCGTCTGCGTCGTCGCACTGATCGTCCAGCGTTTCACGATCTGCCTCGGCGGTGTGCTGGTCGATCTCATCGCACTGGCGCGGGCCGAGGAAGAGCGGCAGGGCATCCCCGCGCCGACCATGCCGGGCCGTGCCATCGCACTCTTCTGGTATCGCCGCTCTGCAACCTTCATCATCTACTTTATCTTCGGCTGGGCGGCCATTCAGTCGATGGAGCCGCTCGGCCTTTCCCCGAGTGCCCGCCTGTTCGTGGGTTACATGCTCGGCATTGGGCTGCTGCTGATCGCGATCGAGGCGGTCTGGTCGCGGCCTCATAAGGACGAGAAGCGTGGTCACGAAATTTCCTGGGCGCTCACCGTATATTTTCTTCTGCTCTGGGGCCTCTGGGTCACGGGCTTCAACTGGCTGCTCTGGCTCGGCATCTATGTGTTGATGCTGCCGCGGGTACTCGCCGTCGCGACGATCGCGGTGAAATCGCTGCGGCAGACCGAGGCGAGTTTCCTTGCCACGCGCCGCATCGCCACCGTGTTGCTCGACCGCGGCGTTCGGGCGCTGATCATCGCAATCGCGGCAATCTGGCTTGGTCGACTGCTTGGCGTCGGGGCCGATACAATGGCCGCCGGCGACAAGATGGTCGACAAGATTGCGCGCGGGGTCATCGGCGGCATTGTCATCCTGCTTGCGGCGGATCTGCTCTGGCACGTCGTCAAAGCCTATATTGACGGCAAGCTGCTCGATTCACCTCTGGACGGTACCGCGACGGACGAGGAGAAGGCCAAACACGCGCGGATCCAGACGCTGCTGCCGATCTTCCGCAATATCCTTGCCGTGGTCATCGCCGTCATCGCGGTTCTGATGGTGCTCTCCGGGCTCGGCATCGAGATCGGGCCCCTGATTGCCGGAGCCGGCGTTGTCGGCGTTGCCGTCGGTTTCGGCGCCCAGACGATCGTCAAGGACGTCATCAGCGGCATGTTCTACCTCTGGGACGATGCTTTCCGTGTCGGCGAATATATCGAAAGCGGCAGCCACAAGGGCGTCGTCGAAGCCTTCAGCCTGCGATCGGTGAAGCTCAGGCATCATCGCGGACCGCTGACAACAGTGCCGTTCGGTGAACTCGGCGCGGTGAAGAACTTGAATCGCGACTGGACGATCGACAAGATCAGCCTCAACGTCAAATACGACACTGATCTCGTCAAGGCCAAGAAGGTGATCAAGCAGATCGGCCAGACACTGCTCGAGAACCCCGAATTCGGCCCGCACATCATCGAGACGCTGAAGATGAAGGGTGTCGAGCAGTTCGGCGAATTCGCGATCGAGATCCGCCTGTCAATGATGACGAAGCCCGGCGAACAGTTTGTTATCCGACGCAATGCACTGGCGATGATCCGCAACGCCTTCAAGGAAAACGGCATCGAGTTCGCCGTGCCGACGGTGCAGGTGGCGGGCGATCGCGAGGCCGATTTGGGGGCTGCCGTCGCGCGTTATGCCTCCCATATGCGAGCCAACGGCGAACCGGCTGCATGAATGCCGCCACCTGAACCTCATTATCGCTGCAAGGCATTCGCAAGCTTACGAAAATGCAATGTGCCATCACGTATTCCTGCGCAAATTCGCCCCAATTGAGGATGATTGAGGCGCAGGCGGCGGGGTTGGGTAGCGTCGGCATGGCTTCATAGAGCTTATATGCCCGTCATGTTACGTCTTCGAAAAATGATTCCCGCCGAATTGGAAGCTGCGCAGGTACGAGATGTCGGATCACGGCAATTTGGAAGAGATGGAAGCGACGGACGGTTTTTCTTTTCGCACGCTTTTCAGACGTTACAGGACGCCGCTTACGGCAGCCGCGACGCTCATCGTCTTCTGTCTCGTCGGTTATGCGATCATGCAGCTCACGAACGAGGTGCGCTATGACGATGTCGTCGCAGCGCTGGCGGCGACCAGGCCGAGCGCGATCCTGCTTGCTCTGTTCTTTACGGCGCTGAGTTTCCTCTCGCTGGTCTTCTACGATCTCAATGCGATCGAATATATCGGCAAGAAGCTTCCCTTTCCGCATGTGGCGCTGACGGCATTCAGCGCCTACGCGGTCGGCAACACCGCCGGCTTCGGTGCGCTGTCGGGCGGCGCAATCCGCTACCGCGCCTATACGCGTCTGGGGCTCTCACCCGAGGACATTGGCCGGATCATCGCCTTCGTCACGCTCTCCTTCGGCCTCGGGCTCGCGGCCGTCGCATCGATCGCCCTCATCATCATCGCCAGCGAGATCGGTCCGCTGATCGGTGTCAGTCCGTTCCTGCTCCGGCTGGTTGCCGGCTCGATCATCGCCATTCTCGGGGCTGTAATGATTATCGGCCGCGAGGGTCGTGTGCTCGATTTCGGCGCCGTGGCGATCCGCCTGCCGGACTCGCGCACCTGGTCGCGCCAATTCCTCGTTACCGCCTTTGATATTGCCGCCTCCGCGTCGGTGCTCTACGTGCTCTTGCCGCAGACGGCTATCGGCTGGCCGGTCTTCCTCGCCGTCTATGCGATCGCCGTCGGTCTCGGGGTGCTCAGCCACGTTCCGGCCGGGCTCGGCGTCTTCGAGACCGTGATCATCGCTTCGCTCGGCAGCGCGGTGAATATCGACGCGGTGCTGGGATCGCTGGTGCTCTACCGGCTGATCTACCATGTATTGCCGCTGTTGATCGCCGTGCTCGCGGTCTCGGCGGCGGAGTTGCGCCGTTTTGTCGACCACCCGGCCGCCTCCAGTGTCCGCCGTATCGGCGGACGGCTGATGCCGCAGCTGCTGTCGACCCTGGCGCTGCTGCTCGGCGTGATGCTGGTGTTTTCGAGCGTCACGCCGACGCCGGACCAGAATCTGGAATTCCTCTCCAACTATCTGCCGCTGCCGCTGGTCGAAGGCGCGCACTTCCTCTCCAGCCTGCTCGGGCTTGCGCTGGTGGTCGCGGCGCGCGGCCTCGGTCAGAGGCTCGACGGCGCGTGGTGGGTGGCCGTATTCTCGGCCGTTGCCGCATTGACCCTGTCGCTTCTGAAGGCGATCGCCCTTGTCGAAGCTGCCTTTCTCGCGTTTCTCATCTTCGGGCTCTTCGTCAGCCGGCGGCTCTTCACCCGGCATGCGTCGCTGCTCAACCAGGCGATGACGGCGTCCTGGCTGATGGCGATCGCGGTCATCGTCGTCGGCGCCATCGTCATCCTGCTCTTCGTCTATCGCGATGTCGAATACAGCAACGAACTCTGGTGGCAGTTCGAATTCACCGCCGAGGCGCCGCGGGGACTGCGCGCCCTGCTCGGCATCACCATCATCTCCTCGGCGATCGCCATTTTCAGCCTGCTCCGACCGGCGACTTTCCAGCCGGAGCCGGCGACGGAGGAGGCGCTGACGCGTGCCATCGAGATCGTCAGGAAGCAGGGCAATGCCGATGCCAATCTGGTGCGCATGGGCGACAAGAGCATCATGTTTTCGGAAAAAGGTGACGCCTTCATCATGTACGGCCGGCAGGGCCGTTCATGGATCGCGCTGTTCGACCCGGTTGGCGATCATCGTGCCGTGCAGGAACTCGTCTGGCGCTTCGTCGAAGCGGCGCGGGCCGCCGGCTGCCGCGCCGTCTTCTACCAGATCTCGCCGGCGCTGCTTTCCCATTGCGCCGATGCCGGCCTGCGCGCCTTCAAGCTCGGCGAACTGGCGGTGGCCGACCTCCGGACCTTCGAAATGAAAGGCGGCAAATGGGCGAACCTTCGCCAGACGGCGAGCCGAGCCCAGCGCGACGGGCTGGAATTCGCGGTGGTCGAACCCGAGGACGTGAGCGGGATTATCGATGATCTCGCCGCCGTTTCCAAGGCCTGGCTGGAACATCACAATGCCAAGGAAAAGGGCTTCTCTCTCGGTTCCTTCGATCCCGATTACGTTTCCTCGCAACCGGTCGGCATCCTCAAGAAGGATGGCAAGATCGTCGCCTTCGCCAATATCCTCGTCACCGAATCCCGCGAGGAGAGCACGATCGATCTCATGCGCTTCTCGCCGGACGCGCCGAAGGGCTCAATGGACTTTCTCTTCGTGCAGATCATGGAATATCTGCGTAACCAAGGTTTCACGCACTTCAATCTCGGCATGGCGCCTCTCTCCGGCATGTCGAAACGCGAAGCGGCACCCGTCTGGGACCGTATCGGCAGCACCGTCTTCGAACACGGCGAACGCTTCTATAACTTCAAAGGCCTTCGGGCATTCAAATCCAAGTTTCATCCGCACTGGCAACCGCGCTATCTTGCGGTTTCCGGAGGAGGCAATCCGATGATCGCGTTGATGGACGCGACATTTCTGATCGGGGGCGGATTGAAAGGGGTAGTGAGAAAATGATCAGGACAATCCTTCTTGCCACGGCATGCGTCTGCATGCTCGCGGCCGCACCGGCTAATGCCGCCGAGGAAACCACGCAAAGATTCGAAAGCGGCCTCATCCCATCGCCGCACATCTTCCTGCCGGAAGGGGAGGTGAAGGGCACCGTGATGCTGATCTCGGATGCCGCCGGCTGGGGCGATTATGAGAAGGCCGAGGCTGACAGGCTGGTCGCCGAAGGCGCTGTCGTCATCGGCGTCGAGTTTCCCTCTTATATCCAGGCGCTCAGCCGCTACGACGTCAGCCTCAACGACGGCTGCATCTACATGGTCTCGGATATTGAATCGCTGAGCCAGCAGGTGCAGCGCGCGACCGGCAACAATGCCTATCATTTGCCGATCGTCGCCGGCATCGGCGAGGGCGGGGCCCTGGCGCTGGCGATCGCGGCTCAGACACCGGATGCGACGATCGGTCAGACGCTTGCGGTCGATCCGCTGGCCGGCATTCCGCTGACCAAGGAGCTTTGCACGCCGGCTTCCAAGAAGGTGATCGGCCAACGCACGGTCTATGGCCTCAGCGACGGCGCCCTGCCCGATCCGATCATATCAGTCTTCACGCCTAAGGCTGACAAGGACGGCCGGGCGCATGCCGAGGCGCTGCAGAAAGCCCATTCCGAGATCGAGATCCGCGATTCCACAGACGATGCACAGACGGTATTCGGCGATACGCTCGACGACCTCGTCACCGCTTCCGGCGCCTTCGGCAATCCGCTTGGCCTGCCGCTGGCGGTGCTCGAGGCAACGCCTGCCTTCGATACGATGGCGGTGATCTATTCCGGTGACGGCGGTTGGCGCGACATCGACAAGGAGGTCGGCGGCACGCTGCAGAAGGAAGGCATTCCCGTCGTAGGCGTTGATTCACTTCATTATTTCTGGTCGGAGCGCAAGCCGGAGGAGACGGCCAGCGATCTTTCAAAGATCATCGATTTCTATCGTAAGCAGTGGAAGGTGAAGCATGTTCTGCTCGTCGGCTACTCTTTCGGCGCGGATGTCGTACCCGCAACCTATCAGTTGCTCAAACCGGCCGAGAAGTCCTCGGTGGTGCAGTTGTCGCTGCTGTCGCTCTCGCACCAAGTGGACTACGTCATCTCCGTTCTTGGTTGGCTCGGTCAGAAGACGGAAGGGGCGGGGGGCGATCCCGTCGCCGATCTGAAGAACGTCGATCCGAAGCTCGTGCAGTGCGTCTATGGCAAGGACGATGACGACGATGTCGCCTGTCCGGCGTTGAAGGATGGTGGTGCTGAAGTCGTTGAACTGCCCGGCGACCATCACTTCGACGAAAATTACGACCTTCTCACCAAGACGATCATCGACGCGCTGAAGAGACGTCTGCAGGATTAAGCGCTGCTGCCTTGCGGTATGCTTTGACAGTTCGATTGGCGCATAACCCCAAAATCGATTTCGATTTCGGGTTATGCGTTTAATGCATCAGCTTTTCTTCGCGCCAGCCGAGTTCGGCGAGTTCCTTGCCGCGAAACCGCGCGTCGTCGGCGACGATGAATTCGTCGAGCTGCGGCGGGGCAATGCTGGTGCCGGCAAGCATCGCATGGACCTGGCCGCGATGATGGGTCTGATGCTGGAAAAGATGGGCGAGCACGTCGTCCATCCGCTCCTGCTGAATACGATTGCCGCGATGGAGATTTACGATTGAGATCAGCCTTTCCGGCGTCAGGGCTTCGCAAAGGTCGATCAGGCGCTGATCGACCTTTGCCTGTGCTTGCATCAGTGACTCGACGTCATCGAAGGGTTCGTCCACCTCGAAGGCCTGGAAGCCGAGCGTGCCGCCTTCCATGCCGTCGACATAGAACCAGTCGACCGTGATGATGTGATTCAGCGTCTCCTTGATCGACGGAAAGAAGCTCGTGCGCGGCGCTTCGAATTCGCCGGGCTTCAATGCCGCGCAGGCGTGAAGCAGCCGGTGATTGGCAAGGGCGTTGTTATAGGCAAGCTTGCGAAAGGCCCTGGCGGGATCGAAGGTCGACATCGGCGGCTTTCCTCTTCCAGCATTCCGGAGTGTTTTCAGTCATCGAGATTACCGTCGCGCCAGGCGAGATGACATTGTAGCCCGGGCAGGTTCTCGATTTCATCAGCGATGAAATAGGGCGGGATGTCGAGCGCGGTCAGGGCCGCGCGCGTTGTCGGCACCCATTTGAATTCGAGATGGTTGTCGCCATCTTCGACGCGGTGGATAATTTCATATGGCTGAAAGGGGAAATTCCGGCGGAATTTCCAATCAGCGTTTCCTCCGACGTCCCGCCGATTTCCGCCCGACCGCCAGGAAAGATCCAGAAGGGCTCGTGCACGGCGCGATGAACAAGCACATGCCCATCGCGAAAGCCGAGGCCGGCAATGCGATAGTTGAAACGCGCAGCGCCCTGAGTCAGGCGGATAGGAGTGCGCTTGCTCATGTCGTGCTTATCCGAGATCGATCACGACGATTTCCGGCGGGACGCCGAAGCGCACCGGTGCAATGGAGCAGCCGAGCCCGCCGGAGACGATGATGTTACGCCCCTCCTCGACGATATGGCCATAGGCGTAGCGATTGCCGTAACGCGAGGGGACGATCGGCGATCGGCCGAGGAAGCGGATCTGTCCGCCATGGGTGTGGCCCGACAGCGTCAGCGAGACACGCTCGGGCACGCGCGGAAAGATATCGGGCTCATGGGCGAGCAGGATAACCGGTGCATCGTCGCTAATCTGTGCCATCGTTCCATCGAGGTCGTCGAGGCCGAGCATGTGCGTGCGGTCCCACTTCCTGCCGGGCAGCAGCGCAAGCTGATCTTCGAGGCCTGCGAGCCAGAAGCCGCGGCCGTCCTTTTCGAGCCGAACGGCGCGGTTGCCATAGACCGGGATTCCGACATCGGCGAGCGCCCGATGGCCGAAGGTTTCCATTCCGCCGTTCTTCTGGGCCGTCCTGTCCTCCCACCAGTCGTGGTTGCCCATGATCGCATGGACGCCGAGCGGGGCCTGCAGGGTGGCGAGCGCCTTCGACCATTGGCTCGAATGCACATATTGCGTCACCATGTTCATGCCGGAGGCATAGTCGCCGAGCAGAACGGTCACGTCGGCTTCGAGTTCATTGGCCCGGCGGCAGATCGCGGCAATGCGGCTTGCCGACATCCAGGGTTCGCAGGCATGGATATCGGCGAGCGCGACGACGCGGAGCTTCAGTCCCGGTGTCCATCCCGGCGGCGTCAGCCGGTAACGGGCGATGCCGAACCGCGCCAGCGGTTCATAGGCAAAGGCATAACCGCCGAGCGCCATGACGCCTGCGAAACCGCCGCCAAGAACCTTGAAAAATCCGCGGCGGGTGATCACTCAGTCGTCCTCCTGGAACAGCCGGAACTGCGCAGCCTCCATTTCCTTGGGCGGTTGCATTCCCAGATGTTTCCACGCGATTGCGGTGAGAACACGGCCGCGCGGCGTGCGCTGAATGAAACCCTGCTGGATCATATAGGGCTCGATGATATCCTCGATCGCGTCGCGCGGCTCGGAAAGGCCGGCGGCGATGGTTTCGATGCCGACCGGGCCGCCGCCGAAATTGACGGCGATCATGTTGAGGTAGCGTTTGTCGAGTTGATCGAAGCCGACATTGTCGACCAGCAGGCGGGTCAGCGCTTCGTCGGCGATCTCGCGGGTGACGGCCTCGGCCCGTGCCACCTCGGCGAAATCACGCACGCGCCGCAGCAGCCGGCCGGCGATGCGCGGCGTGCCGCGGGCGCGCCTGGCGATCTCGCGGGCGCCCTCTTCGGTCATCGGCAGGTTCATCAGCCGTGCGCCGCGGCGCACGATCAGTTCCAGTTCCTCGACGGTATAGAAGCTGAGCCGCACCGGGATGCCGAAACGATCGCGCAGCGGCGTCGTCAGCAGGCCGAGGCGGGTGGTGGCGGCGACAAGCGTGAATTTCGAGAGGTCGATCTTCACCGAGCGCGCGGCAGGGCCTTCCCCGATGATGAGGTCGAGCTGGTAATCCTCCATGGCGGGATAGAGGATTTCCTCGACGGCCGGATTGAGGCGGTGGATCTCATCGATGAAGAGCACGTCGCGCTCCTCGAGATTGGTGAGGAGCGCGGCGAGATCGCCGGCCTTGGCGATGACAGGGCCTGAGGTTGAGCGGAAGTTGACGCCGAGCTCCTTCGCCATGATCTGCGCCAGCGTCGTCTTGCCGAGGCCGGGAGGCCCGACGAAGAGCACGTGATCCAGCGCCTCGCCGCGGTTCTTCGCCGCCTCGATGAAGATCTTGAGATTGGCGCGCGCCTCCGCCTGGCCGGTGAATTCGTCCAGCGATTGCGGGCGCAGCGTCACATCAAGATCTTCGCCCCGCTTTTCCGGCGATATCAGGCGGGCGGGCTCACTCATGCTCTCATTCCGTTTTGAAACCTGTTACAGCAATACACCAAACGTCGGGTGCCTCGACACCCATTCATTGGTTTTCCGGTTTTCACCGTGCCAGCTCTTTCAATCCGAGCCTTATCAGCTTGGCGCTATCGGCGCCGTCGCCGGCCGTCTTCATCGCCGCGGCAACGGCATTTGCCGCCTGGTCTCTGCTGTAGCCGAGGTTGGTCAGCGCGGACACTGCATCGGCAACCGGTGCGGCGGCGACGCCTTCGCCGAGTTCTTGCTTGAGGCCGATGTTGATTGCCTCGCCGGCATGGGCCGGTGCGCGGTTCTTGAGTTCGGTCACGAGGCGCATCGCCACTTTCGGGCCGACGCCCGGTGCGCGCGAGACGGCGGCGCGGTCCTGCAGGGCGATCGCATTGGCAAGCTCGCCCGGCGTCAGCGTCGAGAGCACGGCGAGCGCCACCTTGGCGCCGACGCCCTGAACGCTCTGCAGCAGGTTGAACCATTCCCGCTCCAATGCGGTCATGAAGCCGAAGAGTTTCAGTTGATCCTCGCGCACATAGGTTTCGATGAAGAGCACGCAGGCTTCGCCCGCCGATCCGAGCTTTGACAAAGTGCGGGCCGAGCAATAAGCGACGTAACAGACGCCGTGCACATCAACGAGCACATAATCTTCGCCGATCTCGTCTATGGTGCCTTTCAGCTTGCCGATCATGAGTCGCGGTCTTTCAAGGGTGCGTTTCGGGCGTAATGAGTTCAACGGAAGGAAAATAGGAACGATAACCGCCGGCATCGCGGGTCAAAATTCTGTAGCCCCTTATCGCCGCATGCGCGCCGATGAGGAAATCCGACAATATCCGTTCGCGTCCTCCGCCCGCGCGGCGGTAAAGCCGGAAGGCTTGAGCCGCGGCAAATGCGGCCGGCCACGGCAGGTTCTCGCGGCGGAATTCATCCTGCGGAAGCAGGCGATCGACTTCATCCACATCGTCATACCGAACGGAAAATTCGGAATAGATGATCGGATTTATAAGGACCGGTCCATCTCTGAAGATATCGAGTATCTTCCGGCGCGACCAATCGTGCCAGTCCGAGCTGATCATGGCCAGATCGACGAGGACGTTCGTGTCGACAAGCGTCGCCATCAGCGATCACGCGTCATCGACATGAGATCTTCGGCATCGATTTCCTGATCGCCGGTTCCCTCCAGACGACGGATCGTCTCGATGAAACGGTCCAGCCGACCTCTATCCTCGACTTCCTGCTTGCCGTTCTTCGGCGAGAGAACGAGCTTGCCGCCCTCAATCGAGAAAATGACCTCGCTGTTGGTCTCGATGCCGGCAAGCTCCCTGAGATCGCGGGGAATAGTGACCTGACCTTTGGATGTGACACGCATCAGAGGCTCCTTCAAAGTAAGAATTATCCTTACCGCAGGAACATGTCAAGAACGCCTTATCCTGCCAACGCTTGGCGCATCCGGTGGCCGCCGCGATTGTGGGCATGGCAAATGGCGATCGCCAAGGCGTCGGCGGCGTCATCGCCCTTGAATTCGGCCTTCGGCATCAGAATCTTCAACATCATGTGAATCTGCTGCTTTTCTCCGTGCCCGACGCCGATGACCGCCTTCTTCACGGCGTTGGGCGCATATTCAGAGACCGGCAGTCCCGCGCGTGCAGGTACCAGCATGGCGATGCCGCGGGCCTGGCCGAGCTTCAGGGTCGCCACGGCGTCCTTGTTGACGAAGGTCTGTTCGACGGCGGCTTCATCGGGCCTGTGAGCGTGGACGATATCGGCGAGCCCGTCATGCAGCTGGCAGAGGCGGGAGGCGAGGTCCATGTCGCCATCGGAGGTCACCGTTCCCGATGCCACGAATTTCAGGGAATTGCCTAAAGTGTCGATGATTCCCCAGCCTGTGCGGCGGAGGCCGGGATCAATGCCAATGATGCGAATCGTATTTTGCATGGTTCAACCTATAGCGATTGCGAAATAAGTGCCATCGATATGTGAACAAACCGAAAACACCTGAGGTTTTAGAGCGCGCATTTACCGCGAATTAAAAGAGATGCCTGAATTCTAGTTCATCGAATGTGCGAGGGGCTTCGTTCCACAAGAATAAGTCCCCGATGTTCTGTTGACAGGTCAGCCTGCCGGGGATGCACCGCGTGCCCAGGCTGGCAGGCGCCGTTCAGAAGGGTTCATTGTATATGGCTCAGAGATTTCAGTCCCTGTCCTTCAAGGTCATTGCCACTTTCATCCTGCTGACCGTGCTGTCGATCGCGGTCATCGACGTGCTTGCCTATTTCGCCAGCAGCCGCATATCCGACGAGCAGGCGCTGAAGGCCAAGGAAAGCGTGCTGATCTTCCGTGGCGACATGTTGCAGGACCAACTGGCGCAGCTTGAGAACCAGGCCAATTCCATCGCGCGCATCGAGGCGCTGCAGATGTCGATCACCAGCTTGAAGAGCGGCTGGAAGACAATCCAGAAGACTTCGGGGGATGCTCGCGCCGAGCTGAAGAAGGTTTTCATCACGGGCAATCCCAACCCGGCCGACCAGCGCGAGAAGCTGATGAAGCCGGAAGGGCCGAGCGGGTTCTATTATTCAAACCATGAGCAGACGCAGGGCGAAGTTGCCCGCGACCTCGAAAACACCGCTTTCAGCGATCTGCTGATCGCCGATCTCGACGGTAGCGTGCTCTATTCCTACAAAAAGAACGACAACTTCGCGGAGAATCTGAAGTCGGACGCCTGGAAGACAACCGGCGCCGGCATCGCATTCGCCAAGGCGGTCGAGAATACCGCCAAGGCGACGGATGACGCCGCGCCGACGGGCTTCTCCGGCCTTCGTGTCGATGCGGCAAGCGGTAAACCCGCGATCTTCTATGCCGTGCCCATCGTCAAGCTCGGGGCCGCCAAGGGCATCATCCTGTTCAAGGTGCGCGACGACATCATCTCGAGCATTCTTGCCAAGGGCATCGTGCAGGGCAGCACCGCGCGGGCTGCGATCGTCTCCAGCGATGGCTCCGCTATCGCCCTCGATGCCGGGGGGAAGCTTGCGACCCTCGATGCCACCCCCTTCACTTTCATCAAGGACGCGCTTGCTAGCTCCGCGATGATCGTGGCTGATTTCGACCGGGCGGATGGCGCGGCCCGCGCCTATGTCCGTGGCATCGACTATCGCGGCGACCGCTTCCTCGTGGTCGAGAGCGTCCTGCTCAGCGAGCTCAATGCCGGCTCGATCGAGATCGCCACTTTGCTGACGATGATCGGCATCGGCGTGCTCGTCGTCATGGCCATCGCGACCGGGCTCGTCACCAATTTCCTGTTTTCGCCGCTGGCGCGGCTTGCCGGTGTGACTCGCGACGTCGCCGACGGCAAGCTCGACAGCGAGATCGGCAGCCTGAACCGCAAGGATGAGATCGGCACGATGGCCAACGCACTTGCCCGCTTCCGCCAATCGCTGATCGAAAGCCGCGCACTCGAAGCCGCCAGCGAAGAGACGCGCCTGCAGGCCGAGCACGACCGTCAGCAGAACCTCGCCCATCGCGAGGCCGAAGCGAGGACGCTGCAGCAGGTGGTCGAGGCGATTGACGAGGGGTTGCATCATCTGGCGAGCGGCGATCTCGCCTATCAGATCGATACGCGCTTCCCGAACGAACTCGAAAGCCTGCGCATCAATTTCAACGAGGCACTCGCCACGCTCAGCGAAACCATGACGGCGATTGGCGGTAACTCGATGGCGGTACGCGCCGGCTCCGAGGAGATGCGCACCGGCGCCGACGAGCTTGCCGGGCGCACCGAGCGTCAGGCCGGCTCGATCACCGAGACGGCGAATGCGATCAGCGCCATCACCCAGTCCGTTCGCCGCCAGATCGAGCGGGCAGAACAGGCCGAGCGCATCGCGCGCGACGCCAAAAAGGAGACGACCGGCTCCAGCCAGATCATGCGCGAGACGATCGCGGCGATGGAGGCGATCCAGACCTCCTCGCGCCAGATCAACACGATCATATCGGTCATTGACGACATCGCCTTTCAGACCAATCTCCTGGCGCTCAACGCCGGCGTCGAGGCGGCACGCGCCGGTGAATCGGGCAAGGGCTTCGCCGTCGTCGCCATGGAAGTCCGGGAGCTCGCCCAGCGCTCATCGAGCGCGGCCAAGGAAATCTCCAGCCTGCTGCAGAAATCGACGCATGAGGTCGAAAGCGGCGTTGCACTTGTGGAAAGGGCCGGCGTTGCCCTGACCGGCATCGGCGCCCATGTCGAGGCGATAAACGGGCAGATCAACGAGATCATGGAGTCGACCCGTGAGGAAGCCAGTACGTTGCGTGAGATCAACAGCGCCGTGGCCGAACTCGACGCGATGACGCAGCAGAACGCCTCGATGGTCGAGGAGACGACGGCGGCGATCCACCGGCTGGCGACGGAAGCTCTGGAAATGGACCGCCAGCTCGGCAATTTCACGCTGCCGCAGGGGCAACACAGGCCAAGTGCCGAGGTGCATGTGTTGCGTCGTCACCGCTGAGATGTGCTTTCGCTATTCGACAAGGGCCGCCATCGCGCGGCCCTTTGTTTGCGTGCACGGTTTGGAATGGGTCAGGCGCCAACCTACATAGACGGCATCGTTCAACAGCCCGGCAGGTTTCCATGGTTCCCTTCTCCATACTCGACCTTTCTCCCGTTGCCGAAGGCAGCACCGTGCGCCAGTCGCTCGAAAGCTCGGCGCGAATGGCTCAGAAGGCTGAAGAATTCGGCTACAAGCGCTTCTGGCTCGCCGAGCATCACGGCATGCCTGCCATTGCCAGTGCGGCGACCGCCGTTGTCATCGGGCATGTCGGGGCTGCGACAAAACGCATCCGCATCGGTTCCGGCGGCATCATGCTGCCCAATCACTCGCCGCTTGTCATCGCCGAGCAGTTCGGCACACTGGAGGCGCTTTTTCCCGGCCGCATCGATCTCGGCCTGGGACGGGCTCCGGGGACGGACATGCGCACGGCACAGGCGCTGCGGCGTAACCTCGAAGCCGGCGCGAACAGCTTCCCGAATGATGTGGTGGAATTGCAGCAGCTTCTCGGTACCCCGCTCGAGAATCAGGCGATCCTTGCGGTTCCAGGCAATGGCTCGCATGTGCCGATCTGGCTGCTCGGCTCCAGCCTCTACAGCGCCCAACTTGCGGCGATGCTTGGGCTTCCCTACGCCTTCGCCTCGCATTTTGCCCCCGACATGCTGCTCGACGCCATCGCGATCTACCGCGAGCGCTTCCAGCCCTCGGCGACTCTCGACAAGCCCTATGTCATGGTCGGCGTCATGGGCGCGGTGGCAGCGACGGACGAGGAGGCGCGCTACCATTTCACGTCCGCCCAGCAGCAATTCGTCAACCTGCGGCGCAATGTGCGCGGTCCTTTCCCGCGCCCTGTCACCGATATGGAGAGCTTCTGGTCGCCGATGGAGAAGATGAACGTCGAACACACACTGCGCTACGCCGTGGTAGGGTCGCCGGCGAAGACTGAGGCGAAACTGGCGGAGTTTCTCAAGGAAACGGCGGCCGACGAGGTGATCATCTCGATGCCGATCCATGGTGTCGAGGCGCGGCTGAAGTCGGTGGAACTGTTCGCAGGTCTTGGAAATTTCATGCGGGTCGCTGCGTAGGATTGTAAGCGGCGTCCGAGAGACAAAAAACCCGGCGTCGCGGCCGGGTTTTTATGGGCGATCGCTGCAAGGTTCAGGCTGAAAGCTTCGCCAGAACCTCTTCCGAGACCTCGAAGTTGGAATAGACGTTCTGTACGTCATCGTCGTCTTCGAGCGAGTCGATGAGTTTCATCAGCGACTGGGCTTTTTCCTCGTCCACCGGCACGTTGTTCTGGGCGCGCCAGACAGCCTTGACGGTTTCGGCTTCGCCGAGGCTAGCCTCCAGGGCTCTCGATACTTCGCCAAGCGCTTCGAAAGCGCAGGTAATGTAATGGCCTTCCTCGTCGGTCTCGACGTCATCGGCGCCGGCTTCGATCGCGGCTTCCATCACCTTGTCGGCGTCGCCAGCAGAAAGCTTATAGGTGATTTCCCCGACATGGTCGAACGAGAAGGAAACGGAACCGGTTTCGCCGAGGGCGCCGCCGGCCTTGGTAAAGATCGAGCGGACGTTGGAGGCAGTGCGGTTGCGGTTGTCGGTCAGGGCCTCGACGATGATCGCCGTGCCGCCGGGACCATAGCCTTCGTAGCGGACTTCATCATAGTTTTCGCCGTCGGCGCCGGCTGCCTTCTTGATGGCGCGGTCGATATTGTCCTTCGGCATGGACTGGGCCTTGGCATTCTGGATCGCCAAGCGAAGACGGGCGTTCATCGTCGGGTCGGGCAGGCCGGCCTTGGCTGCCACGGTGATTTCGCGCGCAAGCTTGGAGAACATTTTCGACCGCACGGCGTCCTGACGGCCCTTGCGGTGCATGATGTTTTTAAACTGTGAATGGCCAGCCATGGCACCCCTGTTCACGTCTCATTGTTCGGAATGGGCCGCCTTATAAGAGCGAAACGACACCCATTCAAGGAAAAAGCAGTTCGGAACAAAGGCAGGAGGATGACGTTTCAACCGAACTCCACCCAACGGAAAGGAACGGTCATGGCAAGTCTCAGCGAGGCGCGGGAGCAACCAGCTCGTCAGCTTTGGGATCAGGTCAACGATGTTCATGCCGGCATGCTCGGAATTTCCGGGCTTGATATGCATATGCAGCCGATGGCGCCGCATGCCGATCCGACCACCAACACGATCTGGTTCTACACCAAGACCGACGCCGACATCGTGCGCGCCATCAAACCCGGCAGTCGGGCGCATTTCTGCGTCATCGGCAAGGATCACGACTATCACGCCTGCCTTTCCGGCGTCATCGAGGTACGCCCCGACCCTTCCAAGATCGAGGAATATTGGAGTTCGATGGTGGCGGCATGGTATGACGGCGGCAAGAAGGACCCGAAACTCACCATGCTTTCCCTGCATGTCGATGATGCCGAGATCTGGGTTTCGACAGGCAGCACGCTAAAATTCGGTTGGGAGATCGCCAAGGCCAATCTCGATGACGACAAGATGCCCGAGGTCGGCGTCAAACGTCACCTGCAATTTGCTTGATCAGCAAGGTTTGGAGGGACCCGCCGGGCTTTTGCTTTTACTGCGCGCCTTTCATCACATAGATCAGCGGCTTCTTGGGAAGCGTGCGCATGGAGACGGTGAGGCTGTCATCAGGCGCATAAGTGATATCGAAGCCCTTTCCGAACATGGAGACGAAGGCATTGACCGGCGGACCACGGCGGTGCATCGGCAGGATCAGCGACGAGCGCAGCCGCTTGATAACGCGGCTCATGCTGTCGGCGCCCATGGTCAGGCCGCCGTCGACGGGCACCATGACGACGTCAAGGCGGCCGATTTCGGTATAATGGCTATCCGTCAGCTCGTAGTGCAGATGGCCGAGATGGCCGATGCAGAGACCGGCAATTTCGAAGATGAAAATCGAGTTTCCATCCGCCTGGGAGCCGCCGAGGCCGTAGCTGAAGCGGATGTCCGTGGTAACATTGCGGATATAGGCATCGCCGACGACGAGATTGATGCTGGCCTTCTCGCCCGGCACGTCGCTCCAGCCGTGGAGCACATGCTTGATGTCGGGCTCAGGCGTTAGGGTGAAGTGGGTCGTATGAGCTTTGTTCATCGTGACGACATCGGGCGTCGTCGCCGGCCTGTACCAGCCATTATAATCCGTCGCGATGATGATGCCGCCGGGTGTCTCGATTTCGAAGGTGGAATGGCCGAGATAGGTGAATCTGACATCCTCGCCCTCGGACACGGCCGGCACCAGCGCCGGGACGCCAGAAAAACTGGCGAAGGTTACATTGGGCATTTTCTCGGCGATCGCGTGGCACTGGCTGGCTCGCTGGCGCTGCTCCTGTGCCTGGGCAGGATCTGATGCGGGGAAGGCCGCCAGGCATGTGATAGCGAGGATAAGATAATGCGGCTTCATGCCACCCCTCCGGCGCTTTCATTTAGCGGCGGAGGTTGCGTCATGAGGTCGCAGCGGTCCAGAGCAGCGATGCTCACAATTGCGTGTTGGAGCGGCTGGATTACCTCCAGAACTCCGGTACCGTCTCCGCCAGCCGCGGCCCGAGCCGCAGCGGCGCGATCTTTTCGGCCAGTCCGGTGGCATCGGAAATCTCCACGCCGACGCCGCAGATCGTCGCTGGCCCGCTCGCCGCTTCCATGCGGCCCTTCGGCATCTTGGAGATGAAGCGGTTGAGCGGCTCCTCCTTGTCCATGCCGAGGGAGGAATCGTAATCGCCGCACATGCCGGCATCCGACATATAGGCGGTGCCGCCGTTCAGGATCTGCGCGTCGGCGGTTGGCACGTGAGTGTGGGTGCCGACGACGAAGCTGGCGCGGCCATCGACGAAATGTCCGAAACATTGCTTCTCGCTGGTCGCTTCCGCGTGGAAATCGAAAATGATCGCATCGGCCTGCTCCTTCAGCGGGCAGGCGTCAAGGATCACTTCGGCCGATTTGAAGGGGTCGTCGAGCTCCGGATGCATGAACACCCGGCCCATGACATTGGCAACGAGCACGCGCGCGCCGTTCCTGGCATAGAAAAGTCCGGAGCCGCGGCCGGGTGTGCCTTGCGGATAATTGGCCGGCCGCAGGAACTGATCATGACGCCCGGCAAAGGCGACGGCCTCCTTCTGGTCCCATACGTGATTGCCGGTCGTCACCACATCGGCGCCGGCATTGATCGTTTCGAGAAAGATGTCCTCGGTGATGCCGAAACCGCCGGCGGCATTCTCGCCGTTGACGACGACGAAATCGAGCCTGAGGTCGGAGATCAGACCGGGTAGCCGGTCCCAGACCGCCGTGCGTCCCGTCTTGCCGACCATGTCACCCAAAAAAAGCAGCCGCATTCCCTATCCAATCCAAGAGGCAAAAAAGCGAAGGCCGCTTTCTGTCAGGATGGCATCCAGGCTTATGTCATGCGGCTCGTCGGGCACATGTGCCACTTCCTGGCAGTCGAATGCAATGCCGATCAGCTTGGGATGCAGGTCTTTCTCTCTTAGCCGGCTGATGGCGCGGTCGTAGTAGCCGGCGCCGTAGCCGATGCGATGGCCTCTGACATCGAAGGCCGAAAGCGGCACGAGCATGATCTCGGGATCGAGGACGGCCGCGTGTTCGGTGGGGCCGACCGTGCCGAACCCGGTCGCGACAAGCGGTGCGTCTTCCGCCAGTTCGCGAAAGACGATGGTCTGCTTGTCGAGGATCGCCGGCACGCAGAGCCGCGCACCGCGTGCTGCAAAGCGCGCCATCAGCGGCCTGAGATCGGCCTCCGATCGGATCGGCAGGAAGCCGGAGATGATGGTGCCTGGCTCGAAAGCAACCGCCTCGCCGGCGTGATCGGCCATTGCGAGGCTTTTGGCGGTGCGCTCTTCAGGAGTGACGGCATCGCGGGCGGCCAGGCGTTCGTTGCGCAGCTGCGCTTTCAGTTCTTTTGCGGTCATACGATCTGCCGGATTGAGAGGTTCGGCCGAGCATAACCGGCCGGAGACCCGATGCAAATGCCGGCTGCGACAGGGCTGCGCCCGTTTCACGTCGTATCGGTCTGCGGTTGCCGATCGTCAGACGAGGATGTCCATCGACTCGACGCAGATTCGTGTCACGGCGACACCGGCAGCGCGGCGGCCAGCCGCCGCATCGTTTCCTCGAGCAGAGGAGCTCCACCTGGCAGCCAGCCGAGCGCACGGATTTTCGCGGTGTTCATCGGATTGAGGGCAGCCTTGTCGGCGGGAGGCGGCAAGGCGTGACGACAGCCCGTTTCACGGCGGATAGGCGCGAGAATGTCGTGCGTGTCGACTGTTATGTCCGATATGTTGAAGACCTCGCCCGAGATGCGGGTGCTTTCCGTCTCCAGCATCAGTCGCACCGCGCGGCCGATGTCGCGGCCATGAACCTCCGTCCCGGCGCGCGCAGCAACCGGCCGACCGGCGAGATAATCGGCGATGAGACCATCCCATTTGTTCGGCGTGAGATCGCCATAGACACCGGTCGCCCTCAGGCTTACGCCGGCAAAACCCGGCGTCGAGAGATGGCTAAGCGCACCTTCGGCGTCGAATTTGATCTGGCCGTAGAGCGTCTCCGGCTTTGGCAGCATTGTTTCGACAAGCTCGGTTCGCGGTGGGTGGTCGCCATAGGCAGCGCGGCTGGACAGGAAGACGCAACGGCGCGTGCCGGCGCGTTTGGCCGCTTCGAAAAGTCGGACGGTGCCGTCGAGGTTCAATCTCTGGAAGCTCTTGGGATCGTCGCCCTCGCCGCCGCGATATTTGCCGGGAACATGGCTGAAGGCGGCGTGGACGAAGAAATAAGCGTCGTCGAAGACGTCGATCTGATCCTTTTCGGGGTCGAGGGGGAGTGCTGTGAATTCGACCGGGCGGGAGAAGAAGCGCGGCAGCGGCGCCCGGCGCCCGCCGACAATCACGTGATAGCCGGCGGTCAGCAGCTCCTCGACGACGTACCGGCCGACGAGACCCGTTCCCCCGGATACCAATACTTTCATGCCGTCCCTTCCGGATTTCTCAGCGCCGTGATCTCGGGCATATCGCCGCTCTCGTGTATACGGTGCCATAGATCGATTAAAGGTTGTAGCTGTTTTGCCTTGGAATGATCCTTTTCCCACGGTTTCTCATACTGGTAGTGCAGGATCGAAATGCTCTTCCAGTCCCAAAGCTCCGGCATGGTGAACCAGACATATTGCAGCATGTTGAAATAAACCGGCAGGCCGTGCCATTCGGGGAAGAACGTCTCAAGAAAGGTCTGATCGGTGCGTCGCCAGAAGGCCTCCGGCCTGTCGAGGCGTTCGAGCATGTGCCGGAATGTCTCACGCGAGGGCGTGGCGACGAAGACGCCGGAATTCATGCGGCGAAAATCGGCAAGGCTCTCATAGACGTTGGGAGCGGCAGAAAGTTCCGGATAGAGGAAGAGCCTGTCGACGTTCTTCAGCACGAGGGCGTCGGCGTCGATGAAGACGCAGCGCTCATATTCCACCAGCTGCCAGAGCCTGAGCTTGCAGAAATTGTCGAGTGGCGAATGGAAGTCCGGCTTGCGGCCTTTGGTGAAGGGGGCCGCGGCATGGAGATGGCCACGGGCGTGGCGCTCGTTGAAGGTATCGGAGAGGGGCAGGTGCTCGACTTGGATCAGGCGACAGTCGAGGGTCTTGAGCGGGGCGAGGGCGGCCGCGTCAACGCCGCCGGTGTGGAGGACGACGATATCGGCGCCGGTGCCGGTGCGGCGCAGGGAGCGGGCGAGGGCGGTGGCGCCCATGGCATAGTCGGCGTTGGTGACGAGGGTGACGTAGGCTAGTTTCGAGGTAGAAGTCATCGGCGTCGGCCGCTTCCACCCACGCCCTCGTTCCTGTGCCTGTCACAGGAATCCAGCCACGGCGCGTCCGCGCCGTGAATGACTCTCCTGCGCCCAATGACCTGGGCGCGCTGGATTCCTGTGACGTCCCTCGGGCTAAGCCCGAGGAAGGGAATGAGGGGGAGATCGTGGGACTGGCAGGGCTTCAATAGTAAGCCCTCACTCACGATACCGACTTCAGCCGCTTGCCTTCCGGATCGTGATCAATCGTCGCGGCTATGTCCCTGGTCCAGGCGGAGACGGCCGGCACGCGGGAGCGGTCGACGCGATAGGCGAATTTCTTCGCCACGTCGACGATTTCGCCCAGCAGCCCGGCTTCCAGCGTGGTCGGTTCGAGGCCAAGGTCGAGGAACTTTTCGTTCCGGACGATCAGCTCGTTTTCGGCGGCCTCCTTGCGCGGGTTGGGCAGCCAGGCGATCTTGGCGCCGCTCATCCTGGCGATCATCTCGGCGAGGTCGCGCACCCGGTGGGTTTCCGTCATTTGATTGAAGATCTCGACGCGGGCGCCACGGGCGGGCGGGTTCTTCAGCGCCAGCTCGATGCAGCGCACGGAATCCTGGATGTGGATGAAGGCGCGGGTCTGGCCGCCGGTGCCATGCACCGTCAGCGGATAATCGATCGCTGCCTGAATGAGGAAACGGTTCAGCACCGTGCCGTAATCGCCGTCGTAATCGAAACGATTGATCAGCTGAGCGTGGCGGCGCGTCTGCTCGGTATGCGTTCCCCAGACGATGCCCTGATGCAGGTCGGTGATTCGCAAGCCGTCATTCCTGGCGTAGAACTGGAACAGAAGCTGATCCAGGCACTTGGTCATGTGGTAGATCGAGCCCGGATTGGAAGGGTAGAGAATTTCCTGGCTTACCGTCTCGCCCGTCGGAGTTTCGATGCCAACCGGCAGGTAGCCTTCAGGGATTGCCGCGCCGACCGTCGAGTAGCCATAGACGCCCATGGTGCCGAGATGGATGAGGTGGGCGTCGAGATTGAGCTCGGTCAGCGCGTTCAGCAGGTTATGCGTGGCGCTGACATTGTTGTTGACCGTGTAGTTCTTGTGGCGGTCGCTCTTCATCGAATAGGGCGCGGCGCGCTGTTCGGCGAAATGGATGATGGCATCCGGCCGGTGTTCCGAAAGCCATTTCTTCAGAAGTTCGTAATCCTTGGCGAGATCGATCAGATTGAAGTGGATACGGCGTCCGGTTTCGGCATGCCAGATGCGCGTGCGCTCCTGGATCGAATCCATCGGAGTGAGCGACTGAACGCCGAGTTCGGTGTCGATCCAGCGGCGCGAGAGATTGTCGAGAATATGGATATCGTGACCGGCATCGGAAAGGTGGAGCGAGGTGGGCCAACCAATGAAACCGTCTCCGCCCATAACCGCAATCTTCATCGCATCGTCTCCTGATCGGTCGCTTATTATCGGCAATAGTTAGAAATTATGACAATCATTCAATGCCTGCCGGCGGCGCATTCAATGGCTGCCGGCCGGGCATTCAATGCTTGCCTGCCGCGAAGCGTTGCGCCAAAGAGGGCACCTCACTTTGGAGAAAATTATGACGGAACGCCCTTTTTCCATTTCGGGAGAGCTGACGGAGGCTGGACACCGCCTCGTCCAGCGGGTCTATTATGAAGATACGGATTTCTCCGGCCTGGTCTATCACGCCCGCTACCTGCACTTCCTCGAGCGCGGCCGTACCGACTATCTGCGCTGCCTCGGTGTCGAGCAGCGCGAACTCGTCAGCGCCGACGAGGAAGGCCTCGTCTTCGTCGTTCATCGCATGGAGATCGATTTCAAGAGCCCCGCGCGCATGGATGACGTGCTGACGATCCTGACGCATACGGAAAAGGCCGGAGGCGCCAAGATGGTGCTCAACCAGCAGATCCGTTCAGGCGAAAGCCTGCTGATTGCAGCCAGGGTGATCATCGCCGTCATCAACGCCAAGGGGCGGCCACGGCGGCTGCCGGAAACGCTGGCGGCAAAATTCCTGGAAGGCAGCCATCCTTTGTAGTGCCGAACCAGGCCTTGTCAAAACTTGAACTTTATGTGAAGGAATTCCCGCGCCGCAGGATGAGCGCTCTTTCGGCAGCCGGCCCATGCTCCGGTCAAGTAATCCACGGAACAAAATCTTCCGAACGCAGGCTTGCTGTCATAGTCCGGCACTAACGATCTATTAACCATAATAGTGTCTTACTGGGAAAGTCGGAGTTTGTGCGGTGCACGCCTTCCTTTGACCAAATTTGACGGCAAGAAGGCGGAAGAAGAGCTTGGAAGCTTGACCAGGGCTTTGGGCGGCGGTCGCCGGACACTTCTTGCGAGATCATTTTGTGCCGCCCGGTCCAGCGCCGGGCGTTTGGATTCGGGGATTTTGGATCAATGGAACAAGTAGGATTGGCAGCAGCCACGACGGACGTCAGCCTCTGGTCGCTTTTCATGCAGGCCGGCATCGTCGTCAAGCTCGTCATGCTCGGGCTCATCGCAGCCTCGGTCTGGACGTGGGCGATCGTCATCGACAAGTATCTGGCCTATGGCCGCGCACGGCGCCAGTTCGACAAGTTCGAACAGGTTTTCTGGTCAGGCCAGTCGCTGGAAGAACTCTACCGCTCGCTGTCGGAACGCAACAATACCGGCCTGGCGTCGATCTTCGTCGCGGCCATGCGCGAATGGAAGAAATCCTTCGAGCGCGGTGCGCGCTCGCCGATCGGCCTGCAGATGCGTATCGACCGCGCCATGGACGTGACGCTCGCCCGCGAAACCGAATATCTCGGCGCCCGTTTGGGATCGCTCGCGACCATCGGTTCGGCCGGTCCGTTCATCGGTCTCTTCGGCACGGTCGTCGGTATCATGACCTCATTCCAGGCGATCGCCGGCTCGAAGTCGACGAACCTCGCGGTCGTCGCACCCGGTATCGCCGAAGCGCTGCTCGCCACAGCGATCGGCCTCGTCGCCGCTATTCCGGCCGTTATCGCCTACAACAAGTTCTCTGCCGATGCCGGCAAGCTTTCGGCCCGCATGGAAGGTTTCGCGGACGAATTCTCCGCCATACTTTCGCGCCAGATCGACGAGAAGCTGCAGCCGCGCGCTGCCGCTCAGTAACCAACGGAGTATTCTCAGATGGGTATGGCTGTTGGAGGCAATGGCGGCGGGGGCGGCGGACGCCGCCGTCGCGGCGGTCGGAATAAGGCCGTCATTTCTGAAATCAACGTGACGCCGCTCGTCGACGTCATGCTCGTGCTTTTGATCATCTTCATGGTCGCCGCACCGATGATGACCGTCGGCGTGCCGATCGACCTGCCGGAAACGCAGGCCAAGGCGCTGAATTCCGAGACGCAGCCGATCACGATCTCGGTCAAGAACTCCGGCGAAGTCTATCTGCAGGAAACGCCGATCCCGGCAGCGGAGATTGCCGCCAAGCTCGAGGCAATCGCCACCACCGGCTATAACGAACGCATCTTCGTGCGCGGCGACGCGACGGCGCCCTATGGCGTCATCGCTGACGTGATGGCCCGCATCCAGGGGGCCGGCTTCAAGAATATCGGTCTCGTGACGCAGCAGAAGAAGGACCAATAGCGTTCAAGATGAAGACCAGCGTCGTCACATCTGCTGTTCTGCATTGCCTGGTGCTCACCTGGGCGATGGTGTCTTTGAGCGCCCCGGAATCCTTCAAGGTCGAGGATTTCGAAGCGATGCCGGTCGATCTCGTGCCGGTGGAATCCATCACCCAGTTGCAGCAAGGCGACAAGAAGGCTCCGAAGAAGGAGACGTCCGCGCCCGTGCCGACGAGCCGGCCGCCGATCTCGCAGCCTGCCGAAAACGCCGGCGACAACAATGTCGACTTGAAGACGCCGCCGGTGCCGAACGCCAAGCCGAGTAATACGGAGGCTGCGGCAGCGAATTCGAGCGAGAAGCCACTGCCGACGACCGATCCGAATCCGAACGATGTCAAGGAAGTCAACAAGGAAGAGACTGAGGTCGATCAGCCGAAGGAGGTTGCCTCCATTCCGCCGCCGAAGCCCGTTGAAGTGACGCCGCCGAAGCCGGAGGAAAAACCGCCGGAAGAGCAGGCCAAGCCCGAAGAGCCGCCGAAGCCGGATGCGGAAGCTTTGCCGGACAAGGTGCCGACGCCGGTCGTCAAGCCGCAGGTAAAGCCGCCGGAACCGCAGAAGACGGCCGAAAAGCCGCCGGAAAAGCCCGCGGACGAGCCGAAGGCTGCGGAAAAACCGACGGACAAGAAGAAGGCCGACAAAAAGCAGGAAGTGGCGAAATCGGCCTCGACGATGAAGAGCGATTTCAATGCTGACGAGATTTCGGCCTTGTTGAACAAGACCGATCCTTCCGCTGGCGGCGCCAAGCGCTCGACGCAGGAGGCATCGCTCGGTGCGAAGAAGAGCAATGGTGGCTCGAAACTCAGCCAGAGCGAAGAAGATGCTGTGCGCGGCTTGATCGAGGGGAACTGGCTTGTCACGCCGGGGATGGAAGGCCTTTCTGGCATGGTCATCAAGGTGCATATGAAGCTCGACAGGGATGGCAACATTATCGGCCAGCCGGAAGTCGAGTCATCGGGCGGCAGCAGCAGCGATGCCACACGCCGTGCGCTGGAAAGCGGCGCATACAGAGCCGTCATGAAATCCGCACCCTTCTCGATGCTTCCGAAGGACAAGTATGACGCTTGGAATGAGTTCGACCTTAACTTCGATCCAAGCAGCATGGGAATCTAGATGCTGATGGACCTGTCCCATGGCAACAAGTCTATTGCGGCCGCCATCAGGTTTGGAACGGTTCTGGCTTGTGCACCTGAAGCGTTGGCGCAACCGGTCGATCCGTCGATCTCCGACAACTCGGCCGGGGATTTGCAGCACGCAATCGCTTCCTCGTTCAATGTTCCTCCCGGGCAGGCGAGGGACGGCGGAGTCGTGATTACAATCCACCTGTGGCACGATAAGGCTGGCGCGATCGTTGGTTCACCCAAGGTCACAGCCTCGGGCGGCACCGAAGCGGCTCGGAAAAGCCTGTCGGCTGCGGCTCTCCGCGCTGTTCCGCGTTCCGCGCCATTCACCATGCTCCCGAAAGAAAAATACGAATCCTGGAGGGAAGTCGTCCTGCACTTCGAATCCAGCGATCTGATTCCATAGATGCTGAAAGGCTGTTTGGTATGACAAAGTGTTCCTTTTTCCGCGCCATTTTGGTCGCAGTCGGTCTGGCGACCACTGCCGTCTTTGCGACGCCGGCCAATGCGCTCGTCACCCTCGACATTCGAAAAGGCAACGTTCAGCCGCTGCCGATTGCGGTGACGGACTTCCTGCAGGGCGATATGGGTGCGCAGGTCTCGCAGGTGATCGCCGCCGACCTGCAGCGTTCCGGCCTTTTCGCACCGATCAACAAGAGCGCCTTCATTGAGAAGATTTCCAACCCCGATGCCGCGCCGCGGTTTGAAGATTGGAAGGTCATCAACGCCCAGGCGCTGGTCACCGGCCGTGTGACGCAGGAGGCCGATGGACGTCTTCGGGCCGAATTCCGTCTCTGGGATCCCTTCGCCGGGCAGCAGATGACCGGGCAGCAGTTCTATACGCAGCCGGAGAACTGGCGCCGTGTGGCCCACATCATCGCCGACGCAATCTACAAGCAGATCACCGGTGAGGAAGGCTATTTCGACACCCGCGTCGTCTTCGTCTCTGAATCGGGGACCAAGCAGCAGCGTAAGCGGCAGCTCGCAATCATGGACCAGGACGGTTTCAACGTGCGGACGCTGACCGACGGCAGCGACCTCGTGCTGACGCCGCGCTTCTCGCCGAGCCGGCAAGAAGTCACCTACATGTCCTTCGCCAACCAGCAACCGCGCGTCTATCTGCTGCAGCTCGAAACCGGGCAGCGCGAAGTTGTCGGCAACTTCCCCGGAATGACCTTCTCGCCGCGCTTTTCGCCGGATGGCCAGAAGGTGATCATGAGCCTGCAGCAGGAAGGCAATTCCAACATCTATACGATGGACCTGCGCTCGCGCACGACGACGCGGCTGACCTCGACGGCGGCGATCGATACCTCGCCCTCCTATTCGCCTGACGGTGCACGCATCAGCTTCGAAAGCGACCGAGGGGGCAAGCCGCAGATCTATGTGATGAACGCCGATGGCTCGGGCCAAACCCGTATTTCCTTCGGGGACGGCTCCTATTCGACGCCGGTTTGGTCGCCGCGCGGGGATCTCATCGCCTTCACCAAACAGTCCGGCGGCAAGTTCTCGATCGGCGTGATGAAGCCGGATGGCTCGGGCGAGCGCATCCTGACGTCCGGCTTCCACAATGAAGGCCCGACCTGGGCGCCGAACGGCCGTGTGCTGATGTTCTTCCGCCAGGCGGCAGGCGCGGGTGGCCCGCAACTCTATTCGATTGATCTGACCGGTTATAACGAGCAGCTGGTGAAGACGCCGAGCTATGCTTCCGACCCGGCATGGTCGCCGCTGCTGGAGTAGCGAGTGCATCAATGCCTTTATGTCGCCTCAAAGTCGTGGAAACCGGGCGACACGGGACAAATCAGTAAATTGTTAACCATAATCTTTGAGGGGCGGTTAACCGAGTGCGGTTACTGTCCGGAAACCCTGATGAACTCGCAAGGAGACCGGCCATGAGCCGAATTCATACCCCGGCAATGAGCCGTATGCAGAATTTTGCCCGCAACCCCGTCATGATCGCGCTTGTCGCCGGTCTCGCGCTTGCAAGCTGCGCGAACAAGAAGAACGGCGGCATGCCGAACAGCGCCGGCGACATGGGTCTCGGCGCAGGCGCCGCGACGCCGGGCTCGACCCAGGACTTCACGGTCAATGTCGGTGACCGCATCTTTTTCGATACCGACTCCACGTCGATTCGCGCCGATGCCGCTCAGACGCTCGACCGTCAGGCACAGTGGCTCGGCCGTTATCCGAACTACCAGATCACCGTTGAAGGCCATGCCGACGAACGCGGCACCCGCGAATATAACCTCGCCCTTGGCGCCCGTCGCGCTGCTGCCACCAAGGACTACCTCGCTTCGCGCGGCGTTCCGGCGCAGCGCATGAAGACGATCTCCTACGGCAAGGAACGGCCGGTCGCCGTCTGCGACGATATTTCCTGCTGGTCGCAGAACCGCCGCGCGGTCACCGTGCTCGGCGGCGCCGGCATGTAATTTCCAGTTATAATTGGTTTTACGGAGGCGGTCCCATCCGGGGCCGCCTTTTCTTTTTGACCACACTTTGGCCAGACTCCGTTGCTTTTTGACAGCAATTGGAAAAATCTCCTGTTCGTGCCTCACGGCGCGAAGAATCACTGGGACAGGACGATACATATGAAGAAACTTGTCGTGGCAGGCATGCTGTGCCTGGCGGCTATGACCGGGAGCGAACGAGCGGCTTACTCGGCCTCGTTCTTCGGGCTGCATCTTGGCGGCCGATCCGCGGAACAGCAGCCGGCCCCTCCCGTCGTCAGGGTGCAGAGCGGGGACGCGGAAATCCGTGTGCAGCAGCTCGAAGAGCAAATGCGGCAGCTGAACGGCCGAATCGAGGAGATGAGCTTTCAGCTCCTGCAGATGCAGGAGACGATCCGCAAGCAGCAGGAAGACAATGAATTCCGCTTCCAGCAGCTCGAAAAAACCGGTAGCGGCGGCGGTGGCGCCAAGGCTCCGGTCAAAAAGAGCGAGACCGATGTCGCTCCGGCAGCGTCCGGGAGCGACGACGTCGCCAGGGTGATCCAAGCACCGCAGGGGGCCGAAACGGCTCCCTCCACCGATGTGCCCAGTAATACCGGCCTCGGCCAGCCTCCGAAGCAGCTCGGCTCGATCGACTTCGATCAGAACGGCAACGCGATCGGCGGAAGCGTCGACGAAAACGCCACTATCGGTTCCGCCCCGATTCCCAATAGCGGGACGCCGCAGCAGACGGCCTCGCTCGGCAACGAGGCGGATCAGTACAAGTCAGCCTACGGCCACGTATTGTCAGGCGATTACGGCACGGCCGAGCAGGAATTCAACCAGTACATCGCCCGTTACCCGAGCAGTGCGCGGGCGGCGGACGCCAATTTCTGGCTCGGCGAGGCGCTTTATTCACAGGGCAAATACAACGAGGCGGCCAAGACTTTCCTCAACGCGCATCAGAAATACGGTAGCTCGGAAAAAGCGCCGGAAATGCTGCTGAAGCTCGGCATGTCGCTTGCGGCCCTCGACAATAAAGAGACGGCCTGCGCGACCCTGCGCGAAGTCTCGAAGCGTTATCCCAAGGCGTCACGCGCCGTCATAAGCAAGGTTGCGAGCGAACAGAAACGCCTCGCCTGCTGAGGTCTTCCGGAATGTCTCCGGAAGCCGCATCGCCTCGAGAGGCAATCCTTCAGTTTCTCGCATCGCTTCGAAGTCCTGCGCGTATTCTCGTCGCGATCTCGGGCGGCAGCGATTCCAGCGGCCTGCTTCTCCTCCTCGATGAAGCCGTGAAGGCCGCGCCCCATCTTGAAATTTCCCTTTGTGCCGCGACGGTCGACCACGCGCTACGCGCCGGCTCCGCAGACGAGGCGCGAGAGGTCGCAGCCCTCTGTGCATCCCTCGGCATTCCCCATATTATCTCGACATGGCAAGGCGAAAAGCCGAAAACCGGCATCATGGCTGCGGCCCGCGAAGCCCGTTACAGCCTTCTGGCCGAGGCAGCGGAAGCGTTCGGCGCCAATCTTATCGTCACCGGCCATACGCTGGACGACCAGCGTGAAACGCTGCGGATGCGCGGGATGCGAACAGAGCAACTTTCGAGCGGTATCGCCGACGCCGTGCTCTTCGACCGGCGCCTCTGGATCCTGCGGCCGCTTCTTTTTGTCGCGCGGGCAGATATACGCGCTTTCCTGCGGGCGCGGGGCGTGCGGTGGATCGACGATCCGAGCAATGAGGATACCAAGTACGAGCGTGTGCGGATGCGCCGGCAGCTGTCTGCCGGTCCTGCGGCGGAGACGGATATTCGCGCAGTCTGGGAAGAAAGGCTGGCCCTGTCGTCTCGAGCCGCCGAGTGGCTGGATTGTCATTTCCAGCTTCACGGCGGCGTGCTTGGGCAGGTAATGCCCGACGGGTTGCGGCAGGACCATGCGGTCCTCGACTATACGCTCGGCCGCCTGACAGCCGTGTTCGGCGGGCAGCCATTCGCGCCGGGCAGGGTGCAGATGGACCGTGTTCTCGCATTCGCCGCCGGCAGCAAGCCGGGACGGATGACCACCGGCCGAGTGGTGTTCGATCTCAGGTGCGATGGGCTTTATCTGGCGCGGGAGAACCGGGGGATAATGCCGCTGGTGTTGCGGCCGGGGGAGGCTGGGGTTTGGGATGGGAGGTTCCGTGTTGAAAACCGGCTACGAACGACCATGAGGGTGGAAGCTCAGGCCACGCGCTCCGGCCTCATTCCTGTGCCCGTCACAGGAATCCAGCCGCCGCGAGTCGGCGCGGCGAATGACTCATCGATGCGTAACAAGTCTTCTGCGCCCAAGGACTTGGACGCGCTGGAATCCTGTGACGGGCACAGGAATGAGGGAGGGCGGGACAGGGGGCTTCCCAAATCCGCATGGAAACGCGTAATCGAGTCGGCGCCCGCCTTATCCTCAGATGGAGCCTATTTATCTCCAGAATCCGCTTCAATGGTTGAATTGACGCCCTATTTCGCACCCTTCGACCGCTTTTTGACACGATTTGATTTCATCTTTGCCGACAGGCTTTCGGCGGTTTTCGCGATGGCGCCCTATGCGGGGCTGCCTTTAAGAAGTATTGACGGAAAAACCATCTGACTTGGGGGATTGCCTTGGCAATAGCGCGGCGCAACCCTATGTTAGAACCTAATTAAGACGGTCGCCATGAGGCGGCTGTTGCAGTGCTGGGGAGTTCAATGAACCCTAACTTACGTAATTTCGCATTGTGGGCGATCATCGCGCTTCTGCTGATCGCCCTTTTCAGCATGTTTCAGACGGCGCCGGCGCAGACGGGTTCCCGCGATATCCCTTATTCGCAGTTTCTGCGTGAGGTTGATGCGGGCCGTGTGAAGGAAGTCGTGGTCACGGGCAACCGTGTCTCGGGAAGCTATGTTGAAAATGGCTCCACCTTCCAGACCTATTCGCCTGTCATCGACGACAGCCTGCTTGATCGCCTGCAGCAGAAGAATGTGCTGGTTTCCGCCCGTCCAGAAACGGATGGTTCTTCGGGTTTTTTGAGCTATCTCGGCACGCTGTTGCCGATGCTTCTCATTCTCGGCGTCTGGCTGTTTTTCATGCGACAGATGCAGGGCGGCTCCCGCGGCGCGATGGGTTTCGGCAAGTCCAAGGCCAAGCTGCTGACGGAAGCGCATGGCCGGGTGACCTTTGAAGACGTCGCCGGCGTCGACGAGGCCAAGCAGGATCTCGAGGAAATCGTTGAATTCCTGCGTGATCCGCAGAAGTTCCAGCGTCTCGGTGGCAAGATCCCGCGCGGTGTGCTGCTGGTCGGCCCTCCGGGCACCGGTAAGACGCTGCTCGCCCGCTCTGTCGCCGGCGAAGCCAACGTGCCCTTCTTCACCATTTCGGGTTCCGACTTCGTCGAAATGTTCGTCGGCGTCGGTGCAAGCCGCGTGCGCGACATGTTCGAGCAGGCGAAGAAGAATGCGCCCTGCATCATCTTCATCGACGAAATCGATGCCGTCGGCCGCCATCGCGGCGCCGGTCTCGGCGGTGGCAACGACGAACGCGAGCAGACGCTGAACCAGTTGCTGGTCGAGATGGATGGTTTCGAGGCGAATGAAGGCGTGATCCTGATTGCCGCCACCAACCGCCCCGACGTCCTCGACCCGGCGCTGCTGCGTCCCGGCCGTTTCGACCGCCAGGTCGTGGTGCCGAACCCCGACATCGTCGGCCGGGAGCGCATCCTCAAAGTGCATGCCCGCAACGTTCCGCTGGCGCCGAATGTCGATCTCAAGGTTCTTGCCCGCGGCACGCCCGGTTTCTCCGGTGCCGATCTGATGAACCTCGTCAATGAAGCCGCCCTCATGGCTGCCCGCCGCAACAAGCGTGTCGTCACCATGCAGGAGTTCGAGGACGCCAAGGACAAGATCATGATGGGCGCCGAGCGCCGTTCCTCGGCAATGACCGAAGCGGAGAAGAAGCTCACCGCCTACCACGAGGCCGGCCACGCCATCACCGCGCTTAACGTCGCTGTTGCCGATCCGCTGCACAAGGCGACGATCATTCCGCGCGGCCGTGCGCTCGGCATGGTCATGCAGCTTCCCGAGGGCGATCGCTACTCGATGAGCTACAAATGGATGGTCTCGCGCCTCTGCATCATGATGGGCGGCCGTGTCGCCGAGGAACTCACCTTCGGCAAGGAGAACATCACTTCAGGCGCGTCTTCAGACATCGAGCAGGCCACCAAGCTTGCCCGCGCCATGGTCACGCAGTGGGGCTTCTCCGATCAGCTCGGTCAGGTCGCTTATGGCGAGAATCAGCAGGAAGTCTTCCTCGGTCACTCGGTTTCGCAGTCGAAGAATGTTTCAGAGGCGACCGCGCAGAAGATCGACAACGAAGTGCGCCGCCTGATCGACGAAGCCTATTCGCAGGCCCGAACGATCCTGACGGAAAAGCACGACGAATTCGTCGCCCTTGCCGAAGGTCTGCTCGAATACGAGACCTTGACCGGTGATGAGATCAAGGCGCTGATCCGCGGTGAGAAGCCCTCCCGCGATCTCGGCGACGATTCGCCGCCGAGCCGTGGATCGGCGGTTCCGAAGGCCGGCGTGCGGCCTGCCACCAAGGGTGATGAGCCCGAAGCCGGTCTCGAACCGCAGCCGCATTGAAGCTGTGACAGCATCTCGAAAACAGGCCGGATTTCCGCTATGGGAGATCCGGCCTTTTTTATTGGTAACGGGATATAATCATTTTTCTCGCTAATTTACGTGCCGATTGCCGCAATTTGTGGCATTCCGCTGAAGAGAAGCAAGCATGAATCACGCTCCTGGACTGACGACAATCCACTGAAGCCGGATTTGCTTGGAACGATGCGCTGCCTGGAATGGCGCGCCAAAGCGCAGGAGTGCAGATGAAAAGACGCTATTTCGGTACGGACGGTATTCGCGGTCAATCCAACGTCTTCCCGATGACGCCGGATCTCGCCATGCGGGTCGGCATCGCCGCCGGCACGATCTTCCGCCGGGGCAACCACCGTCATCGCGTTGTCATCGGCAAGGATACGCGCCTTTCCGGCTATATGCTTGAGAACGCCATGGTGGCAGGCTTCACGGCTGCGGGCCTCGACGCCTTCATTCTCGGCCCGATTCCGACGCCTGCCGTCGCCATGCTGACGCGTTCGCTGCGCTGCGATATCGGCGTGATGATCTCCGCTTCGCACAATCCTTATGAAGATAACGGCATCAAACTGTTCGGCCCCGACGGCTACAAGCTTTCGGACGACATCGAAGCCGAGATCGAGGACCTGCTCGAAAAGGATCTGAACGCGCAGCTTGCCAAGTCCGACGATATCGGCCGCGCCAAACGCGTCGACGGCGTGCATGATCGTTATATCGAACATGCCAAGCGCACACTGCCGCGCGACGTGACGCTGCAAGGGCTGAGGGTCGCGATCGATTGCGCCAATGGTGCTGCCTACAAGGTGGCGCCCGCCGTGCTCTGGGAGCTCGGCGCCGATGTCGTTACCATCGGCAACGAACCGAACGGCACCAATATCAATCTCAATTGCGGTTCCACCAGTCCCGTCGCATTGCAGAAGAAAGTCGATGAGGTTCGGGCCGATATCGGTATCGCGCTCGACGGCGACGCGGACCGCGTCATCATTATCGACGAGAACGGTTCGATCGTTGACGGCGACCAGCTGATGGCCGTCATCGCCGAGAGCTGGGCCGAGAGCCAGCAGCTGCGCGGCAACGGTATCGTCGCCACTGTCATGTCCAATCTCGGCCTCGAGCGTTTCCTCGACGAACGCGGCATGGCGCTTGCCCGCACAAAGGTCGGCGACCGCTACGTTGTCGAGCATATGCGCCAGCACAATTACAATGTCGGCGGCGAGCAATCGGGACACATCGTGCTTTCGGATTACGGTACGACAGGCGACGGTCTGGTCGCAGCGCTGCAGATCCTTGCCGCGGTCAAGCGCACCGGCCGCACCGTCAGCGAAGTCTGCCGGCGCTTCGAGCCGGTGCCGCAGCTCCTGCGCAATGTCCGCATCAGCGGCGGCAAGCCGCTGGAGGATATTCAGGTACAGAAGGCGATTGCCGATGCCGAAGCCGAGCTCGCCAGAAACGGCCGCCTCGTCATCCGGCCTTCGGGCACCGAGCCGTTGATCCGCGTCATGGCCGAGGGCGACGACCGCACTCAGATCGAGCGCATCGTCAACGAGCTGATCGGGATGATCTCGAATGTCCGGACCGCTGCCTGACACTCTGTGTGAACAGATAATCAAAGGGCCGGTGCGTGAGCGCCGGCTTTTTTGTTGTGCACGTCGGCGGCATGTATCTCTGCTCAAACCATTTTCCGACGCAGTCGATCTTCTGTTTCATGCGACTTCGATGCTTGAAATCAAAGTAAATAAGCGTGGTTAAGCAGCTTTTAACGTTTTCAATTCATTATCCATGCCAAGCGTATCAGATTGGCAGCGACTGAGCCTGCCGACGCAACGGGATTTTGGAGTGAAATCCATGAAGAGAAGCTTGTCCGGCATCCTCGCAGCATTGTTGATAGCGACAAACGCCTATTCCGCGGATCTCGCCCCTGCCGAACCCATCCCTGAACAGCCGCCGGAGGTGGCGGTTGCCGAAGCGACCGGCTGGTATCTGCGCGGCGACGTCGGTTATGCCTTCACCGATCTGCGCGGCGCGCGCTATTTCCAAGGCAGCAACGCCACGGAGGTCGATTTCGACGACGCCGATGTCGACGACGCATGGACGGTTGGCGGCGGTGTCGGTTATCAGATCAACAGCTATCTGCGCACCGATCTGACCTTCGACTATCTCACCCAGGCGGATTTCAATGGCTCGACATCCGGGCAGTGCGGCTTCCCGCTGGTGGATTGCACCTCGCGCGACCGCTCTTCGCTGACCGCCTATACGCTGCTGGCCAACGCCTATGTCGATCTCGGCACCTACGGCTATGTGACGCCGTATGTCGGCGCCGGTATCGGCGGCTCCTACGTCAAGTGGAAAAACCTGCGCAATGTCGCCTGCGCCGATGACGGCAGCTTCTGCGACGACGAGGTCACCCACGGCGGCAAGGGCAACTGGCGCTTCACCTACGCCCTCATGGCCGGCGCCTCGGTCGACGTCACCTGCAACTTCAAGGCCGATGTCGGCTACCGATACCTGCATATCGATGGCGGCAACATGTTCGGCTATGCCGAAAATGGCGGTCCGGGCCGCGACAGGGGCCTCAGCGCCCATGAAGTCCGCGTCGGTGGCCGCTACCTCTTTGGCGGATGCGCTCAGCCGGTCGCCTACGAGCCGCCGGCAATCCCGCTGCAGCAGCCGGTCTACAAGTAAGCCTCTCAAGCCATCGCATCAGAAGCCGCCCCCGCTCCGGGCGGCTTTTTCATTTTTCGCCACCCTGCCTGGGTCAAAATATCTACAGCTTGCGACACTTCGATCTTGACTATGAAGCTTCCGATCCATACACACGGCGGCGGGACACCCTTCCCCAACGAAGGGCTTTCTATCTGAGAGGATAGCATCATGGCGAAGACCGCAAAGCCGGACATCCGTCCGCACAATACCCATTTTTCTTCTGGCCCCTGCTCGAAGCGCCCCGGTTGGTCGCTCGAAGCCCTTTCCGACGCGGCCCTCGGCCGTTCGCATCGTGCGAAGGTCGGCAAGGCCAAGCTCAAGCAGGCCATCGACCTTACCCGTGAAATTCTCGAAGTGCCGGCGGATTACCGCATCGGCATCGTTCCGGCCTCCGACACCGGCGCCGTCGAAATGGCGCTCTGGTCGCTGCTCGGCGAACGCGGCGTCGACATGCTCGCCTGGGAAAGCTTCGGCGCCGGCTGGGTAACCGATGTGGTCAAGCAGCTGAAGCTCAAGGATGTGCGCAAGCTCGAAGCGGGTTACGGCGAGCTTCCCGATCTTTCCGCCGTCGATTTCGACCGCGACGTCGTCTTCACCTGGAACGGCACGACCTCGGGCGTGCGCGTCCCGAATGCCGATTTCATTCCTGCCGACCGCAAGGGTCTGACGATCTGCGACGCCACCTCGGCCGCTTTTGCCCAGGAGCTCGATTTCGCCAAGCTCGACGTCGTCACCTTCTCCTGGCAGAAGGTGCTGGGCGGCGAAGGGGCCCACGGTGTCATCATTCTCTCGCCGCGTGCCGTCGAGCGTCTCACCACCTACACGCCGGTCTGGCCGCTGCCGAAGATCTTCCGCATGACCTCGGGCGGCAAGCTGACGGAAGGCATCTTCCAGGGCGAGACGATCAACACGCCGTCGATGCTCTGCGTCGAGGACTATATCGATGCGCTGCTTTGGGCCAAGGAGCTCGGCGGTCTTCAGAGCCTGATCGCTCGTGCCGATGCCAATGCCAAGGTCATCCACGATTTCGTCGCGGCAAACGACTGGATCGCCAATCTCGCCGTCAAGGCGGAAACGGCCTCCAACACCTCCGTCTGCCTGAAGATCGTCGACAAGGACATCACGGCGCTCGATGACGACGGCCAGGCGAATTTCGCCAAAGGCCTCGTCGGCCTCCTGGAAAAGGAAGGTGTCGCCTATGACATCGGTCATTACCGCGACGCGCCGTCGGGCCTGCGCATCTGGGCCGGCGCCACGATCGAGGCGTCCGACATGCAGAAGCTGATGCCCTGGCTTTCCTGGGCCTTCGAAACGCAGAAGGCGCAGCTTGCTCAGGCCGCCGCCTGACGTGATCGCGTCCGGCTTCGCCACGTCCGGCGGAGCCCAGCATTCCATTTTCATTCATCGCTGAACACTTTTGAAGGAGGCCACAATGGCACCTCGCGTTCTCGTATCCGACGAATTGTCGGAAACCGCCGTCCAGATCTTCCGCGACCGCGGCGTCGAAGTCGATTTCGAACCCCAGCTCGGCAAGGACAAGGACCGTTTGCTCGAAGTCATCGGCAAATATGATGGTCTGGCCATCCGCTCAGCCACCAAGGTGACGGAAAAGATCATCGAAGGGGCGAAGAACCTCAAGGTTGTCGGCCGCGCCGGCATCGGCGTCGACAATGTCGATATCCCGGCCGCCTCGCGCCGCGGCATCATCGTCATGAACACGCCTTTCGGCAATTCGATCACGACCGCCGAACACGCCATCGCCCTGATGCTCGCCGTCGCCCGCCAGCTTCCGGCCGCCGATGCCTCGACGCAGGCTGGCAAATGGGAGAAGTCGAAATTCATGGGCGTCGAGATCACCGGCAAGACGCTCGGCGTCATCGGCGCCGGCAATATCGGCTCGATCGTCTGCTCCCGCGCTATCGGTCTGAAGATGCATGTCGTCGCCTATGATCCGTTCCTTTCCAAGGAGCGCGCGGAGGAGATGGGCGTCACCAAAGTCGAACTCGACGAGCTTTTCGCCCGCGCCGATTTCATCACACTGCACGTGCCGATGACCGACAAGACGCGCGGCATCCTCAACAAGGAAGCGCTGGCAAAGACGAAGCCCGGCGTGCGCATCATCAATTGCGCCCGCGGTGGCCTGGTCGATGAAGCGGCACTTGCCGAAGCCATCAAGTCCGGCCACGTCGCCGGTGCCGCCTTCGACGTCTTCGAAGTCGAGCCCGCCAAGGAAAGCCCGCTGTTCGGTCTGCCGAACGTCGTTTGCACGCCGCATCTCGGCGCTTCGACGACCGAGGCGCAGGAAAATGTCGCGCTGCAGGTTGCCGAACAAATGTCGGACTACCTTGTCAACGGCGCGGTCTCCAACGCCATCAACATGCCGTCGATCACGGCTGAGGAAGCGCCGATCCTGAAGCCCTTCATCCGTCTTGCGGACGTTCTCGGCGCCTTCGTCGGGCAGGTCACCGAGGAGCCGATCAAGGAAATCGAAATCCTCTATGATGGTGTGACCGCCAATATGAACACGCGGGCGCTGACGAGCGCGGTTCTTGCGGGCCTGATCCGCCCGCAGGTCGCCGACGTCAACATGGTTTCCGCGCCGATCATGATCAAGGAAAAGGGCATCGTGCTTTCCGAGGTCAAGCGCGACAAGACGGGCGTCTTCGATGGCTATATCAAGCTGACAGTGACGACCGAAAGCATGACGCGCTCCGTCGCCGGCACGGTGTTTTCGGATGGCAAGCCGCGCTTCATTCAGATCAAGGGCATCAACCTTGATGCCGATGTCGGTTCGCACATGATCTACATCACCAATACCGACGTCCCCGGCATGATTGGCTTCATCGGCACGACGCTCGGCACTGCCGGTGTCAATATCGCCAACTTCCAGCTCGGCCGCGACAAGCAGGGTGGCGACGCAATTGCGCTGCTCTATGTCGACGGCGAGGTGGATGATGGCGTGCTCACGCAGTTGACGGCGCACCAGGCGATCCGCCAGGCAAAGCTGCTGACCTTCAATATCGACTGAGTTTCCTTCCTCCAAGGAAAACAAGAGCCCGGCGCAGGAAACGGCACCGGGCTTTGCTGCGTCAGGAACAGGTTTCAACGGTGCCGACGCCGCCGGACGATCCTGCCGAGACGGGCGGCTTCGTCCTGCGCCTTCGTACGGTGGAGGAAGGCGAGCCTGCTGCCGTCGAAACCCTGGAAGAACTCGTCCCAGGAAATCTCTTCCAGTGGCTCGGAGGAGAAATCGACGCGGACGGTTTCGCTGTCACGCGCGTCCTTTATGCGGGCGGGATGGCCGCCGCGCGCTTCGATCCAGTCTCTGATCCTGGTGTAATCCGTCGTCGTGCCGAACCTGGCCATGAAACCCTCCGCAGCATTCGATTGCGACATTGATCTTCGGCAACGCGTATCCGGCAGAATAGTTCCATAGGGCGAAATTATTTTTTTCACTGTTTGCAGTTGTGCCGGTCAGGCATTCGTTATTTTGAGAATGGCGGCCGGGAGCTGCGTAATTCGCATGGGCTGAAGGAGGATGACATGAAACACAATTCATTCTCGATAATCGGACTGGCGCTGGCGGCTGTCGTCATCGCCAATCCAGGCATCGCATTCGCCTGCAACAAGCTGATCGGCGCCTGAGCAGTACCCCCCGCTTCCAAGGCGTGGCTTCAGCCGCGCTTGCTTTCTCACGCGATTGCGAGCTGTCCGCCGCCGCCCCTTGCGTCGCGATACAATCCTTTCTATATCGGTCACCTACCGAAAAAGGCGGCCGATCCCGCCTGAGATCAGCAATCCGCCGCAATTGCAGCGCAAGGGCGGGTTATGAGCGCGCAGAATTTGGCACCGCCGTTGAACACACTGGATTTTGACAAGAAGCCGGAAGAGACCCGCGTCGTCGTCGCCATGTCGGGCGGCGTCGATTCCTCCGTCGTGGCCGGCCTTCTCAAACAGCAGGGTTACGACGTGCTCGGCATCACCCTGCAGCTTTACGATCATGGCGCCGCTGTTCACCGCGCCGGCTCCTGCTGCGCCGGCCAGGACATCGACGACGCCCGCCGCGTCTGCGAAACGCTGGGCATTCCGCATTACGTACTCGATTATGAAAAGCGTTTTCGCGAGACGGTGATCAATCCTTTCGCCGAAAGCTACGTGGCGGGCGAAACACCGATCCCTTGTGTTTCCTGCAACCAGACCGTCAAGTTTGCCGATCTCTTGGCGACCGCCAAGGAGCTCGGCGCCGATGCGCTGGCGACGGGTCATTATATCCGCTCGCGACCGAACCCTTCGGATGAGAAGCCCGGCCGCCGCGCGCTTTTCCGGCCGGCCGACGCCGACCGTGACCAGAGCTATTTTCTCTTCGCCACGACGCAGGAACAGATCGATTATCTGCGCTTTCCGCTGGGCGGCCTGCCGAAGGCCGAAACCCGCAGGCTCGCCGAAGAGATGGGGCTCGTTGTCGCGAAGAAGGCCGACAGCCAGGACATCTGCTTCGTGCCGCAGGGCAAATATTCCGACATCATCACCAAGCTGAAGCCGAATGCGGCGCTCGCCGGCGAGATCGTCCATCTCGACGGCCGCGTATTGGGAAGCCATGAAGGCATCCTGCACTTCACCATCGGCCAGCGCCGCGGCATCGGCATCGCCACGGGCGAACCGCTTTATGTCGTCTATCTCGATGCCCGCTCACGCCGCGTCATCGTCGGGCCGAAGGAAGCGCTGGAAACGCACCGCGTCTATCTGCGCGATGTCAATTGGCTGGGCGACGTTCCGCTCGCGGAGGCCGCTTCCGGCCGCGGTTTTGCCTGCTACGCCAAAGTCCGTTCGACGCGGGCACCGGCGCCTGCCGTACTGCATGTCGATGCCACCGGCACCTATGTCGATCTGACCGTCGGCGAGGCGGGTATCGCGCCCGGCCAGGCCTGCGCGCTTTATTCGGCGCCCGGCGACGACGCCCGTGTCTTCGGCGGCGGTTTCATCGAACGCTCCGAACGCGAACCTTCGGCCGAAGCTTCGCTCAAGGCCTTGCTGGCCGGCCCCGTCGCTGCCTGAAACCCATCAGAAACGATGGGCGGCAAAGCTCAGCGTTTTTCTCCATCCTGCGCTTGACACAAAGCCGAAGCGCACCTTATAAGCCGCTCATCCCACGAGCCCGCAGCGCTTCGCGAGCAGGTATCGTTTGACCAGTGGCGGAGTAGCTCAGTAGGTCAGAGCAGAGGAATCATAATCCTTGTGTCGGGGGTTCAAATCCCTCCTCCGCTACCATCAAATTCTTCAATAAAAGCAGCGGTTTACTGAGAAATTGGCTCCGGACTTCCGGGGCCTTTGTCGCACTTATGTCGCAACAAATACCTTTGTTTTCCAACGTGTCCTTTTTCGTGTCGGCGTGTCCATGCGACATAAACTGCGACATAGATGGCCAAAATCGCCAACCCTAAAGGCGATGCTCGTTGCAGTCGTGACCTCTGCGACTGCCTCCATCTGCTCTGAAACTGTGGAACCTGTCCACCCGGCGCTGATGCTCCGCCTTGCCTCTCATGGGGCCGTCAGCGCGTTTCGTGGATAAGGGCCGGGGAATTTGCTCCTTACGGAAACATTGTCGTCTCTGGCGTCCTACGTTCACATGGCCGTTTCAGGGAAAGCCCCGCTATGATACTGACTATCGCGGCCTCTCATTAACGGAGCAAAAGCGGGTGAAAAATTTACATGAAGAAGTTCGCTTCTTTGTCTGGGCTTGGTTAGTCCTTGCGCCTTGCTGTGCGGTACTGTTTGGCGGAACGATACTTTATGTCCAAATCAATGATATTGATCCTTCAACGGTCGCGGGTGTCTCGTTCCTTTGGCCGGTCGTGCTTTTCGCTTTTCTGACGATTGTTCTCCTAGTCGAACTGGGGTCCCAGTCAAAATTCAGGACCGGCTTTTTTACGGCATGGCTTCAAATGGCGATGGGAGAAATTACAATTGAAGGCCTGTATGAGCGTGGAAGGCGAGACAGGTAAATCTCAGCTACACCAGTCGTCTCGCTGCCTCGGACACCTGGGCCTTGTTGCAGGACTAAGGCCATCTCCGCTCATTACGATTTTGATTTCCGCCAGCCGGCCGCCCAGGCTTCAGCTTCCGTACAGAACCATCTTTCCCCATACTGGGGGCTGATCTTCGTCTCCGCGTAGCGTCGCTGCCCCGGTACGTGGAAGATGCGCTCGCCTGTGTTGATGGAGACGTTGCCCTTGATCCTGCACGATAGACCGGCGCCGGCAGAAGCGGTAAATGAGGCCAGCATGTCGCTCGCGGTCCAGCCGCCGGCCGCACCAAATGCGACTGCGCCGATCACCAAACCCGGCGCCGTGAGCAGCACCGATTTCTTCTGCGGAACGCGATACCCCTGACGCATGACCCATCCTCGTCATTTCGCGCGAGGATTGTAGCCGCGCTAGAGCACCGCGAATATCTATCCAAAAGGCTTATCTGGAGCTTCTGGGGCGACAAGGATCTTCGCGAAGAGCACCGCGAGACGTCGAAGGAAACCACCCGCCGGCTCGACGCTATCCTCGAGTCGGCGGCGAAAAATAACGCCTGAATGTCGGGCGGCGCAACGCTTTGGGCGGAAACCGGGGAACTTCAAGCGGGTCAATGGACCGTGATTGGACTCGGAGAGGTGAGATCGATGCAGATTGCCGGGGGAGTCTGAAGATCAAGGGTCCAACAGGCTGGTGGGAGTATCGGTTTGATTGCGTGGGCTCTGTCATAGTCCATAATTTCGACAGCCACTGGAAATGGCATCTCTCCTGCACCCCGATCGTAGCGCCTGATTGTCTTGATGAATTTCCCGGAGGTCTTCGATATCCAGATTTCTATCGCCGCGCTCGATTCGTTGCGGTGCCAGCGTGCGGAATAGTGAAAAGCAAGACCCTCTTCGGTTTGCGCGTCTTCGAGATCTTTACAAGACGTGAAGACTGGCAGTCCCGAATCTGCATCGAGTGGGGTAAGAATGGGCCGCCTGTCTTCATCCCAGACGCCATTTTCCATTCTGAAATAGACGACATTGTCAATTACTCGCTCTTCTTCGGCAAGCCTGAGATGACCATCTTCTTGCAACTCCGATAAGGTATAGCTGTAGCGCCCGCTATTACGCGTATTTTCGTACGCGCGGTTGACGGCGTAGCAGGATTTATCCTCCCCATTGAACGCCTGATGAGAAGAGCGACTATCTTCCGCGCCGTGACCGGTTGCAACTTTGGTCAGGATTAAACAAAAAACGGCTGCAGCAATAACACGCATGGAAACCTGCGAATGAAATGACGGGAAAGTCTAAAGGTTTCACTTATACGGCGCATTAATGTCTGCGCAATTATGATTTCGATTTCCGCTAGTGGGGCCGTGCGGAGCGTCGCTTGGGAGCGGACCGGTAAATTGACTCCGCACGACCCAACAGTGGATCATAAGAGGAAAGCATTATGCGAACAGGAACTAACTGGCTTTCTCCCGCGATCCGGTGAGTTAACCTCGTTGTCCCAATGTGGTTCCGGTACGATGCCGGACAAAAAAGCCCCGCGAAGCGGGGCGAGTTTTGACAACAAAGAGGGACTGACCAAGCTCCACTACGCGTTGGACATAGTTTAACTCAGCTTGGCAATGAAGGTGTTATTTGCTTCGCCAGGGAGGTTCTGACTGGATACACAGCAACATTACTAGAACCTCCCCGGCGTCCTCTCGACAAGGATAAAGAAAATCTAACTCGAATCTTACCGAGAAAAAGACGGACCAAAGTCGGGGCCAATCGGGCGCCTTGGTTTGAAGTCCGGGTCCAGTACCATGCCAGGCAAAAAGCCCCGCATTCTCGCGGGGCATCTTGTGCTACCCTTGCCGCCAGCCGGGGGGGTGACGCGACAATGTAGAACAGGATGACATGGTTCTGAAGATGGTCAATTAGCTCTAACTTGCTAATCTAGCTGGCGGAATCCATTTCGGCCATGAGATCAACTCCCGTTACTCGCACCAGTCGTTTCGCTGGCCCGGGCTCCACGACCGAGCGAAGCCTTCCTGCAGCAGCTTTTTACCGATTTCTTCACCGTTCGCTCTGTAGATGTTTACGAGCGGCCGGTGCGATGGCGTCCTGTCCACCGCGCCGCTGAACATCACCCGCAAACCTTTTTCAGCCAGGAGCTCTTTCAGCCTTCCCTTGGCGATCAACGCCAGCTTCCGTTCCTTTATGCACTTCGCGTGGCTCCCCATCTCCGGCGTGTCGATTCCGGAGACGAACGGAACACCTTCCCCCAGCAGTCGCATGTTCTGCCCGTCGCATTTGACGGTGTCGCCGTCGACGGCCGTCAGCGAAGCGCATAGGATCAGCCCAGCAATCATTTCGAATTGCTCCGGCTCTTGATCTCGTCCCAATAGGGGTAATGCTCGAAGCACCACCAACGAGTCTCAACGATCTTCGATTGGGAAAAGCCGAAGCTTCCCCACTTCGCGCAGCCGGCTACACAGCAATAGTGCTCGGCGATGACGTTCGCTCCCGGCGCCGTCGAATGCCCTTCAATGCTCATTGCGGAATGATCCCATCGTTCCATTTGGCTGCCGCCCGCCAGGCCTCGTGCTCACGTTGCCTGTCAGGATTCCGGAAAAACGGCATTGTCTTCGCCACAGCTTCCGAACCGCATTTCGCGCAAACGATCCGCGCCGGGGCGTCGTAGACTACCTTCGCGCTGCCCCCGCAGCTGCATTTGTTCAGCTGCGGTGTCGTGTCTTCCTTCCGGTCCGGCTGCCAGCGCATCAGTTTCCCCCAACATAATAGCCAAACCTCAATTTTCCCGCCTTCGCGCCGCATGTGGCGCATCTCAGATGCGGCTCGATCTCGCTGATCAGATGTTGCTGCATGCCCCGCGGCAAGGCCTTCCGATCGAATTCCCTCTGCTCTCCGCATGCCTGGCACTCGGCCATGATGGTCACATGGTCCGGGGCGACATTGATATATCCGGGCGACCAGTCCTTGATCTCCTGAAACCGCTGGGCGCCTACCATCGCGGTCCCCTTTCCATGGTTTGCGCCCTCGGCGCGCTCTTCGGCAGATAGGCGATAGCCACGCGCCGGCTGCCGCAGACCGGGCAGCGCATCCGCTGCGAGAGCATGGCCAAGGGAAAGTCGCGCCCGCGAGTTGCCACGAGGGTGACCAGATCCAGCCGGTGCTTCCATTGGCATTCACGCACGCTCTTCAGCCCCTCCCGTTTTCCCCATGCGCATCTGGCGCTGACATCCCATCCTGCGTCCATTGCCTCGCCGATCGTTTCGGCCATGCGTCATAATCCCCTTTCGAGGTCCTTTCTGCCGCATTGTTGTTTAATGCTCCGCCCGAGCCGATGTTCCTAATATGTTCTCGGCGTAGAGCGAGTCAAGGACCGCTTTTCAAAGCCGCGATGATCTGATCGAGTTCGGCGTTCTCCGCCAGCATCAGCGCGTGGTTGTCGGCGAGTTCTATGATTGCCGTGAGGACCTCTTCCGGCTTCCAGCCGGCCGCAACGGCAGCGTCCACCATTTCGCTGAACACGAACTGAAGTTCATATTGGCATTTTACAAACCGGTCTGGATCGCCTTCGGGTAGGGTGGGACCTGAAATATAGCTCATCTCTCGATCATGGGGCGGCGAGTGCAAAGGTCAAGCGCTTCCATCCGGCAGTCTAATCAATCTAGGCCAATTGCTTTTTAAGGTGTGGCTGCTGAACTGGCGGCATGACAAAGCCGCCTCGCAAGCCTCCCCAGCCGCTGCTCGGCAAAGCCGACGCCCCGCTGCGAGGCCGGCCGCGCCGGCGGCGCGATCCCGCCCAGCATCAACTCACCCTCGACCCGATGCCGGCGCGCATCGATCCGTGCCTTGCGCTGCTGAAGCCGCGGCCGCCGAAAGGCCGGCAATGGGCGTTCGAGGTGAAATGGGACGGGTACCGCCTAGCCGTTCATATCGAACCGAAGGGCGTCAGGATCCTTACACGCGGCGGCCACGACTGGACCGACCGCTTCCCTGCCATCGTGGCCCAGGCGAAACGTCTTCCTGTCTCGACAGCGATATTGGACGGCGAGGCCGTCGTGTTCGACGAGCTCGGGCGGTCTGACTTCGGCAAGCTTCAGCAGTCTCTCGGCGGCCGCGGCGGAAAGCGGGCATCGTGGGAATCGGTCTTGATGGTCTTCGACCTCCTCTATCTCGATGGTCATGACCTCACCGAGACCGAGTTCACCGCGCGGCGCCATCTCCTCGAGGGGATAGTGCCGGCCGGCGGTGAAGAGGCGATCCGTTTATCCGAGGAGATCGAGGCCGATGGCGAAACGCTTCTGCGCATTGCCTGCGAGCATGGGCTTGAGGGCATCATCGCCAAAGACCGGAGCAGCACCTATCGCAGCGGCCGAGGCGGCGAGTGGCTGAAGATCAAATGCATCCAGAGCGGCGGCTTTGCGATCGTCGGTTATCAGAGGTCAAGCTCGGCATTCGGGAATATCCACGCCCTGCTGCTTGCGGCGCGAAAGGAAGGCCAGCTGGTCTATGTCGGATCGGTCGGGACTGGCTTCAAGGCAAGCCAGGCAATGGAGCTTCGGGCTTCGATGGATAAGCTTAAGGCGGCAGCGCCCGCGGTGAGGTATACCGGCCAGCGCAAGAATGTGATCTGGATCAAGCCGAAACTCGTCGCCGAGATCGAATATCGAAATTGGACGCATGACGGGAAGCTGCGGCACCCTTCATATAAGGGGTTGAGGGAGGAGCAGGACAAAGCGGAGATCTATGAGCTGGAGTAGTGCGGCAACTGTTACGATCCGCATCCGACACTAAAGCCTGAGAAGAGCCAAGAGCAGCGCAGAACTCACAACCACAACAACGGGCCACCCGATCAGAAACTTTTCTCTCGGCTTGGCTCGATCGAGCTCGTCATGGAACTCGGACCAGAACATACTAGGGCCGAAGTCCACGCTGAAATCGAAGCCATTTTTAAGGTAAAAGATGACCGACCTGATGTACCAATACCAACTGTAGGCGCAACTGGCCCCCACAAAAATGACGAGCACTACCCACAGCGCAATTTGATCTCCACTCAATCAAGCTTCCCCATCAATTCTGTTCGGCCTTTTAATTCTTTTGGCCAGCAACACGTTCGCCGATATCCCACCGCTCAGCATCCATAGAAAAAGTATATTGAAAAACGTTAGAAAATACGCATTTCCAACAAGTGTTGTCGAAGCGCCTGCACCGTAGATCGGCAATGGAAAAAGAAAAATTAGGAAAAAGAAAACCAATAAGTAGATTGCAATTGTCTTTACTACCGATGTGCGGTGGTTAACGAAAATTTCGCGGCTCATCGGAATCATAATAATGTACAGAGAGAAGAACAACGTCTTGAATGTCGTATATATAATCAAGAAAAATGAAAGGCACGTGTACAGGGAGACTTGCGACGGGTGATTCTCCGCAAGCCACGGCAGCTCGAAGTAGTATTTTGGGAGAAAAGTAAGGACCCATCTCAGCCCCATACTGGCAATCTCCAGTGCACGTGGGGAGACTACAAACGAAAACAGGATCAATACACACAAAATTACCATGTCCAGAGGCGGGCCGCTGATATGGCTGTTGTATCTTTTGATAAATTTCTGATCCTGCAAGCCTGGAAAAAGCTGTACTCCGGCGAAATTTTTAAACATTTACGTCCCCAGCCTTTGCCCCGAACTATGCCTGAAAAACTCAATCAAAGGGGCGGGGCGCTTCGTAATGAGAGTGGGCGGAGTCTGTCAATCACAACGCCCGTCAACCATTCCCATCAACATCGCCATCTTCGTCGAGCTCATGAACCGGCAGATAGGTGTTCTTCTCCATCCACTCCCGGACGATATACCTGATAGCGTCGTCGCGCGTCAGCACCAACTCGCTCGACACATTCCGCAGAGCCTCTTCGGTATGGTCGTCGAGAGTGATCGAGCCGGCGTTCCGCACGAGCAGGGCGGCGCGGCGCAGCATGATCTGCAAATCGCGAGGGGAGATATCCTCGATCCGGTTGGCGGCATCTTCTAGCAGAGTGGCAGTGTCGGGCTTGGTCACAATACGCCAGAACTCCTAGAAAACGTCACTGCTCGTGTTGTTTGCACCTTTGAAAAGTCCGCTCTTCGATGGAGGCGCCTGGTATTCATTCATTGCGTGTTCGAGGCAGGACTGAGCAGCGAGGAACATCGTGTATGGGCGTGTCGTTCTGAAGCCCTCGATTTCGCCGGAGAAAAACCCGGCTTTCATCACGGTCTTTTGATCACTGGCCGAATCCGTCGTCACGAAATCAAGGTACTCGTTCCAATCGTAGTGTCCGCGGCTGGTCGGGAATTTGAATTTGTACATCTCGGCCTTGTAGAAGCGGGTCATCCTCGTTCTCCAGAAGAGCCAATACGCCAGCCAGAATTTTAAGAGCCATAGGACGCCAATTGCGAGTGGCAAGAGCCACAAAACGGCAAGAGTGGCGAAGAACGGCAGAGACGGCTGCTTATCGTTCAGCAAGGTGGCACAAGACGCAATTGCCAAGTCGAGGCAAATGTAGAACAACCAAATAGCAAAAGTGCGCAAATCCTACTCCGCTGCTATCCTGCGCATGTGTTGATGCCGTCTCGGACAATCAGCGCCCATTTTGGCCCGAGTGTATCTCTTGCAGAAAGTGAGTTCTGGCTTCCGGGCTCCCCGTCCTTAAACATGCGGACGGCAAGATCCTGATTATGCCCGCCAGTCACGAACGTTGGGCCGGGATTGTAGACCGTATTGCCGCTGTAGTACCCCGTGTTGCCATAGACCGTTGCCGTTCCGGTCGTCGTGTAAGAACCGGGCATCTGAACAACACGAGTTGTATCTGCGCCCGCCTGGCCCACGATGATATAGCGGTCATAGCCCGCCTTGATTGTCTCGATCGCAGCCTGCTTCGCGGCAACCTTCATAGCGCCGGTATCGCCGCAGATCGGCGCCGCCCGTGTCTTGATGATGATTTCGTTCTGAGCTGTGCGCATTGAGCTCGACGCCGCACACGATGACAGAGCGCCGGCAGCCAGCGCGAGCAATACAGGTACTTTCATGAAGATCCGCCCCAACCTCTTTCGCGAGTCCACTGCTTCGGTGCGCCGAGCGATCGAACTCCAGATCCGGGCAACCCCTCAGTTGCCCGGAACAAACATCGCAGAATTCGGCTCTACGTCAAATTGCATTTTTAATGTATCGTTAACGCAGCTTGATGACGCATTCCTGTCCGGTGGCGCGACAGTGTTTTGAATCCGCCTGCATGCGATCAGAAACGGTCGCGCCATCATTTTTATAGGTTCACGATCTAGATGAGGTTGTCCGGCGCCGGCCTTCAGTCGCGCGGTCGTGGCGCAAATTCCGACCACCCGAACCGTGCCCGGAGCAAGAAAGTGATCGCTCTCAACGCCACGGCGCCCTTACCCCCGGCAAGGCGGAGAAGATGGCCGATAAGAGCGGCTTCGAGCTTCGCGGCGGCGATGTCCAGCTCACTCCGATAGTGTCGCCTCAATGTTTTCGGATCAATCTCCAACGCGCGGCAGATTTCGCGTTGCGGAATGCCCTCGGCGGCAAGCATCTGGACGAGGCGCCGGTCGGTTACGCTGGGGATGTGCGGAGGTCGTCCACGGGTGGCTCTCGGGTCCATCTCATCCATAGGCGGGAAAAAACCCGTCCTCTATGTTTTGGCGGCGAGAAAAAAATCCGGCCGTGAAAGGCGCGCGGGTCTTCTGGCGGCTGTCATCACCGGCCTAAGCTGCCCCCCGGCGATCGAGGAGATCTGTTCACCTAAGCTTATCACGCATGATTGCAGAATCCGACCCAACGCAATGAAGTATTGACCACTTGTAGAACCTCTAATTCGCAATTACCGTGAGATTTTCACGGGGGGATTGCAAGAATGGCAAGAGCGGCAAAAAGTGGTCGGGTCCTTTCACTACAGGATGCATCTTTGGTTAAGGGCATGATCCGGCGTGGCGATCGGCACCATGATATAGCCGCGTGGTTTGGCGTAAACCAGGGCCGCATCGCCGAGGTAAACGATGGGCATCTTCACCCCACTGCGCGAATTGCGTCCGCCGATCAGTTGCCACCGCCAGGACCGTACTCATCAGGACAAGCCGCTTATATGGCCATCACTGCACTTGAAGAGGCCAAGTTGGCGTTGGAGACAGCAGCCAAGAACATCGAACAGGCTCTCAAGGGCGTGAAGAGCTGACAACCACCCACGAGACCGTATGAGTGTCGTTTAAGGCGCATCGTAGTCGTGACGGCGTTCAAGAACTTTTCGGCAAGGCGGTATCCACATGAGGCGGGGTGCGCAGGTGGCACCTTTTTCCCATACCAGCCAAGCATAACCGGTCGCCGTAGTGGCTTTCCGATCGAGTCGACCCTTAACCATCGGAACGCGCTCAACAAATTGGGCGAATTTGCTTGGCGGAGCATCACGAAAGATAGACTGATATCTGCCCGAACTTTCGAGAAACACTGTACGTGCTAAAATTGCAACCCCTTTCCTCGCTACCAGTAATGCGCGGAGTACAAAATCCTCCGCCAGCCGAAATGGAGGGTTTGTGATGACCCAGTCAAAACCATTCGCTTCATAAGGATAAGCCAGAAAATCACGGACTGATCCGTACCCATAATGGTAAGCATCGGTCGCGTGGACGGTACCGAAGTATTCACCAAGCACTTTTGCCATATGGCCGGCACCGCAGGCGGGCTCAAGGCACGTAAGATCACGCAGGGAAGTCTTATCTTCTAGGATATGTTCAATTAGGCCGCGCGTCGCCCACGGTGGAGTTGGGAAATCGTCGGGGCTGTCGGTCGCCTCAGTTCTTTGTGCCATGACAGCATGTGACGTATTCTGCATCACGGTCCTTTCGAACGAATCGCCGTTCTAGTTTTGTTCGTTTGGGATATCACAATGTTCGCCCAGCGTGAATCGTCGTTGGGGAGCAAGTTCAATACTCATGTCTGCATCCAATGCTGCCAGCCTAATTCGCGCCACTCCGCCAGCAGCTCCTCGAAGGCGTCTTCCTCGATCACCATCGGCAATCTGATCGACCAGATGAAGGTCTGATCCTCATCCGGTGTATGACCGTAAAAGCAAACCGAGCGACCGTCTTCAGTAAGGACGGGATCGACCTGTTCGATGTCGGCGAACGTCATCATCATTGCTCCCCTGTCGCCTTCGCGCGTACGACCGGCCGAGCCGCCTTGGCCGAGAGCTGCCATGCGTCGAGCGCCTTCCCAGGCTGCTCGCCTTCGGCTGTGTCTCGGAGAGCCACCCACATGCTGCCGCCGTTGGTGACGACCGAGCCTTTCCCGTAGCGTATGGCCCGCTGCCAGACGCCGGCGTAGCGGACGCCACCGGCTTCGAGTTGCTCAACGCGGGCAGCGAGTGCCTTCAGCTTCGTGCCTGTAGCGGCGGTCGTGGCGGCGACGAGTGCGTGAACCATGCGCCTACTCAACGGCCGTTGGAGCTGATCTTCCGTGAAGTTGGTGTCGAGGCCGGTTCTGATCTCCTCGGCGCGCGCCGCGATAAGGGCGAGTTCCTGCTCCTCTTCCTTCTCTATCATTGCCCGATGCTCCTGATGATTTCCTCGACTTCGGCGCCCGACATGCTTCGGCGTCGATCAAGGATCGTGGCAAGGGTTTCGATCTCCTTACGGTGATCGAGCACGAAGCTATTGGCGAGAGCAGAAAACGCGCGACACATCTCGTCGGGGGGGTGAGCCCACGACCCCAAGAAAATCGCTTGATCCAATAGAAGTTCGTCCGATTTCGACAAGCTGGTTGTAGGCGCCGCAGCTCGGCCGGCTAGAGCGACGACCGCGTATCCGAGGGCGACGGCTCCGTGATAGCGCCCCTGCTCAAGATAAATTCCACAAGGCTCGATAACCGCCTCGCCAGCGTCAATGCAGACACGGCGGACGCCGATCCCGTAGCTGAGGGCGGCCACGCAGTGCCCGGCTTCGTGCAACGAGCCATCGCTTATCGTCTCGCATGTTGTCGTTTCAACCATGTGTCGATGGTAGCAAATCTCGAACTAGCTTGGCGTCACGCGTCACCTGTTAAGCCGCGACTGAGTGCCCGGATCATGTTAACGAGCGCCCGCTGGACTGCTGCGTCATTGTCCTCTTCCATCGGATTAAGAAAGTGCAAGCTCTCCAATACGACGGCAAGTTCAACCGCATCGACTTCAAGAACGACGACACGGCGGCCGGCCTTTCTCCGTGCTCGGTAGCGGCGCTGGCGTTCTTTGGAGGAGGCACCCATTTCACCCATCCCGCCCTCAAAAGGCTTCCGGGTCCGGCACTGCCGCAGCGGCATCGGCTTCAATTCCTTGCTCCTTGCGTTGGCGTTCTAAGACTGCTGCAATATCCGCTAAGTCACCCTGCAATGCGCTGACTAGCCCTGTCCAGGTTTCAGCCGGGACGGCGCGGGCGAGTTCAAAGACAAATTCGCGGTGACGCATCACACAGCGGTTGATGGGGCTGACAGGGGTGCCGGTGAGCTGAAGTGGTGGGTTTTGCGGTTGCTGCATGCGCCGCACCGTGATGTTCTCGGTCGATACGACGAACTTCACCTTCCTCGGCTGCTCACGGCCGTTGGTATCGGTGATCGTGACGACGTGGGGAATTTCCCCACGTGCCTCTCGTTCCTGCCGTACCGCGCCGACCGTCTTGTGATCGACCCCGATTGTCGCCGCGATCTGACGGTTTGACTTCTCGGGTGTGGCCTTGAGCAGCTTGGCGACGAGATTGCGCTTTTGCTCTTGGGTAAGGTGGCGGCGGTGAATGTTGGCTGAGATCACATAAGAATATGGATCAGTCGTCTGCGGCACCGTCTCTGTTGAAAATGGATCTTCAGACAACTCTTTCGAGACATCGAGTCCCGCCATTTCCATTGCGGCGATACGGTTTCGTCCATCGAGAAGAACATAGTCTTCGTTATCAGGCATTAGGACAATGCGAGACCGCAGACCGTTCCGCTTGATATCCTCACCCAACTCGCGGAGTTCCGACTCGCTCATCATCGGAAAGAGATCGGCGGCCGGATGAACCTTGATCTCATCACGCCAGGTTTTCTTGCTCATTGCTTTCTCCCTTTCGTTGAAACCTCGAAACTGCCGCAACGCCTCCTCGCCGGATTCGCGTGCCACGTTTGCCATGAGTTTGCATTTCCAGTGTTTGCGCGCCGCGCGCGTATGACGCCCGAAATAGGAAGTCATGGCACACGTGGCACCGAGGCGATTAGTCGAACTCTCCATAGCGTCCTTCCCGTCCCGGCTCGGAAAGGCTAAGTCCGTGAATACCCCTCATTTTGTTAATCCTGTCGGACTTGAATCCACGCGCTTCGAGGGCCTGCTTGAAGCGTTTCTGTGAGCCAGCGGTTTCGCCCGATCGCTCTGCCCAGTTTTTCCAGGACGCATAGAGCGGGATGGTGCCCTCGAACGCTTGGGGATCGCGCTGACAGCAATCCTCGATCCATGCACTAAGCGCGTCCTCAGCGTCCAGATAATGCGCGGTGGCTTCCGTCACCGCTCTTGGGGGCGACAGGCCGATGCGCTGCCATTCGAGGCAACCTTCGATGGCCCAGGCGAGAATCCCCGGCCATTCCTCCCGGAGCTTTTCCGTCAGGGTTTCGTCCCGCTCCTCGGGCGGGATCGTCACTGTGAAGGGGATCAGGTTGAAGCGGCGGCGGATCGCCTCGTCAACGGAGCGCAAACTGGGCTTGTGGTTGCCGGCGATCACGAGCTTGAACTGCGGCTTGTATTCGAAAAAGTCCTGCCGCATGAAGCGCGCGGCGATACGGTCGCCGCCGGTTAGCGCCTTGATCTTCGATTCCGCCCAATGGCGTCCTTCTTCCGTCTCCACAGCCGTCACCAGCCGTGCGCCGCGCAGGCCGGCAAGCTCGGTGGGATGACGGTCACCACTAGACGCGACAAACGTTTCGATTGGCGCGGACCGGCCGTAATCACCGACAACATTCATCAGCGTATCAATGAAGACGCTCTTGCCGTTGCCGCCGTGGCCGAACAGGAAGAACAGCGCGTGCTCGCGGGTGATGCCGGTCAGGCAATATCCCGCCACCCGCTGGAGAAAGGCTTGCAGTTCCTCGTCGCCAGCCGTGACGCGGGCGAGGAAGGCGCGCCAGAGCGGGCAATCACCAGCCGGCGCTACCGTCGAAATTTTAGTCAAATAATCGCCTGGCGAAGCAATGCGGAGCCTGCCGGTTGTCAGGTCAACAACGCCGCCTGGCGTATTGATGATCCAATCGTCTCGATCCCATTGATCTAACGCTGCGGCAATCCGCCGGTCTGCCCGGACTAGTGAGGCGACGGCCGCTACGGTTTTGGCACTGGCGAGCCGCCGCCGCACTTCCTCCTTACCATCGCAATCTGAGGCGAATTCTCGGCACAGTCGGCGGCACTGGTCGTAAACGCTGAGCGTCTTGTCCGCTCGCCAGACCTTACCGTCCCATTCCATCCACTGGTTCCAAGCAGCCACAAATCGGAAGTGAAAATTGTTCCGGTCTGCAAATTCAAGCGCCAGGGCCTCTTCGGAATAGGCCGGCGGAGCGGGCTCCTCCATTCTGTGTGCCTGCTGATACACATTAAGTCTGATAGCTCCGAACTTTGGTTCGTCGGTCATAGCGCCGCCCCCTTACACTTGCGCAGGATAGACACCTGCGGCATCCGCGCCGGTCGCATCCGACTCCTGTAGGTCGGCAGCAGGCTTTCGGCGACCGCAACACGCGGACAGTGGCGAAGCTCATCGAAGGCACGAGCCCAATCGAGCACGACGATGCCCTTACGGCAGGCGCGTAGCCAATCGAGTGGATCAGCGAAGACATGCAGGCGGCCACCGAGCGCGTAGCCACTCGCGTCATCGATCACGGCCTCGCCCAACGCGAAGCTCCGGCCATTCCACGTCGCCAGCTGGCCGGTTTTGGGCCGCCAGAAGATTACGTCCTCATCCTCGGAAAAAGCGAACCAGTCGGGGCCGCTGGGATCGGGGTCGAACCGACCATCAGCCGCCCTATAGCCATGGGCAAGGCGGACCAGTTCGGGCTGGACTATAGCGGGCATCGGCACGCCACAAGTGCGCAGCCATTTGATATGCCGCTGCAAAAGCCCGCCGAGAACCGGCATCTCGCGATGGCATACTGCGAAATTCGTCATCTGCGATCTCCGGGTTATGGAAACCGCCGGCAAATTGACGCGGGGCAAAGGTCAGCCTAGAATTTCGAACTCGTCCAAGAGAACTTTCTAGCTACCGTCTGATCGAGCCCTTGTTGCGCCACGCGCGGCGGGGCTCAATCCGCTTCGCCAAAATTATGGTGAAGTCCGAGCTGTTCTGCGATCGGCGCAACCACCGCCATTTTCTTACGTCCGATTTGAACTGTTGGAATGTCGCCACGCTTAGCCGCCTCGTAACTGCCGTTGCGGCTGAGTCCGTAGAACACACGGCCTGCATCGGGGATGGGAACAGTCGGACGTCTAAGGACATCTTCCAGAGTCATTGGTGCCTCCTGTGTCTTCCAATACCAGTGGTTCTACTATTTGTCCTTGCGCGTGCCAACAGATCGCAATACATTTGTCATGCATTTGTCATGCATTTGTTAAGACAAATAAGGACGCTTACGATGACGGGGAAACGGGAACCGGGCGCCGGCCGCAAGCCAAAGGGCGAGTTTTCGGGCAAATCGGCAGCCTTTTCGACGCGGATAACGCCTGAGTTGCGGGCCGCACTCGAAAAGGAAAGCAAGGAGACAGGGAAGTCGCTGTCACAAATCGTTGAACGTCGACTGCGTGACAGCTTTGACCATCCAGAACGCTGGAAGCGTGCATTAGGCGCCGGACATGTCCGTGCGCTCGCTTACGTGGTCGCCAAGATCGCCACGGACCTTGAAATGAGGACCGGCCGGCATTGGCACAAAGACGCCTTCACCGGCAGCGCCCTCAAAGCCGCGCTTAACATTGCAATCCACTATTTTGGATCTTGGGGCGAAGTGCGTGTTCCCGATCGACTCGAAGAGCAAGCCGCTCGGATGCAAGCGGCGTCGCCGGGCGCCGACTTTGGCAAGTTCATGAAAGACCCGGCTGATTATGGTGCACACCGAGCAAATGAGTTTGTAGCTGGGATCGAATTTCTTGAGAGGCCTAACAACATTCGCCGGCAGAAATTGCTTAGCGATTCCGAGGCCTTTCAGAGTGACGAGGCGCTTTCTAAGTTCATAGTCGGTACTCTTCAGCAAGGAGATGAGCAATGAGGGGTCATATTCGGGAACGCCGCCCAGGCAAATGGACCATAGTCATCGACACGCCAGACCGGCCGGGGGGGTACTGATCATGTCGGTACGCAAACGCACATGGACCGGATATGGCGTTCAGAAGGAGGCGTGGATCGTCACGTACTTCGACATCAAAGGTGTAAAGCGTCAGAAGACGTTCGCAAGAAAACGAGACGCCGACACCTTCGCGAGCAAGACGGATGTGGAGGTGCGGGAGGGCATTCATATTGCCGACCGCAATAGCATAACGGTGAAGCAAGCGGGCAAACTGTGGATTACAACGGGAGAAGGAGAGGGGCTTGAGCGGAGCACCATCGAACAACGGAAGCGGCACCTGAAGTTCCATATCGAGGACTTCATCGGCGACAAGCTGGTTTCCAAAATGACCGTTCCGCTGATCCGTGGGTTTGAGGACGAACTCCGGGAGGCGGGACGTTCCGCCTCGATGATAAAGAAAGTGCTCGTGAGTCTCGGCGGCATCTTGGGCGACGCGGTGGAGCGCGGGCTAGCGATGCGGAACCCTGTCAGGGACATGCGGCAACGCCGCAACGGGAAAGATAAGCGGTCGGAGAAGCGCCACAAGGGCAAGCTCAGGGCCGGCGTACATATCCCAGCGCCGGCTGAGATCCGGTCGCTCATCGACGCTCTCGATGGAAGCTGGCGCCCGCTGCTGATCACCGCGATCTTCACCGGCATGCGGTCTTCGGAGTTGCGCGGTTTGCGCTGGGAGGATGTCGATCTGGAAGGGCGCTCGATCAGCGTCAACCAGCGCGCCGATGAATACGGCAAGATTGGACGTCCGAAGTCCGAAGCCGGGGAGCGCACGATCCCGGTCCCGCCGATGGTCGTCAACACTCTAAAGGAATGGCACCTTGCTTGTCCGCGCCGGGATACCGGGCGGGTAGACGCCGCCGGCAATCCCGTCATGGAACTCCACTATGTCTTCCCGAACGGAAAAGGGAACATCGAAAGCCACGCCAACATAATCAACCGGGGCTTGATCCCGCCTCAGTTTAAAGCCGGGTTGACGGTCCCTACGGAGGAGCTGGATGAGAAGGGCAACGTTATCATGGCGGCCAAGTACACCGGCCTTCACTCGCTCCGGCACTTTTTTGCATCGTGGTGCATCAACCGGAAAGTGGACGGCGGATTGGAACTGCCGGTGAAGTCGGTGCAGGAGCGATTAGGGCATTCGTCGATCCAGATGACGCTAGACACCTACGGGCACCTGTTCCCGCGCGTCGACGATGCCGACGAACTGGCGGCGGCTGAGCGGTCCCTTCTAGGTTAGTGCGAGCAAGCTGCGATAGGCAGCTTTTCTTGCGACATAACTGCGACATTAATAAAAAAAGGCCAATAAAAACAAGGATGATACGGGAATCATAATCCTTGTGTCGGGGGTTCAAATCCCTCCTCCGCTACCACTTCAACAGCCGACAATTCCGGTCCGGTAATTTCCCTCCAGCGGCGGAGGCGATGACCTCAAACGCGGGGTTCGAGCTGTTCCGGGCGTTTGCTACAATTCGATGACAATCCCTAACGATAAAGCGCGTCGAAGAAAGCAACCATTGGCTCGCAATCAGCACGAAGAGTGAGTCCTTTTATCGCACTGTCGGAGACGGGGACGAAGCTTTGGGCGAAGTAGGACCAGTTGTACAACCGGTCCCCCTCATCATGCCTGACCACGAGCACTGCGTGAAACGCGAACTGGTAGTCAGTGGAACCACCGCCATTTGTAAACGGTGTCCGCATCCTCAAACCCGCCAATTCAGCCCGTCGGGTTACTGCCTTGTACTGCCCGAGATAATCCTTGGGCACCTGCACGCAATAGGGATGTGAACCGGAGACCGCGAGTGCACGCCACTCCACAATCTTGATGTTGAGGGCGGACCAAAGAAAGAGGGCGGCAATAGGTCCTGCAACCGACGACACAACCACCATGTGTAGCAGTTTGACCGCTCTCTGGCTATCGATCCGGCCTGGCGCGAGCGCAAGGATCGGCAGATCGACCAGCGCAGCCAGCAACAACCAGGTGGCGGGACCAAACTGATCTGTCAACAATACCACTAGGCCAACAGCCAGACTTACCCCGAAGTGCACAGCGGCGGCTCGCTTCATTAGGCGAGAAGCCGGTTGATCCAGAATAAGTGCACCGGCCGAAATGGCAAAAGCCAAAAGCGGACCCGAAAACCACAACAAACTAATAAGGACAGGGGTGATGTGCCAACTGTCGTAGGCGATCGGATGGAGTGACCATAGTAAAATCCCTGCCATCAAAGAGACCCAGCCGCAGAGCAGGATTAAGCGGAGTACCGGCAATGGGCTTCGCCATGAAGATATCCCGTGCCAGTCCTGACCAATGGTCATTTGGCCCATCAAGCTTCCCCATCCCCTTCGCCATTGCGTCCAGCTCATACATCGGCAGATAGGTGTTCTACTTCATCCACTCCCGTACGACATACCTGATCGCGTCCTAGCGCGTCAGCACCAATTCACTGCATAGATTACGAATCGCCTCAAGTCGTCGTCGAGGGCGATTGATCCGGCGTTGCGCAGCCGCAAAGCTGCCCGCCGAAGCATGATCTGCAGGTCAGCACGGAAATATCCGCGATCGGATCGGCGGCGTACTCGAGGAGAGTGGGGGGTGTCAGGTGCGCCGAGGACAGCTCTATCTGTAGAGCGCCAAATGCAATATCGGCATCTTCATCGCCCAAAGATGGGATGCGGCAGCGATGATAACGGCCCATGCGGCCAGCGAAAACATGACCGCCGCTAACTTGATCCCGACTGGCTGCATCATTTCCTCCATCCCAGCATGATCGTGCTCCTCCGCACGATCGAAAGCTAGCAGGGTGCAGGTCGATCAGCTATCGCAAGAAATTGCTACCGGATGCCGCTGCGGTGCGCCGGAAAGATGCAAAGTTTTCGTGATGCGACGCTTCTCTCTATCCCTCAAACGACAAAGTAGAAACTGTCGTATTGCGCGCCGAAATAATCGGGACCGCTGTTTTCCGTGACGATCGGTTCGCTGTCGAGCAGGAGGTAATCGATATCGCCGTAGGCGCTGAGGTCGATCAGCTGGGGATTATCGATGCTGTCGGCGGTTATGGTCACGGTTGTGGAGAAGACGATGTTGCCGTTCAGCTGCCCTTCGATCGTCAGGACGTTGTCATAGTTCGATGTTCCGTTGGCAACTTCGAACTGCTTGATCTGGAAGGGGCCGCCATCCGCTGAATAGATGGGGGTCCAGAAGACGCCCCCACCCAGGTAGTGGTTGCCGTCGGCGTCCTCGCGCACTGTCGCGTCGTCGCCGTCTCGCCAGGCGCCCCAATCGAAGCCTTTGTAGCCGGTGGGAAAGTCGCTTTGGCCGACATCCTCGAAATTGACGAAGACGTCGCCGCGTTCCGGCAGATCGATTGCGATACTGAACGCACCGACATCGGTGGCGCCTTTGCCGTCGGATATCTTGAAAGTGAACTTCTCGACGAGCTGATCTCCCGGCCCGAGGGCGGCGACCTCCGGCTTGGAGTGATCGAGCGCGTAGGTGTACGTCCCGTCGGAAAAAATGGTGAGTGTGCCGTATTTTCCTTCGATGATGGTCTTTATCGGCTGGCCTTCAGGATCGGCCGGCTGCTTGATGCGCTGCCCGTTGACGAAATTCAGGCGCACCGAATCTCCGTCGGTATCGTAGGAGTTTTCGAGAACATCGCCGCTGATCGGATCGTCGAGATTGAAAACAGGCAGGTATACATTGCCCGCGAATGGTTTGTGGTTTGCCATTTCTACCTCCCGGCTAATGTGCTATGTGACTATGCAACCCTATCTGGTGTCTGGCAACGAAAATTGAAGGAGCGTCAGATCAACTCTACCTGTTTAATTCCAGCAGATCTAAATCGCCTGCTGAACAAATATCCAGATAAAGAGATCCAACCGGCACCGACCCTGTCTATCGCCAAGATTTTTTGGCATGCCTTGCGATCACGGCGCTTCGTTCGCTCATGATGTTCATCGCCTCTTGAGGCGATCTCTTGGTTTCTCGCGGACAACCCGTCTTTTCCGGAGAATAATGGTGGGTCAATGATGACATGGTCATGACGATATACTGATTCGCTGCTGGGGGACCTCAAACCAATCCTGGGGGGCGCTTTGGATCCACCGGCAATGCCGCTGGCTCTGCCTCCAACGGGCTCAGTACTAGCTCCAGGCGTCAGTGCAAGCCGCCGACCCCGAGCAGGCTTTCGACCGTTTGATGATCTCTCGACAGGCGTTCCGGCGTGCCTGTCCAGGCCAGTCGGCCGCGTTCGAGGATGATGACGTGATCGGCGAAATCGAGCGCGCTCTGGATGCGCTGTTCGACAAGAAGGATGGTCATATCGCCCTTCTTGGCGAGATCGGCGAAGGCAGCCATCAGTTCCTCGCAAATGACAGGCGCTAGGCCCTCGAGCGGTTCGTCGAGCAGCAGAACGGACGGGCGGCCGAGAATGGTGCGGGCTGTTGAAAGCATCTGCTGCTCGCCGCCGGAGAGCTGGTTGCCGAGGTTTCGGCGGCGCTCCTTCAGGCGCGGGAACATGGCATAGGCTTCCTCCAGCGCCGTCTTCGGCCGCGCCTTCAGACCGACGAAAAGGTTCTCTTCGACCGTCAGCGTGGGAAAGACGCAGCGCGTCTGAGGCACATAGCCGAGGCCCCTATGGGCGCGCATTGCGCTCGGTGCTGCGGTGACATCCGAACCACCGAGGTGGATCTGGCCTTGATACCGCCTGGTCTGGCCGGCAAGCGTTGCCAGGAGCGTGGTCTTGCCCATGCCGTTACGGCCGAGCACGGCTAGACGGGCGCCTGCCGGCACGGTGAAGGAGATGCCTTCGAGCACCCGCGTCGGCCCGTATCCGGCCGACAGGTTTTCAACCTCAAGCGACAGGGCTGGCATTGGCATAGCTCCCGAGATAGGCCTCGCGCACGCGGGCATCCTTGGTGACATCGGCCGGCAGGCCGTCGAAGATGATCGCTCCGGCCGCCAGCACGATGACGCGCTTGGCAAAACGGAAGACGAGGTCCATGTCGTGTTCGATCATCAGGACGGCGAGATCGGCGGGAAGGTCGGCCAGCGCCTGTTCGATTCGGCCGGTATCGCTTTGCGGCACGCCGGCCGCAGGCTCGTCGAGCAGCAGCACCTTCGGCCTCAGCGCCAGCGCCACGGCGATTTCGAGGAGCCGCTGCTGGCCATAGGCGATCTCGCTGACTCTGCGATGCATCAGCGAGGCCAGCCCGAGTTTACCCAGGAGATCGTCGACCTCCGCCATGACGTCGGGCATGGCGAGGAAATTCCCGAACATCTTGCGGGTCTTTCCGTCACGCTGAAGGACGGCGAGCCCCACATGTTCGGCGGGCGTCATATCCTGAAAAAGCCGCGTCACCTGAAAGGATCGGACGAGGCCGCGTTTGACCCTGCCGATCGCATCCACCTTCGTCACCGCCTCGCCGCCGAGGCGAACCTCGCCGGAATCGGGGGAGAGATTGCCGGTGACGAGGTTGACGAAGGTGGTCTTGCCGGCGCCGTTCGGGCCGATCAGCGCGATGCGGTCGCCGGGCGCCATTGCCAGCGAGACATCATTGGTGACGGCAAGGCCGCCGAAGGCTTTCCTGAGATTGGTTACTTCGAAGACCGGGCTCATGCGCGCGTCTCCTTCCGGCGGCCGATCAAGGCGGCGGCCGTTCCGTAGAGGCCTTTCGGCGCAAACAGCACGACGGCGATCAGCAGGGCGCCGACCATGGTCAGCCAGTGAAAGGGGTTGGCGGCCGAGACATAATCCTCGAAGAACATGAAGATGACGGTGCCGGAGAGCGCGCCGAACAGGGAACCGGTGCCGCCGAGCACGAGCATGACAAGCGCTTCGGCCGATTGCGTGAAGGACAGGCTGTCGAGCCCGACGACCTGGGTCGAGATCGCATTCAGCGCGCCGCCGACGCCGGCAACGGCGCCTGAGATCACGTACATCTTGATGAGAGCGGCCTTCGGCGAGCCGCCTATGGCGCGGATGCGCAGCGGGTCTTGCCGGATGCCGCGGCAGAGCATGCCGAAGGGTGAGCGAACCAGCAATCGCAGCAGCATGAAGACGATGACGAGCAGTGTCGTTCCGAAGAAGAAGGCGGTATGGCCGTAGAGATCGAATTCGAAAATGCCGAATATCGGGTCCGGCGCAATGCCGGAAAGCCCGTCGCTGCCTCCCGTCCAGGAGGAGGCCTTGTTGGCAAATTCATGGAAGAGGTGGATGAGCGCAATCGACAGCACGAGTTGCGGCAGCCCATGCGCGCGCAGGATGATCGCGCCGCAGAGCAGCCCGGCAACCGCGCCCCCTGTTATGCCGGCAAGCATCATCAGCAGCGGGTCGTTGATGCCGTAATGCGCCGACAGGATCCCGGCGGCATAGGCGCCGGAGCCGAAGAGCGCGGCATGGCCGAGCGTTGCGACGCCGCAATAACCGGTCACGAGATCGAGCGACAGGACGAGCAGGGCGATCGTGATCATCCGCGTCAGAAGCGCCAGATTGTCGGGTAAGGCGAAATAGCCGATCGCGGCGATGGCCGTGATGGCCGCTACTCCGAGAAGATCGGCATTCACTGCGCGCCGATGCCGGAGGCGTTCGGTTTTGTTGTTCATGACGAGCGTCATCCTATTTCATCCTTCCGGCAAGGCCGCGCGGGAAGATGCAGATGATGGCGATCACGGCGAGATAGAAGAAGAATTCCCCGAATTCCGGCATCAGATAGCGTCCCGTCGTATCGATGGCGCCAAGCAGCAGGCAGGCAATCAGCGCGCCCGGAATGGAGCCGGCGCCGCCGACGGAGACGACGACGAGGAAGGTCACCATGTAACGCAGCGCATAATAGGGCTCGACCGGCAGGAGTTCGGCGCCGACCACGCCGCCGAAGGCGGCAAGCCCGACGGCAACGGCAAAGCTCACCGCATAGATGATCTCTGTGCGCACGCCGAGTGCGGCAGCCATCGCCGCATCGTCGACGGAGGCGCGCAGCTTGACCCCGAAGCTCGTTCGCTCGATCGCGAACCACAGGGCGAGCGCAACGGCGAGGCCGCAGAAGATGACGAAAAGCCGGTGCACGGGAATGGTGCGGAATCCGAGATCGGCCGATCCCTGCAAGGTGCCGGCAAGCGGTATCGTCTTCAGCGTCGGTCCCATCACGTAGTTCGCGATGCCGATGACGCAGAAAGTGATGCCGATTGTCATCAGCACCTGGGTCAGTTCAGGGGCGCCATAGATCCGGCGGTAGAGAAAACGCTCGAGCGGAATTGCGATGATGATCGTGACGACGACGGCCGCGACGACTGCGACAGCATAACTAAGACCGAGGTCACGGGCGGCATAGGAGGCGATGTAGCCTCCGATCATGGCGAAGGCGCCATGAGCCAGGTTGACGACACGCATCAGCCCCATGGTCACGGAAAGGCCGATCGAGATCACGAAGAGCGCCATGCCATAGGCAAAGGCGTCGACGGCGATGCTGAAGACTGTCTGCATGAAAATACCTTACTTCGATGCGGCGGCCGCGATGCGCGAGACCCCGCCGCCGGTCCGGATGCCGCAATCTTACTTGGCCGCCGCAAGGCCCGGGTCGCTCTGTTTCTCGAACGTCTGGATCTCCTTGTTGAAGTACGTCCCGTCATCGGCCTTGGCGACTTCGCGCAGATAGATGTTCTGGGTGATGTGCCGGCTTTCCGGATCGATCGAGACCGGGCCGCGCGGGCTCACCCACGCAAGGCCCTTGACCGCGTCGACCGCTTTCTCGGCGTCCTGCTTGCCGCCCGTCGCCTCGATCATCTTGTAGATGACATACATGCCGTCATAGGCGCTGACCGCAGGGAAGGAGATTTCGGCCTTGTTGCCGATCGCCTTGGCGGCAGCCTCGACAAAAGCCTTGTTCTCGGGCGAGTCGTGCGACACGGCATAGTGGAAGGTCGTCTTGATGCCGAGTGCGGCGTCGCCGAGCGCCGGCAGATCGGATTCCTGCGTCAGATCGCCAGGCGCGAAGAACTTGATGCCGGCGGCCTTCAAGCCGTTCTCGTTGTAAGCCTTGACGAAGCCAAGCGTCGTCGGGCCCGATGGCAGGAAGGCGAAGACGCCCTCGGCGCCGGAATCCTTGATGCGCTGCATGATCGGGCTGAAGTCGTTGGTCGCGAGCGGCATGCGGATCGCCTCGACCACCTGACCGCCGGCCTTCTCGAAACCGGCCTTGAACGCATTCTCGGCGTCGATACCCGGGCCGTAATCGCTGACGACCGAAATCACCTTCTTGACGCCGGCGTCGAAGGCAACCTTGGCGATCGGCGTCGAGGTCTGCCATGTTGTAAACGAGGTGCGTACGACAAGCGGGCTCTTGGTGACGATCGCCGAGGTGGCGGCGTTCATGATGACCATCGGCACGTTGCCCTGCTTCAGGATCGGCGTCACCGCCATGGCGTCGGGGGTGAAATAGAAGCCGGCGAGATACTGGACCTTTTCCTTGACGATCAGTTCCTGCGCCAGCGCCTTGGATTGAGCCGGATCGGCCTGCGGCACGTCGCGGTAGACGATCTCGACCGTGTCGCTGCCGACCTTGTTGCCGTTGACAGCCATATAGGCGTCGATGCCGGCCTTGAAGTTCTTGCCCTGGAGCGCGAAGGGGCCGGAGAACGGCCCGATGACGCCGACCTTGATGGTGTCGGCACAGGCGCTGGTGCCCATAAGGATTGCCGCAGCGGCGGCCAGAAACAGCTTCCTCATTCTTCTCTCTCCCTTTTCGGCGTACTCCAGCGCCGTATTGAATTTCAGGTTAGCTTGTCATGCGAAATGGTGATGTAAAATGAAATAAATCCCCAAACACATGATTTGCCGGTTATGGTTCTGTATCGTCCCGACTCTCGCTGTTCACCGGCGTATCGCAGCTTTCATCCCGCAATCTTCGTGTCAGAACGGCAATCCCACGTAGTTTTCCGCGAGCACCGTGGAGGCTGCACGAGAATGCGTGAGATAGTCGAGTTCGGCTTCCTGGATCTTCTGATCGAAATCGCCTGTATCGGGGAACCGGTGCATCATCGTCGTCATCCACCAGGAAAACCGCACGGCTTTCCACACGCGGGCGAGCGCCGTCTGCGAATAAGCGTCGATGCCGCTGTCGGAACCTTCGCGGTAATGTTCGAGGAGCCCGCGGAAGAGGTAATGGACATCGCTTGCTGCAAGGTTCAGCCCCTTGGCGCCGGTCGGCGGCACGATATGGGCGGCGTCGCCGACGAGGAAGAGCCGGCCGAAACGCATGGGCTCGGTGACGAAGGAGCGCAACGGCGCGATCGATTTTTCGAAGGATGGGGCGGTCCTCAATGCCTCGGCGTGATGGGCCGGTAGGCGCCGTCTCAACTCGTCCCAGAAGCGCTCGTCGCTCCAGTCTTCGATCTTCGCGTCGAGCGGGCACTGGATATAGTAACGGCTGCGCCTGGCCGAGCGCATCGAACAGAGCGCGAAGCCCCTCGGGTGGTTGGCGTAGATCAGTTCATGGCTGACGGGCGCCACGTCGGCAAGCAGGCCCAGCCAGCCGAAGGGATAGACCTTCTCGAAACTTCGGATCGCCCGTTCGGGAACGGCTCTGCGGCTTATTCCATGAAAGCCGTCGCAGCCGGCGATGAAATCGCAATCGATGCGGTGGCTGATGCCATCCTTCCGGTAGGTGACGAAGGGCGAGCCAGCGTCGATAGCATGCGGAGCCACATCGGCGGCGTCATAGATCGAAAGGGCGCCACAAGCTTCCCGCCGCTCCATGAGATCGCGCGTCACCTCGGTCTGTCCATAGACGGTCACACGCCTGCCGCCGGTCAATTCGTGAAGGTCGATGCGATGATCGCGTCCGTCGAAGGCGAGCGAGAAGCCGTCATGCGGCAGGCCTTCGGCATGCAGCCTCGCTCCAGCCTTGGCTTCATCCAGCAGCCCGACAGTGCCTTCCTCGAGAACGCCGGCGCGGACGCGGCCGAGGATATAGTCCTTGCTCACGCGGTCGAGGATGACGTTGTCGATTCCAGCTTCGGTCAGAAGTTGGCCGAGCAGCAGGCCGGATGGTCCCGAACCGATGATGGCGACCTGGGTTCGCAAATGCTTCCTCCCTTGCATTTTTGCGTTTTGTCAGATTCTGCCGCGCTGGCCGGATCGCCACAATGGACATTCCAGCCTAAAAATTGCACTAATCGAACATTGGCGCAGGAGGGAGCCGATGAGCAGACACATACCGACCTACGAACTCTACGGCGAAAACATCGGGCGGTCGCCGGAATTCTGGTTGCATTGCGAAACAATCCGCTCCCGCAGCAGCCTGCATCAATGGGAGATTCGGCTTCATCGCCACGAGAGCTTCTTTCAGATATTATACATCGAAGCCGGCTCGGGCGATGCGATCTTCAGCAAGAGGAGCCATGCCATCCGTCCGCCGGCGGTCATCACGGTTCCCCCTGGGCTCGATCACGGCTTTCGCTTCTCACGTGATATCGACGGCCTCGTGATCACTATATTGAGGTCCCATCTCAGCCACCCGCCCGGCGAGCGAAGCCATCTCGGCGAGTGGCTGGCGATGCCGCATCTGACGCCGCTCGATCCCGGAAATGCCGAGGCTGCCTATGTCATGCAGACGCTGAGGCGGCTCGGCGACGAATTCGAAAACCGCCGCGGTGGCCGCAACGAGGTCTTGGCCGCCTATGTCGGGTTGGCGTTGCGGCTGACGGCGCGGATTTCCCATGAAGGATATGCGCAGGAGCTTCCGTCAAATGAGAACGAGCGGCGGATGGAGATGCTGGACGAACTGATCCAGCGGCATTTTCGATCGCACAGGCCGGCTTCCTTCTACGCCAGGGAACTTGGCATTTCGTCGACGCATCTCACCCGTATCGTTCGCTCGATGACGGGAAACACCCCGCATGAACTGATCGCCGGGAAACTGATCGAAGAGGCGAAGCGCCAGCTCGTCTTTACCATCGGCAGCGTTCAGGAGATAGGATTTCGCCTCGGCTTTGTCGATCCCGCCTATTTCTCGCGTTTCTTCCTGAAATATACCGGCGAAACGCCGCGGATTTGGCGGATGAACGAAAAAGCTCGGCTTGACCGGCCATAGGGCATTCGGTCATCTCACATCGCGCGCGTCAGTCGCGAATGGCTCACGCCGCCGGCCACGTCCAGTCCCGCACCTCCGGCATGTCCTCGCCGTATTCCCTGACATAGTCGTGATGCTCCGCGAGCTTGCCGTGGAAGGCGGCAAGCGCGTCTTTCGCCTTCTCCTTCAGGCCCGGCACGCGCTCGATGGCTTCGATGGCGAGATGGTAGCGGTCGAGTTGGTTGAGCACGGTCATGTCGAATGGCGTGGTCGTCGTTCCCTCCTCGACAAAGCCGCGGACGTGGATGTTCTCGTGGTTGGCCCGCTTATAGGTCAGACGATGAATGAGATAGGGATAGCCGTGATAGGCGAAAATGACCGGCTTGTCGGTGGTGAAGATCGCGTCGAAGGCCTCGTCGGAAAGGCCATGCGGATGCTGGTCACTGGATTGCAGCGCCAGGAGGTCGACGACATTGACAGTGCGGATCTTCAGCTCTGGAATGGCCTTGCGCAGGAGATCGACGGCGGCGAGCGTTTCCATCGTCGGGACATCGCCGGCGCAGGCCATGACGAGATCGGGCGAGATCGTGTCTTCCTCGTTGCTTGCCCAGTGCCAGATACCGATGCCGGCTTCGCAATGTTTCACCGCCTCGTCCATCGACAGCCATTGCGGCTCCGGCTGCTTGCCGGCGACGATGACGTTGATGCGGTCATAGGTGCGCAGGCAATGATCGCCGACCCAGAGCAGGCTGTTGGCATCCGGCGGCAGGTAGATGCGGACGACGTCGGCCTTCTTGTTGGCGACGAGATCGACGAACCCCGGATCCTGGTGGCTGAAGCCGTTATGGTCCTGGCGCCAGACATGCGAGGTCAGCAGGTAGTTCAGCGATGAGATCGGTTTGCGCCATTCGATCTCGCGCGTCACCTTCAGCCATTTGGCGTGCTGGTTGAACATGGAATCGATGATGTGGATGAAGGCCTCATAGCAGGAAAAGAGGCCGTGCCGCCCGGTCAGCAGATAACCCTCCAGCCATCCCTGGCAGAGATGTTCGGAAAGCACCTCTACGACGCGTCCATCGCGGGAGAGATGGATATCATATGGTTCGATATCCTCCATCCACACGCGGTTGGTGACCTCGAAGACGCTGCCGAGGCGGTTCGACTCCGTCTCGTCGGGACCGAAAATGCGGAAGTTTGCCGCCTCCGCGTTGAGCTTCATCGTATCGCGCAGGTAATGGCCGAGGATCTCGGTCGATTGGGCGGCGACGCTGCCGCGCCTGCCGACGTCAACCGCATAGTCGCCTATGGCGGGAACATCGAGCTCCCGGCGCAACAAGCCGCCATTGGCATGCGGATTGGCGCCCATGCGGCGTTTGCCGACGGGGGCCAGCGCCCGCAGGTCGGTTTTCAGCCGGCCGTCGGCATCGAACAGATCTTCGGGATCGTAGCTTTGCATCCAGTCCTCGAGAATCCTGCGATGGCCCTCATTCTCGCGGCAGTTGGAGACCGGCACCTGGTGGGCTCGCCAGAAACCTTCCACCTTCTTGCCGTCGACCTCTTTCGGACCGGTCCAGCCCTTGGGGCTGCGCAGCACGATCATTGGCCAGCGCGGGCAGCCCGCCGCAGCCTTGCCGCTGCGGGCTTGCTCCTGAATCCCACGGATGCGGTCGAAGACCTGGTCCAGCGTCGCAGCCATCTGTTGATGCATGTCGCGCGGCTCATGGCCGTCGACGAAAAACGGCTCGTAGCCGTAGCCTTCGAAAAGACGTTTGAGCTCGTCGTCACCGGCCCGGCCGAGAATGGTCGGATTAGCGATCTTGTAGCCGTTCAGATGCAGGATCGGCAGAACGGCGCCGTCGCGGGCGGGATTGAGGAACTTGTTGGAATGCCAGCTGGCGGCGAGCGGCCCGGTTTCGGCCTCGCCGTCTCCGACGACGCAGGCGATGGTGAGGTCGGGGTTGTCGAAGGCGGCGCCATAGGCATGGACGAGGGCGTAGCCGAGTTCGCCGCCCTCGTGGATCGATCCCGGTGTTTCCGGCGCCGCATGGCTTGGAATGCCGCCCGGAAAGGAAAATTGGCGGAAGAGCCGGCGCATCCCTTCGGCGTCTTCGGTAATATCGGGATAGATTTCGCTGTAGGTGCCTTCGAGATAGGTGTTGGCGACCATTCCCGGCCCGCCGTGACCGGGGCCGCATATGTAGATGATGTCGAGATCGCGGGCGCGGATGAGGCGGTTCAGATGCGCATAGATGAAGTTGAGGCCGGGTGTCGTGCCCCAGTGGCCGAGCAGGCGGGGCTTGATGTGCTCTGACTGCAGCGGCTCGCGCAGCAGCGGATTGGCAAGCAGGTAGATCTGGCCGACCGACAGATAGTTGGCCGCCCGCCAGTAGCGATCGATCAGGGTGAGTTCAGCATCGGTCAGGGCGGCGGCGGTCGAGACATGCTTTTCCATGGGGCTTCTCCCGTTCGAAAACGCGTTCAACGTCAGTTCTAGCCGTTAGCGCGAGCGCGCCATTGATCTGGATCAGCGGACGCGGAGAACGGACAGCGCCTCGTCGGCGATCACCTGTTCTTCGTCCGTGGCAACGACATGGGCGGCCATGCGGCTTTCCCCGGTGCTGATCGTGAATCTGTGGGCGGCGTTGGCCTTTTCATCAATCGAAAGGCCGAGCCAGGACAGGCGTTTCGCCACGCCGGCGCGGATTTCCGGCTGATGCTCGCCAATGCCGGCGGTGAAGACGACGGTATCGAGGCCGCCGAGTGTTACCGCCATGCGGCCGATCTCGCCGGCAATGCGCAGGATGAACAGATCGATCGCCTGGCGCGCTTCCGGCCGTCCGTCCGTCAACAGATCGCGCGTATCGGCGCTGATGCCGGAAACGCCGAGCAGGCCTGAGCGTTGATAGAGCAGATCCTCGATCTCACCCAGCGATCGTTTTCTCTCTCCTGCCAGATGCAGGATCACGCCGGGATCGAGCCAGCCCGGGCGTGTCGCCATCGGGATGCCGTCGAGGGTGGAAAAGCCCATGCTGCAATCGCGGCTGATGCCGTTTTCCATCGCACAGAGGCTGGCGCCGCTGCCGAGATGGGCGACCACAGCCTTTGCCGCATGCGGCGCCTTGCGCGCGAGTTCACTGGCGATGAACTTGTAGGAAAGTCCGTGGAAGCCGTAACGCTTGATGCCCTCCTCATGCAGGGAACGGGGTATGGCGAGGCGGCGCACGAGATCGTCCTGCGTGGCATGGAAGGCCGTGTCGAAGGAGGCTGTCTGGACAAGATGTGGCTTCAGATGGCGGAGCGCGCGGATGAAGCGCAGCGCTTGCGGTTGGTGCAGGGGTGCGAGCGGGATCAGCGCTTCGATCCCATCGGTGGCGGCGTCATCAAGCGCGACGGCGCTCGTGAAGCGCTCGCCGCCATGGACGACGCGGTGGCCGGCCGCGGCTGCGGCCGCCATATCGAAATGATCGGCGAGACGCGTGAAGGTCTCGTCGATGACTCCGTGCAGATCGTCCGTCACCTCCGCCTTCAGCGGCATGTCGAATGTCTGCGATCCCTTGGTCAGGTCAAGCGAGAGCGGCTCGGCGCGGAGATCGATGACGCCCTTGCCGAGGCGTCGTGCCCCGGCGTCATCAATTGAGAAGACCCCGATCTTCACAGTCGATGAGCCGGCATTGAAGGTCAGGAGAAGGTCGGGGAATGACATGTCTTCAGAGAGCCCGCGCAGTCGTCACGATGGGCGAACCTAGCGCCGAAACTCCCGCTGGAAAGGCATCATTTGGCGGTTGCCTTTGCTTCGGTCGATCCCCACGCCTGTCAACCTCGCACGTGCGGTCATTGAGCATTGGCGGCACAATGGCGGCAAGAGCTCCAGCTGCAATAGCCCCCCGTGCGCAACAAGACGGTGCGTGGCGGCCGATCGGGACGCAAAAGCTTGGGTTCTGTTGAAATAAGCTGGGCTCAGGCCGTTGACGCCAGATTGACGTTGCGATCGCGGATGAAGATGCTCGCCTCGGCGGCGGGCATCGCCTTGCCGAAAAGGTAACCCTGGCCGATGTCGCAGCCGAGCTGCAGCAGGAAGGCAAGCTGGCCATGCTCCTCGACACCTTCCGCAGTCGTCTTGATATTGAGGCTTCTGCCGAGGCCAAGCATGGCGCGGACGATTTTTTCCTGGCGTTCGTCATCGCGATAGGTGGCGATGAAGCTTTTGTCGATCTTGATCTTGTCGAAGCGGTAGCGGGCGAGCTGGGCGAGGCTCGAATAGCCTGTGCCGAAATCATCGAGAGCGATCTGAATGCCGGCCGCGTGCAGCTCTTCGAGAATGACGGCGGCGATAGCGGGATCCTGAATCAGCGCGTTTTCGGTGATCTCAACTTCCAGGCGTTGCGGCGGTAGCCGGCTTGCCGAAAGGACCTTGAGGATGCGGGACGTCAGCAGCCTGTCTTCCATCTGCACCGGCGAGACGTTGAAGGACAACGTGACATGCTCCGGCCAGGTGAGCGCATCGCTGCAGGCCTGCGCAAGGAGATCCTCGAACAAGGCGGTGATCATCCCGGTTTCCTCGGCAATGTCGATGAAAACAGTCGGCGGAATGTTGACGCCATCCTCGCCGATCCAGCGCGCGAGGGCTTCGAAACCGCAAAGCTGGCCGGTCTTCAGATCAATCAGCGGTTGATAGAAAGGCTTGATCGCCTTATTGGCGATCGCGGCGCGCAGTCTGGTTTCCAAGGAGGCGCGTTCCGTTACCCTATCCTGCATCGAATTTTCGAAGACGAGATGATGGTTGGGGCCGCGTGATTTGGCCTCATACATGGCGAGATCGGCACGGTGGGCGGCGTCTTCCAGCGGCTCGCTGCCCTCGACCCAACGATCGTAGCCGACGCTGGCGCCGACTTCGACGGCAAAACCATCGATATGAATCGGGCGGGTGACGGCCTGGATCAGCAGCTTGGCGAAGCGCTCCTCGCGTTGTGTCGTCAGGGCAAAGGCGACGACGATGAATTCGTCACCGCCGAAGCGGTAGACGCAATCGGCATTGCCGAGCGCGCAGATGCGTTTGGCAACTTCGACCAACAAGACGTCGCCGCCCTTGTGGCCGACGAGATCGTTGACCTTTTTGAAGCCGTCGAGGTCGACGGAGAAGATGGTGACGTTTTGGTTCCATTCCTCGATTTCGGCCTCGTCGCTTCTGACCGGCCGTGAGAGGATTTTGCGCTCGAAGGCATAGCGGTTCGGCAGCTTGGTCAGATGGTCGTGCGTTGCCGTCCAGTCGGCCTTTGCCTGGGCGGCGGCGCGCAGTTCCATTTCCTTGCGCAGATCGGCAATACGCAGCACCGAGTAGATGAAGCTCATGGTGCCGGCGATGCCGAGTCCCAGAACGAGCTTGTCGGCGCCGTATTCACGGAAAGCGGTCATGAAGGAAACCAGGCTGTCGTCGAACCGCAGCAATGTAGCTAGGAGCCAGAGGGTAATCCCCAAACCGACGATCGACATGCATTGCCTTCCGGCTCTGCTCTGGAAAAACACCGGCATTATGCCTTCTCCAACTCCACCCGCGCCGAGATATCACGAAAGTCTGAAATGTTCGTTGAAACCAGAAGGCGAATTATCGGAGGGGGCGGTTTGCAGTGAGCCGCCGGCAGACGGATAGCGTTGCGATGCGGCCAGGACCGGCACTGCGGCTGTTTCGCCGGTCCCGTTCAGGAAGAATGTTGCTACAGGTGATTGGGCCGAAAAGATGCCCAGAAGAACGAAGGCGAGCGTGCTGACGCATCGCTCGCCTTTTCCAGTGCTTCAGGCGGTGACGATCAGCAGCGGAACGCTGAGGATGAGACCGGCCAAAACCGTGAACGTGGCGACGCGCATCAACCGCAGGCGCCGTGTACGCTCTCCACTCCAATCATATGTCATTCTTCCATCTCCTTGGGACAAGGAAGTAGTCCCCGCAAAACCGGGTTCAACAGCAATGACGCGATTTGCTTGTGCAAGGCTGGATAAAATAAGGAATCTCTAATGCTGGAAGCGCAGCGACCAGCGGCTTCCGTTGCTGGTCATCCGAAGGATGGCGAGTGGCTCGACGTCGCTCAGCCAGAAGGAGGAGGGTGGCGCCTGAAGCACGTGGGCGACTGCAGCCCGGATGACGGCCGCGTGGCTGATGGCGATCACGTGACCGCTTCGGGCGGACTGGGCATCCATCCAGCCAGCGACGCGCTTTCGCAGGTCGAAAACACTCTCGCCGCCGTGAGGGGCCACCCCCGGCTCGGTCATCCAGGCCGTGAGGTTTTCCGGCTCTTCCGCCTCGATCGCCTCGATCGGCCTGCCAGCCCAGCGGCCATGGTCGCAATCTCGAAGCGACGGATCAATCTGCGCTTCGAGACGGAGCGCCTCAGCCGTCTGGAGGGCGCGCATGGCGGGGCTTGTGACAATACGATCGGCGTGGGGGAGGGCGGCCATCCTGGCTGCTTCTTCCACGGCCTTTTCTTCCAGCGGTTCGTCGAGCGGAAACTGGGCCTTGCGGTTCGCCGACGTCGCGCCGTGGCAGATCCAGGTGAGGCGCATATTCACGATTGTTCTGATCTCCGATGACGGGATGGGGACGGCCTTTGCCGGCTTCGTGAAGTTTCGTTGACAGTCTCTTCGGCGTGCAGATATAACCGTGCTGTTGCGGGTTTGGAAGCCGGTGGAAATCCGGCGCGGTCGCGCCACTGTGACCAGCGTGTCGAAACTTCTTCACGCTGGAAGTCAGACCCTGCCGCACAACACTCTTTCGACTGAACGCGTCATTCCGGAGGAATACATGTCTGACACCACTTTCGCGCCTGTCGCGGCGCCGGCGCCGATCCCTGTAGGGGAAATCCTTCCCTGGGCGATCTTCGGCGGTCTGCTGATGCTCATCGTTCTTTATTTCGTCGGCACCGAGGAGGGCGCGATGGCGCTGTTCAACGGCATGTATGTGCACGAATTCGTGCATGACGGCCGCCATCTCCTCGGATTTCCCTGCCACTAAAGCGCATCGCGATCTTTCGGATTCGCTTCTCGCGCTTTAGGTCTTTGTTTTACGCATGTCGTTATCGCAAAACCGCTGCACAGTTTTGCGCGACAAGGGGGAATACTGACATGGTTGGAAAGCTTCTGCTTCGCGGCATGCTCGCGGGCCTGATTGCTGGCATCCTCGTTTTCGCCTTCGCCCATACCTTCGGCGAGCCGCTGGTCGATGCGGCAATCGCCTTCGAGGAAGCGAGCGCCCAGGCGGCGGGCGAAGCTGCCGAACCTGAAATCGTCAGCCGGGCCACGCAGGCCGGCCTCGGCCTTTTCACAGGCGTCATGGCCTACAGCATCGCCGTCGGCGGGCTTTTTTCGCTCGCCTTCGCCTTCGTGCACGGCCGCTTCAGCAGCCTATCGGCGCGCGGCACCTCGGCCGTCATCGCCATTGCCGCCTTCGTGGCGGTCGTGCTCGTTCCCGCCATCAAATATCCGGCCAACCCGCCGGCTGTCGGCAATCCCGATACGATCGGCGCCAGGACCGAACTGTTCTTCCTTATGATCGTTGTTTCGCTCGCGTCGCTGATTGCCGCGATCGCGCTGTCGCGCCGCCTTGGCGAGCGCTTCGGTCTCTGGAACGGCGCGATTATCGCCGGCGTCGCCTATCTCGTCTTCATCGGCTTCGTGCTTTATCTGCTGCCGCCGATCAATGAGGTGCCCGAGAATTTCTCGGCGATCGTGCTCTGGCGGTTCCGCACGACCACGCTCGGAATGCACGCGATCCTTTGGGCAACGCTCGGTCTGGTTTTCGGAGCGCTGGCCGAAAGACGTCTTGCCGCCAAGAGCGGTCTGCGGCCGGCGTTCCGGTGATGCGGCATATCGGCAGGTTTGCTTTTCTCGGTCTCATCGCGAGCCTGTTGCCAATGTTTATCGGAAATGCTCTCGCTCATGGGAGCAACTCTGGCGGCTCTCATCCCGGGCTCGATATTCCGGCAATTTCCCACGGCGAGATGGCGGTCATTTCGGAGTATCGCAGCAGCATCAGCATGCTGGCGTCGCGGGCGGCCGATACGAACGAATCGTTCCGGCGTGTCCTGAACTACTCGGAAATCCAGTATTCCTATTGCCTCTGGGGCCGGATGCCGGGCAGCGTGACGGACGAGGAAAGCCCTTTCAACGAATGCGCCCATGCCTATCTCGCGGCGACGAAAGCCGTGCTGATGGCGATGCGTGAGATGCCGCGAGAGGCAACCGCGGCGGGCGAAATCATCTCGGCCATCGACGCCGACATGGCGGGCCGCGGACTTGCCTTCATCACCTGCCAGTTCAGCGGTGAGGCTTTCAACACCGCCGATATTATCAAGCCGAGCTGGAGCAAGGTGCCGCTTCATCCTGCCAGCATGGCGTCACTGACGGGGTTGGCCGCTCTGTTCGGTCTGGCCGTTCTCGCGCTTCGTCGCGTCTCGCGGCCGAAGGCTCAGTCGTCGGAATAGCGCTGCTCGCTCCACGGATCGCCATACATATGGTAGCCGTTCTTTTCCCAGAAGCCGGCCTCGTCGGCGGCGATTAACTCGATGCGGCGCAGCCATTTGGCGCTCTTCCAGAAATAGAGATGCGGCACGACGAGCCGCAACGGGCCTCCGTGCTCCGGTGTCAGCGGCAGGCCTTCCCAGGAGGTCGCCAGGATCGCATCCTCGGCGGCGAAATCGGCGAGCGGCAGATTGGTGGTGTAGCCGTCGTAGCTCGTCAGCATCACGTAGGCTGCTTCCGGCCTCGGCATGGCGCGATCGAGCAGATCCCGCGTCGAAACGCCGTTCCATTTGTTATCGTAGCGCGACCAGGTGGTGACGCAGTGGATGTCGCTGATCCTGGTGCTCTGCTGGATCGCCTGGAATTCCGTCCAGGTGAGGGTGAGTGTCGTTTCGACCAGGCCGCGTACTTCAAGCCGCCAGCTCCCGGTTGAAATGACCGGTTGCTGGCCGAGATCGAGCACCGGCCAGTTCTTGACGAGGTGCTGGCCGGGCGGCAGGCGCTCGGCCTCGGGACGGCTGATGCGGCCGGTCAGGAACTTGCCCTCGGATGCCCAGCGGCGCTTGGAGTTTGTGAGCTTGCTGTCGGCGGGCGTCTGGTCGTCGCTCATGAACGGGTCTCCTTGCGGTGCAGCAATAGGACATCCGTCCCTGCCGAGTGTCAAGTTTCGGCGAGCTCTTGGAAATCTTCGCTTGCCTCATTAGACTGAGCCGTCGGGCATGCCTTGCTGGGGAGTGAAGGCAGAAAGGGAGGAGCCGGATCTGTCTTCGAGATATCGTGCTACCGCGGCGCTGCTGCTGGTGCCGCTCGTCATCTTCGCCTTCTTCACCTATGGAAGCGCGATTGCGACGCGCGCCTATATGGAGGAGGCTTCCGCTCAGGCGGGAACGGCGCTACGCCTTGCCGTCTCGGCGCTCAGCGGCCACCTCAACCGCTACGAGGCGCTGCCGGCGCTGATCGCCGATCACGACGATATCAAGGAACTGGTCAGCGCGCCCGACGACATGGCACTGCGTGATGCGGCCAATCTCTATCTCAAGGAGATCAACGGGCTCTTAAAATCTTCCGACATCTATGTGGTGAAGCCGGACGGGGAGACGATCGCGGCGAGCAATTACGATGGACCGGGGAGCTTCGTCGGCCAGAATTTCAATTACCGGCCTTATTTCCAGGAGGCGATCGAAGGCCGGCAGGCGCGGTTTTATGCTCTCGGCACCACATCGCTAAAGCGCGGCTACTATTTCTCTGCCCCGATCAGGGTCGGCGCGGATATTCGCGGTGTCATCGTCTTCAAGGTCGATATCGACATGATCGAATCCTCCTGGAGCGGCGGCGAATACAAGATCTTCGTCTCCGATCCCGAGGGCATCATCTTCATGTCCGGCAGCCCGGAATGGCTCTATGGCGCGATCCTGCCGCTGACGGCCGACCGTATCGCCCGCACCGAGGCGTCGCGGCGCTATGCCAATGCGAAGCTGACGGCGCTGCCGGTGACGCGTCATCGCTTCGAGCCGCATGATCTGATGACGCTTGCGAGCGATCGGGGCGCAAGCGAGTATCTGGTGCTGTCGCATTATATGCCGGCCGAGGACTGGACGGTGAATGTGCTGATGGAGACGAGTTCCATCCGCGCCCAGGCGCGCACCGCGCTTGTCGCCGTCTTTCTCATCCTTTGCATCGCAGGCCTTGCTGTGGCGGTCATTCGCCAGCGGCGGGCGCGGCTTGCCGAGCGCATGTTGATGCAGGCCGAAGCGCGGGGCGAGCTGGAGCGGCGGGTGGAGGAGCGCACGGCGGATCTTGCCCGCGTCAACAGCCGCATCGAGGAGGAGATCGCCGAGCGGCGGTTGACCGAGCAGCAGCTTCGCCAGACCCAGGCCGATCTCATCCAGGCGGGCAAACTCGCCGGGCTCGGGCAGATGTCGGCTGCCCTTTCGCATGAATTCAATCAGCCGCTCGCCGCCGCCAAGACCTATACGGACAGCGCTGCCGTTCTGATCGATCGAGGGCGAACGGAGGAGGCGCGCGACAATATAAGGCGGATCGGCGGGCTGATCGACCGCATGGCCTCGATCAGCCGGCACCTGCGCAACTTCGCCCGCAAACCGAATGAGAAGCTCGGGCCGGTCCCCCTCGACGAGGCGATGCGCGACACGCTGGAGATCATCGCCTGGCGGCTGAAGGCGGCGGACGCCGAGCTCCGGCTCGATCTCGGAACGCGGCCGCCGGTGGTGCGCGCCGGTTCGGTACGGCTGCAGCAGGTGCTGGTGAATGTGATCTCCAATGCGGCCGATGCGGTTGAAGGACTGGATGACAGGCGCATCGAGGTTTCGGCCTTCGAGGCGGCCGGCAAGGTGGTGCTGACGGTGCGCGATCACGGACCCGGGGTGCCGGCGGCAATCGCCGAGCGCATCTTCGACCCCTTCTTCACGACCAAGGGTGTGGGCAAGGGGCTCGGCCTCGGGCTTTCGATCTCCTACAATATCATCAAGGATTTCGGCGGCAGCCTGACTGCCGCCAATCATCCTGAAGGGGGCGCGGTGTTCCGCGTCGAGCTGCAATCGGCGGCTGGGCTGATGCCGGAGGCAGCCGAATGAACGAAGCCAAGATCCTGCTTGTCGACGACGAGGAGGAACTGCGCCGCTCGACGGCGCAGGCGCTGGAGCTCTCCGGCTTCAGCGTCGAAACTTTTTCGAGCGGCGATCATGTGCTGGAACTGATCGGCTACAGTTTTCCCGGCGTCGTCGTCAGCGATATCCGCATGCCCGGCATGGACGGCATGACTTTGATGCAGAAGATTCGTGAAATCGATCAGGAGGTGCCCGTTATCCTCGTCACCGGCCACGGCGATGTACAGCTAGCGGTCAAGGCGATGCGTGAAGGCGCCTATGATTTCATCGAGAAGCCGTTCACGACTGAAATGCTCGCCGGCGTCATTCGCCGGGCGATGGAGCGGCGCGGTCTCGTGCTTGAGAACCGGCTGCTGAAGGCGGTCGCCGGCAAACGCGACGATATCGAGGCGCGGCTGCCGGGGCGCACCCAGGTAATGGTGGATCTGCGCTACCGCATCCGCGCAATCGGCGCCAGCGATGCCGATACGCTCATCGTCGGCGAGACCGGGGCGGGCAAGGAGGTCGTGGCGCGTGCACTTCACGATATCAGCGCCCGGGCGAGCCGGCCGTTCATTGCGATCAATTGTGCCGCCCTGCCGGCGAACCTGATCGAGAGCGAGCTCTTCGGCCATGAGGCCGGCGCCTTTCCCGGCGCTGTCAGGCCGCGTTACGGCAAGTTCGAACATGGGCGCGGCGGCACCATCCTGCTCGACGAGATCGGCTCGATGCCCTTCGACCTGCAGGCGAAGTTCCTGCGGGTGTTGCAGGAGCGGGTGATCTCCAGGCTCGGATCGAACGAGGTCGTGCCGCTCGACGTGCGCTTCATCGCGACGAGCAAGGTGGATCTGGAGGCGGAGGTAGCCGCTGGCCGCTTCCGCGCCGATCTCCTCTACCGACTGAACGTCGCAACGCTGCATGTGCCGTCGCTATCGCAGCGGCGGGCAGACGTTCCGCTGCTCTTCCTGCAGCTGGTGCGGGAAGCGGCCGCCCGCTACGGCCGCGACGAGGTGGCCGTGCTGCCGGAGGTGATCTCCGACATCGCCCAGCGCGACTGGCCCGGCAATGTGCGTGAGTTGAGGAATGCCGCCGACCGTCTGGTCCTTGGGCTCGACAATGGTGGACGGCAGACCGAGGAGGCAACCGGGCTTGCGGAGCGGGTTGCCGAATTCGAGCGAGGGATTATCGCCAGCGCGCTGGTGGCGCATGGCGGCAGCCTCAGGCCGGTTTATGAATCCCTCGGCATCTCCCGCAAGACCCTGTACGAAAAGATGCAAAAATACGGCCTCGATAAGCGGATACTGACCACCGAAAGCTGAGTTCGGGTTCCGGTGATTCTCCGGGGCAACGGTGCCGCAGCCCTGGAACGTTGCGCGTTGGGTGGAAATCCACCCATCACCCATGCCGTTTGTTTCCAAATCGACCCATGCTGCATTGCACTGCCGCAGAATCATCTTGCGGAAGCGACGGTAGTGATTGCGGCTCGATTTCTCCCGGCGGCAAATAGGTCATCCCCGGCGCGGAGGATGTGTCGGCGGGCTTGCTGTTTCATCAGGGAGGAAACGATGAAAATCCTGAAGGCCGTGCTCGGCCTGACCGCGGCTGCCGCGGTTTCTCTTCTCGCCGGTGTCGCATCGGCGCAGACCTATCCCGAGCGCACCATCACCATGGTCGTCCCCTTTGCGGCGGGCGGCCCGACCGATACCGTCGCGCGGCTGGTGGCTGAATCGATGTCGAAGGATCTCGGTCAGCAGATCGTCGTCGAAAATGTCGGCGGTGCCGGCGGCACGCTCGGCGCCGGCCGGGTGGCGAACGCTGACCCCGATGGCTACACCATTCTTTTGCACCATATCGGCATGGCGACAAGCGCCACGCTCTATCGCAAGCTCGCCTACGACACGCTCGGCGCCTTCGAGTATGTCGGCCTTGTCACCGAGGTGCCGATGACGATTGTCGCGCGCAAGGATTTCGAGCCGACCGATCTCAAGGGCCTGATCGATTACGTCAAGGCCAACAAGGACAAGGTCACCGTCGCCAATGCCGGTATCGGTGCGGCTTCGCATCTCTGCGGCATGATGTTCATGAGCGCCATTCAGACGCAGCTCACGACCGTTCCTTACAAAGGAACCGGCCCGGCGATGACGGATCTGCTCGGCGGCCAGGTTGATATTATGTGCGACCAGACCACCAACACCACGAAACAGATTAAGGGCGGCACGATCAAGGCCTATGCGGTGACTTCGCCGAAGCGCCTCGACGTGCTGAAGGATGTACCGACGGCTGTCGAAGCTGGCCTGCCGGGCTTCGAAGTCGGCATCTGGCACGGCATCTACACGCCGAAGGGTACGCCGGCCGCGATTAACGAACGCCTGTCGAAGTCGCTGCAGCTGGCGCTGAAGGATCCGAATGTCGGCGCCCGCTTCGCCGAACTCGGCACGGCGCCGTCCTCCGATGCAGATGCAACGCCTGCTGCTTTGAAAGCCAAGCTCGAAAGCGAAATCGCCCGCTGGAAGCCGGTGATCGAGGCCGCCGGGGAATACGCGGACTAGTGAGGGATGTGCCAGGAATAGCCCCTCATCATAACCCTCTCCCCGAAAACGGGGAGAGGGGACCTGCCCTGAGCAATTGCGGAAAAGGCGAGAGGCTTGCGGCATGTTCCCTTCTCCCCGCAAGCGGGGAGAAGGTGCCGGCAGGCGGATGAGCGGCAATCGCGGCAGCAGCGCGTCACGTGAACCATCTCCAACTCCAGGAGACACTATGAAATCCATCAGTCTCGATAGCACCAATGCGATCTGCGGCGCGCTTTTCGTCGCGACCGGCACTTTCTTTGCCTATCAGTCGGTCGGGCTCGACCTGGGTACGGCTTTGCGGATGGGTCCCGGTTATTTCCCGTTTATCCTTGCCTGCGCACTGATACTTCTCGGCGCGATCATCTTCTTTCAGGCGCTGCGTGTGGAGGGGGAGCCGGTCGATCCCTTCGCCTGGCGCGGCATGCTCTTCATTCTGCCGGCTCCCGTCTTCTTCGGATTGACGGTGCGCGGGCTTGGATTTGCGCCGGCGCTGTTCTTCACAGCCTTCATCGCCTGCTTTGCGTCGCGCAAGATGAACCTGGTATTCGCGGTCATCCTGTCGCTGCTGCTGACAATCTTTTCGGTCGCCGTCTTCAGCTATGGGCTCGGACTGCCGTTCGAACGCTTCGGCCCCTGGGTCCGGTTCTAGGAGGCGATGGTGGATCTTTTCAGCAATCTCGCGCTCGGCTTTGCGACGGCGGCAACGTTCGACAATCTTCTCTTCTGCCTGATCGGCGTGCTGCTCGGCACGCTGATCGGCGTGCTGCCCGGCATCGGCGCCACGGCGACGATCGCCATGCTCTTGCCGATCACCTTCCAGCTCGAGCCGGTCTCCTCGCTCATCATGCTCGCCGGCATCTATTATGGCGCGCAATATGGCGGCTCGACAACGGCGATCCTCATCAACATGCCGGGCGAATCCTCCTCTGCCGTCACCGCGATCGACGGCTACCAGATGGCGCGCAAGGGCAGGGCGGGGGCGGCGCTGGCGATCGCGGCCCTCGGCTCGTTCTTCGCCGGAACGGTCTCGACCTTTCTCGTTGCGGTCTTCGCGCCGCCGCTGACCGACATCGCACTGCAATTCGGATCGGCTGAATATTTCTCGTTGATGATCGTCGGCCTCGTTTCCTCGATCGCGCTGGCGCACGGCTCGGTCGTCAAGGCGCTGGCGATGGTGGCGCTCGGGCTGCTGCTCGGCCTTGTCGGCACCGATATCTATACCGGCACGCCGCGTTTCACGCTCGGAATCCGTGAATATGCGGACGGCCTGAATTTCGTGGCGCTCGCCGTCGGCGTCTTCGGCGTCGCTGAAATCCTGCGCAATCTCGAGGGAGAGTCGACACGCACGGTGCTGATGGCCAAGGTATCGGGTCTCTTGCCTTCGCGCCAGGAATTCAAGGAGATGATTGCGCCCATCATCCGCGGCACCGCGATCGGTTCGGCGCTCGGCATCCTGCCCGGTGGTGGGGCGATCCTCGCTTCCTTCGCCTCCTATACGGTGGAAAAGCGCTTGTCGAAGACGCCGAAGGAATTCGGCCAAGGCGCGGTCGCCGGCGTCGCAGGGCCGGAATCGGCCAATAATGCCGGAGCGCAGACCTCATTCATTCCGCTGCTGACGCTCGGTATTCCGGCCAATCCCGTCATGGCTCTGATGATCGGCGCGATGATCATCCAGGGCATCGTGCCGGGCCCGAACGTCGCCACCGAGCAGCCGGCGCTGTTCTGGGGCATCATCGCCTCGATGTGGATCGGCAATCTGATGCTCGTCATCCTCAACCTGCCGCTGATCGGGCTCTGGGTGAAGCTTTTGACGGTGCCTTATTACGTACTCTTCCCCATCATCATGGCCTTCTGCTCGATCGGGGTCTACAGCGTCAATTCCAACGTCTACGACCTCTATGCCGTCGCCTTCTTCGGCCTCATCGGCTACGTGCTGGCAAAGCTGCGCTGCGAGCCGGCGCCGCTGCTGCTCGGTTTCGTGCTCGGGCCGCTGCTGGAAGAGAACCTCAGACGCGCCATGATCCTGTCGCGCGGTGACCCCAGCACCTTCATCACGCGGCCGATCAGCGCCACGCTTCTGGCAATCGCGGTCGCCGTACTGATCGTCGTCTTCCTGCCGAGCGTCAGGAAGAAGCGCGAGGAGGTGTTCGTCGAAGAAGCTTGAGGGTTGAACTCGCGAGTTGTTTGATGAACAACGAATGATCTGACGCGGGCGCCGTTCGGGCGCCCGTTTCACATGGAGGGATATCCAGGCCCATGAGCATTCCTGCCCGGATCAAGGACGATCTGCCGTTCCTCACCGCCTTGCGCCGCGATCTGCACGCGCATCCGGAACTCGGTTTCGAGGAGGAGCGCACCGCCGGTATCGCCGCAAAGCTTCTCGAGGAGGCCGGCATCGCCGTGCATCGCGGGCTTGGCGGCACCGGCGTGGTCGGCACCCTGCAAGTCGGCAACGGCAGGCGCAGGATCGGGTTGAGAGCCGATATGGATGCGCTCGCCATGCCTGAGATGGCGGAGCGGCCCTATAAATCGACCGTACCGGGAAAGATGCATGCCTGCGGCCATGACGGCCATACGGCAATGCTGCTTGGCGCCGCGCGGCATCTGGCGGCGACGCTGAATTTTTCCGGCACCGTGCATTTCATCTTCCAGCCGGCCGAAGAGGGCCGCGGCGGGGCGAAGCGCATGGTCGAGGAGGGGCTCTTCCGGCTTTTCCCCTGCGATGCCGTCTATGGCCTGCACAATATGCCGGGGCTTGCGGTCGACGAGATCGCCGTCGTCGAGGGACCGCAGCTCGCCTCCTCCGACAGCTGGCGCATCACCTTTCGCGGCGTCGGCACGCACGGCGCCAAGCCGCATCTCGGCCGCGATCCGATCACGGCAGCCGGTACTTTCCTGTCATCGCTGCAGACGATCGTCGGCCGTGTTGTCGACCCGCTGCAGCCGGCGGTCGTCAGCGCCTGCTTCCTGCAGGCGGGCGATACGAAGGCGTTGAACGTCATTCCCGATATTGTGGAGATCGGCGGAACGGCACGGGCCTATTCGCCTGAGGTGCGCGACCAGCTGGAGACCGAGATCGCCCGGTTGGCGAGTGGGACGGCTGCGATGTATGGCGTATCGGCCGACTATCATTTTGAGCGGCGGATACCGCCTGTCGTTAATGATGCGGATGCCACATCACGGGCGCTTGCCGCCGCCGGCACCGTCTTTGCTGAAAACGTGCGGAGGAGTTTTCCGCCGTCGACGGCTGGAGATGACTTTGCCTTCTTCGCGCAGAACGCGCCGGGCTGTTATGTCTGGCTGGGCAACGGACCGGCGGTTGACGGCGCGCTACACCACAACACGACTTATGATTTTAACGATGGGGCGCTTGGATACGGGGCGGCTTACTGGGTGGCGTTGGTGGAGGGGGAGTTGAAGATTTGAGCGATGTCCATTGGTCCGTTTTCACTGTTTTGCGGCGCTGTGGCAGTGATGCACGACTTTCCGGAAGTGAGACGTCGTTCCACACTAGTTGACGGGCCAGACAAATAGCAGCGCCGGCACGCTAACGAGAATAATCAACGCCGACAGCGGCAAGCCGAGACGCGGATAATCGGAAAACTTGTAACCGCCGGGACCGAAGACGAGCGTGTTGCATTGATGGCCGACAGGCGTGAGGAAGTCGCAACCCGCGCCAATGGCTACCGCCATCAGGAAGGCTTCCGGTCTGAAGCCTAGACCCGTTGCAAAGCTGGCGGCGATCGGCGCCATGACAAGGACCGTCGCGGCGTTGTTGAGGAAGGGCGTAACGGCCATGGCGGTCACCAAAATCAGGCCGAGCGCACCCCATGCCGGCAGATTCATCGCCGCCCCACTCAGCCAGCCGGCAATCAAATCGCTGCCGCCGGAGGTGCGCAAGGAGTCCGAGACGGGAATAAGGGCCGCGAGCATCACCAGGATCGGTCCATCAACCGATTTATAGACATCCGCGAGTGGAACAGCTCGAAAAACGACCATGCCCAGGGCGGCTGCGAAGAAGGCCACCGGAACCGGCGCGAGACCGACCGCGGTCGTTGCCATCGCGAGCGCCAGGATAAGAAGCGGAATGAAGGCGCGGCGGCGGGTGCCGAGCAGCACCTCTCGCTGGGCGAGTGGCAGCAGGCCGAAATCCTGCAGAAGGGCAGTCAGGCTTCCCCGGCTGCCTTGCAGAAGGAGCACATCACCGGTGCTGATGGTCAAGCTTCCCAGCCGTTCCTTGAGGCGTTCACCGCGCCGGCTAATCGCCAAAAGGTTGACCCCGCGCGTATAGGAAAGCGCCAATTCTTTGGCGGAAAGGCCAGCGAGGGAGGATCCCTGACTAACGATTGCCTCAAGCGAAATGATGTCCGCCTCCGGGTGGCCGCCTTCTGCCAGAGGCTTGCCGGAAAGCTTCAACTTCCCCTGGGACACAATCCGGTCCATCGCTGCCGAAGGACCTTCCAGCAGGACAATGTCGTCAGAGCGGAGCGTGAGATCGGGGAACGGAGCCATTCGGGTACCGCCACGCAGTACGGCGGTGGCTATGACCTCACCATCACCGAGATTCAGGAGGTCACTCAATGCCTGCTCAAGCAGTGTTGACTGGGCCGTGATCGCGACTTCGCTGGTGTAATTCTTGATTTCGATCGCATCCTCGATCGAGCTGTTCTGCTTGGTGCGACTTGGCACCAACCAGTGGAAGAACAAGAGAAAGGTGATGCCGACAACCGTGAGAACACCGCCCATAGGCGTGAAGTCGAACATGGTGAAGGAGGCTCCTGTCATCTCCTCCCGCAGCCGCGACACGACGATATTGGGTGAGGTGCCGATCTGCGTCATCAATCCGCCAAGTAAAGCAGCAAACGACATCGGCATCAGGTATTTTGAGGGAGAGGCACCGGATTTTTTCGCGAACTTGAAGGCGACCGGCATCATGATGGCAAGCGCGCCGATATTTTTGATGAAAGCAGAAAGCATTGCCACCGCAATCATCAAGAGCGCAAGCTGCGTGTAAAGCGTGTTCAGATTCGGGAAAAATCTCTTAATGGCCGAATCCACAATGCCGGAGCGCGCTACGCCCGCGCTGACGACCAGCGCGCTGCCAACGATGATGACGATGTCATCCGAAAACCCGGAGAACGCTTTTTCCGGTGGCACAATGCCGGTCCCGACTGCCAATACAAGCGCACAACACGCGACAACATCATAGCGGAAGCGATCCCAAATAAAGACTGCCATCATGAGAGCGATAACAGAAAATGCGATTATCTGTTGTGTTGTCATGCGGACCTGGGAACGAGGCTGGGGTGTCGCCGACAACCGAGCGGAAGACGATATTCAGAAACGCTGTAACGTTGCGCAAGTTCCTCGGCACCACACTTCAGGGGCTTCGAACCTCCGGATCCAGCATCTGCGGTAGCCTCGACAGACCTGCAGCATGAAGTTGCATCATCCCACCCCTGAGCTCTCCAAGGATGATGGCTGAAATCTCGCCTTCGACCGGCGCCGAAGACACGCTGCGACCCATCGACCGTGCAGCGAGCTGACAGACTTGCGATGTGTAAGGATGTCATCCTGCAGCTGTGAGCTTTGACCAGATCAGAGCATAACGATGCAGATCAGGCGGCGATCACGAGCGCAATCATCGCGATCGCACATGCGATACCCAAAACGTTGAAGCCCAACGAAACGAATTCGCTGAGTTGGTGCAGGTGATGACGAGGGTGCTCGGCAGTGCCCAGCACTGCAACAGCTCCTCCCATCATCCAACATGTCAATGTCAACGCACCGAAAAGCAGAGCCAGATTCATCACGACACTCATTCTAATCTTTACGGTCCTTCGAACCGGCGCATCCTCGCTTTGTTCCCGCCTCAGCGTGTCATCCGATTTTGTAAAACGCGTGAAAATTTGCCGGACGCGAACACGACCTCGACGGCATGGCGCGGCGAGGGCGCAATTTTTCCGTGAAGGTTCTGAGTCTGTGGTGAAAAACTCAACCTTTGATAATCTTCCCCAGGCGTCAGCACCTCACCCATTTTGGTGATGGAACCAAACTGCTTAGCCGTGGTTCGGCGGGCTTTCACGGTCTCGAAGCATAAGGGAAATCCTTTGAACGAGCTGCACCATGAATTCCAGCTGCGAAGAGATTTTCTGCCGAGAGCCGAGGAGGACGGGTGGCCTCAACCTGGACCCGCGGCATTGCCGGTGGACAGCCCACCGGTCCTGCAAACACCGCTGTCGCCCCGCCCGTTAGTGGTTGATCTCGACGGCACCCTCGTTCGATCGGACCTGCTGATCGAAACTGTCTTCTCGGAGCTTAGCCGTCGGCCCCTTTCCATCGTCGATTTCGTCAGTTCGCTGTCCGCCGGAAAAGCGTGTCTGAAGCACCGCCTTTCTCAACCAGCGGATTTCGACCCGGCTATTCTTCCCTATGACGCGGAAGTGCTGAACGTCATCAAGGCCGCACGGGAGGAGGGACGATCGGTTTACCTCGCTTCTGCAACCCACGAACGCCTGGTTTGCACGGTTGCCGACCACCTTGGCCTTTTCGCCGGCTGGTTTGCAACGAACGAGACGATGAACTGTGTCGGCGAGGCGAAGGCGGCAAAGCTCGTCGCCGCCTTCGGGGAGGGGGGCTTCGACTATATCGGCAATGACCCGGCCGACTTGTCAGTCTGGCGCCACGCCGCAAAGTCCTATGCCATAAGGACATCGGCGGCAGTTGCTCGAGAGCTTTCGCGCCAATGCGACAACGTCGAGCACCTTAGTCACGACAGACCGACATGGCGGATTTGGACGCGCTCGTTGCGGGTGCATCAATACGTCAAGAACGGGTTGGTTTTTATCCCGCTACTGACAAATCAACTCTTTGACCTCCATAGCCTTACGAATGCCGGCCTGGCTCTGGCGGCTTTTTCGCTTTGTGCCTCGGGCGTTTATCTCCTGAACGACTTGGTCGATCTGCAGGACGACCGCCGTCATAAAACCAAATGCCGCAGACCGCTTGCCTGTGGCGAGATCCCGCTGTTGCACGCTCTGTTGGCAATCCCGATCCTGCTTTTGCTGTCGCTTACGGTGGCCGCCATGGTGTCGCCCGTCTTCGTGCTCGTACTCGCGGGTTATTTCGCCTTGACCACCGCCTACTCGTTCTTCCTCAAGCGGAAGATGATCCTGGACGTGGTGGCTCTCGCCTCTCTTTACACCACGCGGGTGATCGGCGGCGCTGCCGCCGTCTCGGTGTGGCCATCTCCCTGGCTGCTTGCCTTCATGATGAGCTGGTTTCTCTCGCTCGCTTTGGTGAAGCGATACACCGAGCTCATTTCACGCCGCGCCGCGCACCTGCCGGATTCCAAGAGCCGCGACTACAGGAAGGCGGATATTGGGATGGTGGGCGCCCTGGCAGCTGGAGCGGGAATGAACGCGCTGACGTTATTTGCCCTCTATGCCGCAAGCGACAGTGCCCAAGACATCTACACCAGGCCAGCCATGCTGTGGTTGGCCGGACCGATCCTTGCCTGCTGGATTGCCCGCATCCTTATGCTCGCCCACCGAGGACAGATGCATGACGATCCAGTCGTCTTCGCGATCAAGGACAAGGTCAGCCTCGTCACGCTCGGCGTCGCCGGCGTACTTGTCATTGCCGCAATGTGAGGTGGCCGAATGGCTCGTCAGTCCTCAGAGCGAAGCACTTCCGCGGGCCTCGCAACCCGCTACCTCGCCTTCGCCATGCTCTCCACCGCCGCCAACTTCGCGGTCCAGGCCACTGTCATGCAGCTGGCGCCGTCGCCGAACCTTATGCCTTCGATGCTCGCAGGGACCGCTGCCGGCTTCGGCTTGAAATATCTCCTCGACAAAAAATGGATATTCTTCGACGGCTACACGTCGCACGGCGACGAGATGCTGAAGGTGGCGCTTTACGGCCTGTTCAGTGTTCTGACGACGCTCATATTCTGGGGGTTTGAAATTACTTTTTGGACGGTGTGGAAGACGGAGCTCGCAAAATACACCGGCGGAGCGCTCGGCTTGGCGATCGGCTATATTTCCAAATACGCGTTGGACCGGAAATTCGTCTTCAAACCAGAGGAGGCGTAACAAACTCATGGAGGGCTGGGGACGCTATCCGCGCCATGAAAGCCAGGCAATCGACTGCAAGCGGCCGGAGGCGCTTGCAGGCACCGTGGCCGCTCGCATGGGACTGATCGGCCGCGGAAATGGGCGTTCATACGGTGACGCGGCGATCGGCGAACACTCCACCCTGATGTGCCGTGGACTGAGCCGAATGCGGAGCTTCGATCCGAACGATGCGACGCTGACCGTGGAAGGGGGCGTAATGCTCTCGGATATTCTGCGCGCTTTTGTTCCGAGAGGCTATTTTCCGCCTGTGGTGCCGGGCACGAAATATGTCACGGTCGGCGGGATGATTGCCTCTGACGTGCACGGCAAGAACCATCATCGCGACGGCGGGTTCGGTGACCATGTCAGCGAGATCAAGCTGGTGGTCGCCAGCGGAGAGACCCTCACCTGTAGCCGCGGGCGCAACGCCGATCTTTTCTTCGCGACGGTCGGTGGTATGGGTATGACCGGGATCATCGCGGAAGCGACTTTCCGTTTGAGACCGATTGAATCCGCCTGGATCGCGCAAAAGACGATCGTCACGGAAAATCTTGGCGAGGCGTTGAAGGCGCTGCAGCAGACCGAGGATGTCACCTATTCGGTCGCCTGGATCGATTGCCTTTCGCAAGGCGCCTCTCTTGGACGCTCGCTGATCTTTGCCGGCGAACACGCGACGCTGGACCAGGTCGGCGGCATGCCGGGCGTAGATCGCTTTGCAGCGAAAAACGCAGGGATGTTTTCACTGCCATTCGATCTGCCGCAATGGGTGCTCAACAAAACAAGCGTAACAGCCTTCAACGAGATCTATTTCCGGGCGGGAGCGCGAAAGGCGGCCAAGACCTCGCTGGTCCACTGGGATAAATACTTCTTTCCACTGGACGGCATCCTCGAATGGAACCGGCTTTATGGCAGGCGGGGCTTTCTGCAGCATCAGTGCGTGGTTCCAGCCGAGGACGCGCTTCCAGTCCTGAGCGGCATGCTCGAGCGTTTTGCGCGTTCGGGAAAAGGCTCCTTTCTTGCCGTTCTGAAGAAGCTAGGGGGCGGAAGCGGGCTGCTGTCCTTTCCTGCGCCGGGCTACACGCTGGCACTCGACCTTCCCGTCACGCAGGAGGTGTTCCGGCTGCTCGACGAAATCGATGAGCTGGTTGTCAAGGCAGGAGGGCGGCTCTATCTCGCCAAGGATGCACGACAGTCACGTCACACATTCGAGGCTGGCTACCCTCGGTTGGCTGCGTTCAAGGAGCTACGCAAGGCAACGGGCGCCGATCGTCACTTTAATTCCCGCTTGGCAAAGAGGCTCGGCATATGAAGGGGATCGGCAAGACCCTGCTCCTGATAGGCGGGACATCGGATATCGGTCGCGCGACGGCGCTGATCTATGCCGAGGCGGGATGGGACGTGCTTCTGACCGGACGAAAGCGCTCTGCCGTACAACGCGAGGCCGACGACATCAGCGCGCGGACCGGCGCTAATGTCCTAGTTCACGAACTCGACATCCTCGCTACAAGCCGCTTTGAAGATTTCGTGGGCGCCGTTTCGCCTCTGCCCGACACGGCGGTCTGCGTCGTTGGCGAACTGGGCGAGCAGTCTCGCGCCGAACGGGAACTTGAGCATGCCGCCATGATCATGCGGACGAACTTTGAAGGGCCAGCTTTGCTTCTTGGCCTTCTGGCGGAACGTTTTGCGGCGAGAGGATCCGGAACCATCGTCGGCATTAGTTCCGTCGCCGGCGATCGCGGACGCGCGTCCAACTATGTCTATGGCGCCGGCAAAGCCGGGCTGACCGCCTTCTTGTCCGGCCTGAGGAACCGGCTGTCCGGGTCCGGGGTGCGCGTGCTCACCGTGAAGCCCGGTTTCGTTCGGACACGCATGACGCATGGCATGAAGCTCCCGCCGCTTCTCACCGCCGAACCTCGGGAGGTCGCGCAGAAGATCTTTACTGTCGCCGAGGGAAGCAGAGGCGGGGACGTGGTCTATGTCAGACGAATATGGCGACCGCTGATGACGGCGATCCGGTCAATCCCGGAGCCGATCTTCAAGAGGTTGCGGCTGTGACGGAACCAGGCAATCACGCCGCGTACGCGGCCATCGGAACGGGAGCAGGCGCCAGCAAGCGACCGGCGGCGAGGATACGGCGGCTGCGCGCGGCGGAAGGTTTGATCATCCTGACAGCATTGGTCTCTGCGGCCATGCTTGCCTTGCCGGGAAGGACCATCAACGCCGCCTTTATCAATGACGTGCTGGTCTTTATCGACGGTGCGCACCGCATCACATTCGGTCAGGTGCCGAACCGCGATTTCCACACGGCGCTCGGGCCACTCGTCTTTTATCTTCCGGCGGCTGGATACCAACTGACGGGGAATTTCGGCGCTGCGATACCGGTTGGAATGGCTATCGTTGTCGTCGCCTTCATCCCCGCAATGATCCGCATTCTTGTGTCTCGCCTCAACCCGTCATTGGCGGCCGCGCTCGGCATATTCCTCATTCTCATCCTCGCGGCGCCTATCAATCTCGGCAGTTCCATCTGGTATCCTTCGTTCGCGATGTTCTATAATCGCATCGGTTGGGTCGCGCTCGGCTTGCTGCTGGTGATGTATCTGACGCCGCAGCCCGCGCGCGGGCGCAACGATGCCGCCGATGCTCTTGCCGCTGTTTTTCTTCTGCTCGTCTCATTCTACATCAAGGCGACTTACGGGCTCGCCGGAACCGCCTTTCTCCTTGTCATCCTGTTGGATCGGCAGCAGCGCCGCTGGGTCGTGACTGCCCTGCTGCTGACGGGGCTGGCCATGATCGCCATCGAGTTCTTCTGGCGCGGAACCATTCAGCATATAGAGGATCTGCGGGCGGCGGCGCGTGTCAGCGGCGGCCATGACGTCGCCAGCATCCTGAAGAACCTGCGTGAGAACCTTTCCGACCTCATCGTGTTTGCGGCCTTCGCCTTGGTCGCCATCTGGCAAACCGGCAGCTTCCGCGATTTTCTCTTCTCCGGGTTCTGCATAGGCGCCGGCCTGGCGATCATCAATCAGAACGCCCACAGCTGGGGCATTATCACGCTCTACTGCGGCGCAGTCGCTCTGGTGCAGAAAGCCGCCTGGCCTCAGCAAGGCGATGACGGGAGAAGGACAGGAGGCTTGGCTCTTCCTGCCGGGGCTCTTCCGCTGCTCGCGGCCTTATTCCTGTCGCCGCCGATCGTACATCACGCCGCTGCCCTCATTCTGCATACATCGCTTGCGGCTGAGAAAGCTGGTCAATCGCTCGGGCTGCCACGTTTTGACGATGTTCGGGAAATCGATCCGCCTGGCGGCGAACCTGACTTCATAAGGCGCTATCTCGACGACATCGTAACCGGGGGGGCGCTGCTGCAGGCGTTGCCCGTACTACCCGAACGCGTTTTTGTGCTTGATTTCGTCAATCCATTTTCAGCCGGCCTCGGAATTCGCCCGCCTACCGGTGACTCCGCCTGGTTTCACTGGAACCGCAATATCAACGAGAAGGCCTACATCCCACCGGAAGTGCTCTTTGCGGATGTAAAGATCGTCATGGTGCCTAAAACCGGTATCAACAGCCTGCCCTTGCAGGAGCTGTACGGCCCCTTTCTTTCGGCTCGGTTCGAGGTCGTTCAGAAGACATCGGAGTGGACGGTCTACCAGTGGCGTCAGGCGAAGGTGCAAAGCGAGGTGAAGTGACTGTGCAAGCGGGAGACGGCGCATCGCGCCCGGCGTCACGGTTGAGTTGGTCGCAGGCTGTCATCTTCGGCACGGGTTTCGTTCTCGCCTGCCTTCTCGCTCTGCCCGGCCAAACGGCGACGACCAAGTACGTCAACGACCTCTTCGTTTTCCTGGATGGTGCTCATCGCATCGTACATGGCCAGGTGCCGAATGTGGATTTCCATTCGCCACTCGGGCCGCTGACATTTTACATTCCCGCCGCCGGCTATGGCTTGTCGGGCAATATGGGCGGCGCGATGCCGGCTGGAATGGCGATAGTGGTTCTCCTGCTTGCGGCTATCGCCGCGGAAATCGTGGGCAGCCGGATGCATATGGCGTTCGGACTGCCGCTTGCGATCTTCCTGCTCTTGATAGCTGCGGTTCCCGCAAATCCGGGCGAGCGGATAGGGGAGCTGACCTTTGCCATGTTCTACAACCGGATTGGATGGGCGTCGCTGGGCTTACTGCTGGTGATGTATTTGCCTCGCTTGCCGGCCTCCGGGAGTAGCAAGGCCGTCGACGCCGCATGCGCCAGTCTCCTTGTGTTGCTGATGCTCTACACCAAGATCACCTATGGCGTCGTAGGGCTTGGCTTCCTTTTGTTCATGCTTTTCGATCGTCGCCAGATCGGTTGGGTGAGGTTGGCGCTCGGGATGGTCGCTTTCAGCGTTATCGCGACTGAAATCATCTGGGGCGGCGGGTTCAACTACCTTGCTGACCTTGGCCTTTCAGCAAAAAACAGCGGCGGCGTTCTCACGTTGACCGCCCTCGGTCACTTGGTACGGAACAATCACGCCGACCTTCTTGTGTATCTGACGGTCGTGCTCGTCGTTCTCAACCTGACGCCGAGTTATCGGCATTTGCTCTTCGTTGCCTTCTGCGGCACAACCGGAATCCTCTTGATCGGGCAGAATTTCCAGACCGTCGGGATTCTGACGTTGGGTGCGGGCGCCGCCGTCATTACGGAAAGCCTCTTTCGCGCCAAGCTGCTCTCCCGATACGGGAAGGCGCGGTTCGCCCTGCCATTACTCCTAGGGTTCCTGTTGTTGCCCTCCGCCGTCTGCAACGCTGCATCGCTCGCAATTCATGCCTATTATGCTGCCGGCGGCCGAGGCAAACCGATCCCGCTGCCGGCGTTTTCTGAGATCGGGCTCGTTGAGATGTGGAGCGCCGGCCAATACGAATACTTCGAGAGATACAACAGGACATTGGCTGACGCTTCGGCTGCCCTGTCGCAACTGATGTCTGCTGACGAGCGCGTCGCGGTTCTCGATTTCGTCAATCCCTTCTCCGCCGGCCTGGGGCTGACACCGCCGGTGGGCGACAGCGTGTGGTATCATTGGGGGCGAACTCTTGGACCGGATGATCATCCGGCCGCGGAAGAGATGTTCGCCGACGTTGACCTTATCCTCGATCCGAAATGGCCGATCGAAATCTGGACGGGTAACGGCCTGCGCGACCTTTATGCCCACTATATCGCCCGCCACTATGTGCTGGTGCGGGAGACGGCCGATTGGCGCATTTATCGGCGAAAGGCTTTCTGAGTCGGTGCGGTCTGTTGTTTCAGCTCCGCGATGATTAGGCCGATGAGCATCAGCACGAGCGCCCAGGCGTAAATGGATCCTGCCGTCAGTTGGCCCAAGCTGGGAGCCCCAGCCAGGGCAAAGGCCCAGATCGCCAGCAGCGGGAGCTCCAAACCGCCGGCCGGTCTGTAGCAGCGCGGCCCGGTCGTCGCGACTTACGACAGCCTCCTGATGGTGGCGTAAATAATGTTGCGATTGGCCCCGAACCAGACTGTCTTTTCAACCGTATTTTCCGCCGCACCGGCATTGGCTATACGCCACATGTCGGCATTGGATCGCTGGAGGAGCTCCCAGTTCATGTAGGATTCCATGTATCCGTCATCCGCCATCTCATCGGAGAAGTTGGCAAATAGAAAGACGCCGCCCGGTTTCAGCATTTCCATGCAAATCTGCGTGAGCCGGATTGCCACTTTATCGGCAAGGTAATCGTACAGCCCTGCTGCGTAGATCAGATCGAAGGTGCCAAGCTGATGCTTTCGCGCGAGCAAGCCGCGCACGGATCCGTCGATAGGCTCTACAGAAGTCCCATGGAATTGGCTGGCGATCGAGCCAATACTTTGGGGGTCCTGATCAAGAGCAACCCAGCGTTTAAGGCGGCCTTCTGCCAATGCTTTTGATGTCTCCGCCTCCCGGAGGTGGCCGGCGGCGATGGCCAGCACCTCGGTATCCGAACCCGTTCGCGCAGCGGTGTCATCGACGTAGCGGGTCAGGATGTCGCGACGTTCCCTGACCGCTACCGGGCCGGGCGCGTTGATCGTGTATTCAAAGATATCCAGCCCGAGAAGGGTGGATCTGGCCACTTGTTCGGCCACCGCCGGATGGCCATAAATAAAGTCGATAAGACCGGCATCACCGGAATAGCCGCGAGGTTTTTCAAAGGACCAACGAGTGAACGGGCACTGCTGCAGGATCTTTGCCGAGGGATGGGCCTGAATAAATGGGATGAGCTTCTGCCATACAGCAGCACCGAATTTTTGACGGACGTCATGAAGCTGACCAATTAACCACTTGACTGCGCCAGGCAGGTCTTTCCCGGCACCGAACCGCTGCATTGCAATGTTGATGACAATCGCAAACTCAGCTTCTGCAGTCCGCAGCAGGTCCTTTTCATTATCGTGGTGAGGTGAGGGGAACTGATTGCTAACGGACTGCGGTGTAATCAAGCTTTGACCATCAAGGGAAAAGAGGGGCTGAGCCACGGAAACCTCATTGGGGATAAAGATCTAAACATTGAATAAAATCTTCATCATTCTTTTAAGGTCAAGCGTCAAGGTTGGAACGCGGCCTCAGCGCACGCTTTAATTTTAGAAAATATTAGTGAACCCGACAGATACTCTGCCCGCTTGTGGCTCGAGGGAGCCTTATCGGTTGATGTGGAGTCTGCGCAGGGCTATCCAGCATCAGCCAGCAGTCTGCGTAGGGCAACTGTGGCAATATGTTGGGTGGCAGGGGCATGATGCACGTGTTAGCCGAGACCGCAGTCGCCACAATAAGGCCGATGCTGTCGCCAGAACAGTTGCGCCGTCTTTATAAGCAGAAGAGCGAGAGCGGCCGAAAGACCGCTACGCGCAACGGCCTCTGGATAGCGGTGGCCGCTTACCTTGCATACTCTTTCACCGATTATCTCTTTATTGGCGACGTGGTCCGGTACACGATCGCCGGTCGATTGGCGGTTGGCGCCGGTGCGCTGTGCGTGTTGGAACTCTTGCTCTACTGCAAGGCAAAAGCCGATACGGTCGATACGGCTGGGGCGGTGTCCGTGCTGGCAGCTTATCTTGTCTGGCTTCTCACCGCTCAGATGACCACGGTCACGGACGCCTTTTCATACTATATGGTTTTTGGCTCGATCTTTATGATGAGCGTCAACCTGTTCTTCAGTTTCCGGTTTCCGCTAGCTCTTGCGGCCTCCGTAACGAACATGCTCATCTTCATCGGCGCCCTCTGTTTGTTCGCGCCGATGCTGCTTCTTCATAAGCTGATCCTCGGTGCGTTCTGCATTTCTTGCTTTATTTTTACCTCTTACGTGAACCTTCAACTCAACAGAGAGCGCTATAAAGTCTTCCTGAATGCTCTTGAAGCGAGTTTGCAGCAAGCTGCTGCCGACGAAAGAGGTAGGGCTCTTTTGCATCTCTCGAACACCGACTCGTTGACCGGGCTGGAAAATCGCCGGGCGATTGATCAACGTCTGCGTGACTACTGGCAACGCTGGCAGGACCATAGGGCGCCCTTTGCCGTCCTGCTTATCGATGTCGATTATTTCAAACACTATAACGACTGCTACGGCCATCAAGAAGGTGACCGGTGCCTTGTCGCTGTCTCGCAGCTTCTCCAAAGCGTGGCCTCGTCCTGGGGCTCGATTATCGGGCGATACGGAGGTGAGGAATTCATCGTCATCACGCCAATGCCGAATTCGCAAAGAGCGACCGACCTGGCAGAAGCAATTTGTGCTGACGTCCGAGCGTTGGCCTGGCCACACGAGCACAGGCGGGACGGGACCGCCGTAATCACCGTGAGTGTCGGCGTGTCCTATACGCGGGATGAGACCAAACAGGTCGACAAGGTCGTCCATGAAGCCGATCGCGCGCTTTATGCCGCCAAGGCAACGGGTCGCAACACCCTCGTGGTCTTCGATCCCGAAGACCCGCAGAGTAGCGATGACAGCGAGGATATAGCCGCGACGTTGAAAATTGCGATTGAACACGGGCTTGTCTCACTCGTCTATCAGCCGATCCGCAACATTCAGACAGGCAAGACGGACGGCGTTGAAGCTTTGATGCGTTTGAGGATGTTGGACGGGACGCAGATACCACCTGCTATGTTTATTCCAGTTGCGGAAAGGACAGGTTCGATTGTTGAACTCGGCCGGTGGGCAATCCGCACCGTTTGCCGAGACCTGTTGGCAACCGGCTTGGTGCAAGTTGCCAGCGTCAACGTTTCGCCGATTGAACTTAAAATGCCAGGTTTCGCCAGCTATGTCGCTGCGACGCTCGCAGAATTCGGCGTGACGGGTGCTCGGCTTGCTTTCGAAATTACAGAAGGCGTTGAGCTGGAAATCGACCAGACCGTGGTTCGTTGCATCAGCGACCTGAGAAAGCTAGGCGCTCAAGTCTGGCTGGACGACTTCGGCACAGGGTTTGCCGGGCTCTCGTGGCTTCGCCTCATAGAATTCGACACAGTCAAGATCGATCGATCCTTCCTCCATGATTGCAACACGGAAAAAGGGAAGCGGATGTTGCTTGACATCATCAGCCTGCTGCGCAATCGCGGCGTAAGGATACTCATTGAAGGCGTTGAGACCATTGAACATCAGCGGCTGATGCAGCAGTACGGAATCAACCAGATCCAAGGATATTACATCGGACGGCCCGCGTCGGCAGCTCAGCTTGAATCTGACAACGTGCTGCCGTTCGGCCTGGTCAGGAAGGTTTGATTCCGAATGTCTATTTCGGAATAGGCCATATGTTATGTTGGTCACGGCGGCAGACGCCCGTGGGCGGATGGAGGGCTGCACGGCACTCCCCTCGCTTTGAGATGCGTTCGACCTAGAAAATCTCCAGCACCGGACTTTCCACCACCTTCCCCGTCACCACATCCGCAATCCCCCGGTCCGTTAGGTGCGGACCCGCATTGCAGGCGAGTGTTGCGCCGAAACAGGCCTTGAAGACGCGGTAGGGTGGCTTCCAGTCGACGATTTTGTCCATGGCCTTGCGGATTTCGGCAAAGGCTGAGGCGGTGTCCTTCAGTGAGGCGTCGGTGACGAGGCCGGAGAGCGGGAGCGGCAGGATCGACTGGATTACGCCGTCCTTGGCGACTGCCATGCCGCCGCCGGCTGCTATGACGGCGTTGGCGGCGAGCGCCATGTCGGCCGCATTGCCGCCGAAGACGGTGAGGTTGTGGCTATCATGCGAAACGGTGGTGCAGAAGGCGCCGCGCCATTCGCCCCAGCCGGTGAGAAAGCCGATGCGCGGGGTGCCTCCGGCTTTTCCGTGGCGATGCGCGACGGCGATCATGGCGCTGCCGGCCGGCGGCACGACGAAGCCGTCTTGGACTTCCGTTTCGGCTTCGCCCCATTGCGTGAAGCGCGGACGGTCGATGGTAGCGATGCGGACGCGCGCGCCCTTCGCAGGGACGCGGAAATCATTCTCCGTCAGCGGCGGTAGCTTGATGGAGTTGACGAGCGGCGCCGTATCGAGCGGCTGAACGGCCGCCTCCATGCTGCCGTTGCGGGCGACGATGCGGCCGTCTGATATGACGAGGCGTGCTCGGAATTCCGTGAGATCCTCGAAGAGAACGAGATCGGCGCGGCGGCCCGAGGCGACAAGGCCGAGATCGGAACGCTTCAGCCGCTCAGCGGCGTTGAAGGTCGCGGCCCGCAGTGCCCATTCCGGTTTCATGCCGTAGCGCACCAGGCGGCGGGCGACATCGTCGAGGCCGCCGCTTTGGTAGAGTTCATCGGGAAAGACATCGTCGGTACAGAGCGTAACGGTGGAGGGCAGCTGGCCGAGACCGTTCAGCACCTCGACGAATTCCTGCAAGAGATGATCGTGAGAGCCGCGCAGCTCGATCGTCAGGCCGGCGGAAAGCTTGGCGGCGAGATCGGCGCCGGAGGTGAGTTCGTGGTCCGAGGTGACGCCCGCTGCCATGAAGGCGTTGAGGTCAGCGCCTTCGAGGCCCCGAGCATGGCCGCAGACGAGCTTGCCGGAGGCAAGGCCAGAGTTGACGATAGCGCTCATGCGTGGATCGCCGTCGATGACGCCGCGCATGTTCATGACTTCGGCAACGCCGCCGACAGCGGGTGAACGCAGCATCTCGGCAACGACGGCGGCATCGAAATCGGCGCCGGCAAGTTCCAGGCCCGGTGCAGACGGCACGCAGGAGGGGGCGAGCAGGATCATGCGCAGCGGCAATGCACGTGCCGCCTCGATCGCCCAGCGCACGCCGTCGAGGCCATGGACGTTGCCGAATTCATGCGGATCCCAGACGGCCGTCGTGACACCGCGCGCCAGCACGGCGCTTGCATATTCTGCCGGTGTCACCATCGAGCTTTCGACATGCATGTGCGTATCGATCAGGCCCGGCGTCAGGGTGGCGCCGGTCGCATCGATGATCTCGATGGCATCCGTTCGGCTTGCCGGCGTATGGACGCTTGCGATGAGCGCGCCGACGAGGCCGATATCAGCCTCCCGGATCAGGCCTGTCACCGCATCGAGCAGCCGGCCGCCGGTGATGAGCATATCAAAGGGAGCGTCGCCGCGGGCGGCGGCAACTGCCCGGGCGCGCAATTCGGGATCGTTGAGATCGAAAGGTTCCTGACGAGGAATGGCGTTCATTTGCGGGCCTCGTTGACCAAAGCGGCGAGAATGATGGTACGCGCCTTCTCGACGTCGATATCGGCGGCGAATTGGGCGTTGAAGGTCGCATGCGTGGCGCGGGTCTCGACGACGGTGCGGCCACGGGTGAGGGCGCCCTGCAGTTCGACGTCGATGCGGGCGGGGCGGAAGCTAACGATATCGGGGGCGACGAAAGCCACGGCGGCTGAGGGATCGTAAATTGCCATGCCGGGACGACCACGGCTGGTGCCGATGCCTATATAACCGGCGAACATGTCGGCGATCAGTTCGGCATTGGCGCCGCCGGCACTGCGCACCGGCTCGGCATCTTCGGGCCTTGCAACTATCTTGCGGCAGAGATCGAGATCGACCATACGCAACGGCAGGCCATGGGCGATAACAATTGCCAGCGCCTCGGGATCGGCGAGCGCGTTGAACTCGGCAGAGGCCGTATGGTTGCCCGATGTGACGCCGCCGCCCATCCAGACGATGTCGGTGATGCGCGCGGCAAGATCGGGGCGGGCGAGCGCCACGGCGGCGATATTGGTGAGCGGCCCGAGCGCCAGGATGCGGTGGGGTCCGTCGCCGTCGAGCCAGCGGCAGAGCGCGGTGAAGGCATCGCTCTCGGCACTGGGAGGGGCCTTCGGCAGACTGGTGCCTGACGTCGGAATGCCGGTTTCGCCGAGGATCGCCTGGGCGGTTTCGGGCTTGCCGAGAACAGGTGCTGCACGACCGGTATGGACGGGGAACGTCCAGCCGAAGGCGCTGGCGGCGCCTGCGGCATTCGCCCGCACCTGCGGCAGCGGCGTATTGCCGAAGACCAGCGAGACGCCGTCGATCTGATATTTCGACTGCGCCACCACCAGAATGGCGGCGATGTCGTCGAAGCCCATGTCGGTATCGATCCATGCACCCATGATGTCACCCGAAGCGCTTGAGGTTGGCCGCTCTGGCGACCGGCAGATTGAAGGCGAGCTCACTGCCGATCTCGTGCGGCGGCAAGCTCGCGTCGATTTCAGCCTTTATAGGCCCAAGCGGCGTTTGGAGGAGGTATTCGCGTGTATTGCCGGCGAAAGACGTGCCGCGCACCGTACCTTGGAACGGACCGGAGCCGATGGTCACCGTACGCGGGCGCCAGGCCAGGCCGGCCACAGCCTGGGGCGGCGGTTCGGAGAGTGCTGCGGGGCCGTGCGGCGTCACAAGTTTTCCGTCCTTCAGAGCGAAGACATTTTCGAAGCCGACGAAATCGGCGACGAAGGCGGAGGCGGGATTGTTATAGATCTCCTCCGGCGTGCCGATCTGTTCGATGCCGCCGTTCAGCATCACGACGATGCGGTCGGCGAGGGCCAGGGCTTCCACCTGATCGTGAGTGACGAAGATCATGGTGACGCCGGTCTCCTTCTGCACGCGCTGCAATTCCGCGCGCATTTCGAGACGAAGCCGGGCGTCGAGGTTGGAGAGCGGTTCGTCGAGCAGCAGCACCTTCGGCTCCATCACCATGGATCGCGCCATTGCGACGCGCTGCTGCTGGCCGCCGGACAGTTCGGCAGGCTTTCGGCCGGCGAAGCTGGTCAGGCCGACGGATTTCAGGCCGGCGCCGACGCGGGCATCGAGGTTCGCGCCCGAAATGCCCTTGAGGCGCAGGCCGAAGGCGACGTTTTCGTAGACCGTCAGATGCGGGAAAAGCGCGTAGGACTGGAAGACGAGGCCGACCGCGCGTTTGTTGGCGGAGACGCGGGTTATATCGGCGCCGTCGAGGCCAATGCGGCCGGAAGCGGGCTTCAGCAGGCCGGCAATGGCGCGCATCGTTGTCGTCTTGCCGCAGCCGGACGGGCCGAGAAGAGCGACGAGCTCGCCCTTGGCGATCGCAAGGTCGAGATCCCTGACGGCGACCGTATCACCATAGCGAAGCGTCAGCTTGTCGAGTTTGAGATAGGCATCAGACATAACGCGAGAATCCCAGGAAGCGTTCGGCGAGGAAGACGATACCGATCGAGAGGAAAGCGAGAAGGGCGGAGAGCGCCGCGGTCGAAGGATCGTAGGTGGTTTCCATATAGCCCAGCATGTCGATCGGCAGTGTCCGCACACCCGGGCCGGAAAGGAAGAGCGAGACCGGCACCTGATTGAAGCTGGTGACGAAGCCGAGGATGAAGGCGGCCAGGATGCCGCCGCGGATATTCGGCATCACCACGCGGAAGAAGGCACCGAGCCTGGAGGAGCCGAGCAGGACGGCTGCTTCCTCGATATCCGCGCGCAGATTGTCGAGGCTCGCCGAAACGACGCGCACGGCATAGGGCAGTACGAGGGCCGCATGGGCAAAGAACAGCGCAAGCGTGATGTTGAAGCCGAAGGGCACGACGAGATAACGCAGCAATGCCAGGCCGACGATGATGCCGGGGACGATGATCGGCAGCGAGACGATGGTGCGGACGGTTTCGGCGGCGGGCATTGGGTAACGCGACAAGGCATAGGCGGCCGGGATGCCGAGGATGAGGGCTGCGAGCGTTCCGAAGACGGCAAGGAACAGCGACATGGCGAAGCTGTCGCGGAAGCTTTCGATGGTGAAGACCTTCATCACCCAGCGCAGCGACAGGCCTTGCGGCGGAAAGGCCAGCGTATCGCCCGCCGAGAGCGAGGCGGCAATGATGATCAGGAACGGGCCGATCAGGAAGATCAGCAGCAGGAGGAGCACGACAGGCGAAAGGAGACGGATGCTCATCTGCGGCTCCTCGCCGTCGCAAGGCGTTTCAGCAGGATGTTGGCGGCAAAGCTCATGACGATCAGGATGAAGGCGATGACGCTTGCCGAGACGAAATCATTGGCGACGGACACCTGCTGATACATCAGCGTTTCGAGCATCAGCACCTTGGAACCGCCGAGGATGGCCGGCGTGATGTAGGCGGTGAGCGAGCCGGTGAAGACGAGCGTGCCGCCGATGACGAGACCCTCGCGCGTCAGCGGCAGGACGACTTTCCAAAAGGCCTGCAACCAGTTGGCGCCGAGCACGCGGGCAGCCGGGATCGCATCCCTCGGGATGTTTTCGAGCGCACTGATCAACGACAGGATCATCAGCGGCAGGAATAGCTGCAGGAGGCCGATGAAGACGGCGGTCTCGGTGAAGAGCAGGCGCAGCGGTTCGGCGCTGAAACCGAGGCCCGTGATCGCCTGGTTGACGATACCGGTGCGGCCGAGAATGACAATCCAGGCATAGGTGCGGGCCACCGGCGAAATCATCAGCGGTAGGGTGATGAGGCCGATCATGCGGCCTTTGCCGTTCGCCGGCAGGTTGACGATGGCAAAGGCTGCGGCGTAGCCGATGACGGCCGAGACGGCGGTGACCTCGAGGGCGAGCCGGAAGGAGCGCAGGAAAACGGTGCGGTTCAGCGTCTCGGAAAAGAAGCCGGTATAGGCCGACAGCGTCCAGGCACCATCGGCGCGGAAACCCTCCGACAGCAGGATTGCGACGGGCAGCAGAAAGACCACCGTCGCAAAGACGGCTGCCGGCAAGGCAAGCGCCAGGGCTTCCGCGCGGTTCTGGAACATGAGACGCCTTTCGAGGAGAGGAGATGGCCCCGGCGAGCGGCCGGGGCGGGTTCATGCGGGCTCTACTGGCCGACCTTCTCGTTCCAGGTCTTCAGCCAACCGGCGCGGTTGTCGAGGGCGATGGCGGAAGGGATCAGTTTGAGGCTCTTGGCCGTTTCCTCGCCATAGGTGAGGTTGCCGGCCGCAGCTTCCGAAAGCTTGACCTCGCTATTGGCGGGGCTGTCGATCAGCTTTTCGGCGAGCTTGGTCTGGATCGCGGTCGAAAGCCAGAAATCCATGAACTGCATGGCGAGATCCTGGTTTTTCGAACCCTTGGTCAACACCAGCACGTTCATGCCGCCGGTCTGCCCCTCCTTCGGCGTTGCCCAGGCGACGGGAAGGTCGAGCTTGGTGAAGCCGGCCCAGGAGAAACGGCCGATGGGGGCTGCCCAGATTTCCTCCTGCTGCATGAGCTGCACGAGCTGCGAGGACTTTTCATAGAAGGTGACGATGTCGTCCTTCTTTTCGCCCAGCGCCTCAATCGGGCCTTGCAGATCAGGCGTATCCTTGCCGAGCGACAGGCCCAGCATATAGAGCGCCGGCGGGCCCTGATTGGTTGTGACGTTCGGGAAGGCGACATGGCCGACATATTCCGGCTTCAGAAGATCGGCCCAGGACTCGATTTTCATCTTGTCGGAACGATAAGCGATCGACGTGGCATAGAAAGTGTAGCCGACGCTCATGCCGTCGCCGTTCGGGTCCTTGGCGACGTCGTAGAGCTTGTCGAAATTGGCAAGTTTCGTCGTATCGATCTTGTCGGTCAGTCCGGCGCGCGATGCGGCAAGCGCATCCGCCATCGAAACGGCGGCGAGATCGACCACGGGGTTGGCCTTGTTCGCCTCCATCTTGGCCAGCCGCTCGACGCTGTTGCCGGTCTCGACCACCAGCTTGCAGCCGCATTGGGCTTCGAACGGATCATAGACCAGCGTCTTGAAGTCGTCCTGGGCGAAGGCATAGACGGAAATGGTCAGCGTTCGTTCGGCTGCGGAGGCGGCAAACGGCGACAGTGCGGCGAGTGCCGCCGACGCCATGAGAGCTTTTTTCATCTTACATGTTCTCCATCTCTGAGGTTTTTGTTGCCGGACTCGCAGGCCCGGATGATTGGCGGACAATCAGCTGCATTGCGACGCGTTCGATTTCCGCGGTAACGAGCACGCCTTCCCGGACGCGGCTTTTTCTGATGGTATCGGCCAGCGCCGATACGGCAATTCCGGCAATTCTATCCATGTCCATCCTTACCGTCGTCAGCGACGGTGTGACAACAGGCGACCAGATGAGGTCGTCGAAGCCGGTGACGCTGACATCGCCGGGAACGCTGATGCCGGCCTGCTGCAGCTCGGTCAGCGCGCGCAACGCCTGCAGATCGGAGAGAGCCGCGAAAGCGGTAAAACCCTCCCGCACCTTTTCGGCGAGGCCGAGCGGACAGCCGCTGCCGCCATCCTGCTCCACCTTCCCGATCCACAGCGTTTCGGCATGCATGCCCGCGTGCATACCGGCGCGAATCCCATCGGCGCGGTCGTTCTGAACGCTGGATTCCTGGTTGTTGCCGATGATGAGGATGCGCTGGTGGCCGAGGTCCGCGAGATGGAGAGCAATTTCGCGGCCGCCCTGCCAATGGTCGGCTGAAACGGTGTTGCCTGGCGTCGAGGGGGTGTCGATGAGAGCGACTGGGCAAGCGGCGGACGAAATGCGGGTGGCGCGGCGGGGAACAATGATCAGGCCGTCGACGCCGCGTTCGACGAGACGATCGATCGCCTCGGTCTGGGCGGCAGCATCGCCACGGGAGTCGGCGATCAGCACGCCGTAACCGGCGATGGAGGCGGCATATTCGATCGCCTGTGCGATCTTCGGAAACAGAGGATTAGCGATATCGGGCAATACCAGGCCGAGAACGCCGCTGCGGCCGGTCCTAAGCGCTCGGCCGGCCTGGCTCGGGACATAGCCCAGTTCGGCGGCATGTTCGCGGATCCGTTCGACCAACGGGCCGGAGACCCGACCTTTACCGGAAAGCGCATTGGAGACCGTGGCAATGGAAACGCCGAGGGAGGTCGCAATCCTGCTGAGGTTCGGTCCGGAGCGCGATGACGCCATGATCTAGCATTCTGATTAATCGTTTAATCAGTCCTATAGCAGCTCCTTCTGCTTGTCGAATCCAAATTCGTCTGGGGCGCGAGTATTCCGGGATATTGCCGGCAATGAAAAACCCCGCGAGGCAATCGCGGGGTTTGGTAATTTCAGAATGGCGAAAAGCCGCTCAGCTCTTGGCCTTTGCCGGCACAGACGCCACCGTCGCGGTGGTCTTGCCGCCGGGTGCGTAGCCCCCGCCGACCGCGATGTTCAGCGAGACGTAATCCTTGGCCATCTGCTGGACCGCCTGGGCAAGGCTTGCCTGGGCAAGCGAAACCTGGCGCTGCGCATCGAGAACGTCGAGCAGCGACGAGGCGCCGTCCTTGTAGGACGCGGTCGATAGTTCGAGCGTTTCCTGAGTGGTCTTCACCTGGGCCTGTAGGGCGGCGACCGTTTGGGCGTCGCGCCGGACAGCCGCGAGTGCGTTCTCGACCTGTTCGACCGCAGACAGCACCGTCGACTTCCAGTTGAGATAGGCGGTCGCGGCAGTGGACTGGGCCGACTTGACGTTGGCGCGCAGACGGCCGCCATCGAAGATCGGCAAGTTGAGGGTCGGACCGAAGGACCAGGGGGTCAGGTCGCCATGGATGCCGCGCTGGTTGATGTAGGACGGCGAGATCGAGCCGCTGAGCGAGATGCTCGGATAAAGCTGGGCCTCGGCAACACCGATATTGGCCGTTGCGGCGGCGAGATCGCGCTCGGCGACGCGAATGTCGGGACGGTTGCGGATCAGGTCCGCAGGGATGCCCGAGTTGATGCCGCCACGGAATACTGGCTGACCGCGGCCCTTCAGCAGCTCATTGACGAGGGCCGAGGCCGGTAGGCCGAGCAACGTGGCGATGTGATGGGCCGATATGCGGATGTTGGTTTCGAGGCCGGGAATTTCAGCGAGCGTCGACTGTACGAGGCCTTCGGCCTGAACGACATCGAGACGCGAGGCAGCGCCGGCTTCCAGCTGGAACTTGGTCAGTTCGTAGGTTTCCTGACGAGACTTCAGGTTGGCCCTCGAAAGCGCCAGACGCTGCTGATAATAGCGGACGTCGATATAGCTGGAGACGAGATCCTGCACGAGGGTCAGCTTAGCAACATCAGCCGACGCGTAGGCGGAGTCGAGCGAAGCGAGCGCGCTTTCGGTGCTGCGCTTGTAGAGCCCGAAGAGATCGAGCAGCCAGCTCAGCTGGACGTCGCCGGCGCTGGTGTTGCGCGTGTCGAACTGCGTGCGCAGTTCGCCCCTCTGGCCGCTGACCGTGTGAGAGGCGCCGACGTTCAGATTCGGCAGGGCGCCCGCTCCGGCGACAGTGACGTTTGCGGAGGCCGCGTTGATACGTTCGATCGCCTGCTGGACCGTCAGATTCTGATCAAGGCCGGCCTGAACATAGCCATTCAGTTTGGGGTCGTTGAAGGCGGTCCACCAGGCTGCGGTAGCAACGTCGCCTATACTTTTTGTTCCGCCTTCTCCGAATTTAGCGGGCAGCGGCATTTCAGGAGGAGCATGATCCGGGCCAACAACGCAGCCCGACAGTAATAACAATAATGCCGGTGTGGCAAAACGAAGAGATACCATTCATTTCATCCTGTACTCGAGCAAGTCAATTCTTGTCCGAAGCTTCATGCTTCACTATCGCAGCCGCGCCTCGTCCAACCACAAACACACACACCGAAGCAGTCGGGCGCAATGTAGCAATCGGAACAGCATTATCACAGTGCATTTATATCACACTCCTGCCGCATTTTTGTCGCGTGTGGCAAAGATGCGTCGAATGACGACGTAGAAGGACGGCACGAAGAAAATTCCGAGCATCGTTGCCGACAGCATGCCGCCGAGAACGCCGAGGCCGATAGCGTTCTGGGCCGCCGAGCCCGCGCCCGTAGCGATCGCCAGAGGCACGACGCCGAGAATGAAGGCAAGCGATGTCATGATGATCGGCCGCAGGCGCAGCCGCGCCGCCTCCAGTGTCGCCTCGAAAAGCCCCATGCCGCTTTCCGTGCGATCCTTGGCGAATTCGACGATCAGGATCGCGTTCTTCGCCGCCAGGCCGATCGTGGTGAGCAAGCCGACCTTGAAATACACATCGTTGGACTGGCCGAAGAGTGTTGCCGCCGCCAGAGCACCAAGGACGCCGACCGGCACTGCCATGATTACCGAGAAGGGGATCGACCAGCTCTCGTAAAGCGCTGCCAGGCAGAGGAAGACGACGAGAACCGAGATTGCATAGAGCATCGGCGCCTGTGAGCCGGAAAGGCGCTCCTGGTAGGAAATGCCCTGCCAGGCGACGGTGTAACCGCCGCCGAGTTGCTCGGTCAGCGCTTCCATTTCGTTCATGGCATCGCCGGATGACACGCCGGGCGCGGCGGCGCCATCGAGCGGAATGGCGCTGACGGCGTTGAAGCGGGCAAGCGAAGGTGCGCCCTTCACCCATTCGGTTTTGGTGAAGGCGGAGAAGGGCACCATCTCGCCGGCCGTGTTGCGGGCATACCAGTGATTAAGATCGTCCGGCTGCATGCGGAAGGGCGCGTCGCCCTGGACGTAGACCGGCTTGATCTCGCCGTTCAGGGTGAAGTCGTTGACGTCGCGGCCGGTGAAGATGATCGACAACATCGAATTGACCGAGGCGATGTCGACGCCCATGGCGCCGATCTTCTCCTGATCGAGCACGATGCGCATCTGCGGCTCGACTTCCTTGTTGCTGCTGCGCAGCGCCACGATTTTACCCGAGCTGTTGCCCATCTGGATCAGCCGCTTGGAAGCAGCCGTCAGCGCGTCGCTGCCGTGGCCGCCGGTATCGACGAGATACATGGAAAAGCCGCTCGACACGCCGAGGCCCTGAATCGCCGGCGGCAGGAGCGCGAAAACCTGTGCCTCGCGCATCGCAAAGAAGCTGCGCAGGGCCCGGTTGACGACCGACTGGGCGCTCAGATTTGGATCGGTGCGCAGCGAAAAATCCTTGAGCTTGGTGAAAACGATGGCGCTGTTCTGGCCGGAGCCGCTGAAGCCAAAGCCGAGTGCGCCGAAGACGGACTCGACGGCATCCTTCTCCTTCTCGCGATAATAGTGCTCCACCTTCTCGACGACGGCCTGCGTCTGCTGCGTGGTCGAGCCTGGCGGCGTGGTGACGATGGTCAGCAGCACGCCCTGATCTTCCTGCGGCAGGAAGGAACTCGGCAGCCGGGTGAAGAGATAGGCACAGCCGGCGCCGACGAGAAGGAAGACCAGCATGACGCGGATCGGCCGCTTCAAGAGATAGCCGATAGTCCAGACATAGCCGTTGGTCGAGCGCGTGAAGTTGCGATTGAACCAGTCGCCGACGCGGTGTTTCCCGTGTTCGCTGACCGGCTTCAGCATCGTGGCGCAGAGCGCCGGCGTCAGCACGATGGCGACGAGCGCCGACAGCAGCATGGCCGAGACGATGGTGATCGAAAACTGGCGATAGATGATGCCGGTCGAGCCGCCGAAGAAGGCCATCGGAATGAAGACGGCGGTCAGCACGAGCGCAATGCCGACGATGGCGCCGGTGATCTCGCCCATCGATTTCTCCGTCGCTTCGAGCGGCGAAAGCTTCTCTTCGGACATGATGCGCTCGACGTTTTCGACGACGACGATCGCATCGTCGACGAGAAGGCCGATCGCCAGAACCATGGCGAACATCGTCAAGGTATTGATCGAATAGCCGGTGGCCGCCAGCACCCCGAAGGTGCCGAGCAACACCACCGGAACGGCGATGGTCGGAATGAGCGTGGCGCGCAGATTCTGCAGGAAGACGAGCAGCACCACGAAAACGAGCACGATTGCCTCAATCAGTGTATGCACGACCTTCTCGATCGACAGCTCCACGAAGGGCGTCGTGTCATAGGGATAGGTGATCTTCACACCTTCCGGCAAGGTGCGGCCGATGACATCGAGCGCGGATCGAACGCGTGCGGCGGTATCGATGGCGTTGGCGCCGATTGCGAGGTTGACGGCGAAACCGCTCGAAGGCAGGCCGTTGTAGCGCGAACTGCCGCCGTAGCTTTCCTGACCGATCTCGATGCGCGAGACATCGCTCAGGCGCACCGTCGCGCCGTCCTTTTCGACCTTCAGGATGATGTGCTCGAAGTCGGCGACGGTGGTGAGCTGGCTTTGCGCGGTGATGGTGACATTGAGCTGCTGACCGGGGATCGTCGGCTGGGCGCCGAGCGAACCGACGGAGACCTGGGTGTTCTGCGCCTGGATCGCTGCTGTGACGTCGCTCGGCGTCAGCTGGTATTTCACCAGCTTGAAGGGATCGAGCCAGATGCGCATGGCGTATCCGGAACCGAAGACGTTGATGCTGCCCACGCCTTCCAGGCGCTGGATCTGGTCCTCGATGGAGGTCGACATGATGTTGCCGAGATCGACCGAATTGCGCTTGCCGTCAGTTGAAACGAGCGAGCCGACGAGGAGAATGCTCGAAGTCGAGCGCGTCACGCTGATGCCGGCATCGATAACGTCGCCCGGAAGCTGCGACTGGACCAGCTGCAGCTTGTTCTGCACCTGCACCTGGGCGATGTCGGGATCGATGCTGGTTCCGAAGGTGAGCTGGATGCTGGCCGATCCGGTCGACGAAGTCGAAGTCATATAGGTGAGGTCGTCCAGGCCGGTCATGCCGTCTTCGATGATCGTCGTTACCGATTTTTCGACGGTCTCGGCGCTGGCGCCGCGATAGGTGGCGTTGATGCGCACCGTCGTCGGGGCGATGTCGGGATATTGCGAAATCGACAGGGTGAAGATCGCCAGCAGGCCGGCGAGCATGATGGTGATCGCAATAACCCAGGCGAAAATCGGACGTCGGATGAAAAACTTGGCCATTGGTTGTTCCTGTGCGGCTGAGACGGTGACGATGCGGCCTCGCAGCGATTACTTCGCTGCGGGCTTCTCAGCGTCACCGGCCGCGGGCTGCTCGGCAGCCACGACCACGCCATTGTCGTTGATCTCCATCGGAACCGGCTTCACCGGCATGCCCGCCGTGACCGACTGCAGACCGGTGACGACCAGCTGATCGCCGTCCTTGATGCCTTCGGTTACCAGCCAGGAATTATTAGAGGGCGAGCTGTTCTCGAAGGCGCGGGTTTCGACCTTGCCGTCGGCGGAAACGAATTGCGCCGTCAACCGGCCGTTGGCGTCACGGCTCGTCGCCAGCTGCGGCAGCGCATAACCGGTTTCGGCGCCGAGCGCGACCGTGGCGCGGACATACATGCCGGGCAGGACGATGCGATCGGGATTGGGGAAGAGCACACGGATGATGAAGGTGCCTGTGGTCTCGCTGACCACCTGCTTCGACATGTCGAGCTTCCCCTGCTGATTATATTCCTTGCCGTCTTCAAGGATCAGGTGGAAGGCGACATTCTCCGCGCCCTTGATATCGCCGGCGGCCATCGCATCGCGCAGCCTCAGCAGGTTGGTGCTCGATTCCGTCAGCGAAATATAGATCGGATCGAGCTGCCGGATCGTCGTCAGCGCCGTCGTCTGGTTGGCCGAGACGACGTTGCCGATATTGTAGGCGGTCTGGTCGATGACGCCGTCGAAGGGCGCGACGATCTTCGTATGGTCGAGGTCGATCTGTGCCGCGGAAAGGGCAGCCTTTGCCGCCTCGACCTCGGCCTTCGCCTGGAGAAGCGTCGTTCTCGCCGTCTCGTATTCGATTTGGGTGGCGCCGCTGCCGACGAGGCGCTGGTAGCGTTCGAGATTGCTTTCAGCGCTCGGCACGCTCGCCTCGGCCTTGGAGATGGCCGCCTTAGCCTGCTCGACGGCGGCGATATAGGGCGCATCCTCGATCTGATAGAGAAGGTCGCCCTTCTTGATCTCGCCGCCTTCCTTGAAGGCGATCTCGCGGATGATGCCGCTCACCTGCGGCCGGATATCGGCCGTCTGGAAAGCTTCGGCGCGGCCAGGAAGAATTGTCGTGATCGGGAAATTCGCCTTCGTCAAGGCGATCACACCGACGGGGATCGCCTGCTGCGCGGCCGCGCCGGCATTGCCCGCGGGCTTGCCGGCATTGTCGCTGCAGGCGCCAAGCAATGCGCCGGCCAGCAGGGCCGAGGAGATGAGGACGGCACGCCGAATCATTCTGAATTCCCTCATGCGGTGGCAATCGCCGTTCGATCCACGGGCCCGGCCGGGCCGAGCGCAGGCTTATGTAAGCGTCAGGATGAGCTTGGCCTCAAATGCCATAATCCCGAGTCTAACAAAAGCTTTACGAAGTGACGTAAGTCAGCAACCGTCACTTAGCAAGCGCTATTTTGCAGTGCGGCATCGACGAAGCCGACGATTTCCTCGGCACGATGCACCAGCGTCTCCTTGTCGTCGCGGACGATGAGGACAGGGTGCAGCACGCAGGCAAGCACATCGGCGACGGTCTGCGCCGCACGCTCGGGATCGCGGCAATGATAACGTCCTTCCACCATGCCTTTGCGGATGATCTCGCCGATTTTCTCCTCGATACGGGCGCGATAGCGATTGCCGGCTTCGAGTTTGGCTTCGATGGTCGAAAGCACCATTTCGAAGATGTAAGGGCTCTTCTGGATATCCTGCAGATGGCCCTCCAGCAGGCGCAGGACGAAGCGAAGCAGTTGCTCTTTCGCGGGCATGGTCTGGTCGAGAGGGACAAAACGCTCGGCGGCATTGTCGAGATGTCGCCCGGCGATGGCATCGACCAGTGCCACCTTGGAACGGAAATGCTTGAAGACATTGGCGGGCGACATGTGCAGCGCGCCTGATATATCGGCGATCGACACCGCGGCGAAGCCACGTTCGCGAAACAGCATCTCCGCCATGGAGAGGATGTCCTGTCGCGTTTCCTCGGCCTTGCGTCTCGGCCTTCTTACCATCCGTCCCCCGCCGGGCCGCGCCCGGTATCCCTTTTTGCCGATGCTAGCGCTATTCAGCGAAAACTGCCAAGCCGATGCAAGGCCCGGCGGCTCTCGTGTCGCCTTTTCAAGGGAAATAGCGGGCGAGATTGTTTCGGACACGGGCAAGCGGCGTCTCGCCGCTATTGTCGGGAACAAAGCGCTCGCCGGTTATCGCCTCGTAGGCCCTGATATAGACGGCCGAGGTCTGCTCGATCAGTTCGGTTGGGATTTCAGGGATTTCATCCTTGTAGGGGTCGCAACGCTCCGCCACCCAGGCGCGGACGAAATCCTTGTCGAAACTTTCCGGCCGCTTTCCGGCGGCAAAGCTTGCCGGGTAGCTGTCGGCAAGCCAGTAGCGGCTGCTGTCCGGCGTGTGGATCTCATCGGCGAGGATGATGTTGCCGTCGCCATCGGTGCCGAATTCATATTTGGTATCGACGAGGATCAGGCCTCGCTTCGCGGCCATTTCCTGGCCGCGGGCAAAGAGCGCAAGCGCATATTTCGACAAGGTTTCCCACTGGTGGCTGGTCAGAAGTCCTCGCGTGACGATTTCGGCAGGCGTCAGCGGTTCGTCATGGCCTCCGTCGAATTCCTTGCTGGTCGGCGTAATGACCGGTTCCGGCAGGATCTGATTGTCGCGCATACCGTCCGGCAGACGCATGCCGTACATCTCCCGCTCACCCTTCTTATAGAGGGTCAGGATCGAGGTGCCGGTGGTGCCGGCGAGATAACCGCGCACGACGATTTCAACCGGCAGGATGTCGAGCCGCTTGCCGATGACCACGTTCGGATCGGGATAGTCGAGCACATGGTTCGGGCAAATGTCCTTCGTCGCCTCGAACCAGTAACGTGCGGTCTGCGTCAGCACCTGGCCCTTATAGGGAATACAGGTAAGAATACGGTCGAAAGCGCTGAGGCGATCAGTGCTGACGATGATGCGGCGTCCGTCGGGAAGGTCGTAATTCTCGCGCACCTTGCCGCGATAGTAGTTCGGCAGTTCCGGGAAATGGGCTTCGGAGAGGATTCGCACGGCGTTCGACTGTCCTTGTCTTTGGCTGAAGGCTTCCTGCTCTAGTTTCATTACCGGCGAAGTTCAAGCCGAGCCGACTATGGCATCACAGCCAGAACAGAACCAGAAGAAACAGAGCGAGGCCGTAAGTTGCGACGGCAAGCGGCCAGCCGGCCCGCGGGAAGTCGCTGAAGCGGTAGCCGCCGACGCCCATCGCCAGCGTGTTGTTGTGATGGCCGAAGGGCGTCAGAAAATCGAGCGAGGCTCCGACGGCGACCGCGATCAGATAGGCGTCGGGTGCGTGCCGCCCGATCTTCGCAAATTCGAGTGCGATCGGGGCGAGCACGATTGCGACGGTCGCGTTGTTGACGAAGGGCGTCAGCGCCATCGCGAGGAAGAGGATGAGGGCGATGCCGGAAAGCGGATGGTTAACCGGCACGATGAGGCTCAGCCAGCCGGCAATGGCTTCGGCCGCCCCGGTGCTGGCCACTGCCTGGCCGATCGGAATCATCGCCGCGAGCATGATGATGATCGGCCAGTTGAGGTCGGCCATCCCCTGCCGGATGTTGAGATGATTGAGCAAAGCGAGGACGAGGACGACACCCGCAAAAGCGACCTCGGGATGCAGGCCCGCCGCCGACGCCGCGACGCCGCAGGCAAATAATGCGAAAGGCCGCCAGGAGAGGATGGCCGGTTCGGCTAACGCTGTCGGAGCAAGCGGCAGGCACTCGCTTTCCTCCAGCGCTTCGGCGATTGCCGAGCGCGGCCCTTCCAGCGTCAAAATATCGCCGATCGACAGTTGCAGATCGAGAAAGCGGCCTTCGATGCGCGGTGTGCGCATGGAAAGAGCAGTGACTGCGATGCCGCGATGGTGGAAGACTTCGAGCGAGCTGATGCGCGAACCCACCAGCGTGCTTTCGGGCATGACGACGGTTTCGACCCGGGTAAAATCCGGCGGCGGACCGTCCAGATGGGCATCAGCCACCAGCGATTGTGTGGCGGCAAGGCCGGCAAAGATGTCATCGGCGCCTTCGGCAAGCAGCACGTCGCCCGCGCAGACCATCGACTGGTCGAGCGGGCCAAACACAAAATTGCCGTTACGGATCAGCGCGTGCGGTTTGATGCCGAAGCGGGTCAGACACTCGGAAAGCCGTGTGCCGATCAGCGGCGAAGCATCCGGAATGCGACGTTCGACGACGATGCGCCGCGAGCCCTGGGCGAGCGTTGCCGGCACTGCGTCAGGTTCCGGAAACAAGTATCGGACCCGAACGGCGATGAGCAGGATGCCGGCGATTGCGACTGGCAGCCCGACATAGCTGAAATCGAAGAAATGAAAGCGCGCACCGGACGTCTTGGCAAGCGCGTCGCTGACGAGCAGGTTGGCCGGCGTGCCGATCAGCGAGACGAGGCCGCCGAGCAGGGCGGCAAACGAGATGGGCATGACGAGCTGACGGCGGGGGATTGAGAGTGCCACGCCGAGCCGCAGCGCCACCGGCAAGGTGATTGCAAAGGCGCCGATATTGTTCATGAAGATGGAAAGAACGCCGGCAAGCGAGGAAGCGCCTGATATGATCTTGAAGTTCGAGGGTCTTGCGGCCGCGACACGCGCAGCGAGGTTGTTGAAGAGTTTGGCGCGCGCCAGCACCTGAACGATCAGCAGGATTTCGATGACGGTGATAACGACGGGGCTGGCGAAGCCCGCGAAGATCTGGTCGGCCGGATAAAGTCCGAGCGCATATCCGGCGAGCAGGCCGGCAATCGCAGTCACCTCGATGCGTATGCGCTCGAGCGAGAAGAGAATGAGCATCGCCAGCAGAAGGATCAGCAGGGATGCTTGCTCGAACGACATGGGCGGATCCGGTGTTTCATCGATGGGGGTATGTCGCTGTACCGGAACCGCTGCAGATTTCCGGGTGACTGCCTTGGGCGGACTGTAGTCGTTCCTCATCTGCTGTACAGAGGCGCCAGCCGGCAAAAATTGAACAATCTCATGTCTTCGATCGGGCCGAAACCTGCCAGCGACCCCCGGCATTCCGCTCCAGCAGGGGCGTTGCGAAGACACCGCGGATGCGCGCGACCCACTGCGGCCCGGCGGCTGCGAGGCTATCGCGCCACCGCTCCGATTGCAGCATGGCCGCGCCGATAACGACAGGTTCGATGCCGCAGGCCGTCAGCAGGTCAAGGCCCGAGACGATCGAGGCGCCGCTGGAAATGACGTCGTCAATCAGGGCGACGCGCCGTCCGGTCAGCAGCGGCAGCATGCGCGGATCGATATAGAGGCGCTTGTCCTGTGTCGGGGTGGTGATCGAAGACAGAGGAACGGAGAGTTCGTCGCGGTACCAGAACTTGCGCGAGGTGCCGAGAGGGACGTAGCGGCCGTGGCCGAGCTTCTGCGCAACGGCGGCGGCAAGCGTCAAGCCGAGCGTCGGCAGGCCGGCGACGACATCGACGCCCATGGGTCTGATCTTTTCGGCGAGACCGTCGGCCAACGCGTCGAGGACGGCGAAGCTCGCCTGGTTGACGATCAGCGAAGCGAGGGCGTGATCGCCATCTGCCAACACGCGTATCGGCAGGCGAAGCTGGCGGCCGTCTTCCAGCGTGGCGACATAGAAGGTGGTGAATTCCCGATCGTCGGGAAAGGTGCCGGGCGGATGGATCTCCTGCCAGAATTCATGCGGCTCGATCTCCGGCACATCGGTCAACGTCTCGCCCTTTCCATGCCGGCTCGTCGACGCAACCCCTGCAACTCTGCCTCTGTCAACGCACGCACGGCGCCCTTTGGAAGTTCCCCGAGTTCGAGCCCGCCGATGGCGACCCGCACAAGGCGCAAGCATTCGGTGCCGAGCGCCTCCAGCATACGGCGGATCTGGCGATTGCGGCCTTCATCGAGCTCGACCTCGATCCAAGAGTTCCTGTCGCCCTGGCGCAGGCGTCGTGTGGCGGTTGCCGTCAGCAACTCGCCGTCATGGCGGATGCCGGATGTCATAGCGGCAATTTCCTCGTCGTCCATGAGGCGGTCGATCTGGACATGATAGGTTTTCGTCACATGGGTGATCGGATCGAGCAGGGTCTGGGCGAACTCGGTGTCATTGGTGAAAAGCAGCAGGCCTTCGCTTGCCTTGTCGAGCCGGCCGACCGGAGAGAGGTGCGGGATGTCGAAATTCTTGAGGCAATCATAGACCGTCGGCCTGCCCTCGGGGTCATGGCGGGTCGTGACGAGCCCGCGTGGCTTGTTGAGCATCAGATAGATTTTCGCCTCTGCAGCGATGACAAGTCCGTCGACACTGATCCTCGCCGTCGAAAGATCGACCCATGCAGAGGCATCGCTGACGATACGGTCGTCGACGGCCACGCGGCTTTCGGCAATCAGCCGTTCGGCCTGGGTACGGGAGCAATAGCCGAGTTTGGAAAGGGCGCGCGGAAGGGTGACCCGCTTGCCTGCCGTGTCGGCGGCAGGCTTCAGCCGCTCGCGCGTCTTATGTGATGGGCGCCGATCCCTCATCTGCCATCCCTGTCCAGCCTCGATGCCGCTTCTTGGCACGAACCGCACAACGATGCCAGCATGACAACTAAAACCAGGGAATGATGGGGTTGCAAAAACGACGTCAGCGCCTCGGATAAAGCGCCGTCTGGGCGAAAAACCTGTCGCTCGCGCCGCCTTAGCGGCAGGCCATGAAGCCGGCGAGCTCCTTGCGGCTGACGACGATGCCGGCAGCGGCTTTCGCCGGGTCGGGATGAGTATAGGACAGGCTTGGCATTTCCGGCAGCTCGAGCGCCTGACGCATATTCATGATGCCGACCGCGTAACGGCCGTTGACGCCGTCGACGCTGACTTCAATGATGCAATTGGCCCTCTTGTTTTCCATTGTCGTCCTCCCTTTCGTTTTTATGTTCCACCCCTTGCATTAAAAATTGGTTTTTCTGAGACATAAGCATTTACGCACCCTGCCAAAGATTGATCGGCGGAGTGCGTAAAAAAGTCGGCTCCTGGGCGGATTGAGGGTTTAGTGCCACCAATGGCGAGGCTGCGGCTGTGAATTGCCGGACAGCAGGTAGCCAAAGAGGAAGCCGACCGCCCCGGCAAGCACCAGTGCGGTGGTCGTTGCGGCCGCATGCTCGCGGGCGGCGCCCGCAGCGGCTGCTCCTTCGGCCCGGATTTGGGCGACGGCGTTTTTGGCGCGGGGCAGGGCTTCATCGTAGGCCTTGCCGGCGCGGCCGCGGACTTCGTAATAGGCCTCGGCGCCTTGGGCGGAAATCATCTTCTGCAGACGAGAGACTTCCTGCTGGAGCGCAGCGATGTCCTTGCTGACAGATGCTCTGATGTCATCGGTGTTGGCAGCCATGTCGGTCTCCTTCCTTCAATGGGAAAGACAACACCTCAAACGGTGATAGGTTCCGAAATTGCAGCTGCTGATTTGTGACGGAAATTTAAAGCTCGCCGGCCGGCGTCAATTTAATCCTCGATTAACTATAAATTGGCTCAAAGCTCTGTTTTCACGCGATCTTTCGCCGGTGACGGGTGGCAATTCGAGGATTTTTTGACCAGCCGATAAAGAAAACTTCGGAAATTTGTCGCGAAAACGCCGCCTGTGGATAAGGAACCTGGAGAAAATAGCAGTCAAATCAGCCTGTTACAAAAATGTCAAAAAACTTTTGGAATGGCAGTTGACTTAGAAAAGGGGAAGGTTCTATAAGCCCACTCACTGAACGAGGGCGGCGGCGCTGCTGGCGACGAAGTCTTTCGTTCTAAAGAAACTCAAGCGGATTGGCGATTGCTGGTTTGTGTT